>CAYOUG010000006.1:0-12565 GCA_964407105.1 uncultured Candidatus Saccharibacteria bacterium | reverse complement strand
AGAGACTATCAAGTATTAGCCAATCTTTCGACTGGTTATTCCTGACTTAGGGGGATGTACCTACGTGTTACTACCTCGTTCGCTACTGCCCTTGCGGGCCGTTTAACTTGCATGCCTTATCCACGCCGCCAGCGTTCATCCTGAGCTAGGATCAAACTCTTAAATAAAATTTTCGCGCGAACGCTCAATTTTTTGAACGGAACAAAATAGAAAATAGTATGATTTGCATCAAACTTCTAAATGCACCTGGAGAGTTTGCTCCTGCTCGAATGTTTTAATCCGAAATTATTTTGAATAAACTATTTGACTTGCACGTAGTTTTTAAATACGTTCAATATTTCAAAGAACATCCCTATATCTTTTATAGGGATTTCACCATTATATAGATATACGTTTTAGAGTCAAGGGGTATAAACAAACCCAAAATAGTCTTATTACTTTAACCTTTTTTTAGGATTTCTTGAGGTTGTTTTTTGCACACTTCATATGGGTTCGTTCTTTTTTCTTTCCTCTTTTTTGAAAGGGTTGTTATGAAAAGGTCTAGGATTGTTTGGTTCGCAATGACCATGCTCATTGGGCTTGTAACAAGTATTGGGTTTGCCACAGATAGTGATTGGTGGCACGGACTCTCGCAAAGCTCACGCGACAGCATCATTTTGAGCAAAGCGCTGTCGCATGTCGGTGAAAACACCGGCTTGCAATGCAAAGAGTGGGTGCGAGATGTGGTGAAGGAAGCGTCACAAAACAGTGTGACGATTCCTGCGACCAAACCCAACAAGTATCAATGGTACTCGCACCCGTATGTGTACGGCATTCCCCAGCCGTCGCCGGTGACATGGGCTACACCGGGCTCGATCATCCAGATGAAGTGGGTTGCGCCAAACGGCAATGTGACACCTCACACGGCCATCGTGAAATCGCACACGAGTAGTGGCATGAATTGGATTGATTGCAATTGGGACTCTGACACTAAAGTGAAGGTGCACTTCGTGTCATACTCATCATTTGCAAACGCCGTGGGTTCATCGTACACGATTTATTTCATTAAGTAAGGAGGAACGAAAGACCCTGAACGAATGTTCAGGGTCTTTAATAATAAGATAAGATAAAAATAAAAAAGTGGCTCTCGAGCTAGTTAGCGAACTTTAGCGAGAGCCACTTTTTTATTTTCTAAAAAGATTTTTGTTTATTAATTTTCTACTTCTTTCCAAACTTTTCAAGAGTAATAAGAAGTGGCGAAGCGATGAAAATAGAAGAATATGTTCCCGCTATAACTCCAACAAGAAGAACGAAAGCAAAATTACGTGTGGTTTCGCCTCCAATAAAATATAGGGCAACTAGTACAAGAAAAATTGTGAGTGACGTGTTAATAGATCGTCCAAATGTTTGACTCACACTTTTTCCAACAGTTGTTTCAAAATCTTCTTTGCTTCGGTTTTCTCTATTCAAACGTAAATTTTCACGTACACGATCAAACACAACGATAGTATCGTGCACAGAATATCCAAGAATTGCCAAAATTGCTGTCACAAAAAGCAGATCTATTTCTCCACCATGATAATGTGCGAACAGAATGAACACGCCGGTAGGCACAATCACATCATGCACAAGAGCAAGAATTGTCACAAAACCATATTTCCATGAAGACACTGGCTCAGAAACTTTTCTAAAAGCAAACGTTACAAAAAGTACGATAGCAATAATCACTACAGCAATAGCTACAAATGCTTTATTTTTTAACTCATTTCCCACTACCGGGCCAATAGAGTTGAAGCGTTCTTCTTTTGGAAATGTTTTTCCATCTGCAGAAAGTGCAATAAGAAGCTTCTTTTTTTCTTCAGGATTAATCTCTTTTGTACGCGCGATAAAAGAATTATCTCCGGATGGACGCACTGAGTAACCACCAAATCCGAGTGTGTCAATCTTTTTTTGTACATTTTCAAGAGCTGGTCGTGTTCCACTTCCGTCTGCATTTTGTGCATAAGAAACTTCAAGTAAAGAACCGCCTTTAAAATCAATTCCGAAATTAAATCCAAAAACAATCATCGCAACAATAGCGCCAAGAGTAAGCAGTGTTGAAATGACGAAAAATATTTTTCTGTATCGTGCTACAAACATATTAGTTTTTTATATGAAGACCGTTGCTAAAAAGAAAACGGGAAAAAGCGCCGGAAGTTTTTGGTACAATTGCGAAAAGCAAAGTACGCGTTGCTGTGATTGCAGTAAACATACTCACAAGCACTCCGAGACCAAAAGTAAGGGCAAAACCTTTTACCGCAGATGTTCCCAACCAAAATAACACAAGCGCTGTAATCATACTCGAAATATTTGAATCACGAATAGAAAGCCACGCTCGACGAAATCCTTCGTGAATAGCGTCAGCAATATTTTTCCCACGTTTCAGCTCTTCTTTTGTACGTTCAAATATCAAAACGTTTGCGTCTACCGCCATTCCAATAGAAAGAATAAATCCAGCGAGACCAGCAGCAGTAAGTGTTACCGGAATAAGTTTGAAAAGCGCCAAACTGATAATCACATACATCAAAAGAGTAATCGATGCAACAAAACCCGGAAGTCGATACCATAAAATAAGGAAAATAATCACAAGAAGTGAACCCCAGATTCCAGCTTTTATACCAGATTGAAGCGCGTCTTGTCCCAACGAAGCCCCTATTGTTTGTGTTCCTATAAGACTTACTGGCACCGGTAATGCACCGTAATTTAAATTACGTACAAGTATTTTTGCCTCATCTGGTGTAAAACTTCCAGAAATCACAGCTTCACCGCTTGCAATTTCTTCGCGAATAACTGGCATAGAAATTACTTCACCATCTAAAAAAATGGCAAGTGTATTTCCAACATTTTCTTTAGTAATTTTTGCAAACAATTCTGAACCTTCTGCATTGAAAACAAGAGCGACTATTGGCTCTAAAGAAGTTTGATTAAAATCTAAACGCGCCTTACTAAGCAAGCGTCCTGTAATACCTGTGGGTTGAAATAATTTAGCAATAGCTTCACTGGTTGTTGCATTATTTTTTTCTACAGCATCAGAAGCGAGGAGTTTAAACTCTAAAAGTGGTGTTTGACCGATAAGCGCAACGGCCTTGTCTATATTTGTAACACCCGGAAGCTCCACAATGAGTCGATGTTCTTTTACCCCGCTCACCACGCTCGTTTCTTCTACTTGAATGATCGGTTCAGAAACTCCAAAAATATTGACACGTCTTTCAATAACATCTCGAAGAGCATCCATAGAACCATTAATATCGCCATTTGCCACCTGAGACACATCTGCTTTATATACAAGCTCTGTACCACCATTTAGATCAAGACCGAGTTTAAAAGCAAACCTATGCATAGCCGAATCAAGCTTAAATTGTGAGGCATAAACAAAGTACCCCACCCCCAACATGATGACAATCAGGACAATCGAGAATATTCTATATTTCATAAAGAATCATACTAAACCTAGCTGAATAAAAAATCAAATGAAACCGAGAATCTTTTTGAGCTCAGCAATACCTTCTTCAAGCGCCACTTTGGGCTTCCAACCAAGTAATGTGTGTGCTCTAGTGTGATCAGCGAGCGTGTGTTTGGGTTCAAGTCGAGAGGCAATGTGTTCAATTTCACCACCAATAAATTCTGCAATTGCTTTTACAGAATAATTTTTGCCTGCACCAATATTTATCACTTCACCCTGACCAACTTTTTCACTTTCCATCGCAAGAATATTTGCATTTACTACATCTCGAACATGTGTAAAATCACGTGTTTGCAAACCATCTCCAGTAATTGTCATTTTTTTACCTTCTCGTTTTTGTTTAAAAAATTTTGCGATAACAAGAGCATATGCACCTTCGTCACTTTGTCTTGGGCCATAAACATTAAAATATCTGAGACTTACTGTGGGTAAATTATATACCTCACTCCACAAACGACAATAAAGTTCGCCAACATATTTATGTAAACCATAAGGGCTTTTTGGTCGTGCTTCCATATCTTCTGTAAGTGGCATTTTTTCTTGATCACCGTAAGCAGAACTTGAAGCGGAATATACCACTTTTTTTATACCATTTTTTGTTGATGAAATAAGCACATTCATAAGACCCGTCACATTTACATCATGAGTTTCGGCTGGATTTTCTATCGAAAACTGCACACGAGGCAATGCCGCTAAATGAAAGACGTATTCGGTATCTTTGAAAATCGGATCAAGTGCTTCTCTGTCACGAATATCTACCACGTGTAAGACGGCTTTTTTGTTTACAAAATCTCTAGTTCCCCCAACAAGATTGTCTACAACATGAACATCAAAATCTCGCGCCACAAGCTCATCAACAAGATTTGATCCGATAAATCCTGCTCCACCAGTGACCACCACTTTTGTTTTTTTCATATTTAAATTATAACCCACTTCTCGAGAGAAGTTTTTTAATCGTTTTCAATGCAATCACAACATCAAGTAAAATTGAACGATTTTTAATGTAATACAAATCGTATGAAAGTTTTTCTTTTGTCGCTTCCACAGCCACAGCGTGGTGTGGGTGGTTGTCATGATACATTTGTGCCCAACCAGAAAGACCAGGTTTTATAAGATGACGAATATTATAGTATGGAATTTCTACTTCATAAAGTTTTACTCCGGACGGAAGTTCTGGACGTGGACCAATAAGAGACATTTCACCCATTATTACCGACCATATTTGTGGAAATTCATCAATACGTGTTTTTCGTAAAAACGCACCAACCCGTGTCACACGATTATCGTTGTTGTTTTGCAAATCCACTTCGTTACGAGTCATGGTGCGAAATTTATACGTACGAATGAGTTTAGTATTTTTTCCAACCCGTTCCTGCATAATAAAAAACGGTCCAGCATCATCAAGCTTTATTGCAAGCATCACAAATGGGTAAAACAAAAGAGAAATAAGACCGAAAGGTATTGCAATGACAATATCCATGGCTCGTTTGAAAAAGTCATATGTCATGTTTTTTGTCGTCGAAATATTTTCAAGAAACCAACTGTATTTAATAAGAGAAAGAGGAATACGATCAAAAATATCTTCATAAATACGATACATGTCGATAAAACGAATGTTTGAGAAAATGAGATTGTAAAGATTTGGCAACACCGGACCAACTTTGTCGTTTTTAAAATCTGCAGCAATCACCTGAACATCTTCAGAATAAATACGGTCCAAAATTTCTCCTTTGAAATCCAAGCTTTCTGTTCGATCAAGATCGATTGATGAAATAAAATACAAATCGTAACGAGGATTATTATTTACCTCTTGCTGAAGTTCTTTCATTTCCAAGCCACTACCAATCAAAATAGCATTTTGTTTAATTTGTACTTTGAAAAAATATTCACCATAAATTCTCCAAGACAAAACAAGTAAAAAAGAAACAACAAGATATATAAAAAGATTGGTTTTTGGTGTAATCCCAAAATATGGAATAAAATAGAAAAAAAGCACAGCAATACCACTATTGATAAGCTGCGTGTTTAAAATCATACTCGGAATCTTGTTGCGAAGCATTAGCGTATGCTTTTCATATAAACCGGCAATAAAAAACACTATTACCCAGACAACAAAAAGCATGGAAAAAGGCACAAAATGGCTATACCAAAGCTCTAAAGTGGGTAGTTTTTGATAACGCAAAATAAGCATTATCCATAATGATAAAAGAAGGAAAAAGAGATCTCCTACAAACAATAACAGCGCTTCCTTTTTTCTTGATACGGTCATACTTGTCTTATAAATGTGGCTCTATACTAGCAGATAATAATGTTACTGCCAAACTAAAAAACGGCTTAGATTCATGCTATAATACCCCTCATGCATAATGTAAGACGTAAAATACTCTACGTTATTACCAAAGGAAATTTCGGTGGAGCACAACGATACGTTTTTGACCTTGCCACATCATTACCAAAAGATACTTTTTCTGTAGGTGTGGTTTTTGGAGAGTCGGGTGTACTCAGTAAAAAACTCACCGAAGCGGGAATACGTTGTATTGAAATTCCCTCTCTTAAACGCAACGTAAATATTTTTAAAGATTTGAAAGTTTTCTTTGAACTTATTTTACTTTTTAAAAGAGAACAGCCTGACGTAGTGCATCTCAATAGCTCAAAGGTGGGCGCGCTCGGCGGACTTGCCGCGCGTATCGCTCGCGTACCACACATCATATTTACCGGTCACGGCTGGGCATACAACGAAGAGCGCGCTCTTCTTTCAAAAATAATTATTGGTATACTGCATTGGTTTACAATTCTCTTTTCTCACAAAACAATCGCAGTATCAAAACAAACCGCCACACAGATATCGAATTTTCCTTTTGTAAAAAATAAAATTCATGTTGTCTATAACGGCATTGCTAATATCAATTTTTACGACGGATTTGAAGCGCGTCAACATTTAGCATCATCTGTAGACCATAGTATTTGGATAGGAACAATATCCGAGCTTCACAAAAACAAAGGACTTGATTTTCTCATACAAGCATTCTCAGAAATCAGTTCTTTGTATAAAGATTGTGGTCTTATTATTGTTGGCGAAGGTGAAGAACGTGAGTCACTTACAAAACTTATATCTTCAAAAAACCTTCAAGATCGTATACATCTTATAGGATACGTTGACCAAGCTTCTTTGTATCTAAAAGCCTTTGACATTTTCACACTCACCTCTCGCACAGAAGCATTTCCATACGCTCTGCTTGAAGCTGGGATCGCCACATTACCAGTACTTGGAAGTGCTGTTGGTGGTATTCCTGAAATTATTATTGATGAAAAAACTGGAATTCTTACCAATCCGGGAGATATTGAAAAAATAAATAGTGGTCTATCTCAACTTCTAAATAATGAGTCTTTGCGCATCTCATACGGTAAGGCACTGAGAGATCATGTTTCAAAAAGTTTTTCACATGAACGTATGGTCAATGAAACAATCACACTGTATAATTAAAATATGTCAGATGTAGAATTCGAAGAAGAAGATACTCTGCTCGCCCAAATACCAAAACAAGCAGAACGTATTCCTACCTTTGGTAAAATTCTTCTTAAAACTGGTTTAGCAAAAAATTCTTCGCAAATTAATACGATGCTTGTGGTTATTTCGCTTATTATTTTTGCAATCGCATTTTTTGTTTTTTTTAATTTCACATAATCTCAATGGCTTATCGTAAAACTAATGTTGGCTTTACACTTATTGAGCTTCTTGTGGTTATTTCTATTATTAGTCTTTTAACAGCAATCATACTTATAAACATTCAGGTTTCTCGAGACAAGGCAATCAATTCAAAAAAAGTTCAGATGGCTGATGAATACAAAAAAGCTTTGGAATTATATAATAGTCAAAACGATCATTACCCTTCAGCGACTGCAAGTTTTTTTAATAAATGTTTAGGTGAAGATAATACTGGTGGGAGTTGTTTTAATGGATCAAAATTGCCAGATACAGATATTAATAACGCGATCGTCACATATATTGCTGGCCCCCCAGCAAACACAGATCCTGTAATTATCGATGGGGATAATTACAATGGTATCGGATATGTTTGCCTCACAGAAAATCCATGTTCTAGTTATGCTCTATACTGGGTTATGAAGGGGCCAAACGGTGGTGGATGTGCTGGTGGATTTGAAGATAACAACGTTACACCAATTGGCGGAGCGTGGGCTTTTTCAGCAACAAATGCAGTGTGTGTTTACTCAAGTAATAAAACTCTTTATCAAACAATGTATCCATAAAAAATACTTGTTTATTTTTTAATCTCTACTGATTAATAAGATCTTTGTGTACAGATCTATTATAGCGCCTCATTCCCATCAAAATACCTAATGCTAAAAATTCTGTAAGTAAATGACTGCCACCATAACTCATAAAAGGTACGGTAATACCCGTGACCGGTAAAAGTCCTATATTCATACCAATATTTATAACAAAATGTGTCATAAAAAGTATTGTTAAACCCAAACCAAAAAGCATTTCAAAATTGGTTGATCCGCGTAGTGCATTTGCAATAATACGCCATACAAGCGTAGAAAATAATCCAAAAAGAATTATTACACCAACAAACCCCCACTCTTCTGCAAAAGCAGCGAAAATAAAATCTGTCTGATATTCCGGCAAAAAACGAAGTTTTGATTGAGTACCATAACCCACACCCTTACCAAGTATTTGTCCAGAACCCACAGCAATCATAGACTGGTAAGCGTTGTAACCCGCCCCACGCACATCAGCAAGCGGATTTACAAAAGTCATAATACGTTGTTTTTGATAATCCTGAAAAGCATAAAACCATAAGCCTAAAAAAGAGATCGTGCCAACAAGTAATACCGCAGTAAGGTGTTTTTTTGAAAGACCGGAAACCATCACCATTCCAAACCAAATTAAAAAAATAATAATCGCTCCCCCAAAATCTGGTTGAAATAGAATAAGGACAAACATAATAAAAGCGTAGAGACCTGAAACAAAAATATGACGAATGTGCGCAATTTCCACGTGTCTTCGTGTGAAATATTTTGCGAGAAGTAAAATAATAACTAATTTTGCTGGATCAGACGGTTGTATAGAAAAAGCTCCAAGATTAAACCAGCTTTGTGCCCCTTTTGATACATAACCCAAAGTAAAAAGTGACACAAGAACTACACAAATAGTAATAAAAATAGAAACTATCACACCAGTTTTTCGCAAAAAATGAAAATCAATCATACTCACTAAAAAAAATAGCGCCACAGAAACACAGAGCCAAATAAGTTGTTTTTGAAAAAAATAACCCCGTTCTTCAACAAAAGAATTCATTGTTACAAGTCCAGCAAGCGCGATAAGTAAAGCTGATAAAAACAATATCCAGTCTATATGCGAAAAATATTCACGTAAAAAACGTGGAAGAATAAAACTTATAACACCACTAAAAATGCGTTCAATTTGATACATAATATCCACACAATGCGTGCTGGGCACACTTATTTAAGCACGATTGGTATGATTTCGATAGAGGTTGGGGTGTCTTTACAAATAGAAGTCGCAATTTGTTTATACACCGCTTCAAGAGCATTACTTGAAAGTACTGGGAAATAATAATCTGGACCAGAAGCCAAGCTTGTCAAATATTCTCCTTTTACCTGAGTACCAAGACCTATTGTATATATCTGTACTTCAGTATTTTTTGCTTGCTGTGCTATAGAAAATGCGGCTTTTTCTGGATATTTTTCATCACCCGGCTTAATGGGGAGTGTTGGTGCACCATCAGTAAGCAACACTATAACCTTTCTCGCACCAAATCGATGTCTCTCTGTTGAAAATTCACTAAGAGCTTTTTCCAAACCGTCTGCAATATTTGTTTGCTGTAAACCTTTTGTACCTATAGCAATAGAAGAAATTGCATTTTTTATAGCCAATTTATCTAGTGTAAGAAATGCGTCAAGGGGTTGAGATGCTTCTCCAGCATAAGAAATAACACCAGCCTGATCACTGTCTCCAAGTTTTTCTGTAAACAAAATTGCAGCGTCTTTTACATTAGTAAGTGGTTGGGGAGGTTTAACACCGTCACTTGCCATACTGCCCGAGCGATCAATAATCATCATGACATCAGCTGGAATTTTACAAACATTACTTTGTGTTTCAAATGGAAGTGGCCAAGTAAAGACAATATCTGTGGCTTCGTTTGGAGGTAGTGAGTCTATAAAAGTTCGTGATGTGCCGATGGCATTATCTTTTCCATCGTACACTATCGCCACCACTTCAATATTTTTAATTGTTGAAACAGATCTATTTTCTATAGTTGCATCAACACGTGGGCTCACATCTGTGTTTAAAAGAGATTTTTTTCGCACCACAAGTTCTGGTGGTATTATATTATTTTTATTCCATACGGGGGTTTTAGTAAATTCAAAAGTGGTACGAGTGGGTATTTTATTTCCCACCTGAATGTTCGGCTCAAAAATACCAAAAATTTTATATTTTGGAATATAGGCATTGCCTTCACGTGTTGTAATGAGCTCATTTTTTGAATCAAATAATTTAAAAATGTATGGCACATTTAATGCTTCAGAATTTATGTTGCTATTTTCAACATAAGCTGTGGCAGAATATAAATTTGAAGATATTTTAAAAGATCTACTCCAAAATATTTGTGGTGCAATAGCTTCAAAACTACAAAGAAGTTGACACGAGCCACCACAATCCACACCTGCCTCATCTCCGTTTTTATTTCCGTCAAAACAAGTTGGCCGATCGTATGAAATAAAAAAGATTGGTACAACCACAATCAAAAAAACAAAGGCGATAAAAATACCTAGATAAATAAGTTTACGTTTCGCAGACCACGATGTCATTGTGTTTATTATACAACAAAAAAACCGCTTTGCTTATGTGTTGCGGTTTTTTTGTTTTTAAATACTTAGTTCTGGCGGCTACCTACTTTCCCCCTCATCGGAGTATCATCGGCACTACGGTGCTTAACTGTCCTGTTCGGAATGGGAAGGAGTGTGACCACCGCGTTAAACCACCAAAACTAAATATTCAAAAAACTTTTCTGTTTGAAATCTTATTGTTAGGCGCGAAAATTTTTCGCGCATTTTTCAATAAAAGAACATTATGATGTTCCCGAGGGAGGGGGTGCACTCGCGTTTGTGGAGTATCATTCACGTGTTCTCGGACGGAGTACACGAAACGATGACTCGAGCACTGTGCAGCATCCCTGCCGCACCAGATCACTTTGGTGAAAAGTGATCACTCCCCCTCCCTCAAGGAAACATCTTTTGTGACCCCACTTGAGGTCAAGTGAGACGAAAGGATTTGAACCTTCATCATCTTTGCAGATGAGGCTCTCTCATAGAGCTCGTCCCAAATTGGAAAAAATTCCCAACAATAAGATTTCAAACAACCATGAAATATTAATTTCATGTAACAGAGTAAAAAGATGGTTTTCAAATTTCCTAATAGAATCGACTTATTAGTACTTCTCGGCTCAACACATTACTGTGCTTACACCTAAAGCCTATCAACGTGGTCATCTCCCACGAGTCTCAAACGATTCCTAATCTTGGAGTTGGTTTCATTCTTAGATGCTTTCAGAATTTATCCATTCCCGACATAGCTACTCTGCGGTGCCACGGGCGTGACAGCAGATAGACCAGAGGTCAGTTCAACTCGGTCCTCTCGTCGCGTAATTCCCCTATTTCTAGGAGCGCAGACTATATCTTCACCTTTCTCCAGGGTGGAGTTAAGGGATGGCGTATTACCCACATAGTTCTGTCTGTTGCTCATGCTTCAGACTTTCCAAATCTATATGAGTCTCATCCTTACGGATTCAGTCGTTACGGGGTCAAACCTAAAATTTTAAGCAATTCTTTTCTTGTTTTCTTTTTCTTGGTTACGTAGTTTTCACTTTGTATCACCAAAATATCGTTAACAAGTTGAATTAACTGCTTTTTTGTTAGCATTTTAAACTTTTTAGAAGAGAGGATTTCACATGCATTCAATAATGCTTGCGCTTGAAGTTTTTTGAATCGAATGTGTGGAAATAAAGCTTTCAAAATATTTTTTACTTGCTCATAACCATTTATTCTTAACTCGGTCATTCCATCATTTCTTTTGGAAAGATAACCAATACCAAAAACTTCTCGTATCCAATACAAAGTTTTTTCATGCCGGGTATCCTGATAGAAACAAATTGTTGGCATAAATCTAATTGAAGATTTTTTACCATCTTTTCGTTTTTTGATTTGAAGCATTAAGCTTCCATCACCATCAAGAAACCCTGCGACATACGCTAACGTAATTTTAGATCGACTTCCCACGGTATTATCTTATCATATTCTGGTCCTCAAGTAATTCTCATAATACACGATGGACTAAAGGTGTATTTTTGCAAAACAAAACCAAATATGATGAAGACTCCACCGTTATAGCCATATTGTCATCACAGATTTCTCCGTGAAGTAGCAAGGCCCTTTCGGGCTTACTAGAGTCAAATCTCCTCAAGAATCAACGCCTGCAGTAGATAGGAGACCAACCTGTCTCACGCATATTTTTCCCACATTTCTGTGAGTATTGGACTATATCTTTCCCCTTCGGGAGCTAATATGTAGTCTCTACGGGTGAGGAAACATTTCGCGCCGATAAATCTCGGCCCGCGTTACCTCTTCCCTCGGCATCATCTTTTGTTATCTAAACAAATAAGACTTTACCGATATTCATCAGCTTTAATCAGGCACATACGTGCTTGACCGCCGTGATTGGTTGGTATCACTTTCTTTTTCATACACAAAAAATTTCAAACAATTCCTCTGAGGATTCAGATTGCTTAAGTTTTGAGTCGTGTCAGTTAAAACATATCTCAAAAACCATATATTTTAACTTCCACTCCTCGCAAACCTAAACGGTCTGAACCCAGCTCGCGTAACTTTTTAAATGGCGAACAGCCATACCCTTGGGACCTTCTCCAGCCCCAGGATAAGTTGAGCCGACATCGAGGTGCCGAACTGTGCCGTCGATATGGACTCTTAGGCACAACCAGCCTGTTATCCCCAGGGTAGCTTTTATCCGATAATCTCCGG
>CAYOUG010000005.1:0-25525 GCA_964407105.1 uncultured Candidatus Saccharibacteria bacterium | reverse complement strand
AACGCACGACCCACAAGGTACGGCGTTTTCTTTATCTAAAATTTATAAAAACTTTAGACGGCTTTTGGTATACTAGATTCCATGACTCAAAAGTCTGCTTTAGACATTTTAAAACTTGGTTACAACGTATATCTCACCGGTTCTGCTGGAAGTGGTAAGACGTATTTGCTCAATCAGTACGTTGCATATCTTAAAAGCCACGGCGTGGATGTGGCCGTAACCGCTTCTACCGGTATTGCCGCAAGCCACATGGGTGGCGTCACTATTCATTCATGGTCTGGACTTGGTGTGCGTCACACACTTTCTGAATATGATTTGGAAGCAATGGAAGAAAAACGCTATCTTTGGGATCGATTTCAAAAAACTAAAGTGCTTGTAATTGATGAAATTTCAATGTTGCATCATTATCGACTCGATCTCATTGATCGTGTTGCTCGTTTTTTTAAAAGAAATAATTTGCCGTTTGGCGGTATGCAAGTGATTTTATGTGGAGACTTTTTTCAGTTGCCGCCAGTTGCGCGTAATAATGAACCCGACGCGCATTTTGTGTATCATTCTGATGCATGGAAAAATCTTAATTTGAAAGTTTGTTATCTTACCGAATCTCATCGCCACAACGATCCAACATTTATTTCTGTACTTAACGCTATTCGTACCAACACAATGTCTCATGAAACGATAAATCATTTGCTTGCGCGACTTAATAAAGAGCCAGAAACAATGATGCGACCAACCAAGCTTTATACTCATAATATTGATGTAGATGCCATAAATGCCGCTGAGCTTGAAAAGGTGAATGGGGATTTACATACACACCGTATGAGTGATCACGGAATAGAACCACTTACTATGGCTTTAAAAAGCGGGTGTCTTGCTCCATCAATTTTACACCTTAAAGCCGGCGCGCAGGTGATGTTTGTAAAAAATAATTATGAAGTGGGATATGTAAACGGAACACTCGGTAAGGTGCTTTCTTCATCACCAGAATATGTAACTGTGCAAACAGCTCAAGGTAAAATTATTAAAGCAACACCGCAGGACTGGGTAATTGAAGAAAATGGTCATGTGAAAGCAAAAATTACACAAATACCACTCCGGCTTGCATGGGCGATTACTATTCATAAAAGTCAGGGAATGACACTTGACTCTGCAGAGATCGATCTTTCAAAAGCGTTTGAAAAAGGAATGGGATATGTGGCACTGTCGCGTGTGCGGGCGCTTTCCGGACTCAAACTTGTGGGGATCAACGACAGAGCGCTCGAAGTGAGCGAAGAAGTGCTTATGTTTGATGAAGAACTACAAAAAGAATCGGCTGCTGCTGAAAAGTGGCTTGTTGCACTTAATCCAAAAACAAAAGAAAAAGCGCAGTTTGAATTTTTGGCTAGCGTTGCGCCTCACGGAAAGGTGAAAAAGATAAAGCGGGGAGCGGACGGCAAAAAGGTTAGTACTTTTGAGCAGACTCGTGCACTTATCATAGAACGTGTGCCATTTAAAGAAGTTGTCAAAAAACGTGGATTAAAAGCCGAGACGATTATCGATCACATCGAACAGCTTTTGGAAGAAGAAAAACTTACACCCGCAGATATTGCATATATTAAAGACAAAGAACTTAAACCAACGCGATTTAAAAAGATTGTGGCGGCGTTTGAAAAAACAAACGGCAAAAATCAAGATTTTTGGTTGTCGCCGATAAAGAAAAATTTACCACAAGATTATTCATTTGCCGAAATACGACTTGCTAGATTGTTTTTGAAAAAATAACGTTTAGGGTCGCACGTTGCGATCATAAACATTACAATTAAAACCCAATTTTTCCTTTTGGTTTTTTATTTTCTGTAATTAATACTCTAAGTACTCGAAATATTTCTTTGAAATTAGTTTCATTATTTTTTTCCATTTCCTCTACTTTTTCACGAAGTTCTCTGTACACATCAATCATTTCTCGTAATTTGGTGAAAATTCTAATGATTTGAATATTTACCGCAATGGCCCGATCGCTATTGAGCACACTTGAGAGCATGGCGATGCCCTGCTCGGTGAAGGCGAACGGACGTTTTCTAAGACTTTGTTTGAGGTTGAAATTGGAAGTTCCGAATTGGAACTTCCAGTTTTCGTTATCAGAATTGGAAGTCGCAAATTGCGACTTCCAATTTCGCATCTCCTCTTTAGTGAGTTGAAACATGAAATCTTCTGGAAATCTATTGAGATTTCTTTTTACAGCCTCGTTAAGTCTTTTGGTAGGAACCCCATACAACTCTGCCAAATCCCTATCGACCATTACTTTCTTACCTCGAATAATATAAATTCTCTCTTTAATATTAATAGTGTTCACCGATACTTCATTTGAAACTTCATTTTGCTTTTTATGTTCCATGCACGTAGTATAAAAGTACGGATATCAAAAAAATCTAAAAAAAAGTTAAAGTCGCAAGCCATAATGACTTATTATATTTACATCGTTTCGTGTGCAGATGGCACACTTTATACAGGCTATACATGCGACCTTAAAAAACGCATCAGAGCGCACAATGAATCGTTGAGAGGAGCAAAATATACGAGAGCTCGTCGGCCGGTGAAGCTTGTCTACTCAGAAAAATTTAAAAATAAAAATGAGGCAATAAAAAGAGAGTGGGCGATTAAAAAACTTTCGCGAAAAGAAAAATTGATAATGGTTGGCATCACCGCTAAAAAAATTAATTAAAAAATAAAGAATTACTTCAAAAAACCACACTAAAAAAGTGCCTTTTTAATTAGATGTTTGGTTTGTGACGTTTGATCCTGCCACAAATCCTGTGGTCCAACATAACTGCAAACTATATCCACCAGATGGTCGGTCTATATTTAGCATGTCACCTACAATATATAGGTTGGGAAACAGACGAGAGCGCATTGTTTTGAAATCAATTTCGTCAAGTAATACACCGCCTGAAGTAATAATCGCTTTTTCTACACCCAGAAGATGATCAACATCGATACGAATATCTTTTAGAAGTGTGATAAGTTTGAGGCGTTCTTCGCGCGTGATGCTGTTGCATGGTGTTTCTGGATTGATACCTGAAAGCTCAATGACGATAGGTGCAAGCGCAGAAAATATAAGTCCATCTTCACCACTTAAAGAATTTTTAAATTTTTTATTTGCATGTTTTTTAAATATTTCTTGGAGTTTTGTGTTGAGTGTGCCGTAGTCGAGAGTGGGCAAAAGGTCGAGCGATATCACCACGTCGCCATATTTTAAAAGTTCACCTACGTCTTTGCTCATATTTAAAATGGTGGGACCGCTTAAACCGACGTGCGTGAAAAGAATTTTTCCACGACGTACGTCTTGTTTTTCGTTGTTTTGAAGCATGGTAATTTTTATATCTGGTACAGAAACTCCAGAGAGTCTTTGTGTCCATGCACTGCGAGTGGCAATAGGTACGAGTGATGGCGTGGGTTCTATAATAGTGTGACCGATTGATGAAAGCCACGCGTAAGCGTCTCCGGTGGAGCCAGTTTCAGGGCGGGAAGTGCCTCCGGTCGCGATCACCACAGCTTTAGCGCGTATCTGCTCCCGACCCTTGATTGTAACTCCCACTACCTGTCCATCCTCCAGCAACATATCTGTCACCGTTGTGTTCGATCGTACGGTTACACTACCCCTCATACCAGCGGCGCTACTTCGTGCGCCGCTACCGCCGCCCTCACCCCGAACATACTCCACAAGCACATCCCACACGGACTGCGCCTTATCACTCGTTGGAAACACACGCTTTTCTTTTTCTATTTTCGTATCCATGCCACGTGTATTGAAAAAATTAATCGTATCTTTAGAATCCCATTGTGCAAACGCAGAAAAAAGAAATTTTCCTGCGTCATTGAATTTTTCAAGAAGTGCACGAGTATCAAACTCGGCGTTTGTGACATTGCATCTGCCTCCGCCAGTAATTAGAAGTTTTTTGCCGAGAGTATCATTTTTTTCAAGCAAAAGAACGCGCGCGCCAAGTTCCGCGGCGCGTCCCGCCGTCATCATGCCGGCAGGTCCACCACCCACAACAATCACATCCCATGTGTCTTTTTCCATCATCAGCATAGTATCACAAACGGGGCTTTTATAGATCTTGTTCTTCTATATTTTTTATTCTCTCTGAAAGATATTTTTCGGTCTCATCAATATTTTCTGAAAGTTCTGTAAATATTTTACTCTCTTCTTTTGTAAGTTTTCGTTTCGTGCTTGCTTTTTCGAGCATTTTCAAATGTCGCTTTGTGTCTTCTTTTAGAATTTCAAATACCTTGTGTACTTCTTGTTCTGTATGCACAAGATCTCTTCTAAGTTTTCTTTTCATTTCATTAAATTTTCTGATTCCAAAGTAGATTAGAACAAGTAGCGTGGACAACAACACAAGGAAGGTGATTGCTATTGATACTATTTGAATCGCTTTTGTGCCCAGCCACACTGCGTTTGATTCTTTTACACTTACATAAACCTTTTCAGATGCTTCACTTTTTACATCTTTGTTTCTAATTGTTTCTGCCCAGACATTAACAACACCAAGTGTTTCTATAGAATCACTTGTGTATGAGAAAATTTTATCCTCATCAGGTTTTACTAAATAACTCTTTGCTTCTTTTCCTTCTTCTTTAAACCACAGATTTATATCTGTTCCAGCGTAAGGCGATTTTCCTCGTATTTCAATTTTTGAGCCAATTTTTATGTATTCAGGATAATGTGTAATTTTTGGAACTTTTACTTCCGGTGCATCAACAGAAACTTTTGTCTCTGTATAATTTCCTGCTTTGTCGTATGCTCGTACATTAAATTCAACTCGACCCTCATGTAGTGGCGGGAGATTAAATTTTGCTTTACCTTCTACGTCGGCTACACCCTCAGAGATTTTTTTATCATCATCAAAAACCACATAATTTTTTATTCCAGAAAGTGTGTCTTTTGCTGAAGCGTCAATAAATACTAAATCATCTTCTGTTACACTCGTTTTTATAGATAGGTTTTCTGGCGCTGTAGTATCAATTTGTATTTTCCTACTTGCAATTTTTCCCCAACCGATGTCATTTTTAAATCTAGCATTTAAATAAAGAGTACCTTCTGAAAGATCAGACAAGTTTTTGTTCATTATCGGTGGACTGTAGATTACGGTTGGGGCGGTGTCCGGGGATTTGCTTAGCACAAGCTGTACGGCTGTAACATCAGATGGTAATCCCCAAGAAAAAGTACTATCTGTTTTGTTGTACCATGCGTTTTGGTCGGGCATGTCTACAGATGTAATAACAGGAGCTTTCGGTAGCCCTATTTGAATCGATGCAGGGACAGGTACAACAGTACCAGCGACTATGGAAATAGAAGAACCACTTGTTTGTGCTAATACATTTGTACCACTTCCATCGTTTGCTCTAATAGCCGATGAACCAAAAGAGAGATTGGCTAAACCAGCTTTTTTTGCTCTGAAATTTATTTGTAAAGATTTTCCGGATTGTCCAGCGTATCCGGGTGTGGGCAATCCTCCATTAAAAAATATTGTTCCAGCTGTGTTTGAAAAACTTGGTTGCTCAACCCAAATATTAAAAATTGAACCGGCTGTGGTGACCGAATCAACACTTACAAGGTCGGCGGGGAAATGTATCGTACTCTCGGCATTGTTTATAGCTAAACCTCCAGTCGATACGTAAACTGTTCCTGTAAATGTACCCTGTTCTGTTACTTGAGATTTATTTAAAATCAAATACATGTCTGCCGCACTTGCCAAAGCGGGCATTATGGTTAATCCAATTAAAATTATTAATGTTAATAATTTTCTCATCGTTTTTTTCTAAAGATAAAGAAATAAATTACATAAAATATAACCAAAATTGAAATTATCAAGAGAAATATATTCATCCAAGGAAGACGAGATTGTAGTTCTAGTGTTTGTATTCGTTCATTTCCAGCATTATCGATTGCTTTTACTGTCACAAAACCAGAAAGATTTTGATTTTGCAAAATATATGTATTTCCAGAACGTACAAGCGGTTGATCATTCTCTATTATTTCATATCGATTTATACCAGAGTCTTCGTCGGTAGCGTAAAAACTTATAAAATATTTACCATCATATACCGAAGAATCTTTACCAAGCTCTATTTTAAAAGGAGATGGAGGTGTCTTATCTTCATTAATGAGAGAGGCGAGTTCATTTTTTGGTGTTGCTGAAACCTGAACAGGAATTTTTATGGTTTGTCCTGAAGTGATAATTTCTGTGCCCTTGCCATCATTTAAATATGTTGTGGCTTTTTCTAAACTTATTTCAATTGTTTTTGTAGAAGACGGTTTAATTGCAATTGTAAAAAGTTTTAATGATTTTCCGTATACACCAGCGGTTGTTCCTCCAGTAAATGAAATGGTATCTGCTTCAACCGACGGCTTTCTCGTCCATAAATCGAAAATTGAGCCACCAGTATTAATGGAAGTAATATCAACGGTGGAAGTAAATTTTAATACACCCTCTACAGCATTTATTTCCTTACCTTCCGTATCTATCATTACTTTAAGCAGGCTCACATTACCCACACTTATTGGTTTTTCTGGTAGATCTATGAAAATTTTTGCTGCATTGGCGTGATTGGGTGTTGCGCAAAAAAATAATGCGACGAGAGGGATAAAGAAAATTATTTTTTTTATTTTCATATTTTAATAATTATATTACATGACCAGAAGTACCCCATTGCGATAGAAGAATTGAAAAATCAACTGAATTTACCACATTGTCATGATTTATATCTACACATGTATTTGCAAATGGTGAGTTTGTTTTCCAAAACGCGAGAAGAATAGAGAAATCTACTGAATTTACAATGTAATCTCCATTAAAATCTGCTCCAGCGCATGTACCACCAGATGAAGAACTTCCTCCACCACCTCCACCCCCACCTCCGCCACCACCACTTCCTTCTTCTTCTCCACCACTAGAAGCAACGGTGAATGTTCTAGAAGAACCAGATGATTCTGTACCGAAATATACAATCATTTTAAAATAATAATCTCCAGCAGATGAAACAGTAGCTGTAAGATTTGTATTCCAGTCTTCCGATGGATTTATAAATTTTGCTCCTGTGCCGTGGTAAGAATCATCTCCATCTCCACAAGGATTATCTATACTAGATACAACACACCACTCGTAATGATATTCATATCCAGCCAAACCTTCGTTTGTAATTGTTACGTTTGCACTTATGTCTGAAATCGAATTGGCGGTAACGCTATTGATAATAACCTGTGCAGGGGAGCCGGCGACGATCCAATAGTCATTGTTTGTGAGAGTTTTTCCACTTTCCACCTGAGTACTTATGACAGTTTCCCACACACCCTGTGATGCACCAGCTGCCACAGAATACGTGTATTCATAAACACCAGTGCCTATTGCAGTCATTGCAACATCAGATACGGTGGTGTTTCTTTCTGAGTCATAAAGAGTTACTGTTGGTGTTGCAAATGGTGTTGTTGGAACACTATTACTATTTAAAATAACAATTTTTGCTCGATATGTTTCTCCTGTTTCTACTGCGCTATAATCAGACATTACAATACTCCATCCAGCGATCTGGTTTGCAAGTGAAGCACGTGTTGAAATGGCAGTATCTACGTTGTCGGTCAATAATTTTCCTATAGAATTTACTGTTGTTAAACTTGATGTGAGTGTATTCCAAATTTGTGCAGCGGTGACATCGTTTCCATAGTCGGTAAGTGTTCTTGCGGCGTTTGCCCAGACAGCTGTTGCAGCATATGAAGCAATTGATGATGTAGCATAATCAGTAAGTGTTCGTGTCGCTGCATTCCATACGTCGCTAGCAGAAAGATTACTTGTTCCTCGTGTGGATATTGCTACATCTATATTGTCCGCGACAAGTTTTCCAACACTTCCTGTGGAAGTAAGTTGCGATGAAGCTCTGTTCCACACTTCGTAAGCGGTACTTGAGGCAATTGATGTTGTGGCGTAGTCGGTGAGAGTTCTTGCTCCATTTGACCACACATCGGATGCAGAAATATTATTTAAATTAGAAATTAACGTTCTGTTTGCTAATATTTCGGTAACTATGGTTGAGGTTGCTGAATTAAATTGTGCGTAAGTAGGAAGAGATCCTCCATCTGTGAGTGTAGAATCTGTGAGTCGACGTGTTGAAGCGAAAGAACTATTCCACACATCTGATGCAAGAGAACCAAATGCACTTAATGTTCGAGTTGTGTTGTTCCATACGGCATTTGCTATGGTACTTGATGCAACAACAACAGCGCCTACAGTGAATGTCTTGTCTACTTTCACAAGATCTCCACTTAGCACAGAACCACAAGACATGACCGAGTGCCAATTACCCTCGGTTTCTCCTGCGCCTATTGCATAACTATAATGTGTCCAGCCGGTTGCGTCTGACGTCATAGATCCAGCGTTCACTTTTTGTGTTCCTGCCGGATCATAAATTGTAATAGTGCATCCCGCCGTTGTGGTTGCCACATAATCATCATCAAAAACAAACTCGCCAATTACAACTGTACTGCCAAGCGCAGCGCGTTGATATTCTGCTTTTGCTGTTGGGAAAAAAGAAAAAAACAAAATAAAAACAAAACCAAATGAGATGAATATGGACAGAGTTTTTTTCATGAGAATCTTTACTTAAATGATATTTCATTAAATGAGTGAAGTAAAGATAGATATACCCAATATCGGTG
Source organism: uncultured Candidatus Saccharibacteria bacterium (assembly GCA_964407105.1). GTDB lineage: Bacteria > Patescibacteriota > Minisyncoccia > Phycocordibacterales > CALRHW01 > SICJ01. Next base: position 16,833 of record CAYOUG010000005.1, on the reverse strand, counting down.
ATTGCTAAGTATATTTTTGTGATAAAATATTTATAACTGCTATGTTTTCTATTGCACCAAATAAATTTTCTTTTCGATTGATAAGAAAAAAGAAAATAAAAAGTAAAATTGACAGCAAACCTTCACTAGTTTTGCGTTCTAAAAATAAATCTGTTGGAGATTTTGACAAAAGACTATTTCTTAAGGTTCTTGGGGTGGCTGGGCTCGGTGTTTTTGGTGCAACGCTTTTTCCTAAAAAAGCCGACGCACTCGTGATGGGAAGTACCCCTACATCTAGTGTGGTGGGGGTAAAAGACGACTCAAACACTCGGATAAATCCTGCAACCGAAGAAACAGTATCTTCTTTGTTGACAGGGCAGGGAGTAACAAAACTTTCAATAAGTCTTTCTGCGTCTGGAAATGTTCGCACCCCCGATTCTGGTAAAAAAATCAGAGTGTATGCATCACGTTTTTCTTTGACCGCTGACGCTACTTCAGTATCTTTTAGATTTACGGCCGGTGGTACAGATTATGAAAAATATGTTTCACCAAAGACAGGTGGACTGTACGGAGCAAACAATCATCCAAATTATATTGAGGGTGGTGTAGATCAGGTGTTATACTGTGTGATATCGGGCACAACCACAGTTCAGATAAATATCGATTATTTAGAGGTATAATATTTATAAATTATGGCAAAAAGAGCAATTGAGCATACTTTTACTGGTTCAACCACACCATATACCGCATATGATTCCACAAAAACAGTTTTGGGTGATTTAATATCTCAATACACAGGTGCTGCCGCGACAGATAAATTTGCTGGTCCATCAAAACTTGGAGTAGCAAGACCATTTGAAACGAGTACAAGTATTCCTGGTGTTTATCCCCACGTGATTCAATGGATGAATAAGAGCGGGACATATTCAACCGGTACTGTTGGAGTTTCAAATATGGCTGTTACTGGAAGTGGTACAAGTTGGCTTGCAAACGGTGTTCCTATTGGTGCACGAATTGGTTTTGGATCCACTGACGTAAATTCAATAACGACATGGTATACAATCACCGCTGTTTCTTCTGCCACTTCTATAACCATAGGATCTTCTGCTGGTACTGTGGCAGGTGGAACTTCTTTTGTTATTGATAAAAATGTAAAAAGAGATTTTGTTTTTCTCGCAGATAATGCTTCAGCCGCCACCACTCGTCGTATTACTTGTTTTGAGTATGATCGCTTGTTGTCAACATTTTCATGGAGGGGGTTTATCACTTTAACTTTTCCAACAGGAGGCGGTACCCAAACAATAAAAGGAATGAGAGTTGTTTATGAAGAGTATACAACTGGTACAGTAGAGGTTGCTACTGCTACAGTAACAGGTACAAACACAACGTGGTCTGCAGATCGTATTGCGGTTGGTTCTCGTATTGGTTTCGGAAGTACTGATCCAACGCAAATATCTACTTGGTATTATATAAATGCTGTCAATTCAGATACTTCTCTTACACTTCAAACAAACGTTACTGCAAGTGGTGTGGGTGGTACCGCCGCAAATATCACTGTTGCTGCCGGAACAGCATATGTAATTGAGGATTTAAAAGCTCTTGTTTCAACGTCAGCCGCAGTTATCGCATCTGCTGGATTTGCTGTGGCCAACGGTATTTCTTTTGACGATTTTGTTGTTGGTGGTACTACTATTGCCGCTGCCACCACTGTTGATAAAACCAAAGCTGTTTACAGTTTGGTTGATCTTGATTCAGTTTATGCGACTGGTACTGTAACCGTTCCAACATCAACCGCAGTAACGGGGGTAGGAACTACATGGACAGCAGCTTTGTTTCTTGGTTGTATGATTGGTTTTGGTTCCACAAATCCATCTTCAATAACAACTTGGTATAATATTACAGCGGTTGGCTCTACTACCACCCTCACCATTTCATCTGCCGCCACCGTTGCTGGAGGATCAAGTTATGTGATAGTTGGGGGTAATGGTATAGCTGCAGGACTTGCAATAGATGATCGTGATAGCTGGACACAACAATATGCTTATGTTATTGAAGTTCAGGCTTCTACCACTCCGCAAGTATATAAATATAATTTTAGAGCAGATTTAAGTGCGTTGGGTGGAATTGCCGCAGGAAAAACAGTTAATGGGTGGGTTCTTACAACTGGTGTACAAACAGTAACTGGAACAGTTACACAAACAAACAATGGAAGAATTGGAACATTGAGTCATGGACCTGGGTCGGGAGTAAAATGTCTTTATTTTGTATCTGGAACAAGGGTCCACCGAGCTCCAATATCGGATATTAGTCAAGGAAGTATCACGTGGGTTGCCGATTCAATGACAGAAGTTCCAACCGGTGGATCTGGAACATATACTCTTTCAAGTCTTTTGACGTCGGTGGAAATTGCCGATCAAATAGACAGATTAATTTTAACTTCAACTGGTGCGGGAGGTACTGTGGCTCATCACAGAGCATATATAACTAAATATGATTCTTCAGGATCTTATCAATTTGATCATATTTTTCTGACAGATACAGGACAACAAGATCAGTCTACAGCTGATTCGAATTCAACACCACATCCAAATCCACAAGGAGCAGCATTGTCTGTCTGGTCTCAAGCCGGTCTTGTGTATCTAGCTCGTGCGGGAGTGGCGGCAACTACAAATATTATGTATGCAGTACCACTTGGAGCAGATTGGCAATATGCTACTGGAACAGTAAAACAACGTTTAGTCACGCCATCTTTAGCTACCACAAACGCAACAAAACTTTCGAAAGTTTTTGTAAATAATGCTGATTATTTGGGTGATGGTGGTTTAACAATGCCCACAGAACCAATTAGAATTTATTATAGAACAGCAGATATTACTGATGATTCTGGTGCGTGGACATTAATTGATCAAACAGGAGATTTATCTGCCGCATCAGTGACCAGTGTAATACAATTTGCCATTGAATTTAGAACGATTGGTGCTATTTGTATACCAAATAGAATTTATAATCTTTGTTGTACTTATGAAGATGATACTACCGATAGTCATTATCAGCCGTCTGTGGGGCAATCTTCGACAAGCAGTAAGAGATTTGCGTGGAGATTTTCAACGGCTTTCGGAAGTACTGTACCAACGCTTCGTATTAGACTTTATAACGCCGAAACAGATGCCGAATTGCTTGACGATACCACCACCGCAATAACCCCCTCTGGTACATGGCAAAAATCTACAGATGACGGTGGGGCTTGGGGTGATTACAACACAACAGACAAAGCAAACGAGACAACTTATATTAGATATACCCCCACTGTTCTTGCGGATAATATAAAAGTAAGGGCATTATTAACTCAAAACTAATATGATTCATATTGAAAAAGATAAAGAAATATTAGAAAATCCAAACCTGAAGGTTGCGAGCGATACCGGTGATTATGAAGATGAGACACTTATTAATTTTTACGATAAAAGTAACAAAGAAGTGATTTTGGGTTCATTTCAAGCTCAATATGTGAAATATGGAGGCATGATTTATAGATTTAATGACAAAATGGAGCTGGGTGAAGCAATTTTAAAAATTGATCCAAACTCTACTCACACCGCAGTTTCTTATGTTCGTATGAGTAATGATTTGCGAGACAAAATGAACAATGGTTCCCTCGGGTCAGATTTATTTGAAAAAACGTCGGTTGATGAGCAGGTTGATGCAGAAGAAACTATTGAAGAAAAAACTGAAAATGAGGTTAAGCCAACTATTCCCAAAAAAATAAAAAATAAAACAAACAATTCCGCAACCATAATAAGTACCCCAGAAATAATTTCTGATACAGTAGAGACAAATACTTCTACCACTACACCAAGTATTTTGGAAACACCCTCAATACCAGAAGAAATTGTAGCTTTTGCAAAAAAGAAGATTGCAAAAAAATTACGTTTATAAACCATGGCTTTAACCGATATAAATTTTCAGGAAGGGGAAATCCAAGATTTTTTATTGGAATTACCAACAGCCACTTATTCTGGTGTCCTTACAGATATTTTAGTTGAACCGGGTGGAAATCAATTTTTGTTGTTAGAAGCGCCAGAGCTTGGAAATGTATTTATAATGTCTGAGTAAAAAATTGAATGCATTTAAGAAAAATTTTAAAAAGTTTTTGCCGTATTTGGAGGACTTGCGTCGCAAACTCTACATTTCCACACTTATTTTTTTAGGAGTATTTTTGCTTGGTTTTTTTTCATCTGCTTTTATAATCAAACATATAGTTGCGATTTTTGATATAAAAGATGTTCTCATTGCTACCACCTCACCATTTCAGTTTGCTGATGTGGCAATGGATATTGGTTTTTTTTCCGCTATTCTTGTGACGCTTCCTATAGTTATTTTTCAAATATTTTCTTTTGCTTCACCAGCACTTACAAGAAAAGAAAAAAAATGGTTTTTTTTGTGCGTACCAGTGAGTGTGATACTTTTTGCTGTCGGTTTTTCTTATGGTTTTTTTATTCTATACTACTCTTTTGGTATTTTGGCAAAAATAAATCAAAGTTTGGGGGTGCAGAATATCTGGAATATAAGCTCATTTCTTTCTCAAATATTTATAACATCTTCTCTTTTGGGCGTAGTATTTCAGTTTCCCCTTATTCTTACGGTTCTTATACGTATAGGTGTTGTAAATGAGGTTTTTTTGAAACAAAAAAGACGAATGGCGTACTTTGTGGTGTTTGTTTTGGTGTCTTTACTTCCACCCACTGATGGGATATCATTAATTGCAATGGCGTTACCGTTGGTGTTTTTATACGAAGTTACAATATTATTTAATCTTAATAAACAAAAACATGTTTGGATTAGGAACTAGAGAACTTATAATAATTGCAATCATTTTCATTCTTCTTTTTGGTGCAAAGAAAATTCCTGAATTAGCAAAAAGTTTAGTAGACGCAATAAGACACATGAGAGGTGCGTTTAAGGATATAGATGACACAAAGCCTGGAACTGATACAAAGAAAAAATAATTTTAATACTGTTTTATCAAAAAAAGACTGCTCATGGCGGTCTTTTTTTGTAGGGAGTATAATGTGAATATGAAAAAAGTTATTGGATCTATTATATTATTGTTTGTTTTGATTGGTTTTTTGGTGTGGTGGTTGTATGTGCCACGGATAAAATATCCTTCTGGCGCTGATTACAAAAATGCGATTTACACAATTGAAAATACGGAAGTAATACTTAACGATGGAATTTCTGAGGTGCCAATAACACCAGATTCTAAATCTGTGGTGACCACTAGATACTTTGGTAATGAAGCGCACGCTGACCTAAACGCTGATGGTGTAGATGACACCGTATTTCTCATTACTCAAGATACAGGTGGTACTGCCACATTTTATTATGTGGTCGCCGCACTTAGCACACTTAGTGATCCAACGCGTGTACAGGGTACTAACGCAATTCTTTTGGGTGATCGCATCGCTCCGCAAACAACAGAAATTCATGGCGATGACATTGTTGTAAATTATGCCGATCGTGTGGCTGGTGCGGCATTTACCGACAACACCTCTATTGGTGTTACAAAACGCATGAAAATTATTAACAACAAACTTATTGAAATAAAATAAAAAACATGAAAGGATATGTCACAAACATCGAAAAAGATTCGCTAGAAAATGATTATTTTAGAAAAATACTTTATACAGATAAGCATGTTCAGCTTGTGGTGATGAGTTTAAAGCCAGGTGAAGATATTGGAGAAGAGGTGCACACACTTGATCAGTTTTTGAGATGTGAAAAAGGTGAGGGAAAAGCGGTACTTGATGGTGTGGAACATGTTATAAGAGATGGTTTTGGTGTTGTTGTACCAGCGGGTACTTTACACAATATTATAAACACTTCAAATAGCGAGCCAATGAAACTTTACACACTTTATGCTCCACCAAATCATCTTGATGGTACAATTCATAAAACAAAAGCTGATGCGCAGGCAGATGAGGGTGAGCATTTTGATGGAAAAACATCAGAGTAGAGGTGCAAAAGAAACGTTTAATTTTTTAAGATAAATAAAATATGCAACAAAAAAACATTATCATTTATGTAGTAGTTTCTTTACTTTTTATTGGCGGAATAATTTTTGCTCTTTCGGGCGGAGAAAAAAAACCACAAACACAGGTTGAAAATACACAAAACACAACACAACCAGCTATACCAAATCAAGACAATAATACTGAAACACCAAATAAGGTTACGCCCACAAATTCACAAACAAACACTGGTGGTTCTGTAAGTCCAACTCCAGCTTCAACTCCTTCACCTGCGCCATTACCAGTTTCTGCGGGACCAACTTCTTATACATTTTCTCAAGTGCAATCACACAATGGAGTGGGGAATTGTTGGAGTGCTATTAATGGAAAAGTTTATGACCTTACTTCATGGATTGCTTCTCACCCTGGTGGAGAGGGTGCTATTTTAAGTATTTGCGGAAAAGATGGATCTTCCGCTTTTAATAATCAGCACGGTGGAAGTAATAAAACAGCAAATGTATTAAAAGAATTTGAAATTGGTTTGCTTTTATAAACCCAAACTTTTCAAAAACTTTTCAAGTTCCTCACCTTCTAGTTTTCGATATTGTCCGGGCTTCAATGTTCCTTTTGTAAGTGTGCCAATTCGTACACGCTCAAGCTCTACAACGTCATTAAAAAGTGCCACACACATGCGACGTATCTGATGTTTTTTTCCTTCAGTTAAAGTAACGCGAAAAAGTTTTTCACCGAGTATTTGTATTTTACAGGGCTGTGTTTTTTCATCTTCTATTTGTACACCCGCTTCCATTTTTTCTTTAAAATTTGGGCGAAGTTTTTCACGTGTTTTTACTACATATTCTTTTTCGTGCACATGATTTGGGTTAAGTAAACGATCTGTAACACGTCCGTCGTTGGTGAGTATGAGTAAACCATGAGAATCTTTGTCGAGACGACCTACAGGAAAAACATCTTTCAGACCACTTGCTTCTAATACGTCTTGTTCTCCTTTTTGTGGAGAATGTGTAATAACACCAACAGGTTTGTGATACAAATAATATTCATATTTTTTTACTCCACCTCGGCCGAGTTTTACTTCTACCACATCGTCTTTGTGTACTTTGTCACCGAGCACCGCAAGTCGTCCGTTTATGAAAACTTTTTTTTGTTCAACAAGTTCATCGCCTCCGCGTCGAGTAGCGTAGTTGTGGAGGGCAAGATATTTGTTGATGCGCATTGGATATACAGGTTCTTCTGCACGAGGATCATTTTTCATACGGGCAACTATAGCATATAAAAGAAAGAAGCCCCAACATGTACTAGGGCTTCTGAAACTTCGTTATTACGTTCTCCCTTCAGTTATTGAAGGGGTGACTCTTTTTTGGTTGTGAGGCGGGTGGGTGTGCAATGGATACAACACATACGGGTTCTCCTAAGATGTCTTTCATAGACCAAATGAAATTGGCCAGTTTTTTTGCTTCCGCAGAGACTTCACGAAGGCGGTCTGCTTCTTCTTGTCGGAGTTTTCCTGATTCCAAATACTTGGTGATGCAATCTTCGATTTCTTTCGGTGTCCGCATGGTATCCGAACTTCTAGTGCCGTCTGAGAACTTGATGTGGATTTTGCTTGTCTCAGGATCCTTCTCGAGGATCGCCCACTTCTTATTAATCTTTTTCTCTTCTCCCATGATGTGCTCCTGCTGGTGGCGTATGGTTGGAATTCGACAGAACAGTTTTTAATAATATTAAATACTATTTTAATGTTTGTCAATGGGTTATAAAACTTATCTTCTGATCTTCTTGACTTTTTTACTCACTTTGCTATAATGGTCGCGTAAGAAAGGTATCTACTAGAAGAACGTAAGACATGTTTCTTTGTTCAGTATAGGGGATTTCGTCGTCTTACAAGTTTATTAATAAGACCATAAAATAATGGCAAAGAAGTTATATGTTGGTGGTATTTCATACAGTACTACCGAGCAAGGATTATCAGATGCTTTTGCGAAAGCAGGAAAAGTTGTTTCTGCTGTAATCATCACAGACAAAATGACAGGCCGATCAAAAGGCTTTGGATTTGTTGAGATGGACGCGGATGCTGATGCACAAACTGCAATCGACATGTGGCACGGAAAAGAACTCGATGGACGAGCTCTTACTGTGAACGAAGCTCGACCAAAAGAAGAGCGACCTCGTGGAGATTTTCGATAATTTTTAATTATCGGAGCAATCCTCAAAAAACCGCCGGCGTAAGCTGTGCGGTTTTTTGTTTGTTGGAATATGTGAGCGTAGCGCCTGCAAATAGCTCCTGAACGAGTCATTTTTTTGTTGGAACTATAGATGAAAGCAATAATAATAGCTCCCGAACGAGTTAGCGAAGCGCTTTAGAGAGGGAGCTATTATTATTGCTTTCATATAAACCATTGACAAAAAGCCCATTTTCTTATAATATTGCCTAGCAATGCATAATAAACAAACTAATCATTCAAGTGAGTCACGAGGCTCACACAGCGCTCATAAAACTCCACAACGATCAAGCGGGGGACGTTCTAGTGTTTCAGGTGGTCGTTTTGGCGCATCTTCTTCTGCGGGTCGTTCTAGTGGCCATTCACGATTTGGTGGTGGACATCGAGGCGGATCTTTTGGTGGACGAGGTGGACACGGAGGTGGTGGCGGTCGGGGTCGCGGTGGTCCAAAAGGCGAACGTATCGACGTTTCAAAATTCATCAATAAAACAATCATTTCTGAAGAAGTAGAAACTTTTATTCCAGAGCATATGTTTGCAGATTTTCATATTGCCGAAACACTTAAAAAAGCGGTTATTACAAAAGGATACAAAACCCCCACTCCTATTCAGGATCGCGCCATTCCTCATATTTTAAAAGGTGCTGACGTGGTGGGAATTGCAAATACAGGCACAGGAAAAACGGCTGCTTTTCTTATTCCGCTTATAAATAAAATTATTCACAATCCTCGTGAATCGATAATGATCATTGTGCCTACTCGTGAGCTTGCTATTCAAATAAATGACGAACTTAAAGGTTTTACGCAAGGAATGAAAATTTTCTCTGTATGTTGTGTGGGTGGTGCGCCCATTGGTCCACAAATTCGTGATCTGAAATATCACAATAATTTTATTATCGGTACGCCTGGCCGTTTAAAAGATTTGATCGATCGAAAACTTATTCGTCTTGCAAATTTTAAATCTATTGTACTTGATGAGGCTGACAGAATGCTTGACATGGGATTTATTGGAGATATGCGTCTCGTGATGGCGGGTATGCCAAAAGAGCGACAAACTCTATTTTTCTCTGCAACACTTTCTCCAGAAATTGAAAAATTAATCGGTGAATTTTTGCGTGAACCAGTGCGTATTTCTGTAAAAACTCGCGATACAGCTAAAAACGTGGAGCAAGATATTGTGCGTGTAGAGGGTGGCAACAAACTCGAAACACTTTATCGACTTCTTTCACAAGAAGGTCTCAACAAAGTTCTCATTTTCGGTCGTACAAAACACGGTGTAGAAAAACTTTCTACAATGCTTGCAGCAAAAGGTTTTAAAGCAGAATCAATTCACGGAGATAAAAATCATTCAAAACGACAAAAAGCGCTTGGTCTTTTTAAACAAAATCATATAAATATTTTGGTTGCTACAGACGTGGCGGCTCGCGGACTCGACATAGCAGATATTAGTCATGTGATTAATTATGATCTTCCTGCAACCTATGACGATTATGTACACCGTATTGGTCGTACTGGTCGTGGTACAAAACGAGGTAAGGCACTTACATTCATTGATTAAGTTGTAGAAAATGCGCACGTACTTTACTTTCATGCTTACAAAAACACCCAAAAACAAAATAGTTAAACACGATATCAAAACTCTTTCCACAAAGACCTTTCAACGTAACGGAAAATGGGTAGAGAAGCCTCGTATTTCTGAAGTGTGTGTTTGTGCTTGCGGAAGTAAATATATCAAAACTCGAAAAAATCAAACCACATGTGTGCGATGTATGTATTCCTAATTTGTTGTTATAATATTTGTATTGTTAATAAAATAAAAATAGCAACATGGTAGAATTTTTTTATGTTTTGTCTGGTGTATATCTTTTAGGATATTTTATGTTTGGTGCATATTTTTTAATGAATGCATACAACCATCTTTTTAAAACCGATCAAATGGTGGGATATGCACAGTTTAAAGGTATACAAAATCCACGTGGTGCTGTAATCGCAGGCGGAATACTTCTTTTGTTGGGCGGTCTATCTTATGTGCTTGCTCCTTTTATCGGATTATTTTTTTCAAATTGGTTTATTCTTTGTCGTTTTGCTCTTGCACTTTTTTTGATTGTGGTAAGTATCAAAATGCATGCATTTTGGAAAGAAACTGATCCTCAGAAAAAAATGCAGGAAAAAGTAGCGTTTTACAAAAACATGGCGCTACTTGGAGCGGTGTTCATGACAACGTTTTAATTTTTTAGAAGTTAGTTTATACAAAAAACACAGCACTCCCACCGAGTGTTGTGTTTTTTGTGTGCACACAAACTACCTCTTGTGATACTATCGCGAGAAGTGTCTGTACTACTTCATAATGCAATTAATAACAATAGATTGTGTGCGTTTTGGCCCTGTGTCGACTCACGAGAGCACTGATTATAGTGTGCAAAAAGTGAGTTCAAGAAAATCTAAAGTTTTGTTAAATTTTTTTACTACGAAACAATTTTATATCCGCGTCCAGGTATGCTCACAATGAGCTCTTTGCTCATGTCGCCGACCTTTTTGCGAATGTTCATAATGTGCGTTTCAATAGTATTTGAAAATGGATTGGTGTCTAAATTCCAAACATGTTCTAAGATCATACCCCGAGAAAGAACAGAACCTTTATTGCGCATTAGGTATTCGAGAAGCGCAAATTCTTTTCTGGTAAAATATATTTCTTTTCTTTTATATATCACTCGTTGCTCGGCTGTTTCAAGACGAATATCTTGTATTTCAAAAACGTGATTTTCTATTTTGTGGGGTCGACGAAGTATTACTTTGATTCGAGCAATAAGCTCGTCAAAAGAAAATGGTTTTAGAATATAATCATCTGCACCAGCATCAAAACACTCTATTTTATCTTCAATGTCTCTACTTTCTGAAAGCACAACAATCGGCATTTTTTTACCTCTAGCGCGAATTTCTTCACATATCAAAACCGCAGATTTTTCTGGCAAAAAATATTCACAAAGTATTAGGTCGTAGTCGTTGGTGCGGGCGACAAAAGAACCACGTTCACCATCATTTACTGAGTCAACTATGAAGCCGGCGGTTTCAAGTCCGATTTCTAAAAATTCTCTTGTGTTTCTGTCGTCTTCGATGATGAGTATTCGCATAGGATGATCTGCGTATGCTTGCAGGAGCCTTGCGTCAAAAATTGACCAAGATATTAGTTACTCATTTTTTTAAATTTTGGTCAATAGAAACTGTGGATAACGACTTTAACAAAACTTTAGGCTTTCTTGAACTTTGTTTTTATATGCTATATGGTGAGATTAATAATTAAACACGCGATATATGCAAAAAATACCTAAAAATCTAGCTTTTACATCAATTTTGTGCGGTTCTGGATTTTATTATTACGCCCATTGCACACGCTCAGCGGTGTGGATAAGTCGATCTTTGGGTCGATATGCGGGTCGATTTGTTACAGTGCTTTTAATGGTTTCGTTTGTCATTCCACCGGCTCTTGTGCCGGGTTTTTTATATGCAGATGAGACGATTGGTGACAAAACAAATGTTGGAAATGTTTCTTCTCGTGGACAACAAAAACCAAAAGAGCCAGTTGATCCCGATCATGGGGATGTATCACTGAGTTTGGAGGTGGTACCTACAAAAATAGATCGAGAAGATCAGCGCAAAAACGAAAGAGTAATTAAAAAAGAACAAAGACCTGCTCAGATGATGGTCGCAGATACTGGTACAAGCAAGGAAATTGCAACTATTATTCCAAATGCAAATCGGCAAGTTTCTGTAAATCAAAATGATGGCTCTTTGTCTTATGAATATGAATTTGTTTTGCCTGCCGGCAGAAATGGTCTGACACCAGAACTTTCTCTTGTGTATAGTAGTAATAATACAAAAAATGACAGCTTTGTGGGTTATGGATGGTCTTTTAGTATTCCGTTTATTGAAAGAGTAAATAAGTATGGATCAGATAGGTTGTATGAAAGTTATGATTTCTCTTCTTCTTTAAGCGGAGAACTTATTGCTGTTTCGACAAGTACCGAAAGTTATATTTCAAAAACAGAAACAGGGGATTTTCTTGCATACACATTCACAAACAATAAATGGACTGTGTACGACAAACATGGTACTAGATACTTTTTTGGTTCTACAACCCAAGCACGTCAAGATGATTTTGCAAGCACTACTCGCGTTTATAAATGGATGCTTGAAGAAGTGAGAGACGTCAATGATAACTTTATTCGATACGATTATTTTAAAGATTCAGGACAGATTTATCCTGAACATATTTTTTATACGGGTCACGGTTCAACAGATGGAATTTTCCAGGTAGATTTTAATTTGGATGCAACAACAACAAGTCCAACTTTGTATAGTTCTAGTTTTGCTGTAAAAAATAATTATCAGATTGATAAAATTACAACTAAAGAAAACGATCAATGGGTACGTGAGTATGATCTTTCTTTTGTGAAAGGTGATGCTGGTTTTAGAAGATTACTTGAATCTGTGACCGAAAGTGGTAAAGATTTGATTTCTAATGAAATTGAAACAAGAGAACCCATTGTATTTTCATATAAATCTAGAGACCCCCTCGGTTGGGTTCAGATGGCAACAAGCACACAAGACTTACCAATATTGATTTTTGATCATGATACTAATGATCCAACATTGATTCAGTTTGCGGATGTAAATGGTGATTCGTATATAGACGTACTTCATTACGAACACAGTAATCACGATTGTGATTATAAAGACACCTTTATAAACAATACTCACGGTGAGTGGATTGGATACCATGGATGTGAAGAAAATTGGGAAATACCAATTCTATTAGCAAACAGTGATAATGTGTTTCCTAATTACGGCACAAAGGTTTTTGATTTTAATGGGGATATGTTATCTGACTTTGTTCATTCGTATGGTAGCCCTGGCACATCGACCGCTCAAAATATCGTAAGTGTATATAAAAACGACAAACTTAATCAAAATGGTTGGTCTCAAGTTGCTTCTGCAACGGTGCCTATTAATATGGTTTTTTCTACAGGTGTTTTTGCTGATAATGGTGTACAGATAACAGATATTAATGCTGATGGTATTCAGGATATTGTTTATGGGTGGCAAGATGATGATGGTTCGAACCCATTTCTACAGGAAACATATATTGGTGATGGATATGGAAATTGGAGTTCTACCACCAACTTAACACAATGGAATTTACCTTACTACATTATTGATGAAAATGAAGATGGTCCAGAAATTTTTTCTCAATCTCAAATTTCAGACATTAATCACGACGGTCTCCCAGACATGTTTTTTAGATGGATATCACAAAATAATACAGAACAAAAAACTTTTATAAATAACGGACAAACATGGAATACTGATAACGATATAGATTTTTGGTATATACCATTTAGTACTCAATTAATTAACGCCAACCAGTTAACAGATCCTGGTAATAGGGCATCAGACATAAATGGTGATGGTATTACAGATTATTATGTTAGTACAAGTAATGAAGCTTATCCATATAATCCAGATAATATAAACTGTAGCCTATATCTCAATACTCTTAATGAGGACTCTCATTACAATGGTAACTTCGGATTATCTTTTGAGAAAATAGATTCACCAACCATAAACTGCCCAGAAGCTTTTGCTGGAAATGGAGGAGTTTCAAGACATGCAGTTATGTTTGATTCTAATGCCGATGGAATGGACGACGTTATGTATTCTGAAATATGGTATGACGAAGTTATTGCTAGAACTCACCTTAATAAGGCAACACCATTCACAGATATGCTTATTGGTATTGAAACACCAGAGGGGGCGACGTCGAGTGTTTCGTATAAAATGTCATCAAAATATTTTGATGAAAATGACAATTTGCTAAATCCGCAACTTCCACTTCTTGTAAAAACCGTAGATTCTATAAAAACAAATGATGGTTTTGGAAATATCTCTGAGGAAACATATAAATACGCCTCCGGTACCTACTATTACAACAATCCACGCGACAGAAAATTCGCAGGCTTTGGTCGCGTAGAAAAAACAGACGCGCTTGGAAATGTAAGCAAAACATATTTCCATCAAGGCAATTACACAGCGACAAGTACGGGCGAATATGATGATCATCCATCAAAAATCGGTAAGCCATATCTGGTGGAGCAATACGACAGCTTAGGCAATCTGTTTACTCGTACCATAAACAAATGGGACAGACACGACACTGTGGTGACAGCTGGTGCTACTTCATCTTTTGTAAAACTCGCACAAACACTTGAAATGACATACGACGGCGACAGTGATCACAAAGACAAAGCTCAAGCTTTTGTGTATGACAATTCCACAGGAAACATTTCTTCTAAAACAGAATACGGGGAAGTGGGTGGTGCGACAGATGGTACATTTTCAGACACAGGGAGCGACACGTTTGTGACATCGTACACATACGCGACAAGCACAGCCACAAGCTCTCCGCTTTCGGGTATTGCTACTAGCACGCTTCCTTCACGCGAGCTTGTGAAAAATCAGGCGGGCGTTACGGTTAATGACACAAAAATGTATTATGACACGCAGGCGTTTGGCGTGCTCACCAAAGGCAATGTGACAAAACAAGAAATGCTTGCCACAAGCACAGCTACCACATCTACATATATAGACACAGAAAAAACATACAACAGCTACGGCCTCGTGACACAAGAAAAAGATCCGCGAGATAAAGTGACGACGTATACATATGATACTTACAATTTGTATCCGGCAACCACCACAAACCCGCTCGGACACGTAACGTCGTTTGTTTACGATTATTCCGCAGGCAAACCCACACAAGTTACCGATGCAAATGGGCACACACTTCAAGTGATGTACGACGGGCTAGATCGTGTGATAGAAGAAAAACAGCCAGATCCAGCTTCACCTTCTACACTTGTAACACTTCGGACGTACGTTTACAACGACAACACGTTTCCGACAAACATTGTTCAAACAGATAATCTTTCAAGCACACTTTCTGTGCCAACATACACATATTTTGACGGACTCGGCAGACCTATTCAGGAACGTCGCAAAGCAGAAGATTCAAATACATATAATGTGCGCGACACCACGTACGACGCGCGTGGAATGAAAGAAAAAGAATCATTGCCATATTTCAGCACGGGCTCTGCACGCACGTCTGCACCCTCTCTCAGTAGCAAGCTTTGGAATCATTTGGGGTATGACGCGATAGGTCGTATCAAAACAATTTCAAACGTGGTGGGCACAACAACAAATACATATGATGATTGGAAACTCACCGTCACCGACGCACGCGGAAAAACAAAAGATCTTACAAAAGATGCACGCGGCAATTTGACCCAAGTGAACGAACACAATGGCACAAGTACGTACACGACGCTTTACGAATGGAATGGTTTGGGGAACCTGATGAAAATCACCGACGCGCTCGGAAATGTTCGAAATTTCGCGTATGATAATCTAGGACGTCGGACATTTGCAGAAGACTTGCACACAGTGTCTGATGCGCAGTTTAGTTCTTCGACATATGCCTATGACAGCGCCGGCAACATGACGACGATGGTCGATGGAAAAGGTCAGACGATTCAATATTCTTTCGATGATATCAATCGTCCGCTTACCGAAGACTTTACGGGTCTTTCGGGTACGGAGGTATCGTATCAGTATGACGTGTGCGCAAACGGAAAAGGAAAGTTGTGTTTCGCAACGAGTACAAACGCTGTGTCCGGATATGTATACGATGCACTTGGTCGCAATGTAAATGAAACAAAAAAGATTGGTTCAACAACATACGCTACATCGTATGAATATGACAGAGTTGGCAATCAAACACTTATCATCACACCAGATAGCGCCGAAGTGAAATATACATTCAATGACGCTGGTTTTGTAGAAAATATTAAGCGAAAAGAAGCTAGTGGTTCATTTGTTGATGTGGTAGAAGACCTCGACTATTCTCCAGAAGGCAAAATCACTTTCCAAGCAAATGCAAACGATACAGAGACCACAAATGCGTATGATGAAGACGCACTTTATCGTCTCACAAACCGCTATGCAGAAAATTCACTCGGTGGTATTAGTCCTGTGCTTCAAGACATCTCGTATACATATGACGCGGTGGGGAATATCACGGAGATAGATGATCAGTCGCCGATGAACAACGCTCGCACCGTGCTTTACGCCTACGATGATCTTTCTCGTCTCGCTTCTGCGTCCACTACCTTTACAGGAAATGGGCAGGGTTACAAAGAGCTCTACACCTACGACGCCGTGGGAAATATTCTCACCAAAGGTAGTGCAAGCACAGCATACTCCTACCAAGGCACCACCACAGGAAGCTACGCCAACCCACACGCCGTCACCAAGGTACGTGCAACAGTGTACATCTACGACAACAACGGCAATGTCACTTCCGTCGGAGGCAAAGCCACCTCCACATGGGATCACAACAACCGTCTCACCGGTATGTCACAAGGTGCTACCACCACCACATATGGCTACGACCACCAAGGTCAGCGTGTCACATATGCGGTAAATGGAAACACCACTCTCTACCCAAACAAGTTCTTTAACATCGAAACGGTGGGAACAACAACAAGTACCA
>CAYOUG010000004.1:0-79506 GCA_964407105.1 uncultured Candidatus Saccharibacteria bacterium | reverse complement strand
TCAATGACAGGGAGTAAGTCGTAACAAGGCACGGGTAGCGGAAGCTGCTCGTGGAATATTTCAATTGAAACACGTTTTGTTTCTCTCACGAGGACAAAACTAATTGTCGATTTTCTGAATCTCGATCGAGTTCGGAAAGGATTATGATTCAATTTCCTAAAAGGAATCTGACAACCCGGAAAGACGGGATGAACGGAACAAAATAAAGAATAGTATGAAAAAATCGCACCTCGTTGGTGCGATTTTTTGTTGGTTGTGTCATTTTCATAGCTTAAATCATTGGGGGGGTGATGCAAAGGTATCGAACCATAACGATCCATTGACTTTTTTGTATAAAAATGATACGTTATTTCCGGCGTACCCAGTTTCGTTTTTTTCTCTAGCATAGGATGCTACAACATGATTG
Organism: uncultured Candidatus Saccharibacteria bacterium; assembly: GCA_964407105.1. Taxonomy (GTDB): domain Bacteria; phylum Patescibacteriota; class Minisyncoccia; order Phycocordibacterales; family CALRHW01; genus SICJ01. The sequence continues at coordinate 79,100 of CAYOUG010000004.1, read as the reverse complement.
CACGTGTGCGCAAAAACCATGCTCCCAGAATGGATTCTGAGAGACTGGGAAAGTGTCGACGTTCTCGTCGTGTGGTGCGTGTGAGAGCTGTTCAGCTCTCTGATTCGACAGCACGCATTGCGTTGGTGCGTCGACGATTGGTTGGTGGTTTCTATGAGACCTCCATTCCGCTTACGCGGGGAATGTTGGATCGTCTCGCGCGGGCGATTGAAGCTCACGAGAGCTAGCCGTCTGTCAATCGACGAGAGGGAAAGAAAGAGAAATGACAAGTGAATACGAGAAAGATGAATTCAGGGCGCTTACTGCAAAGTAGGCGCTCTTTTTCTTCTAATTTTATTTTAGAGCCCATAAATATTGACAAAATTATATTTTAATGCTATCATCTTTTCTAACCCTGATGATAGAAGACATTGAGTTTTCTTCAATCAGGATGTTTTCGGAGATGCTATATGAAGCGTTTCGCGACAATCGTATTGATTCTTTTGGTTCCATTTTTGATGTGTGCGGGAAAGGTTGGACAAAAACAACTTATCCAAGCAATTATCGAGGTGGAATCAAAGGACAAGAACGGTAAGCTCGGAGACAAGGACTTATCTCAAAAGGCCTACGGATGCCTACAAATCCGTCAACCTTGCGTGGACGATGTAAACAGTGCATTTGGCACAACATACACCGCGAAGGATTGTCAGTATGATCGTGTTTTGTCTGTTTGGGTTTGTGAAAAGTATCTATCTTTGTATGCTACAAAAGTACGCATTGGTAGAGAACCCACCTCTGAAGACAAGGCTCGAATTTGGAACGGTGGTCCTAATGGTTGGAAGAAAAAGAATACCAAGGGCTACTGGATCAAGGTAAAAAGAGCACTCGCACAATAAATCTAGCTCGGAGAGCTAGGTTGGAGGATGTGAATGAAAGATGTTTACAGACCGTCACCCCGGAGAGGTGTGCGGTCTTTTTTCTTGTAAAAAGGTGTGATTTCTGTTAGATTTTACTTTACGCGTGCATAGCTCAGTTGGTAGAGCGCTCGACTGATACTCGAAAGGTCCCAGGTTCGAATCCTGGTGCACGCACCAAAAAATTCAAAATGTGCGACGATTTTAATTTTATTTAGAAGCACGCTTAAATAAGTTTTTTAAAATTTCATTAGTAACTTCGTCACGTGACAACGAGCCATCAACCTCTATAAGTAAACCGTTGTTTCGATAAAAATCTATTACAGGTAAGGTTTTTTCTTTAAATTCTTGTAGACGAATTTTTAATACTTCACTTTTGTCATCTGATCTTTCTCCACGATCACGTTCGTTTTTTAGTGCCTCAAAACGTTGCCAGATTTCTTGTTCTAATAAATTTAATAGCACGACGGCTTTGGTGGGGTGGCCCGAATTTGCGGTTGCTTCAAGAATAACCGTTTCCTCTCCTTTTAATCTTCCTAATGAACTTAAAATTAGGGGCTTCTCCTTTATTTCTGACTGAGACAGATACGGAAGAACAATTTTTAAATAAAGATCGGTGGGAATGAGTTTGCCCGACGATAAATACTGTTCCAATGTGTTTTGGTCGTGATAATTTCGCAGAATTTCACCACCACCAAGCTTTATCCCTCCAAAAACCTCGGCCAATTTTTTTGCTTGAGTATCTTTACCAGCAAAAGGCCAGCCGAAGATGTTGATAGACCCTACACCAAGCCACTTAGAAATTGTGTTTATTTGATTATCCACGGGCTTGATTATATCAAATCAGCATATTTAGAAAAACGGCGAGTGTCTATTAATTATGATAATATTGTAAATGAAATATAAATTATCATTAAGGCTAAAAAAATGTATAAACACATAAGATTTTTCAAAGATTTGACACTGCCAGATGTGTCGCAAGTAGGAGGAAAAAACTCGTCTCTCGGTGAAATGCAACATTTTTTGGCCCCAAAAGGCATAAATTTACCAAATGGATTTGCTACTACAGCAGATGCTTACTACTATTTTCTTGATAAAGCCGGAATTAGAAATGAGATTACTAAAACTCTTGAAGGATTAAATATTCAAAATATAAATGAACTTAGAGAAATAGGAGCAAAAATTAGAGCTATTATATTACAAGCAAATTTGCCAGAAGATTTTGAAGAAGAAATAAGGCGTGGATATAGAGAATTAAGTGAGGTGTGTGGACACAAAGATTTGGTTGTGGCGGTACGCTCATCTGCAACAGCAGAAGATTTACCAAACGCCTCTTTTGCGGGTCAGCAAGAAACTTATTTAAACATAGAAGGAGAAGATAATGTTTTGCGCACGACGAAAGAATGTATAGCATCACTTTTTACAGACAGAGCAATTGTGTATCGTGTTGAAAATGGATTTGAACATATGAAGGTTGCACTTTCTGTGGGCATTCAGCAAATGGTTGCTGTGCGTTCAAAATCAGCAGGAATTATGTTTACTATTGATACCGAGTCAGGATTTAAAAATGCGATAGTTATTAGTTCGATTTATGGAATAGGTGAAAATATTGTGCAAGGTCGCGTAAGCCCTGATGAATTTACTGTTTTTAAGCCAACGATGCAGATAATAAAAAAGAAAATTGGTACAAAAAAGGAAAAAATGATCCCTGTTTCTGGAAGTAAAACCAAAAATATTGACGTCTCTCAAGAAGATCAAGATCGTTATTCAATTACAGATGAACAAGTGAAAACATTGGCTCATTGGGGTATGGAAATTGAAAAACACTACGGTAAACACATGGATATTGAGTGGGCGCTCGACGAAGATGATAATAAACTTTATATTGTTCAAGCTAGACCAGAAACCGTACAATCCCAGAAAGATGTAAATGTTATGGAAGAATACGAGCTTCTTGAAAAGGGTAAAATTCTTACAAAAGGATCAAGTGTTGGTAGTAAAATCGGTGCTGGAAATGCAAGTAAGATTATGAATATTAAGAATATTGATAAATTTAAAGAGGGTGACGTGCTTGTAACTGAAATGACTGATCCTGATTGGGTGCCGATAATGAAACGCGCAAGCGCTATTGTTACAAATAAAGGTGGACGTACCTGTCACGCCGCAATAGTCTCACGAGAGTTGGGTATTCCGTGTGTTGTGGGTACTGGTGATGCAACAGAAAAGATAAAGGATAAAATTCCAGTAACCGTGAGTTGTGCTGAAGGAGATGATGGTTATGTTTATGATGGAATATTAGAATTCAAAGTAAACAAAACAGATGTAAAAGATCTTCCTCGTCCAAAAACTAAAATAATGATGAACATTGGCTCTCCAGATCATGCTTTCCAGTATTCTATGATTCCAAACGACGGTGTTGGTTTGGCTAGAGAAGAATTTATTATTGATTCTCATATCAGGATTCACCCACTGGCTCTACTTCATTTTGATCTAATTAAAGATAAAAAAACGCGAGATGTTATTGAAGAATTAACAAAAGGATATGAAAATAAAGCAGAGTATTTTATTGATAAATTAGCAGAAGGTGTTGCTATTCTTGGCGCCGCCTTTTTCCCAAAAGACGTTATTATTCGTTTTAGTGATTTTAAAACAAACGAATACGCAAATCTTATCGGTGGAAAACAATTTGAACCAGAAGAGAATAATCCGATGATTGGTTGGCGTGGCGCGAGTCGTTATTATAGTGATGAATATCGTGAAGCGTTTAAATTGGAATGTATTGCTCTAAAAAAAGTTCGCGACGAAATGGGTATTACAAATGTTAAAGCTATGATTCCTTTTTGTCGTGATCTAACAGAAGCAAAAAAAGTCTTGGCTATTATGGAAGAGGTTGGATTGAAACAGGGTGAAAATGGTTTTGAGGTTTATGTGATGATAGAAATTCCTTCCAATGTTATTTTGGCAGAGCAGTTTGCCGATCTTTTCGATGGTTTTTCTATAGGTTCAAATGATTTGACACAGCTGACTCTTGGTGTAGACAGAGACAATCATACCGTGGCTCATGTGTATGATGAAAATAACGAAGCTGTAAAACAGTTGATTAGATCAGTGATAAAAACCGCAAAACAAAAAGGTGTAAAGATCGGACTTTGTGGTCAAGCACCATCAGACTATCCAGAATTTGCTCGTTTTTTGGTGGAAGAAGGAATTGATAGTATTTCTTTGGCTCCAGATACAATTGTGAAAACAACCATAGATATAAAAAAAACAGAAGAGAAATTGGGTAGATAATTAAATAAAGGATTTATGTGTTTGTTTAAAATAAATTACGGTTTTTCTTTTATGGGGTTTGGGAATGTGTACATCACCACTTTAATTTATGGATTACAAAAAATTCTTCAAAAATAAAAAAATTACAATAATGGGTCTCGGGTTGCTTGGCCGTGGCCTTAATGACGCTATTTTTTTGGCCGAATGTGGAGCTGAGCTTATTATTACAGATCTGAAGTCGAAAGAAGAACTTGCGCCAACGCTTCGTAAATTAAAAAAATACAAAAAAATAAAATATGTATTAGGTGAACACAGACTCGAGGATTTTCGCAATAGAGACATGATTTTAAAAGCTGGTGGTATTCCGCTTGATTCTATATATCTTGCCGAAGCTCGCGCACATAATATTATTGTGGAAATGGACGCATCGCTTTTTGCAAAGCTTGCACCTGAAGTAAAAATTGTTGGTATTACTGGCACGCGAGGAAAAACAACAACCACCATGATTATTTATGAGATGTTAAAACTCGCGAAAAAGAAACACTTCATTAAGGGCAACATCTTTTTGGGTGGAAACATTCGTGGTGTTGCCACACTTCCATTTTTGAAAAAAGTGAAAGCGGGGGATACAGTGGTGCTTGAGCTCGATTCTTGGCAATTACAAGGTTTTGGTGAAGCAAAAATAAGTCCTCACGTGTCGGTGTTTACAAATTTTATGGACGATCATTTAAATTATTATAAAAATGATCGCAATGCATATTGGAACGATAAGGCCTTTATTTTTATAAATCAAAAACCTGAAGATTTTTTCATTGCACCAAAAGAATTGCTAAAAAAAATTCAAACCACATATCCTAATGTTAAAAGTCATTTTGTAGTACCGCTTGATATACCACACACATGGAAACTTTTGGTGAAAGGTGAACACAACAAAAATAATATGGCACTTGCGTGCGCGGTGGGCAATGCGCTTGAAATTGATGAAGATATTATAAAAGAAACAGTAACAAAATTTAAAGGAGTAGAAGGTCGGCTAGAGCACATAGCAACCGTCGGTGGTGTAGAAATATATAATGACACCACATCAACAACCCCAGATTCTCTACTCGTGGCACTCAATGCTCTTGGTGCTGAAAAAAACATTATACTTATTATGGGTGGTGCAGATAAAAATTTGGATATGACACCAGTGCTTAAGCGTTTACCAGAGTTCACTACTACTGTTGTACTTTTATCTGGCGTTGGCACCACCGGTACGGAACGCATTATTCCAACACTTCATGAACTTAGAGATGTGCACATCGTAGAATCGCCTGATTTATACGATGCACTTTCTCAAGCTTTTTTCTTTGCGCGCGCTGGTGATAAAATTTTATTTAGCCCCGGCTTTGCTTCTTTTGGAATGTTTAAAAATGAATATGACAGGGGAGATAAGTTTAATAAAGCAGTAAAAGAATTAAAAGAAAACGCTCGGCCGTAAGGCACAAGCGTTTGTTAGTTGAGAAGACAGAACAAGATTTCACGTGGTTAATGGTGCGAAGTACACTAGCACGCCATTGCGACCGATCGCATCAGGGGTCATGTGTTCTCTGTCACGACGATGATCCCACCACAAGTGGTTCCCACGAACACCTCTATCTTCATGTGTGTCGATGTTATCGCAAGTGATGTGTGTCCGTGGTACACCCATTTTCACACACTGCTGGACAATGAGACCGCGCAACGAAATCATCCCCAAATCTGCGGGTTCGGCAAGGAAACTTTCTCCATTCCGTTCTCTTAAATGGGAAATGAGTTTTGCGTTTCTTTTTCCGTGCTGAGGATGCGTCAGTGGATGCCTGAAGTTTTTCCCAGCGATCCCGCATGTGATAAATACGTAGACCTGAGACATTTTCGACGGTTTTAATTTATCGAAAATGGAGAAGACCACGCTTTCTGCGGGTCGGTTTGGCGTTGCGCTGTCTCCATCAACAAATCCCTTGTCGTAAAGCGATTCTCTGCCGGCGTGACTGACCACCAGTGTGCCCGACGATTTGTCCAGCACAACCATCGTTGGACATCCGCCAGAATTGATGAATCCAGCTTCGCCTTCTTTGAGAATTACTGCGTCAGCTTTTACTCCACGCATAATGCGAAGACGGCTTCCGTTTGGTTTGACTCCTGTCCAACCCGCAGTGTTTCTGTCGCACACCCTCGCGTTGAATGTGTCAACGCGGGGCATGAAAATCCTGTTTATTTTTGAAGGGTCAACCAGTTTGCCGATTTTCCGCATCACCTCTTTATCCGTTCCACCCCCTTTTTCTTTCAGATCTGTTACGTCTTTTCGCGTTCGCCAATCTCCTGTTTCTCGGCCGAATAAATCGACCGCGACTGTTCCGCCAAAAACTCGTAGACGTTTTGTGGGTTTTGTAGTTCCCATCGTTGTCATCTCTGTTCTCACTTTGGAGTCCTTTCCTTGTGCGATTTATGGTGCTTGACAGTGTTTTTGTCTTTTTGTTCCTAAAAAAATATATACTGATTTATTGTTTTTGTCAATAATTTAGTAGATCTTTTTTTATTTTACGAGTATAGTAGAACACATGAAAGAGCTTAATTTGAATAAAATTAAACACGTTCATTTTATAGGTATCGGCGGTATTGGCGTCTCAGCTATCGCACGCATGTTTTTGCTTGAAGGAAAAAAAGTGACAGGCTCTGATTTAAATAAAACACTGGTGACGGATGAATTAGAAAAAAGTGGTGTGCAAATTTTTTATACGCAGCAAACCTCAAATATTACTGACACCGTTGATCTTGTTGTTTATACGGTAGCTATTCCTGATCTAAATTTAGAACTTTTTGAAGCACGTCGTTTGGGTATTACAACTTTGTCGTATCCAGAAATGTTGGGTGTAATTTCTAAAGAAAAATATACAATCGCTGTGTCGGGTACTCATGGTAAAACAACTACCACCGCAATGATAGCGCAAGTACTTATGGATGTCGGACTTGATCCGACGGTAATTGTTGGAAGTTTTTTGCTTGGAGCAAAGAGTAATTTTATTGCTGGTAAGAGTAAATATTTTGTGGTCGAGGCGTGTGAATATAAGCGATCTTTTTTGAATCTGCAACCGAATATTGTTGTTGTTACAAATATTGACGATGATCATTTAGATTATTATAAAGACACTGCCGATATCCAGTCTGCATTTCATGAACTTGTTTTAAAATTAAAACCTGAAGATTATTTAATTTGTGAACCAAAAAATGATAATGTGAACCCGATAATTTCTGATGTAAAAGCAACAGTTTTGGATTATACCTTAAATGGATTTGAAGGCATCACGCTTTCTGGCGCGCACAACAAAAAGAATGCCGCCTCCGCGCTCGTGGTAGCTTCTCTCCTTGGTATCCCGGCCGAGCGCGCCATTTCATCAATTAATGCATTTAAGGGCACGTGGAGACGTTTTGAGTATAAAGGTATCACTAGGGCTGGAGCGATGGTTTATGATGACTACGCTCATCATCCTACAGAAATACAAGCTACTCTTGCTATGGCGCGAGAAATTTTTCCTGATAAAAAAATTACCGCAGTATTTCAACCTCATCTGTATAGTCGAACAAAAATTCATTTTGAAGAGTTTGTAGGTGCTTTTGCAAATGCCGACAGCGTTATTTTTTCACCCATTTATGCTGCTCGCGAACCATTTGATTCATCTATTTCTTCAGATATGTTAGCGGCGCGATTGTCACAAATACGACCAGATACAGTAGAAGCGGTTTCATCTTTCGAACAAATTTTAATAAAATTAAATGAGCTTGATCAAGACAACATAATCATTGTTATGGGGGCTGGGGATATTACAAAAGTTGCTGATATGCTCATTGTATAGGTATAATACGTTCATATCCTTATTTTTTATACTGCTATGTTTACAAAAAACCGAATGATTTTAATGCTTGGAATATTTGTGGCGCTTATGCCTTTTTTGGGTTTTCCATATCCATATGAAGAAGGTTTATATGTTGTCTCTGGTCTTGCTATCGCAACATTTTCTTTTTTACTTGCTCGACACAAACGTATCAATAGAAAAATGTCTTCTAAAAAAATAAAAACAAAAGAAGAAGAAATACTGATGTCGCCCAAAATTTTAAAAAAGGAAATTGTTGAATCCGTGCCTTTTTCAGAAGAAGAAACATTAATACCAGAAACGCAAGAAGAAATAAGTCGAGAAGATTTATTTGGTGTTCCTTCTGTTTCTGATATAGATGGTGTTGCAGATAAAGTAGACGAAGTCGTTTTAGATGATAAATCTAATAACACATAATGCATGGTCGCATTTTCGAAGACTAAAAAATTTGCAATCGTAGCAATCTTGGCGACAGGATTGCTTTTTGGTATGTATATTGCGCCACAATTTTTCCCTTCTGATTATATTGTGGCAAATGATAATGTTTCAATTAAATCTGACACAAATATCAATCAAATTTCTCAAAAAGCTGTGGTGCATATACCTACACCCAATCAAGTAAAGTCAATATATATGACACAATGTGTTGTGGGAACCCCATCTTTTCGAGACAGTCTTGTAAAAATTGCTGAAGAGACAGAAATCAATTCTATCGTGATTGATGTAAAAGATTATACCGGTATGATTTCTTTTGATACTGATAATCCAAAACTTTCACATGCGATTTCAAATAAATGCGGAGCATCAGACATGAAGGGTTTTTTGGAGATACTTCATGAAAAAGGAATTTATATTATCGCTCGGATTACGGTATTTCAGGATCCACACATGGTGGCTCGTCGTCCAGATCTTGCGGTGCAAAGCAAGTCGGGTGGTGTTTGGAAAGATTTTAAAGGTTTAAGTTTTATTGATGTTGGTGCCAAAGAACATTGGGATTATATTATTGAATTAGCAAAAGAATCTTACGCTATTGGTTTTGATGAAATAAATTTTGATTACATTCGTTTTCCGTCAGATGGAAAAATGGACGATACTTTATATACACACTCTTCAGGAAAAAATAAAGCCGATGCCCTAAAGGAATTTTTTGTATATTTACACAATGCATTAAAAGATACAGGTATGAAAACCTCCGTTGATCTTTTTGGTATGACCACAACCAATAAAGATGATCTTAATATTGGTCAGGTTATAGAAAACACATTTCCATATTTTGATTATGTTGCCCCCATGGTTTATCCTTCCCATTATCCTAAAAATTTCAACGGTTGGAGTAATCCAAATGATCATGTCTATGAGGTGGTATATATGTCTATGTTGAGTGCTGTAAAAAAAGCGCAAGAATTTGATAATCCTATTTCTACCACCACACCGCGTCTCGCACCAGAATGGTATAAAGATGATTCTGCAAAAAAACTTCGCACTTGGATACAAGATTTTGATTACGGTGGAAATTATGATGTTCCAGAAATAAAAGCGGAAATAAAAGCGAGTTATGATGCGGGCGTTATGTCTTGGATGATTTGGAGTCCAAGTAATAAATACACAACTGGAGCATTGCTTAAGGAATAAATAATTCGTGTGGTATAATGATTGAAACACTATATGAATCCTAATACTGTTTCATATTTTGCTCAGACTGACGCGCGCAATCAGCGGGTGCCGTTTGGCATAAAATCTAAAGATCGCTCTCGTCATGTTTATATCATCGGAAAAACAGGCATGGGAAAATCAACCCTGCTTGAAAATCTTGCTGTGCAGGATATTCAAAATGGTGAAGGTATGGCTTTTATCGATCCACACGGAAAAACGGCTGATCTTCTTCTAGAATATGTTCCAAAAGAAAGAATAAAAGATATTGTTTATTTTGCTCCTTTTGATACAGATTATCCAATTTCATTTAATGTGATGGAAGACGTGGGGGTGGACAAAAGACATTTGGTTGCCAACGGTCTCATGAGTGCGTTTAAAAAGATTTGGGTAGACGCGTGGTCTGCTCGTATGGAATATATTTTAAATAATATTCTTCTGGCTCTTTTGGAATATCCAGACTCCACACTCATAGGTGTCAACAGAATGCTTGCAGACAAAGATTATCGCAAAAAAGTGGTAGCAAATATTTCTGATCCTTCTGTAAAATCTTTTTGGGTAGATGAATTTGAAAAATATGGTGAGAGATATATGCAGGAGGCGGGTGCAGCTATTCAAAATAAAATTGGTCAGTTTGTAGCCAATCCTCTTGTACGTAATATTATTGGTCAGCCAAAATCTACCTTTGATATTCGTAAATTAATGGATGAGCGAAAGATTATGATTATCAATCTTTCAAAAGGTAGAGTGGGCGAGGCAAACGCCAATCTTCTTGGAAGTATGCTTATTACCAAAATTTATCTTGGTGCAATGTCTCGCGCTGACGTAAATGAAACAGTATTAAACGGATTGCCACAATTTTATCTTTTTGTTGATGAGTTTCAAAATTTTGCCAATGAATCTTTTGCTGACATTCTTTCTGAGGCGCGAAAATACAAACTTAATCTTACTGTTGCGCATCAATATATAGAACAAATGTCCGAGGAGGTGCGTGCTGCTGTTTTTGGTAACGTTGGAACAATGGTCGCTTTTCGTGTTGGTGCGTATGATGCTGAGGTTCTTGAAAAAGAATTCATGCCTACATTTACCGCAGAAGACTTGGTAAATCTTGGTTTTGTGCAGATTTATTTAAAGCTCATGATTGACGGTGTAACCTCACCACCCTTTTCTGCGACAACTCTTCCGCCTATAAAAAAACCTGAGGTGATGTATAGAGACGAAATAATTGAAAATTCAAGGAAGATGTTTGCTCGTCCAAGACAGGATGTGGAGCACGATATTGTTGAGTGGCATAAGCCTGTTGTGACTCCTGGTTCTGGAAATAGCGGAGGTGGTCATGGTGGGCAGAAAAGGCCACAAAATGAAAGACCGCAAAACGATGGTGGACAAAGACACGATAAGCAATTTTCTGCGCCACAAACATCACAAGCTCCACACACACCTCAAACACCTCAAGAAAAACACCCACATTTTGGAAAATCACCATCAGAAAAATCCCACGAACACCCATCCGCTATTTTTTCTAGAGAAAAATCGCCAGATGTTAATGTGCCAGAATTTAATGTGTCACAAAAAAATCCATTTGAAGAAATTGCGGTTGGTTCTGACGGAAAATTGCACGTAAAAGAAGAAAAGCCACCAGAAACGGTATCACTTCAAACACTTCGACAAAAAACATCAAAAGATGCACCAGATCCAAAAGCGCCCACAAAAGAAAATGTGGCTAGTTTAAAAGAAGCACTCGCAGCTGTTACTCAAAAGACAAACCCTATTTCTGAAAAACCAAACAATCCTGCGCAACAAAATTTTACACACAAAAACACACCACAAGATCCAAAAGAAGTTCCTGAGGATGTTTTGCGTAAAATTCTTGACGTTTCTAAATAAACATTTTTGATCGTTTGTGTTTTGTTGCGATAGTGTACAGATGTGTGCATAATACGCGTATACATGAAAAAAATCCTTATATTTTCAACTGTATATTATCCTCGATACATAGGGGGCGCAGAGGTAGCTGTGAAAGAAATCACCGATCGTATCAGTCCGTCTGATATTGAATTTCATATGGTTACTTTGCGTGCACATAAAGATTTACTTAAATATGAAAAGGTGGGTAATGTGCATGTACATAGGATTGGTTTATGGAATAGAAAAAAAACTGTATCAAATTTTTCCTCAACACTTCACCAAATAAATAAAACACTTTTTCCTTTTTTTGGTTTTTTTAAGGCACTACGTTTACATAAAAAATATCGTTTTGATGCTACGTGGTCTATTATGGCAGCGTATGCTGGTTTTGCTGCTTTGTTTTTTAAATGGCGAAAACCAGATGTGCCTTTTATACTCACTCTTCAAGAAGGTGATCCAATAAGTCATATTCGTAGAAGGGTTGGTATTTTTTATCCAATTTTTAAGCAAATTTTTAAAAAAGCTGATGTGGTGCAAGCAATATCTTCATACCTAGCAGATTTTGGTAAAAGTATGGGTCACAAAAAAGATATTTTTGTGATACCAAACGGTGTTGATATATCTCTTTTCACACGTAGTTATGGTGAACAAGAACTCGGTGTGTTGCGTTGGAATCTTCATAAGGAAACAAATGATATATTTTTGGTGACCACGTCACGCCTTGTGATAAAAAACGGCTTGGCTGATGTAATAAAATCATTACCACTTCTTTCTGATCGCGTAAAATTTTTAATTCTTGGTGTGGGTGAGCTTGAGTCGGAACTTAAAAAACTCGCACACGAACTTGGTGTAGAAAAAAGAGTGATATTTCAAGGCTTTGTGGATTATAAAGATATTCCTCGATACCTAAAAATTTCTGATATTTTTATTCGACCATCACTTTCTGAAGGTATGGGTAATTCTTTTATTGAAGCAATGGCTTCTAGTATTCCTGTGATTGCTACGCCTGTGGGTGGAATACCAGATTTTCTTGTTGATAAAGAGACGGGTCTATTTTGTAAAGTGAATGATTCTGAAAGTATCGCAATGTGTGTAAACAAACTCATTGATGATGAATTATTGAGAAATAATATTATAAAAAATGCATTAAAAATGGTGGTTTTGCGTTATGATTGGAAAGATATTGCCTCTGCTATGAATTCTCAGATCTTTAAGACTTTTTAGTATAAAAGAAGTCGTATTTTTTTTATTTCTTTTTTCCTTTAAAATAAAGCCAAAATTTGCTAGGGTAAGGGGTATGAAGATACTCATATGTACAGGCATTTATCCTCCAGCTATAGGTGGTCCGGCCTACTATGCTCTGGGGCTTGAAAATGAGTTTAGGAGACAGGGACATACGGTAAGGGTCCTTACTTATGGTTTTGAACGCAAATTACCACCGATTGTTCGTCATATTTATTTTTTTCTTAGAACGTGTTTTAGTCTTTTTGGTGTTGATTTTGTGATTGCACTTGATACTTTTTCTGTGGGTTGGCCATCGATGATGGCTTCGCGTCTATTTGGTAAAAAAAATATTTTGCGTATCGGCGGAGATTTTTTGTGGGAATCATATGTAGAGCGTACACATGAAGATGTGACGCTTTCTGATTTTTACAAAACATTTTATAAAAAACTTAATTTAAAAGAAAAATTAATTTTTCTTATCACACGTTTTACACTTGAAAATTCTTCTGTGTGTGTTTTTAGTACATCATGGCAAAAAGATATTTGGACAAAAGCGTATGGACTTAATCCAGAAAAAAATGTGGTGATTGAAAATGAATACAAAATATCAAATGAAAAAACACTTGATAGTAATTTTAAAAATGAACAAAATCTAAAGAAGATTTATCTTTGGGCTGGGCGAGATATTACGCTGAAAAATATAGTACGTCTTAAAAAAGCGTTTACTGAGGCACAAAAGAAAGATTCGTCACTTGAGCTTTCTCTTGTTTCGGGTGTTTCAAAAGAAGAGCTTTATTCGCGTATTGCCCAGTGTTATGCTTTTATTTTGCCATCGCTTTCTGATGTGAGTCCAAACGTTGTACTTGAAGCTATTGGTTTTGGCAAACCGTGTATCGTGACAAAAGAGAACGGTATCAAAGATCGTTTAAATGATACGGTACTTTATATTGATCCGCTTGATCAAAAAGATATAGAACAAAAAATACTTAATATGGCCGAGCCAGAAATTTATAAAATTTATGCAGATCGCGCGCAAACATTTTCTTTTGTTCATACCACAGAAGACATTGCTCGTGAATTTCTTGCACTCTATTCTCGTATACAATAAGCATATGAAAATCATAAGTATTGGAACAGATAGAAATTTATTTGATAAAGAAAGCGTAGTGCGGGCGCGTATTTTGGAATACGGTGCGCTTTTTGAAGAAATGCATATTGTTGTTTTTACAAAACTATCTTCTAAATACAAACCAGAAAAAATTTCACCAAATATGTGGATTTATCCAACAAATTCATTTTCACGTTTTTTGTATGTTAGAGATGCAACAAAGACAGCTTTCGATATTTATAAGAAAATAAATCAAAATCTCAATAATATTATTGTGACCTGTGAGGATCCTTTTGGTTGCGGTCTCGTTGGTATGCGACTTAAGAAAAAAACGAACATTGCTCTTCACATTCAAATTCACACAGATTTTTTGAGTCCATTTTTTAAAAAAGAAAGTTTTTTTAATATGTTTCGTGTTCGTATTGCTAAAAAAGTACTTCCTTTTGCAGATGCAGTACGTGTTGTTTCAGAAAGAATAAAAACAAGTCTTTTAAAAACAAATTTGATCCATGTTGATCCAAAAGTTTTACCAATTTTTGTTGATATTGAAAAAATAAAGCAAACACCAATTACTTTTGATCTTAAGAAAAAATATCCACAATTTAAATTTATTGTGCTTGTGGCTTCTCGTCTTACAAAAGAAAAAAATATTTCATTGGCACTAAAGGCTCTCGGTCGTATCATCACCCAATATCCCGGTGTGGGTTTAGTGATTGCGGGAAGCGGTAGAGAAGAATTTTCACTAAAAAAAGAAGTGAAAAATTTAGGACTTTCTAAAAATGTTATGTTTGAGTCGTGGCAACAAGATCTTATTTCTTACTACAAAACAGCACATCTTTTTTTGGTTACCTCAAACTACGAGGGATATGGAATGACTATCGTTGAAGCGCTCGCTTCTCATTGTCCAACGATTGCTACCGACGTAGGTATTGCTCGTGATGTTCTGTCAGATGGTGACGTGTTTGTTTGTCCGGTGGGAGATGACTATTGTTTATATGAAAAAATAAAACTTTGTATTGAAAATAATGCGCTTCGAGAAACTTTTGCTGAAGAAGCGATGTTGCGTTTGGCTAAAGTAACATTTCAATCAAAATCAGTTTATCTTGAAGAATATAAAACCTCAATAAATTCAGCAAATGATTTTTTGGTAAAGAAATAGGCGAATATTTATGAAAAAAAATATTCTAATAATTACACAAAAAGTAAATCGCCAAGATAGCATCTTGGGGTTTTTTCATAGATGGATAGAAGAGTTTGCTCGAAAGTGTGACAAGGTAACTGTTATTTGTTTAGAAAAAGGGGATTATAATTTGCCTGAAAATGTGCGAGTTTTCTCTCTCGGTAAAGAGTTTGGTGTCTCGCGGTTTACCTATATTTTTAGGTTTTATTTGTATATTTTTAAATTAAGAAAAGAATATGATTGTGTTTTTGTACACATGAATCCTGTTTATGTAATATTGGGTGGATTTTTTTGGAAAATTTGGTGTAAAAAAATATCTTTATGGTACACACATAAACATGTAGATATAAAACTTAGAATTGCTGAGAAAATTTCTAACGTAATTTTTAGTGCTTCAAAAGAAAGCTTTAGACTCAAAAGTAAAAAGTTACACGTTATGGGTCATGGTATTGATACTGATGTTTTTATTCCACACACAAAAAATATTTCCGATACATTAAGACTTGTAACTGTGGGACGTATAGCAAAAATTAAAAATCATCACCGCATTATTGAAGTGGTTGATCTTTTGAAGAAATCTGGAATGTTGGTTTTTTTAAAAATTGTGGGTGGACCAGTAACAGAAAAAGACAGTGATTATTTAAATACGTTGAAAGAGATTGTTTCTGAGCATTATTTAAATAACGAAGTGGTATTTGTGGGAGAAATTAAACACGACGATATCCCAGAGTATATTTCTCAACAGGATATTTTTATAAACATGAGTAATACTGGAAGTTTAGATAAAGCTGTTCTTGAGGCTATGGCTTGTGGTAATGTTGTAGTTACATCAAATGAAGCTTTTAAAAATATGCTTTTACCGTTTGGTTTATTTGTTGATGGGATAGATTTAGTAAAAATTTCAGAAATTATAAAAAACCTGTTTGAGAATCAAAATAATATGCAACAAATATCATTAAAATTAAGAAATATTGTTGTACAAAATCATTCACTCTCTAATCTTGTTGAAAATATTATAAATCTGATATGAAACAAGTAGATAAAGAACATTATAAATTTGAAAAATACTGTTACCCAGATCGCTGGGCTAGTTATTATTATCAACTTCACACCCTCACAGAGTGTAGCCCATCCTCTATTCTTGAGGTTGGTGTTGGGGATGGGGTAATAAAACAATATATACAAAACAATACCTCTATAGATTATAAAAATATTGATATTGCTGATGATTTACACCCAGACATACTTGGTTCGGTTGAATCTATTCCTGTTCCGGAAAATTCCTTCGATGTGGTGTGTGCATTTGAAGTACTTGAACATCTTCCTTTTGAAAAACTTGAAAAATGTATTGAAGAAATGAAAAGAGTATCAAAAAAACATGTAATTATTAGTATTCCACATTTCGGTCCACCAATAAAGTTTAGTATCAAAATTCCTTTTTTATCAGAAATACGTTTTGCATTTAAAATACCATTTTATAAAAAACATATTTTTAACGGTCAGCATTATTGGGAAGTTGGTAAGAGTGGTTATAAATTATCATTAATTTTAGAAAAATTATCAAAACAAATGTTAGTTAAAAAGCATTTTATTCCTTTTGAAAATCAGTATCATCATTTTTTTGTGCTTGAAAAAAAATGTTTTTAGAAATTATTAAAAAAATAATATTGGGACAAAGTTTGGCGCGTGTTTTAATGAATTTTTCTTTTAAAAAATTTGAACTTTTTGGACACGTTGTAGATGTTGGTGGGGGTCGTAAACCGGATTATTTTTCATATTTTGATACTAAGAAAGTTTCTCTTATAACTCCGGTAGATGGATCTATTATGCCTATAGATTTTGAGAAAGATCCACTGCCATTTTTTGATAATTCAATAGACACGGTTGTTTTATGTAACGTTCTCGAGCATATTTTTAACTATCGATTTTTATTGGGAGAAATAAATAGAATATTAAAACCATCTGGTGTGCTAATTGGCTTCGTGCCATTCATGATAAATTATCATCCAGATCCACATGACTACTTTAGATATACTAGTGAAACTCTTTATAAGATTTTTTCTGAGGCCGGTTTTGATAATATAAAAATACAAACAGTGGGTAGCAGTGCTTTTTATGTAAATTACAACAATCTCATGCTTTCTGTTCCAAACTTTTTTAGACCAATATTGTTTATTCCTTATTTTTTTCTGAACAAATTATTTTTGAAATTAAGGCCGAAGATAATCGATCGCTACCCACTAGGATATACTTTTTATGCAAAAAAACATTCTTAAGGTTTACTGCACCCCATTGTTACCAAATGTTTCGTGGATTCCTATTTTGGATTTTGTTTTTGGTGAACGTGTTACCAACAATCTTTTTCAGAATATTGACCCCACTTCTTATAAAGATATTTTTACTATCGTAGATAACCCCACAGATGCAGATTATTTTTTAATTCCTCATATGTACGCACGACTTAAAAGAGAGCCATCGTATTTAGAGAGGTGTGTTGATCTATCAAAAAAATACTCGAAAACTCTTTTACTTTTCGCTTATCAAGATGGTGCAGAAAAAATAGATATTCCAAACACAATCATTTTTAGACCCTCTCAATACAAAAAAACCTTAGCTTTAAACGAAATTATTATGCCGGCCTTTGTGGAAGATCTTGGTGTGTTGTACGGAATATCATTAAAAGAAAAAACCGCTACGCCTTCTGTGGGTTTTGTGGGTAAGGCTGATTTTGAAAATTTTCAGCATCACTTACGTTTTTTATATAAAAACACAATATTAAAACGAGGTCCTTTGAAAGATGGTTTGTATTTTCGTAGGGAAGCTATGAGGATTTTGTCTGGTGATCATAGAATAAAATCTAATTTTATTACTCGGTCGTCGTACTCTGGCAACAAAAAAAGCATTACTCTTGATCCGGTTTTGGCTCGTAAAGAATATATACACAATATGCAAGAAAATGATTTTACTCTTGCGCCAAAAGGGGATGGCAACTACTCACTTAGATTTTATGAAACTCTTTCTATGAGCAGAATACCGATCCTTGTTGATACTGATATGGTATTGCCGCTTGAAGATAAAATTCCTTATGATGATATTATAATTCGCATTGATTATAAAAATATCCGATCGATAACAGATACTATTGTTAACCTATATAAAAATTGGTCATCTAATGAATATGAAGATCGACAAAAAAAAGCTAGAATTATATTTGAAAAATATTTATTCATGCCAGCTTTTATTAAAGAAGTATTTAATAATGAAACCTTATCTAGATACAAGCCACAATCTTAAAATATGATTAATTTTATCAACCGACATTTAGACAATCATAGTGATAAGTATAAAAAAGTATTTCGTTTTTTAGTGTCGGGTGGAACTGCTGCTTTTTTAGATTTACTTCTTCTTCATATTTTGGTTGAGTATATTTATGTTTGGTATATTTTTTCAGCCATTATTGCGTATATGGTCGCTTTTTTTGCTAGTTTTGTTCTTCAAAAATTTTGGACGTTTCGTGATATGTCAAGACACAATATTCATATTCAAATGATTCTCCATTTTTGTTTGGGTCTCGTAAACCTTGTTATTAATACAATCGCTCTTTATATTCTCGTAGATCATTTTTATTTACACTATATGTTGTCACAGATTTTGATTAGTGGTGTTTTGGCGATAGTAAGTTTTTTTATTTACAAATTTTTTATATTTAAAACGGTGTCGGAAACAATTTTATAAGAAATTTTCTGTTAGGATTTTTATCATTTTTATGAGATAATGCTCGTATTCGTACCGAATAGTATGACTACTACCGATAGCGTATTTATAATATTTCATGGCCGATTTCCCAGTGAAAAAGCGGCGGCCATTTTTGCAGCAAAAAGTGCTGAATCTTTTGCTAAATACGGCAAGAATGTAACGCTCGTGGTTCCAAATAGAAGGGGTCGAATAAACGAAGATCCGTTTAAATATTATGGTGTGGATAAAAATTTTAAACTCGTCTATTTACCGGTTGTAGATCTTTTTTCTTACACCTTTTTTAAAAAAATTGCATTTAGAATGAGTTTCGTGTCATTTGCTTTTAGTTGTTTTTGGTATTTATGTGTTGTTGGAAAACGTAACGATATTTTCTATTCAAACGAAAGTGTTCCACTTTTTTTTACTTCTTTTTTATTTTCTCGTACTTGTTATGAAATGCATGATTTTCCAGAACGTTCACTTTATTTTCATAAATGGTTATTTTCACGAGTTCGATCAATTCTTGTCCATAATAAATGGAAATTACAGCGTTTAAAAGAATTGATGGGTAATGATATGAAAAAAGCCTTTTATGAACCAAATGCGGTTGAATTGAAGACTTTTGATATTGATATTTCAAAAGACGAGGCAAGAAAAAAGCTTCATTTACCTTTGGATAAAAAAATAATAGTTTATACTGGACATCTTTATGGGTGGAAAGGTGTAGATGTTCTCGCTCAAGCATCAGCATTATTGTCACCAAATTTCCTTGTTGTTTTTGTGGGAGGAACCGAATCAGATATTTTTGTTTTTACTAATAAATATGGACATATTTCTAATATTTTTATGGCTGGGCATAAACCATATACAGAAATACCCATTTGGCAAAAAGCGGCAGATGCTGTGGTGTTACCAAATACCGCAAAAGAAAATATTTCTGCATTCTATACTTCTCCGATGAAATTATTTGAATATATGGCCAGCAACCGTCCAATTATTGCTTCACGTATTCCTTCAATTGTTGAAATTATAGATGATACTAGTGCTTTTTTATGCACTGCCGATAACCCACAAGCACTTGCTGGTACTATTGTGCAAGCTATTGAGAATACTGAGGAAGCAGAAAAAAGAGCTTATAATGCATTTGAGCGCGTTAAAATGTATACGTGGAGTAGGCGTGCACAAAGAATTTTTTCTAATTTAGAAAACAACAATGTCTAAAACTTTTGTACACACAGTGAGAAATGGTGCAGTGTGGTCGATCTCAAGTGTTTTTGTATTAAAAATTATAGGTTTATGTAGTGTTTTTTTAGTACTTCACAAACTTACACTTTATGAATATGGCGTTGTGGAACTTACACTTACAGGCGTAGCCTTGTTTAATATTTTTTTATTACCGGGTTTTGGAAATACGGTCGTTGCAGATATGGGGGTTAAAAGAGGCGAGGGAAATATAGAACAGGTGCATGTTATTTTTAAACAATTTTTTTCACTTCAGGTTATTTTGGGTTTTTGCGCTTTTTTGTGTGTTTTTTTTGGTTCAAATTTGTTGGCGTATTATTACAATACACACATAAGTATTTTATTTAAAATAATGTCTTTCATTTTTCTAACATCACCAATTAGATCAAGTATGATGACAATATATGCTGTGTATTTTAAGTTTTCTTCTCAAGCACTTTATACAATTACCGAAGAAGCCAGTCGTCTCTTTTGTATAATTTTATTTCTTTATATTTTTGATTTTAGAATGCATGGTGTTGCTCTTTCCGCAGTATTGTCTCAATTTATTGCACTAACGATTATGTTGCCTGTTTTTCTGGGTGTTTATAGATTGTTTTCTTATGCACCAACAAATTCTTATACATCATGTTGGCATCTTTTAAAACATCATGGAAAATGGGGGATTTTCTCAACATATCTTGGTACACTTACTCAAAACGCTAGAGTATTTATCATAAAAATGTTTCTCGGTACAGAGACGGTTGCACTTTTTGCTCTTGCTTCCGGTTTATTTTCTCACACACTTTCACTGTTTCCACTAACGTCAATTATCACACCAATTATTCCACAATATATTTCATATCGAGATAAGTTTTATACTTTGATTGAAAAAACTTTAAAATACCAAATTATAAATTCTCTAATTGTTTTGGCACTGTCTTATGCGATATTGCCACAACTTATTATTTTCTTGTTTCCAAAGTATGAAGAAGCCGTACCACTTTTCCGTGCTTTACTTCCGGCGTTAATACCGCTTAGCATAGCAAGTGTTTTTACTCCAATCTTTTACGCTCTCAAAGCTCAGAAAAATTTGTTTTTTTCCAACATTCTTAAATTTATTTCTGTAGTTGTGCTTTTGCCGTTGGGAATATCATTTTTTGGTGTTTTTGGTATTGCTATCGAATATGTTTTAAATCCAGTTATTTTTGTGTTTGAAAGGTATCGTGTGATTAAAAATCGACTACCAGAATTTCATATTAAGGCACGCGATCTTGTTTCGTATGATGAAAACGATGAGCTTATTGTCGGTTCTGTAATAAAATATTTTAAAAAACAAACATGAAATTTGTGTCGTTAAGCAAGGTTGAAAAAAGAATTTTTACTATTGCGTTGGTGGTTAAAATTCTACTTTTTATTCCCATATACATGATGTTTGGTACGCATGGTTTTTTCTCTACAGATGATTCTTGGGGATATATGCGTTTGGCTGGAAATATTGTTCATGAACAAATTTTTTCTGATGCAACAGAAGCACCTTTTATTCCAGACGCCCTAAACACTCCGGGTTATCCATTTTATCTTGCTATTACCGCTATACCGTTTAATACTGCATTTTTATCAATTTTAATACAGATTGTATTACTTTCTTTTGTTACAGTTTTATTTTATCGCACCCTTAGTTATTTATTTTCTGAACGTGTTTCTTTTGTTTCTACAATTTTGTTTGCTGTTGAACCATGGAATGTTTATACATCAAATACAGTTCTTTCGGAGGCAATGTTTCTTGTTTTTTTTATTTCTGGATTATATTTTTTCGTTCGTTCTTTTTTTGTTTTTAATTTAAGATATGTTTTATTTGCTGGATTTTTACTAAGTATTGCAACAATCATACGACCAGTTACACTTTACTTTTTACCACTCTTTTTCATTACATATGGTGTTTATTTCTGGATAAAACAAAAAAAGAATTTTTTTGTGTACACACTTGTTTGTTTTTTGGCTCTGTATTCTGTGGTGGGTGGTTGGTCTTTTAGAAATTATATTCATTTTAATAGTTTTAGTCTTACCACTAAGGGTGCGTACACATTATATTTTTATGATGCCGGGCAGTTTCTGGTTTACAAAAAAGGTATACTTGCAAGCGAGGCTGAGAGAATGCTTATAGATCAGGCCAAAAAAGATAATCCTGAAGTACAACAAAAAGATGATTTGAAAAATGTTTTTTATGGTAAATATCTTACCCAAAAAACATTTGAGATAATAGGAAAAGATCCGATTTTATATGCAAAAATGCACGCGGTTTCTTTTGCAACACTTTTCTTTTCTGATGGATATCGTTTGCTTTTGAGAGAATTGCGAATTTCTACAAAACCATTACCAAATATTAGTTTGCTTTTATTTCGGGGTGATGTTTCTGGTGTAATAAAATATTTATATTCAGATCCACTAAATGGTTTGTTGTTTTTGTTTGGATTTTTATTTTGGATTATTGTTAATTTGTGTGCCATTTTCGCTCCTTTTTTTGTTTGGTATAAACGTGATTCGCGTTTACTTTTTTTGGTTTTTACGTTTTCTATTTTATCAATACTATATTTCGGATTAATTACTGGTCCGGTGGCGCAGGCTCGCTATAGAGTACCAATTACTCTATTTCTTTTTCCTATGGCTATTTATACACTGTTTGCTTTGTATGATAAAAAATCGTTTAAATTTATTCGTTCTTTGTTGGTAAGAGAAAATCGTGTATAGTAATTGAGCATTTATTAATAAATTACAATGCTCAAATTACACCACTATTATCATACTGATAAAATAAAACTCTTATCATTTTTGGTTCCAACACATGCATCTGTGCTTGATGTTGGGTGTGGTAGCGGTGATTTATTATATACACTTCAAACCCAAAATAAGGTTGGTATTGATTCAAACGCCTCTTTTGTTGCAAAAGCAAAGAAATCTTATCCGTCAATAAAATTTTTTAAAGATAATATAGAAAAGACGTCGTTAAAAGATCTGTTTGATTATGTTTTGTGTGTTGATGTAATAAACACACTTCATGATATAGAAACATCTTTTAAAAATATGCATCAAATGATGCATAAAGAGAGTCGTTTGGTTATTACATTTCACAACCATCTTTGGCAACCAATTTTTTCTTTGGCAGAAAAAATTGGTTTAAAAGAAATACAACAGGTGCAAAATTGGCTTTCAGTGAGTGATGTTGAAAATTTGTTGTATCTTGCTGATTTGGAGGTGGTAAAAAAAGGCAAAAGAATGATTTGTCCTATTTATATTCCACTTATTTCAAATTTTCTTAATCGTTATGTTTCTCAACTACCATTTTTTTCTCTTTTTTGTATAACACAATATATTGTTGCACGACAAATACCAAAAGCTGAAAGAAAAGAACTGGGTGTTTCTGTTATCGTTCCTGCTCGTAATGAGAAGGGAAATATTGAATCAATTGTAAAACGCACACCAAACATGGGTGTAGCAACAGAACTCATTTTTATAGAAGGACATTCATCTGATGGAACGTGGGAAGAAATACAGAGGGTAGCAAAATTGCACGCCTCAACTCATAAAATATTATTTGCTCAACAAGAAGGAAAGGGAAAGGGGGATGCGGTTCGAAAGGGCTTTTCTATGGCTACAATGGACATACTGATGATTTTGGATGCTGATATGACCGTACCTCCAGAAGAATTGCCAAAATTTTACAATACAATTGTGTCTGGTCGTGCTGATTTTGTAAACGGTTCACGTCTTGTATATGAAATGGAGGCGCAAGCTATGCGTTTTTTAAACATTCTGGGTAACAAATTTTTTGCTAGCATGTTTTCTTGGTTATTGTCTCAAAAAATAAAAGATACGCTTTGTGGTACAAAAGTTTTGACGCGTAAAAATTATGAACACGTAAAAGAAGGTAGAAAATATTTTGGCGACTTCGATCCGTTTGGTGATTTTGATTTGTTGTTTGGTGCGTCAAAACTTAATTTAAAAATTGTTGATTTGCCAATTAGATATAAAGACAGGGTTTATGGTACAACTCAAATTCAACGTTTTCGTCACGGATGGTTGTTGTTACAGATGTGTGTTTTTGCTGCTAAAAAAATAAAATTTATTCAATAAAAATGTTTATGGAACAAAGAAGAGTAGAAGAACATTTTGATGAGGTTGCAAAAAATTACGATTATTGGAAATCTAAAAATTGGTTTTATTATAAAAATCTTCAAGATATAGCTCGTAGTTATACGGTGAGTGCTAAAAGTGTACTTGATGCTGGTTGTGGTACGGGTACCATTCTTAAGGCGTTAAATGTACCCAAGCGTCTGGGGGTAGATATTTCTGGTGAAATGATAGAAATTGCTAAAAAAAGACACACTGAACCAAATATTGATTTTATAAAGGGAGATATAGCTGATATAAACGTTGGTCAGTTTGATGTGGTTATTTTTTTTGATGTTATAGAACACGTACAATATCCAGAAAAAATTCTTGCCGGCTTATATCGATCGGTGAATGAAAATGGTATTGTGGTTATTTCGATGGCGAATCCTTTGTGGGAGGGTATTTTAATGGTTGCTGAAAAATTGCACATGAAAATGCCTGAGGGTCCACATTATAGAATATCGGCCGGTAGTTTGATTAATATTGCAAAAAAGCAGAGACTTCAGCTTGTTGGTCGAGAATGGAGATTACTTTTCCCAAAATATATCCCACTTGTGTCATTTTTTATAAATGATGTCGTTGGTAAAATACCTTTTATAGAACGTCTTGCGTGTGTGGAAGTGTTTGTTTTTGAGCGATCAAAAACATATTATCATGAAGATTAAGTGGAATAGAAATTTTTCCTAGAAAAGTTTTTTCTAAAGGTATTAATTTAAATAAGTATTTTAAAGCTGGAATCCAGTGAATTGCTTGATGAATAATATATTGAATGGTAAATGTTTTTCCGATATTACCAAACCAAAGTATTTTAAAGCCGTATGTTGTGAGGAGTGTTTCAATACTTTTTTTATTAAATAAAATCAAGTGTTCTGGTGGACATAACAAATGCCACTGTTTACCAAGTACGCGTGCATATAAACTTCCTATGTTTGGTGTATTAATTACAAGTAAACCGTTTGTTTTTAATATTTCACTAGTTTTTTTAATTACCGCGTGAGGGTTTGTAACATGTTCTATGAGATCAAACATTGTAATACAATCAAAATAGCTATTTGGAAAAGTAGAAGTTTCAAGACTACCGGTATGCATTTTTATTCCTTTGTTTTGCGCTTCTGCAGAGGCTTGTGGTGATATTTCTACACCAGCAACATTCCACCCCCGATCTCTAGCAACTCGTAAAAAAAAGCCTGTAGCCGCACCAACATCAAGCATGTTTCCAGTCTCGGTATATTTATTAATACGTGTAAGATAGTCTTCAAAAACCGAACGCATCGCTTGTTTTTCTTCTTCGTAGTTTACATAACCGCCGTTTTTAGATCCGCCCCAAAAATAGCTTTGGTCGTAAATTATACCGGTGTCAGCGGGTGGGTTTGAAATAAATACCAACGTACATTTAGAGCACACATTTACATAAAATTTATTTTTTTGAAACAAATGTGACGTAGATTCATTTTTACAAACAGGGCATATTATTTTTTCCATAACCATCGAAAGGGGTATTTTAGACCCTCTAAAATAATAGAACCACTAATTTTACTTTCTCCACCAACTCTTCCTGTAAAAATAATTGGTACCTCTACTATATTTTTACCCTGTTTTGAATAATGCGTTTTCATATCGATTTGAAAGGCATAACCATTTGCTCTGATTAAATCAAAATTTAGTTCATCAAGGGTTGATTTTTTATAACAATTATAACCAGCAGTAATATCTTTAATGGGTAATCTTAGTAGAGTTCTGACGTATAAATTACCAAAAAAACTAAGTAAATATCTATGCCACTCCCAATCTTTAATGCCCCCACCTTTTGTATATCTCGAACCAATAACCAAATCTGCCTCATCAAATTTTTTAATAAAATCAGCGATATATTTTGGATGATGTGAGCCGTCGGCATCCATTGTAATAACCCAGTCAATATCAGTTTCCTTTTTAAGTAAATTAAACGAATGAATATATGCTGAACCAAGGCCATTTTTTTCAGATCGACTTGTGAGTGAAACAAGTGGATATTGTTTTTGTAATGAAAATACCATTTCTGCAGTGTTGTCTGGTGAATTATCGTCTACAACAAAAATTCTTGTATTCGGTAAATATTCAAAAATTTGCGGTATCAGAACAGCAATATTTTCTCTTTCGTTGTATGTCGGTATGACGATAATAGTACGATAACTCATGAAATTTTCTTTTGTTTTTTTGTATATTGTATTAAATGTTCAAAAGCCACCAAACATAGTACAAGCTCACAAATAAAAAACTGTGTTCTATAACGACCATCTATTTGCGGGCTGGCGTTAATAGTAAAAATAATAAAGTATATAATGATCGAACACAAGAACGTTGCGAGTATTTTTTTTTCTTTATTATGTTGTTGTATTACAAAAAATCCGTAAATAGTCATTATAAATACGAGTGTCCACAAGGCTCTTCCTATATAAGGAATTATATATGTCCCATGTATGTAAGGTAATAGATAGGAAAATGTTTTTTTAAAACCATTTTGCGCAAAATAAAGTGTTGGTGAGAGTGAGGGTCGTTTGCTTTTTATTTCCCAATTTGTTTCAAGAATGTTTAGGGTGTTGTCTTGAGTTAAAACAGAAAGTGCAGCAAGGGTAGATACAATTAAAAAATCTTTTGGATATCTTTGAATAATTTCAATAGATTCTTTTTTCAAAATCGGCATAAATTCTGCTTTTTGTATTTCTAGCTCACTTACGGGTGGGGGATGTTTTACGTATCCTTTTATGGATAGAATATCTAAATTGCGTTGATATGAGGTGTAAAAATCTGTTTTATTGTGGGTAGCCATTATGTCTGTAGTAAAACGAGTATAAACATTAAACCAACCAACCGTTGAAATTGAAAAAGTATTAAATTGGATTTTGTTTCGTATCATCCATGGAGAAAGTGTGGCAATAAATATTAAAATAAATATACCAATGTGAACAAGGATATTTTTGTTTTTGTGTGTTTGATACAAAATGAGAGCACATCCAATACAAAGTATTGGTATAAGTATAGAAATTGGACGAGTGAGGGTTGCGACGCCAAGCGTTATACTTGCGATAGCTAGATAAGAGATTTTTTGATTTATCATCCATTTAACAAACGTATAAATAAAAATACAAAACAAAGGAACAAATATTGTTTCTGATGTAAAAAATATCGTGTAAAAAACCATGTGGGGTTCTATTGCAAGAGCTAAACCAGCCACAAGTACACTACTTTTTTTATCACTAAAAAGTCTCATAAGTGACATTCCTATAAGCGGAATACACGAAGATAATAATGCTTGTAAAAAAAGTATTGGATAAAAACTATTAAATAACACATAAACTAAGGCCAGAACGAGGGGGTAAATGGGTGTACGGATCATGTCTGGCAAAAACGGAGTCTGAATATTTCTACTAAAACCGTGTCCATTTACGATATTTAGAGCTTCGTTTGCGTAGTCTGAACCATCTGCACCCAAAGCAAAAGTAGTAATTTTTTCTGGCGGTGCTGATAAAATGAAAAATAGACGTATGGCCAGTGCGAAAAAAAAGATAGCAACACCTATTTTATGTCGTCGTAGCCACGCATTTGTTTCTGAAATCACACTATGTATAATATACTAGTTTAATGTTTCTACAACGATTATGAGCACAATTTTCATATCTCTTTACGATGGCGATACGGAAAAAAATATTTTACGCACTAACGTTTTTCCTATATTAAAAAATGCTGGTCACACCCTTGTTTTACTCGTGCGCTCAAAAGATAGAATTGAATATTATAAGGAAAATTTTGGAGATAAAAATGTCTATATAGAGTTGTTGCCATACGCACTTACAAAAGCTGAGCGCATATTCCATCATTTGGGATGGAATAGCATTCCAACATACTCTGTGTTTTTACGTCGACATGATATGTATTTGGTGCATAAAAAGAAAATTCGTTATGCAATAGAGCGAATTTGTGGTTTTTTGGGAAAATTTCGTATGTGGCGTGAGTTTATACGTGCAACATACTATTTTTTACCAGACAATTATGCTGGCGATATTTTTAAAAAATATAATCCAGACGTACTGTTTTCGCCAAGTATGTTTTCAGCGGAAGATTTTAGACTTGTACGATACGCAAAAAAACACGGTGTAAAAACTATCACTACTGTAAAAAGTTGGGATGTGCTTACAACAAAAGCTTTTACTCGAGTAAAAGCCGACAAACTTATTGTTTTTAATGAATACAACAAAGAAGAGGCTATAGATATAGGAGATTATAATGCAAACAAAATAATAATTTGTGGCTTTCCCCAATTTGATGCTTATATAGATCAATCTATTTATGTTTCTAGAGAAGAATTTTTCAAAGAAATTGGTGCAGATATAAATAAAAAATTGATTTTATTTGCTGTGCCGGGTGATTGGAAAAATCCTTATACTCATGAGGTGATGATTGGTCTTAATAATGCTATTGAGCAAGGAAAATTTGACGAACCCGTTCAGGTGCTTGCGCGTTTTCATCCCAAATATCCAGCAACGGGTGAGGGTTTAAAAAATCTGAACCATTTTATTATGGATCGTCCGGGTAAATATTTCGGTGTTAATACTGAGAGATCAATTGACACCTCTGCATCTGTTGCTCTTCAGTGGACATTTACAAATAAAGATCTTATTCATCTTGCAAATTCAATAAAACATAGCGATGTGACCGTAAACACAGAGTCAACAATGACCCTTGATGCTGCGGCACTAGATAAGCCTGTGGTTTTGGTGGGATTTGATGGTTTTCAAAAACTTGATTATTGGAGATCAATGATTAGAAATTATGATAGAGATCATTATACAAATGTGATAAAAACTGGAGGCGTGCGTATTGCAAAAAGTCCAGAAGAACTCGTTTCTTATATTAATTTGTATTTGAAAAATTCTTCTCAAGATACTTTGGGTCGAAAAGAGCTTCAACAAAAACTTCTATATAAACTTGATGGAAAATCTGCACAACGCGTTGCGTTGGCTGTGATGTCCGCACTTAAAGATTAGAAATAATTTATGGCTAATAAGAAATATAATGTACTTGGTGTTGTTGGAGCGAGATCTGGCTCAAAAGGTATTCCGAATAAAAATATAAAACTTTTTGCTGGTAAACCACTCATGGCTTGGATTATTGAAGCTGGTCTAAAATCTAAATATATTAATAAACTTATTGTTTCTACTGATTCTGAAGAGTATGCAAATATTGCTAAACAGTATGGAGCAGAAGCACCTTTTATTCGACCACCAGAGCTTGCTCTTGATTCTGTTCCAGATTTTGATTTTCTTTTTCATGCCGCAATGCGGATGAAAGAAAATGAAAATTTTAAAGCAGATATCATACTTCGTTTGCCTCCCACATCACCACTATGCACAACAGAACACATAGACGCATGTGTTGAACTATTAATGAATGATGAAAGTGCTGATTCTTCTAGAACAATCATAAAAGCTTCAAAACACCCCTATAAATTGTGGAAAATTGAAAATAATACAATCGTTCCATTTTTATCAGAAAAATTTACTGGTTTGAAAGATGCGCACAATATGCCAAGACAATCTTTTCCTGAGGCCTATCAGCACGTAGATGTAATAGCACTTCGTTGGAACACTCTTATAGAAAAAAAAGAAATGGCGGGGAAGCGTGTTTTATATCATATTGTTCCAAAAAATGAGTCTATAGACATTGACTCATTAGAAGATTTTTTGCTTGCAGAAATTTTGATTAACAAAAGAAATGAGGGTGCAAAATAATTATGAAAATTTTTTTTAAACACATTATTCCTAGTTTTTTATGGAACACTTTTAGATACATAAAAACATATAGTTTTCGTGATGTTGGGCGTGTCGGTGTTTTTGATGTCATCAGAATTGCAAAAAAAGAATATGGTGGAACAAAAGGTGTTCTTGATTATTCTAAAAAAGAAATTCCGATTGTTTTGAATTCTTTTACAGAAATTGCCAGATTAACACCGTGCACAAAAGAACCAAAAACTGTTCAGTGGATTGAAGAAAACTTAAAATCCGGAGATGTTTTTTATGATATCGGTGCAAATATTGGAGCTTATTCTTTTATTGCTAGTGCCAAAGCAGACACACAGTGCATTGTTTACGCATTTGAGCCTAATTTTTTTACTTTTGTTTCATTAAGTCAAAATATTATTCTCAATAATTTATCTCAAAAAATTGTGCCCCTATGTGTGGCACTGTCAGGTGTTACACAAATATCTGGATTTAATTAT
Source organism: uncultured Candidatus Saccharibacteria bacterium (assembly GCA_964407105.1). GTDB lineage: Bacteria > Patescibacteriota > Minisyncoccia > Phycocordibacterales > CALRHW01 > SICJ01. The sequence goes on along the minus strand of CAYOUG010000004.1, from coordinate 48,592 downwards.
TCAGATATGGGTGCTGGTTCTGCACAACACATGCTTTTTGATCATTTTGATATTTCAAACACAAATATTCAGCCAGTATTAGCTTATAGTTTGGATAATTTTATAAATACTTTTAATATTCCAATACCAAATTTAATAAAGATTGATGTTGATGGTGTGGAATTGGGGGTACTTGAAGGCGCTCGTAATACACTTAAAAAGCCACAACTTCGTTCGGTCATTGTTGAAATTGATACAACACAAAAGGCACACAGCGATATTATTCAAAAAATAATGTTAGAAGCAGGTTTTGTTTTGGTTGATAAACACCCGCTTGGAAAAGGAAAAAGCACAACTTTATTTAATTGTGTTTTTGAAAGAGTAAAATAATTGTATTAAAACATGAAACGTATTTTGATGAATTTTTTTGCAATATCATTAATTGCACGACTTGGGTGTTGGTTTTTTAGATACAAACCTCTTGTTGTTTTATATCACGGCGTCACCAATAAAGATATTCAAGATGGTATTTTAAATTATCGTGGTAAACATGTTTTTGTCTCAGAATTTGAGCGGGAAATAAAGTGGCTTAAAAAACATTTTGAAATTGTTCCTTTGTCTGTGGTTGAAAAAATGGTGCAGGAAAATGATTACACTAAAAAAAACATTTGTGCCATTACTTTTGATGATGGTTATAAAAATAATTACACAACAGCTTTTCCTGTTTTAAAGAAATATGATGTGCCAGCGACAATCTTTGTGACAACAGATTTTGTTGATAAAAAATCTTTTTTGTGGCCAGATAGACTTGAGTATATGATAAGTAAAACCACAAAACCATCTATTACTGTTGTTTTTCCTAAACAAAAAATAATTTACCCCCTTCATTCTATTGAAGAAAAAAAAGTTGCTGACAACGATATTCGTCAACGCTTAAAAAAATATTCTGTATCTATACGCGAAGAGATACTTTCTACTTTGTTTTTGCAGACAAAAATATTATTAGATTTTGAATCGTCACAAAATACCGACTTTTCTCCACTTACTTGGGATGATATGAAAGAAATGCAAAACCATAACGTAACCATTGGCGCCCACACCGTGACACATCCAATACTTTCTCAACAGTCTTATTTTGAACAAACACAAGAAATTTCTAATAGTTTTTCTGTTATAAAAAACCAAATAGGACAGTGTGTTCACTTTGCTCATCCAAATGGACAAGAAGACGATTGGAATGAAGACACGGTTCGGGTATTTAATGAACAAAAAATACCCCTTGTTTGGGCGACTCTTTCTGGTCGAGTATCTTCTAATTCTTTAAAATATGCATTACCCAGAATAAGTCTTGATTACACAAAATATGGTCATGCTCGTTTTGTAGCCCTTGTTTCAAATGTGGTTCCTAGTATAAAATCAATGTTTGAACACTTTATATGAATATATCTAAAAACCAATCAACCGTAACAGAATATTTTAGCAAGAATCCTTTCGAATATGCTGAACATTACAAAAAAGAAACCCCAGAGGGTTATTCATTTCGTATTCGTAAGGAGCAACTTTTAAAATCTCTTGGAGGTGGCAATGGTGCTGTGCTTGATATTGGTTGTGGTCCAGCAGTGATGACAAAAGAAATAACCGATTTGGGTTGGAAATATGTTGGAATAGACATTTCTTTGGCAATGATAGAAGAGGCAAAAAAAAGAACAGAAGAATTACCGTGGGTACATTTTCAGGTAGGTACAGTAGAACATATTGCAAGTGAAAATGAATCTTTTGATGTTGTGGTTGCTATGGGACTTGTTGAATATGTTGATGATGATGAAATTGCTATTCGTGAAATGTCTCGAGTTTTAAAAAATGGTGGTAAACTCATTGTTTCTTTACCAAATAGATTTAGTCCGGTGCGTTTGTGGGATCGTCACGTACTTACCCCAATAGCAAAATTTGTGCGTTTGTTGAATGGAAAGAAAACAAAAAATATTTTTCATAGAGAATATATACCAAGTAGATATAAAAAACTTTTAGAGAAAAACGGTTTTATCAATGTTCGTATTGTTGCATATAATATTCGTTTACTACCGAGACCTTTTGATGGTTGGTTTCCTTATGTTTCAGTTTTTCTATCTAAAACATTTGAATGGCTTATAACCACATCTTTTTGGTGGCTTGCAACCGGTGTAAACGTGGAAGCAACCAAGCATTTGCCTTAATCGTTTTGTGTTGCGTAAAAAGTCGTTTTTGCATATACTGTGGCTGTTTATTATTTCAATAATTCTCAGCATTTTATGACCAACATATTCAGCACCGCGTTCTCTAATCTCATAAAATATATAGAAGCATTGCCGAATAGAATAAAAATAAAGTCAACATATATTGGAGAGAATTGCCCCACATATTTTATTGCAGAAATAGGCAACAACCATAATGGAGATTTTTTTCTCGCCAAAAAACTTATTGAAGAATCTGCTCGTATTGGTGCAAATGCCGTTAAATTTCAAAAGCGACACATTGAAGAGGTTTTTGCAAAAGAACTTAGAAACAAGCCACAAGTGAAAGATTTGGAGCTGGGTAAAACATACGGAGAATATCGCCAACACCTCGAGCTTAGTTTTGATGATTTTGTAAATTTAAAAAAAGTTGCAGAAAAAGAAAAGATAACTTTTTTTGCAACACCTTTTGATAAAAAAAGTGCAGATTTTCTTGATAAAGTTGGCGTTGATGTTTATAAGATTGCATCCTTTGATGTTACAAACATTCCACTTATTGAGTATGTTGCAAAAAAAGAGAAACCAATAATTCTTTCTACTGGCATGGCAACTCTAGAGGAACTTGATAATGCTATTGCGACGGTTTTAAAATATACAAACAAACTTTCTATTCTTCACTGTGTGTCTATATATCCAACTCCAGACGACAAGATTAGTTTGTCCACTATGCAGATGCTAGCGGAGCGATATGCACCATTACCCGTTGGATATTCTGGTCACGAAAAAGGTTTTGAGCCTTCTGTTGCAGCAGCTACACTTGGAGCAAGATGTATTGAACGTCATATTACTATAGATAAAACTCTTCCTGGACCAGATCATGCTACAGTAAGTTTGGATGTTGAAGAATTTAAGACAATGATAGAACACACCCGACGTATTGAAAAAGCTATTGGTCATGTTCATATAAAAGAAATTCTTGAAGAAGAAAAGCCAGCACGCGAAAAACATAGCAAAAGTCTTGTGGCAAAACATCATATTGTTGCCGGAACAAAAATTACCGCAAACATGATTGTATTTAAAAGTCCTGGTCACGGCCTTAAACCATACCAACTGTCTTTAATTGTTGGGAAAAAAGCAAAAGTAGATATTTCAGAAGATTCTGTTATTACAAAAGAACATATTTCGATTTAATTTTTATTAAAAATTAATTAAAAATGGAAGAATTTAATATAAAAGGAAAGATCGCCGTGGTAACTGGTGGAAATGGCCAGCTTGGCACTGAGTATGTAAAAACTCTGGTGTTGTCTGGAACAAAAGTTGCTATTTTTGATGTTACAAAAATCTTAAATGAAGAATTGAAAAAACTTTCAAAAAAATATCCAATAAAATTGTTTACACTAGATATTACTAATAAAAAACAAATAGAAAAAGCTCTAAAAGAAATTGAAATTAATTGGGGTACACCTAACATTCTTGTAAATAATGCCGCAGTAGATTCTCCTCCCGGTGCAAATCCAAAAGAAAATCAATCTTTTGAAAATTATTCTATTAAAACCTGGAATACTGTTATGAATGTAACGCTAACAGGAACTTTTTTATGTTGTCAGGTTATAGGTGGAAAAATGTCAGAAAAAGGTGGTGGAAGTATTGTAAATATTTGCTCGACTTATGGATTGGTTTCGCCAAATCAATCTATTTATGAATATCGAAAAGCAAAAACAGCGGTACCTTTTGTGAAACCGGTAGCGTACAGTGTTTCTAAATCAGGCGTTTTGAATTTAACTAGATATCTTGCAACCTATTGGGCAAAAAAAAATGTTCGTGTTAATACACTTACTCCAGGTGGAGTATTCAATAATCAAGATGAAGAGTTTTTGAAAAATTATAATTCACTTGTGCCAATGGGTAGAATGGCAAAAAGAAATGAGTTTAACGGTGCATTACTTTTTCTTGTTTCTGACGCATCATCATATATGACGGGTTCTAATATTGTTGTCGATGGCGGTTGGACTGCGTGGTAATATGAATTTTATGACACTTATTAAAGAAGCAGAAAAGAAGATTTTTTCAATTAAAAAAGAAAATAACAAAAAATATGTTCAAAGTTTTTTTGCTGGGTCTTGGCAAAACGGTGGTGGCGCTAGTGAATTTGAAATAATCAATCCAGCAAACCAAAAATCTATATATTTTATTAAAGATCTTTCAGAAAGACAGATAAAAATTTTATGTGAAGATGCACGTAAGGCTCAGGAATATTGGCATTTTCAGGTTAGTCAAAAAGAAAAAGAAAAAATTTTTCAAAAAACAGCTCAACTTGTTGAAGAACATCGGGGCACTTTTGTAAAAATTCAAGTGGAGGAGGGTGGTAGACTTTGGAAATTTGCTGATGCAGAAGTGCAAGGAATGTTAAATAGTTTGTGGCATTTTCATGGAGAAATTTCTCGTATACAAGGTTCTTTTTCTCGCTCTCAAATGAAAGACAAGAGTTCTATTTCAACGCGTGAACCTTATGGTGTGATATTGGGAATAACACCATGGAATTCTAGTTTGGTTTTACCAGCACGCAAAATGTTTGCAGCGCTTGCTGGTGGCAATGCAATTATTTTGAAGGATTCTGAACAAACACCCCTTGCACTTTCTTTTTTCTGTTTCTTATTTCATAAAGTTCTAGAAGAAGTGTTGGGTGGTCATGCAAAAGAAGTTATAAATATTATTCAGGTTGTGCACGGTATCGGTGCTACCGTTGGAAATATACTTGTTGAGAAGGGGGATTATGACAAAATTTTGTTTACAGGGTCTAGAGCTACAGGAGCATTAATAGCACAAAAAGCTGGTGCCCGCATAAAACCGGTTAGTCTTGAACTTGGTGGACACGCATCAATTATTTTAATGGATGATTTTGATATCGAAAGAGCAGTATCTGAATCAATAATTGCTGGATTTGGTGATTCTGGACAGAGATGTGTTGCTCTCCGTGCTATTTTTGTTCACAAAAATATATATAAAAATTTTATTTCTCGATTGGTGGATCAGTCTCAAAAATATACAGTAGGAGATCCATCAGAAGAAAAAACCGATATGGGTCCGGTCATAAATAAATCTTCTTTAAAAAATATAAAATCTGCAATAGATAAAAGTGTAAAAACCGGCGCTAAAATTTTGTGTGGCGGTAAAATAGAAAATAAAAATGGTAATTATTGTACCCCAACCATTCTTACTGAGACAAAATTTAATAGTCCGACCATGTCTGATGAGGTGTTTGGTCCTATTATTTCAGTGATGTCATTTGATGGTGAAACAAATGAGAAGGCATTAATGAATGCTCTTGATATGGTACATAAATCTCGTTACGGTTTGAGTAATGCAATTCTCACGCATAATATTCCTCTTGCAATGCGATGTATGGAACGTGTAAAAACTGGTGTGTTTTATATTGGACGTGGAACCACCGGAGCAGAAGAAGGAAAACCTTTTGGTGGTATAAAAGATTCTGGTTTTGGTCGTGAAGCTGGTAGTATCGATGAAGTAACATATATAAAACAGGTTTATGTTGATTTTCATGATAAAGCAAGGGTGACAAATGCCGGAGACACAACCGTTGCATTTAAAAGATTTCAATCTGGTGGTAATTTTGATAAATAAAAAATAAACATATGAATTTAGAAAAAAATATTTGTTTTATTCCGCCATCAGAAACTCAGAAAGTGATTGCTGGTGTGTCTGATCCAATAAAAAGAGCAAGTATCTTATCTGATATTTTTAGATTCAACACCCTTTCCATGATCATGTACGCTGGATCTGGTCATATTGGATCAAGTTTTAGCGCAATGGATATTATTACTTGGCTTTGGACAGAAGAATTAAATAATCCAAACGGAAAGGAAAACAATTCTGATACATATTTTTCTTCAAAAGGACATGATGTTCCGGGTTTGTATTCTTTATTGATTGGTCTAGGAAAACTTGATAGTACATATTTAAAACAATTAAGACGACTTGGTGGTTTACCAGGCCACCCAGACATTACAATTCCATTTTTAATTACAAATACCGGACCACTAGGAATGGGTATTTCAAAAGCAAAGGGGATGTTGAAGGCAAATCGTTTAAATGGTAAAGAAGGCAGGTTTTTTGTTTTGACTGGTGATGGAGAACTTCAGGAGGGTCAGATTTGGGAATCTCTTCAGCAAGCGGCAAACGAAAAACTTTTTGAAATAACTGTTATTGTTGATCATAACAAAATTCAATCAGACACTTATGTAGAATCAGTAAGTGATCTGGGTGATCTTGAAAAGAAATTTGCATCATTTGGTTGGGCTGTATCTAAATGTGATGGACATTCTTTTGAATCTATAAGAGACAGTATTGCTTATTCAAAAACAATAAAAGACCGCCCACAGATTATTATTGCTGATACAAAGAAAGGAGCGGGTGTTTCTTTTATGGAACTTATGTCTGATGACGGATATTACAAATTTCATAGTGGTGCACCAAGTGTGGAATTGTACAAAAAAGGAATTGAAGAAATTATTCAAAGAATACAAAAATATTTTTTAGATTACTCATTACCGACTCTTGTAATAGAAGAAGTAGAACGACCTGTAAAAATAACTGCATCAAATCCAGAAAAATTAGTTTCTGCATACGGTGATGAACTTTTGAAAATAGCTGAAGAAAGAAAAGATATTGTTGCTTTAGATGCTGATCTTGTGCTTGATACCGGACTTATTCCATTTAAAAATAAATTTCCTGAAAGATTTGTAGAGTGTGGTATTGCCGAGCAAGACATGGTATCTCAAGCTGGTGGATTTGCAATAAAAAATATGCTTCCGGTGGTTCACTCGTTTGCTTGTTTTCTTTCTACTCGTCCAAATGAACAAATTTATAACAACGCTACAGAACAGACAAAAATCATTTATGTGGGTTCTTTGGCTGGAATGTTGCCTTCTGGTCCAGGGCATTCTCACCAATCTGTCCGAGATATTTCATGTCTCGGTTCAATTCCCAAACTTACTTTAATTGAGCCTTGTAATGAAGAAGAAACCAGAAAAGCTATACGTTGGGCAGTTGAAAAAAATAAAAATAGTACTTATATAAGATTGGTTTCTATACCATACGATATACCCTTTAGGTTACCACCAGAAGCTCGATTTGAAGAGGGAGAGGGAACTTGTTTAAAAGAGGGAAAAGATCTTGCGATTATTTCCTATGGGCCAATTATGCTTTCAGAAATATACAAAGCTGCTACAAAACTTGAACAAAAAGGCGTTTCTGTTGCTGTGTTTAATTTTCCTTGGCTCAATAAATTAAATGATAATTGGTTTGAAAAAAATCTTGCAAAATATAAAAAAATTGTCACATTTGATAATCATTATGTTTTATTTGGTCAGGGCAACGTTTTTTCTGCTAAGTGTGCGCAAAAGAAAGATTTTCCAACAGTAATTTCTTTTGGTTTAACAGAGGTACCTGTTTGTGGTTTAAACCACGAAACACTCGCGTACTACGGTTTTGACTGTGATTCATTGGTCACAAAAATACAATCCCTGTGATTTTCCATTAGGTTGATTGTGGGTTATAGTTATTTAGTCATTAATTTGTCATTATTAACAAACTAAAATTCAGAATATGACCAAAGTTCTTAAAATCAGTATCTTGTGCGGTTTGTGTGCAACACTGTTTGTGCCGTTTATAGTACTAAATCAGTTTTTCTTTCCATTTATAACTGCCAAAGGTTTTGTCTTTAAAATTATTATTGAGCTAGCTTTTGCTTTGTGGATTCTGCTTGCACTCATAGATGTTTCTTATCGACCCAAGAAATCATGGTTACTTTATAGTTTTGGTATTTTTGTTGTAGTTATTGCAATCGCAGATTTTTTCGGTGTTAATTTTTATAGAAGTTTTTGGAGTAACTATGAACGCATGGAAGGTTTGGTAACACTACTTCATCTATACGTATATTTCTTGATGCTCGGAACGATAATTTCTACAGAAAAACTATGGCATTATTTTTTTAATATTGCTTTGGGTGCAAATACTATTTTGTGTTTGTTTTATGGTCTACCACAAATATTTGGTAAAACAGCGGTTCATCAAAGCATTGATCGTTTGGATGCAACACTTGGTAATGCTACATATTTTGCTGCTTATTTGATGATACACATATTTATTGCACTGTTTTTACTTGCACGTTCAGGAAAAATTTACGAAAGAATACTTTATGGACTAAGTATCGCACTTCAGCTTTATTTATTGTATTTTACACAAACAAGAGGTGCGCTCCTTGGACTTATTGGTGGTCTTTGTATCGCTACCATACTTGTAGCCATCTTTGAACGAGAGAGAAAAGTTTTTAGAAAAATTGCATTTGGTGGTATTGGTTTGATTGTTGTGGTTATTTTTACGTTTTTTCTTATAAAAGACACTGCTTTTGTACAAAAAAGTCCAACCATGCTTCGTTTTGCCCAAATTTCTTTGTCTGAAAATTTCTTGAAAAGTCAGGGACGTTATTACATATGGCCAATGGCTATTAAGGGTTTTAAAGAAAGACCAATACTTGGTTGGGGTCAGGAAAATTTTAATTATGTTTTTAATAAAAATTATGATCCGCTTATGTGGGGTCAAGAACAATGGTTTGATCGCACACACAACGTAATACTAGATTGGCTTATTGCTGGAGGATTATTGGGACTTATTTCTTATCTCTCTATTTTTATCGCATTACTTTATTACATTTGGCGTGGTCGTGGAGGATTGTTTTCTGTTACAGACAAAGCTCTTCTTACTGGTTTAATTTCTGCTTATTTTTTCCAAAATCTTTTTGTGTTCGATAATCTCACAAGTTATATTCTTTTTATGATACTTGTAGCATATGTTTATGCTATACGAACACCGTCAGATGCTCCTACTCTAATATCTCAAAAACCACTTGTTGCGCCCGTAGTTTTTCAAAGCATCATTGTGTTTGTGAGTTTAGCGACTCTTTGTACTTTGTATTTTGTAAACGTTAAACCAATGAAGGCAAACATGGCAATTCTTGACGGTCTTGCTGCAGAGGCAAACGGTAGTAAGGATTATCTTAAAAATGTAGAATCACTTAAAAGATCTATTGGTTATAACACATTTGGAAAAGCGGAAGCTCGAGAACAACTCGTACTTCTTTCACAACGTATAAATTTACCAGATGTTCCACAAGATATTCGTATGAAAGCGTTTGAGGCTGCAAGTATGGAAATGAAAAAACAGATTGATGAAAATCCAGAGCCAGATGCACGCTACGCTCTTTTCCTAGGTTCTCTTTTATCACGTTATGGTGCGTTTGATGACGCACTTAAGTATTTGAAAGAGGCAAACAAACTAAGCCCTAAAAAACAATCGATTTTGATTGAAATTGCGGAAGTATACAGAATTCAAAAAAAGTTTCCTGAAGCTTTCGCTATTTTGAAAGAAGCGTTTGATTTAGATCCAACATTTGTACAGGTTCGTTTGTTGTATACGTTGTCTGCGTTTGAAAATGGCAATATACCACTTACTAAAGAACTATTTGCTACCATTGATCCAAACACCTTAATTTTCAACGATCAGGCTATTATGTTGTTTTTACAAACAAAACAATTTGACACAATGATCGGAATGCTTAAGAAGCGTGTTGAAATTAATCCGGTTAATCCGCAGTATAGATTGTCACTTGCGGCGGGATACATTGAGGCGGGACAGCGCGACTTAGCGATAAAAACTTTGGAAGATTTTATTGCTCTTGATCCAGTAAAATTTAAAGAGCAGGGAGAGTTTTACATCAAAGAAATAAAAGCTGGCAGAAATCCATAGCAAAAACAATACACAGCGTTTATTTGACTTTTGTTGCAATAACTGATAATGTTGTGTTTGTGAGCGTGAGCATGTGCTTGCGCCAAAACAAACAAATGTCTACGTAAGCCCCCACCTCGTGTGGGGTTTTGCGTTTATGTTGATCTGGCAATATAATAATAGAACGTATTGTATCAAGCCGTGGCCGGCGATTGCGCTCACATAGACATTTGTTTTGGAGTTTGCACCGCCGGCCGTGATTTGATGTAATACGATTCTATATGAAGTCGTTGCAGTTACAGGTTCCTCTTTCTTTTTATACTACATTTCGTATTGGTGGTAAGGCTCAGTATTTTATTCCAATTCAATCTAAAGACCAACTTACTGAAGCCGTTACTTTTGTTTGTGAAAAAAAACTTCCTTGGTTTGTACTTGGAGAAGGATCAAATATTCTTGTTTCAGACGATGGTTTTGCTGGGGCTGTGTTTAAAATGGAAATTAGGGGAGTAGAATGGAACACTATTTCTGGTGGGTGTGTGGAGGTTGTTGTGGGTGCTGGTGAGCGTTGGGATGATGTGGTAGCGCTTAGTGTTGAACGTGGTTTATTTGGTTTTGAAAATTTATCTGGTATTCCTGGCACAGTGGGAGCTTCGCCTGTGCAAAATATTGGCGCTTATGGAAAAGAAATAAAAGATATGTTTTCTTGGGTTGAGGTTTTTGACACAGAATCAATGATTTTTAAAATTTTTCAAGCGCAAGATTGTAAATTTGGATATAGAGACAGTATTTTTAAACAAAATGAAGGAAAAAAATATATTATTACACGTGTCGCTTTCATTCTTTCTTTAGGTGGTGTATCTGATATTTCTTATAAAGATTTAAAAGATTTTTTTGCACAAAATAACAAATTAAATCCATCAACCAAAGAAGTACGTGAAGCTGTGCTTGCTATACGTAAATCAAAACTTCCAGATCTTTCGATATTTGGTACAGCTGGTTCATTTTTTAAAAATCCAATTATTTCTACAGATCATCATGACATGTTGAAAGGTATGTTTCCCACGATGCCTTCTTTTGATACTCAAGATGGAAAGAAAAAAATTCCTGCTGCATGGATTCTTGATTATGTATGTAAATATAAAGGATATCGTGCGGGTAATGTGGGTGTTTATGAACACCAACCCCTTGTATTAATAAATTTTAGTAATGGAACAGCACAGGAAATTTTAGAACTCGCTGAATCAATGCGCGCTTGTGTGAAAAAAAATACACACATTAATCTTGAGACTGAAGTTGTAATGCTTGGTTTTTAATTTTATTTTTTTATTAATAAAAAAATAAAATAATTTGTTATCCACACATGTGTGTAAAAAATTATTGTGTTTGAAAAATATTTGTATGATAATGAATATGTAATCTTTGTCAGTAAGAGAAAGGTCGTTGTACAAAGTCACTTTAAAAATTAAAAAAATACTATGGCTGCAAAAAAACGAAAATCTACTAAGAAACGAACTACAAAAAAAGCGAAGAAGACAACAAAACGAAAAGCTTCTCGCCGACGATAGTAATATAAAAAACAATCTCTCCATTTTGGGAGATTGTTTTTTTGTGTTAGAATACGCCCACAGATATGTTTTTAGTTGATACAATTTTTGGCTCTCAAAATGACAAAGCGATTAAAAAAATCGTTCCTTTAGTGGCGCAAATTAACGATTTTGAAGCCAGTATCTTATCTCTTTCAAACGACCAACTAAAAGCAAAAACAGATGAATTTAAGGCACGTTTAGAAAAGGGAGAGACACTTGAAGATATTCTCCCAGAAGCTTTTGCTGTGGTGCGTGAATCAGCAAAAAGAACGTTAAACCAGCGCCATTTTGACGTTCAGATGATAGGAGGCATTATGCTTCATCGTGGTAGTTGCACAGAAATGCGTACAGGTGAAGGAAAAACACTTGTAGCAACACTTCCAACATATTTGAATGCACTTACTAGTAAGGGTGTGCACGTGGTGACGGTTAATGATTATCTTTCAAGGCGTGATGCCGCGTGGATGGGACAAATATATTCACTTCTTGGTTTGACCGTGGGTGTTATCAATCACGAAAGTTCTTTTTTGTATGATGCATCACATAAAGAACTTGATGCCGAGCGTGACGAGAAAGGTTCTTTTAAGGTTGTATATGAATTTTTACGTCCAGTAACTCGTAAAGAAGCTTACTTAGCTGATATTACTTATGGTACCAATAATGAATTTGGTTTTGATTATTTGCGTGACAATATTGAATATGATTCAGCAAAATTGCGACAACGTGGGCACAACTTTGCAATAGTCGACGAAGTTGACTCAATTTTGATTGATGAAGCGCGTACTCCACTTATTATTTCTTCACCCACAACTAATTCTGAAAATTTATATACTGTTTTTTCTGGGATTGCAGAAAAAATGCAAAAAGATATTCATTTTACTGTGGATGAAAAAATGCGAGCCATTTCTCTTACAGATGAAGGTATTACTTTTGCTGAAAAACTTCTTGGAGTTGAAAATATTTATACAGAACGAGGTATTAAATATGTACACCATCTTGAAACGGCCGTGCGTGCGAAAGCACTTTTTGTACGTGATACAGAATATGTGGTACGCGACGGAGAGGTGGTGATCGTCGATGAATTTACCGGTCGACTTCAGCCCGGACGACGATGGTCTGAGGGTTTACATCAAGCCATAGAAGCAAAAGAGGGTGTAAGTATTCAAAAAGAATCTCGTACTTTTGCGTCTATAACATTTCAAAATTATTTTCGTCTTTACACAAAACTTGCTGGTATGACCGGTACTGCTATGACGTCCGCCGAAGAGTTTTATAAAGTTTATGGTTTGCAGACCATTGCTGTGCCAACACACAAACCATCACAAAGAACAGATAGAGGTGATTTTATTTTTCAAACAGAACAAGGAAAGTTTAAGGCGGTGGCCAGAAAAGTAAAAGAGCTTAATGCTAATGGTCGCCCCGTGCTTATAGGTACTGCATCTATTGATAAAAACGAGCTTCTCTCAAAATATTTGTCGCAGGAAGGAATTATTCACCAGCTTCTTAATGCGAAAAACCACGAAAAGGAGGGAGAAATTATTTCACAGGCTGGAAAAAAGAATGCGGTAACTATTGCTACAAACATGGCGGGCAGAGGAGTGGACATTAAGCTTGGTGGTAATCCAGCGACAGTAGAGGAGTCTGAAGAGATAAAAAAACTTGGCGGTCTTTTTGTTCTTGGTACCGAGCGTCATGATGCTAGACGTATAGACAATCAGCTTCGAGGGCGATCTGGTCGTCAGGGTGATCCCGGAGAAACACAATTTTTTGTTTCACTTGAGGATTCACTTATGCGTATTTTTGCGTCTGATACAATAAAAAAATTGATGGGACGTTTTGGAATTCCAGAAGATGAACCAATACAAAACAGTCTCATTACTCGTTCACTTGAATCAGCTCAAACAAAAATAGAAGGTTTTAATTTTGATGCACGCAAACACGTGCTTGAATTTGATGACGTTTTAAATCATCAGAGAAAAATTGTTTACAAACGTCGTCGAGATATGCTTTTTAGTACAAAAGATGAGCTTGTAAAATATATTCAAGATCTCACTGAAAATATTGATGATGAAAAACAAAAGGATTTATTTATTGAAAAATCAAAACATCTTAGCGATGATGCGTTTGCAAACGTAGTGCGTCGTGTTGTACTTCAAACAATAGATATGTTTTGGATTGATCATTTGGAAATTATGGATTATATGCGTTCAAGTGTTAATTTGCGTGCTTATGGTCAACGCGATCCATTGGTAGAATACAAAAAAGAAGGACTTCGACTTTTTAAAGATATGGAAATGTCGATAGAACAGGAGATTATAAAAATCTTGCCAAATATTGCCATTGAGATGTATTTTAATGAACCAGAAAATTTAAAAGAAATACACGATCAAGCTTTGGTTATTGGTGGGGGTGATGGTGATAGTCGCGTTAAATCTGAAGCGAGTATTTCTTTGAGAAATAAAAATGGAGAAAAAATTGGGCGTAATGACCAGTGTCCTTGTGGTAGTGGAAAAAAATATAAACAGTGTGGTCTTTTAAACACAGAAGAACACAAGCAAAAAATGATAAATCACTAAACTTATGATCTTATTTATCTATGATTGATCTGGCAATTAATTTTATAGAGCATGTGCTTTTACCACTTGGTGGTTGGGGTGTTTTTTTTGCTTCTGTTATTGAAGAGGTCATTGCTCCCATTCCTTCGGCCCTTGTTATTACACTTTCCGGATTTTTATTTTTAAAAGGATCTTTTTCTCTTGCTCTTATTTTAAAACTTTTTTTTGTGGTGGCATTACCAGCTTCTATAGGTATCACAGTCGGTTCTTTATTTATTTACGGTATAGCTTATTATTTTGGTAAACCAGCGTTAGAAAAATGGGGTAAATGGATGGGATTGTCTTGGGCAGATATTGAAAAACTTCAAAAAAAGTTTGATACAAGAAAAGTAGATGAATTAGCACTTTTTTCATTACGTGCTATACCAATAATTCCGAGCGTTGCCATTTCTGCTTGGTATGGAATTGTTCGTTTTGGTTTGAAAAAATATATTTTATTTACGATACTCGGTACTTTTGTTAGAGCTATTATTTTAGCGCTTGTGGGTTGGCAGGTCGGTGCTTTTTATTATACATATGCTAAAACCATTGCGTCTATTGAGAAAGATATTTTTATAATCATTGTAATTTGTGTCTTATTTTTTATTGGATATAAAATCTACAAAAGAAAAACGATGTGATATACTGGGCGCATATGAAACATAAGGGAACAATTATCACGATTTTGGTGGTGTTATTGCTTATAGGCTTTTCAATTTTTTTGATAAAAACCCCAGGAAAATCAGGGGAATTTGATCAATTTGCTCAGTGTTTAAAGGATAAAGGGACAGTGTTTTACGGTGCGTTTTGGTGTCCACATTGTAGGGAGCAAAAAGCTTTGTTTGGTAAATCACAGTCAACGCTTCCTTACACAGAATGTTCTACACCAGATGGTCAATCTCAATTACAAGTATGCAAGGATAAAAACATAAAAACATATCCAACGTGGGAATTTTCTGACGGTACAAGAAAAGAGGGTGTATTGCCACTTGCAGAATTGTCGAGCATCACTCAATGTGAGTTACCAAAATAATTTATTATAAAAATGTCAGAATTAATAACTTCAGTTTTTGTTTGGTCCACACTTTTTTTACAGATACTACTCGTTTTGTTTGTCGTTGCTCTTTCCGTTCGTGCGACACTAAATGACAGGATCGTGAGATGGGTGGGGGAAAGAGCTATTAGTGTTGCATTTTTTTTATCTTTAGCTGGCTTGGTGGGAAGTTTGGTGTATTCAGAAGCGATTGGTTTTGAGCCTTGTGTTTTGTGTTGGGTTCAAAGATTGTTTTTGTATCCACAGGTAGCTTTGTTGGGTCTTGCTTTGTGGCGTAGAGAAAGACATATTTTGCCTTATATTTATATTTTGTCGCTTTTTGGTGGAGCTGTCGCACTTTATCATTCTTTTACACAGCTTGGTGGGCATTCTTTTACTCCATGCACCTCATTTGGTGGAGCATGTTCAAAAATATTTGTGCTTGAATTCGGTTACATTACTATTCCAATGATGTCTTTAACACTTTTTGCGTGTATTGTAGCAGTGTGTTTGGCGGCACGAAAAACATATCGTCTTTCTAGTATTGTTTAAAAAAATATGAATATACACAAAATACAACTTACCTTTTTTATTACTTTTATTGCTGGCGCACTCGCGCTCAACTTTTTTATATTTTTACCATATTTCAGTATCATTTTTTTGGCCGGTATTTTTGCGATAATTTTTGAGCCACTACATAAAAGTATTTTAAAGTTTTTTAGTGGAAGGACCACACTTTCGGCTTTATTTTCGGTGTTTATGGTTCTTATTTTTATATTTACTCCTCTTGTAATTTTTGGCTTACTTTTATTTCAAGAATCAAGTGATGTATATATAAAAATATCATCTGGAAACAGTAGTTTAATAGAAATAGCAAACAGAGGAATACAAACAACTGATGATTTTATTCATGGTTTTTTCCCAAAACTATCTTTTGATTTAAGGGATCATGTTAATTTAAATCAATATGCTGGAAAGTTTCTTGGTTGGCTTTCAAACCATTTGGCAATATTTTTTTCAAGTGTACTGCGTGGTCTCATTGGTTTTTTCTTAATGATACTTGCTTTATTTTATTTTTTTCGAGACGGAAAACGTTTTCTTGCGTCTCTTGTAGCGTTAAGTCCATTATTTGATGTGTATGATGGAAAAATAATTAGTAAAATAAAACTTGCGGTAAATTCTGTGATTCGGGGACAGCTCGCGATATCAATTATTCAGGGTATTTTAACGGGTGTAGGTTTTTATTTGTTTGATGTTCCAAATCCGATTATTTGGGCTTCATTTGCTGCCGTATCTTCTTTGATACCATCAATAGGTACGAGTTTGGTGTTTATTCCAGCAATTGCTTTTTTGTTTTTTAAAAATGATATGTTTGGCGTTGTGGGTCTTCTGATTTGGGGTGTCTGTGCTGTGGGTCTAATAGATAATTTTCTAGGACCGATTCTTATAGAACGTGGAGTAAAAATTCATCCATTTATTATTCTTTTGTCAGTACTTGGTGGTATCGCACTTTTTGGTCCAGTTGGTTTTGTTGCTGGTCCAGTCGCGCTTAGTTTACTTTTTGCTTTACTCGATATTTATCCAGTGATAATAAAACCAGTTCAATAAAAATATAAAAATGAAAGTTGTAAATATTATTACGCACAATGCAGATTTTCATACAGATGAAGTTTTTGCCGTGGCCATACTTTTACTTATGCTCGGAAAAGGTGTGAAGAGTAATATCATCCGTACACGTGATGAATCTGTTATACAGACTGGTGATTATGTGGTAGATGTTGGGGGAATGTACGATGAGACATTAAAAAGATTTGATCATCATCAGATAGGGGGAGCGGGGATTAGAGAAAACGGAGTACCTTATGCATCGTGTGGTCTTGTTTGGAAAGCGTATGGAAAACAAATTGCGGGTAGTGAAGAAGTGGCATTGCATATAGATGAAAAAATTATTTCACCACTTGATGCTAGTGATAATGGGGTTGATACTTATACTCCCCGTATAGATAATGTTTTTCCATATCTTGTTCAAAATTTTATAAGTTCTTTTAATCCAACATGGAAAGAAGACGATGCGGCAGCCGATCAATCATTTATGCAGATGGTTGCTTTTGCTCAAACTCTTTTGTTGAGAGAAATTGCTGTAATACGTGATGTGAAAGAGGGTGAAAAATATGTACAAGAAGCTTATGAATTAGCTGAAGATAAAAGATTAATAATCCTTGATAATGATTATAATTGGTACAACGTTGTTTTAAAATATTCAGAACCACTTTTTGTGGTGTATCCAAATAGTGCCAAAGATATGTGGAGACTTAAAACGATTCAGCAAGATCGATTTTCGTATAAAAGTCGGAAAGATTTACCTGAAGCGTGGGCTGGAAAAAAAGACGCTGAGTTGCAAATGGTTACAGGGGTTTCAGATGCGGTTTTTTGTCATAATAAACGTTTTACTTCTGCTGCACGTTCTAAAGAGGGAGCACTTGCTCTTGCACATCTCGCCCTTGAAAACTAGCTAAAATAATATAGTATCAAGGCTGTAATGGCATTCATTGACGAAATACAACTTCATATAAAAGCTGGTGATGGTGGAAGCGGTGTTGTACGCTGGCTTCAAGAAAAAGGTAAAGACAAAGGTGGCCCCGCTGGAGGTAATGGTGGTGGCGGTGGTAGCGTGTATGTGCACGCAGTACGTGATCTTGCGTTGTTTAGAAAATATAAACACATAAAAGAGATTCTTGCAGAAAATGGTGGTCCGGGTATGAAAAATAGTATGCATGGAAAAAACGGTGAAGATTTAATCATGGATCTTCCTATTGGTAGCGTACTCACAAATCTTTCTACCGGCAAAAAATTTAATTTATTACACGATGGAGAAAAAATTTTAATACTTCAGGGTGGACGAGGTGGTTTGGGTAATGAACATTTTAAGGCGTCTACAAATGTACGACCACGTGAATCTACTACTGGTAAAGAAGGTGAGCAAGCAGATTTTTATATTGAACTTGAGCTTGTGGCTGATCTCGGTCTTGTTGGACTTCCAAATGCAGGAAAATCTAGTTTACTTAACGCTCTTACAAATGCAAAAGCAGCGGTGGGTAGTTATGCTTTTACTACACTCGAACCAAATCTCGGTGACATGTATGGATTTATAATTGCAGATATCCCAGGACTTATAGAGGGCGCATCAGAAGGTCGCGGTCTTGGACATAAATTTTTGCGTCACATAAAACGTACTCGAATACTTTTACATTGTATTTCAGTAGAAAATGAAGATGTTGTTGGGGCTTACAAAACCATTCGAAAAGAACTCGGTGATTATAGCGCTGAGCTTGTGGCGAAAAAAGAATTAATTCTTTTGACTAAAACAGACACATCTACTCCAGATCAAGTTTTGAAAAAAAAGAAAGCTCTTTTAAAATGTAATCCAGATATTTTGACGGTTTCCACAATTGATGATGTATCTATCAAAAACCTTGTAGACTCACTGACACAAGTGCTTTCAAAATGATACTATAACAAGTACTAATAATCTCTTTATGGAATCGGAATACAAACTCACTGTAGGTCTTGAAATTCATGCCGAACTCAACACAAAGAGTAAGATGTTTTGTAATTCAAAAAATGATCCAGAAGAAAAACGTCCTAATGTAAATGTATGTCCAGTATGTATGGGACACCCCGGTACACTACCTGTTATAAACAAAGAGGCGGTCCGACATGTTCTTCGTATGGGTCTTGCTGTTGGAGGCAAGATAGCAGACTTTACTGAGTTTGATCGCAAAAACTATTTTTATCCAGATATTCCAAAAGGTTATCAGATTAGTCAATACAAACATCCACTTGTAGAAGGAGGATCGGTGTCAGGAATAGCTTTAACTCGAATACATTTAGAAGAAGATACAGCTAAATCATCTCACAATGTGGGGGATTATAGTCTCGTTGATTTTAATCGTGCTGGTGTGCCACTTATGGAGCTTGTAACAGAACCTGTGATACACAGTGCTGAAGATGCTTCAAATTTTGCACGTGAGCTACAGCTCTTACTTCAGTATCTTGGTGCTGGAGAAGCAAATATGGAAAAAGGAGAAATGCGTGTAGAAGCAAATATTTCTGTATCAAAAGTAAGTGGGAAAATGGGCACCAAGGTAGAAGTGAAAAATCTAAATTCTTTTAGGGCGGTTGAAAAAGCTATTGCGTTTGAAATGAAACGACACATAGAATTACTAGAAGCGGGAGAGAAGGTTGTGCAAGAAACACGCGGATGGGACGAAAAAAAGGAAATAACTTTCTCACAGCGTCTAAAAGAAGAATCTCACGACTATAGATATTTTCCAGATCCAGATCTTCCTAAATTATATATCTCGAAAATAAAAGAATTTTCTTATGATGAGTTGATGAGTGATATGCCAGAGCTTCCGTGGAAGAAGCGGGAGAGATACATAAGTGAGTATGGTATGAAGAGGGAAGACGCGTTTGTATATGTGAGCACACCATTGATTAGTAAATATTTTGAAGATGTGATCCGTTTTTTTGTTGGTGATATAAAACTTATAAAACTTACTTCAAATTATATTTCCTCAGATTTTCTTGGTTTAATAAAATCAACCAACACCAATATAGAAGATGTGTTTGGTGTTGTGCCGACCATAAGCCCAGAAAATTTTTCACTCCTTATGAGTATGGTAAATGATCAAAAAATCTCATCTCGTGGAGCAAAAGATATTTTGAAGATTATGTTTGAGGAGGGGGGTAAACCGGAAGAGATTGCTTCGTCTAGAAATTTATTACAACAAAGTAACACGGAAGAATTAAAAATTATTATTGAAAAAATTATTATTGATAATCCAAACGTTGTCGCTGATTATAAAAAAGGAAAAGAAACTGCGTTGCAATTTTTGGTGGGGCAGGGAATGAAAGCAACAAAGGGTTCAGCGAATCCATCAGTGTTAAAAGAAGTTCTTGTGTCTTTACTTAAATAAAAATAAATTAATTAACCATTAAAAAATCACTTCGTTTTCTGAAGTGATTTTTTAATGGTTAATTTTGTTTCTTCAGATTACAAATAGTTATAAATTTTTAATCATCCAAATGCAGTATATTGAGCTTTTTAACTTGATTTCTCTTTTGTCGTGTTGTGGAGTTTTTTGTGCCCATTTTATGAATGAATGCTTCCACGTCTTCACGCTTGTATACTCTGTAGTTATTTATGGGGTGTCGGGTAGCTTCAAACTTACCAGAGTTGTCCCAATTTCTAAGTGTAAGTGGTGTTACACCTAGAATTTTAGATACTTGTTTGATTGTTAAGAATGAATTATTCATTGTGCATAACATTACTAAACCTTTATAAACATTAGTAATAATTATAAGTTTATTACTTCTATTTATCAAGGTTTGTATATGTTGATAACTTATATTTTTATAAAGTGACTTTTTTTGTATTAATTTATTCTAACGTAATTTTTTTGTTTATTTACCAACCAAATTTTGTTTATAGAATTTTTTGGTAATAAAAAATAGATCATTTGTTGTTATATCTACATATTTTTATAAATATTTTTGATCTTTTTTGAATAAAAAAATAATCTTAAAAAAACCTTAGTTATCCACAAAAAAATCGTTCTTTTATGCGACTCAAAAAGCTATAATATTACCAATGAATAGCGAGCTCTATTTCAACGGAAAAAAATATATCTCGGCAAAACGAGGTTCAGAAATATCTGGCTATAATTCGGATTATATCGGTCAACTTTGTCGATCTGGCAAACTTGAGTGCCGACAGGTGGGAAGGGGTTGGTTTGTGAGCGAAGATTCGATCATCGAACACCAAAAAGATGCATCTGAAAAAATTCGTGGAACAATCGTATTTCCTCCAGTCAGTGTTGTGTCACAAAATGCTTCGGTTTTTAAAGCGTCAGAAAACCTAAAAACGAACAAAAAAGAATTTGCTCCCTCTGAAGTATTTTCTTTTCTTTCACATTCAGGAATGTTTTATGCCCTTTTGTTTATTGTAATTTCTGCAATAGCTTTTTTTGCTTATGGTTCAAACAACAAACAATATCAAACAAATATTGCTGTTGTTTCAGAACATTTTATTTCTTCAGAAAAAATATTTATAACTTCTTTTGTTTCTAAAACATCTAAAACACTTGCACTTGTGCGAGATTCCGCAAGTGTTTCAAATGTAAATAATATCCAGATTAGTGTTCGTGATCTTACGCATTCGTTGCGTAACAAATTTGATTCAATCGCTTTAAATTCATACAGATTTATTTCATCTTTGTTGCGTATGAATATAAATAAAACAGTGGTTGTGCGTGATGATATAAACCATCGAAATTCTGTATCGCAAGATTCAAAGACGGGAATGATTGTGGTGCCAGGTACAGGAGATGAATTTAAAAATGAAAAAGTAAAACAGAGAATTAAGAATTCATTTTCTGATCAAACACAGGTCGTACCAGACGAAACAGGTTCTTCTGGTGTGATAAAACCAATATTTAAAAATACAAATGATCAAGAATATTTATATGTTCTTGTACCGGTTGATGATTAAAAAATAAATACTTACGTCTGTTCTCGGCGCTTGTAGTAAGCGAGCCTCGAGAACAGACGTAAGTCTGTAAAGGTCGAAATATTATTAAAGTTTGAAAGTTAAATTAAAAATTATGATTAAAAAAATAAATGTAAGACAGGCGATTGCAGCGAGTTTCTTTTTGACTCTTACACTTGCGTTGGCTTTTGTGGTTATTGAACCCACACTAAGTCGAGCGGTTGAAGATCAATTTACAGTTACTCAATCAATCACCTCAGAAATTGCTTTCTTAACCGGAGCAAACAACGTCACAATGAACGGTTCTATTGCCGGTGTTACTGGAGGTACGTCATACGGTACAACAACAGCAATTGTTACAACCAACAATGCTGCTGGTTATACCATGACAATAAAAGCAAGTAGTTCGCCCGCAATGCAAGCAGATTCTCAAGGTGGATCAATATCAGATTATTCTCCTGCGGTTACTGGTGTTCCTGATTATGCTTATTCAGCAGCGGGTGCGGGTACACATAAATTTGGTTTTAGTGTTTCTGCAAGTACTACAGCAGAACTTGCAACAAAGTTTAAAGATAATGGTTCAAATACATGCAATACGGGATCGGCCGATACTGGTGGATCTGGATCATGTTGGATGGGTCTTTCTACTTCGGCAACATCAACCATAGTATCTTCTAGCGAAACAACAGCATCTGGTTCGACATCAAGTGTTTATTTTAGAGTTTCTGTTGGTTCAAATTCAGGTCTTGCTCAAGACACATACACAGCTACAGCCACCCTCACAGCAGTTACAAACTAAATTAACCGTATGACGTCTACAGAAAAAAATTACATATCCTGGAAGGTTGGTGTCATTATGTTTTTTTGTTTAGTGTCTCTTTTTCCTTTTTCTAAAGTTTTTTCTTACACGATAGAAGCGCTTCCTGACGATATTGTGCGAAGTGACTTCGTGGTTGGTCCTGGAAAACAGGAACTTGAAATAAAACCCGGAGAAAGTAAAACAGTAAATATTTCAGTAAGTAACAGAATGGGAGATACTCGTATCTTTTATCTTGATACCGAAGATTTTAGTGGTTCTAAAAATACCTCAGATACAGTTGTTCTTCTTGGTGAAGATCACGGTCCATATTCTCTAAAAGATTATATTTCTTTTCCAGAAAAAAGTTTTGAACTCATGCACGCACAGAGAGCAATTATTCCTGTGACTGTGTTTGTTCCAGCAGATGCACAGCCGGGTGGTTTGTATGGAAGTGTTCTTGTAAGTACCGCTTCAAAACCAACGGGCGCCAAAGGTCCATCAAGTGCAATAGTTACTCGCATAGGAACATTGTTTTTTATTCGAGTACCGGGTGAGGTAAAACAAGAAGGAAAACTTACACAATTCCAAACAAAAAATACAAAGAAAATTTATGGTGCTGGTCCAGTGCAGTTTGAACTTCTTTATGAAAACAAAGGAAGTGTGCACGAAAATCCTTATGGAGAAATCAGTATAAAAAATATTCTTGGAAAGGAAATTGGAAATGTAGAAGTGGCTCCTTGGTTTGCGATGCCTGACTCGCTGAGACTTCGAGAGGTGCAATGGAATAGTGGTTTTCTTCTCGGAAAATACACGGCCGTAGCTTCTATAAATAGGGGTTATGACAACATTGTAGACACAATGGAATTTACTTTTTGGGTAATTCCAATAAAACTTCTCGTTCTTGCGTGTGTGATCATTATAATCTTGCTCTTTGTAATTCGATTTATTGTTACTCGGTTTGAAATTCGAAAGAAATCATAATCATGTTTAAGGCTTATCTGTATACAGCTTTATTTGTTTCAGTTTCTTTGTATGTGGTATCAACATTTGGCAATGTTTCTTTTGCTCAAATGACCGGTACGTTATACAAAATTCAAAGCGACAGCGTTAATTTTGGAGGAGGACTTTCTACTTCTACAAGTTATACGCAAGAAAGTACTGCTGGAGAAGTAGCTACTGGCGAATCTTCAGGCACACTCTACAAAATAAAAGCAGGGTATCAACAGATGCAAGAAGTGTATATCGCAATTACTTCTGTTTCTGATGTGGTTATGAGTCCAAATATTGGTGGTGTGACCGGCGGTACTTCAAATGGATCCGCGGTTGTGACGGTTATTACCGACAGTCCTTCTGGTTATGAACTTAGTATCAAAGCAAGTTCTTCACCAGCGCTTGTGAGTGGTGCAAATAGTTTTGCGGATTATACACCAGCTGGTGCAAATCCAGATTTCACCTTTTCAATCGCTGCTTCTGCATCAGAATTTGCTTTTACACCTGAAGGTTCACACATTGTTCAAAAGTTTAAAGACAATGGATCTAACACATGCAATGTTGACACAACCGATACAGCAGATGCGTGTTGGTACAATCTCTCAACTGCGAATGAAGTAATAAGTAGAAGTACTTCTCCAAATCATCCATCAGGTACCGCTACAACACTAAAATTTCGTGCTCAATCTGGCACTGCACATCTTCAACCAGAAGGAGTATATCTAGCCACAACAACAGTTACTGCACTACCCCTTTAAAACGTAATGAAAAAACTTCTATACATTTTTATGGTTTTCACCGTCACACTTTGTGGTGCGGTGCTATCTATACAAGCGGCAGAAGATACGTTTCAAGTAGAGCAATCAATAACGGTCGTTGACGGTGTCGCCCCATCTACTCCCACAAATCTTACAGCTACTGCAGTATCGAGTTCGCAGATAAATCTTTCATGGACTGCATCAACAGATAATTATGGTGTTGCAGGATATCAAGTCTTTCGTGATCTAGTGTTTATTGCAACATCTACCGCAACGACATATTCAAATACTGGTCTTTCTCCGGAAACAACATACGACTATACAGTGACCGCATTTGATTCATCGTTCAACTATTCACCAACATCAGCAACCGCTACTGCGACAACACTTGAAGCCTCAGTTCCACCACCAACAACCAGTGATGGAAACATATCGGGAACTTTGTTGCTTAAATTGCTTGGCATGTCGGTGCAACCAGACGTTACAAGTTCTGTCATAAATTTTGAGACAAACATCTACACACAAGCGATTGTGTCGTGGGGAGAAACTCCAGATTATGAGATCGGTACTCTTGCCGAACAGCTCTTTCTCACAAATCACTCTATTAGTATAGAAAGTCTTACACCGGGTACGACATATTATTTCAGAATCGAGCTTATTGATGCATATGGACGAAAACTTGTGATAGACAATCAACAATTTGTAACTACATCATTACCTGATACAAATCCGCCGAGTAACGTTACAAATTTAAAAGCGGTGGGTGATGATAAAAAAATCACACTCTCTTGGAAAAATCCTCTTGTGGATTTTGAATCTGTACGTGTAGTGCGATCTGACAAATTTTATCCAAAAGATTTGTTTGATGGAAAAGTGGTTTATGAAGGAAATGCTGAATTTCTAGTAGACACAGATGTGGAGTATGGAAAAGTTTATTACTACACAGTTTTTGCTCGCGATGAGTTTGGTAACTATTCATCTGGAGCGGTTACAAAAGGCCGACTCTATAAAATAGGCGAGCCACATGATTCAGAAGATCTTTTTGGAGAAATACAAGAGTTACCTCAATCAAAAGTTCATCCAATGATTGCGGGACTCACGGTGCTTGATTTAGATTTCTTTCAAAATGGTAAAAAACTTTCTGTTACTTCTCACTCAGTTGAAATAGAAGGAGATCGAGAACTTACAATTTCTCTTGATTACAAAAAAGTTCCAGAAATTCTAAAGACGATTACGGTAACAATGCGAGACCCAGAAGATCACTCTAAAACATTTTCGTTTTTGCTTCGAGTAAATAAAGAGAAAACAGCTTATGAGGCACTCATTGCACCGCTTGGTCGTTCAGGAAAGTTTGAGTTTGGTGTAACGATTCTTGATTACAAAAATCAAGGATTAAAAAAACTTGCAGGTGTGATCGTGTCTTTGATGCCAAATGTTGCATCAAATACAGATTTATCACTTCACGGTTTGTTTGTTCTTGTTTCAGAAAATATTCCTGTTCTTCTTGTTCTAATACTTATCTTTGTGTTGCTTTTTCTCGGATATAAATTTGTCCGAGCGCTTCTCAAAAAATAATTAATGCGTACGCTTATTAAAAACATCATAGATATAAGAAATGCGGTCACAATGCGCACGACGGCTTTTGCATGCACACGTCGTTTTCTACGCGTATATACAACAGCTGTTGTGTTTGTTGTACTCGTATCTCTTTTATCGCCGCAACTTTTGTTTCTAGGCCAAACAAAAAGTGCAAACGCTGCATTTAATAAAGAAATTAATTATCAGGGAAAGCTTACTAATTCAAGCAATGTTGCTGTCGCTGATGGCACGTATCACATGAGATTTAAGCTCTACACTGTTGCAACAGGTGGAGCGAGTATTTGGGATGAAGACAGGAGTACTGCGGCAGGTGATCGTATCACCCTTACCAACGGTCTTTTCAGTGTTATGCTTGGAAGCTCTACACCGCTGACGAGTGTAGATTTCAATCAAACGCTTTACCTCGGGGTTGAGGTGGGAGGATCTGGTGGTGGTGCGGTTTGGGATGGGGAAATGACACCTCGAAAAAAACTTGGTGCTGTGCCGGCAGCGTTTGTTGCAGATACCTTAGATGGTCTTTCAAGCGAGCAATTTTTGCGCGCTGATGCAACAAACGCTACAAATACTGCATCAACATTTTTGACGATTACACAAAACGGAGCGGGTGACATTGCAAACTTTATTGGTCCAAGTTCTGCATCGGTACTTACATTAAAAAGTGGAGGAAATGTAGGAATCGGCACCACCTCACCTTATGCAAAACTTTCTGTTGTTGGTCAAACAGTATCCGCATACTTCACCGCTACCACATCTACTGCCTCCACCTTCCCATACGCTTCAACTACCGCAATCACTGTCACAGGTACAGCTTCTACCACAGCACTCAATATTTCAGGTATCTCGGGTTGTAGTGGATCAAACGCACTTACTACCAACGCATCAGGAGTAGTAGCCTGTGGAGCTATTGTGGGTGGAGGAGGAGCTTTCCCATTCACACCACTTACAAACTACGGAGTAAATACCTCAGCTACCACCACAGCACTGTGGGCACAGTCTGGGATATTTGCATCATCAACCTCATATTTTGCAAACGCAATCTTTGATAACTCAACCACAACAAATGCAACCACTACCGCACTTTCTGTTTCTGGTACTGCTTATTTCCCAGGTTCTGGAATATGGACATCTACTGGAAGTGTGGGAATCGGCACCACCTCACCTTATGCAAAACTTTCTGTGGCGGGACAGGTGGTAGGAGAAACTTTTGTCGGTACATCTACCGCGACATCTTCGTTTAATGGATCTATTGGTATTGGTACATCAACACCCGGAGCTTCAAGCGGTTCTAGTTCACGACTTACTATAGACGGAGGAGGACTTGGTCTTGCAGGACTTAATATTTCAAATCTTGGTGCTGCGGCGGTATATGGTATAAATCTTGCGGCGTCTGCAATTTCTGGAGCGACAGATTATTTCATGTTTAATAACACCAACGATTATTGGCGAGCTGACGGTGTAGTTAATGCTTCAACACAATTTTGGATTGCTGGTACAGCTAGAATTAATACTACTCAAACTCTAGGTATTGCTGGTGCTGGTAATGCCGCTACCCCAGGTCTTTCATTTAGTGGTGATACTAATACTGGAGTATTTTCTCCTAGTGCTGATGTTGTTGGATTTTCTACTGGAGGCAATGAATATTTAAGAGTAACCTCTACTGGAAATATCGGTGTATCATCAACTACTCCATGGGCAAAACTTTCTGTTAGTTCAAACGGAGGAACACAACCACAATTTGTAATTGCTTCTTCTACTGCTGGTGTATTTGCAACAACAACAGATTTTATTGTTGATGTTATTGGAAATGTAGGAGTGGGAACAAGTTCGCCATTTGCTAAGTTTTCAGTAAAAGGAAACGATCAATCTTCTGGTATTAGTGCATCAACAGTGTTTTCAGTTCTTGGTGGAACGGGTGGATCTGGAGCAACGGCTGGTGTCGGTGGCAAAATGCTTCTTTTTGCTGGAACTGGTGGAACTGGAACTGGAGCAGGTGGTGCTGGTGGAGCGGGTGGTGCTATAACCATAACCACAGGTACTGGTGGTGCTGGTGGATCAGGTGGTCCAGCGGGTGTTGGTGGAGATTTAACTCTTACTGCAGGTAATGGCGGAGCTGGTAGTGGCGGTCCAGATACTGGTGGTGCGGGAGGTAGTGTTTATATTACTGCGGGCACATCTGGCGCAAACGCTTCTGCTGGTGCTAATGGAAAAATAGTTTTGAATGGCGGCAATGTCGGAGTCGGCACCACCTCACCATACGCAAAACTTTCTGTGGTGGGAGAGACCGTATCCGCATACTTCACCGCTACTACATCAACAGCTTCAGTATTTCCATACGCTTCAACCACAGCAATCACCGTCTCAGGCACAGCTTCCACCACTGCACTCAATATTTCAGGTATCTCAGGATGTAGTGGATCAAGTGCACTTACTACCAACGCATCAGGAGTAGTAGCCTGTGGAGCTATTGTGGGTGGAGGAGGAGCTTTCCCATTCACACCACTTACAAACTACGGAGTAAATACCTCAGCTACCACCACAGCACTGTGGGCACAGTCTGGAATATTTGCGTCGAGTACTTCACAATTTGTGGCTGCGAATTTTTCTGCCACAAGTACATTTGCAACAGGTCTTTATATAGGTACCACCTCGGCAAAGGCGAAACTTGCTATCGTAGGTTCAACAATAACTGGATTTGGAAATAATGAACCCGGCTTGAAACTACTCACTGTAGCAACATCATCAGATAGAGATGTTCTCGCTGTATACAATCAGTATGTACAAATTGGTTCTTACCAAAGATTTACTACATCAAATTCTGATCTAAATCCAAGCGGTTTACCTCAGCTTTTGGTTGCTGGCGATATCTCTTTTCCAGGTATAGCTTCAATTGCTACAAGAAGAATATTTATTGGACAAAGTGCATCTGATGTTGCAGGAAGTCATCTTTTGTTGGCGGCGGGTGCTGCTGGAAATGAAGATGTGGGCGGATCAACAAGTGGCGGGAACATATACATACGTGGTGGTGCTTCAAGTGGAGGGGTTCCTGCTTACGATGGAAATGTAATTATTGCTGATACTGGAGGAAGAGTTGGTGTTGGTACAAGTACTCCATGGGCAAAACTTTCCGTTAGTTCTCACAACAGTCTCATACCACAATTTGTAGTAGCCTCTTCTTCAACAGGTATTGCAACCTCGACACAATTTATCGTTGATATTTTTGGAAATGTTGGAGTGGCTACTGCAACCCCAAGCACAAAATTTGCTGTTCAGGGCGCGGGTTACATCTCAAGTACTCTCTTTGTCGGCGGCACCATCACCTCTACTTCAAGCTCTGCCTCCACCTTCCCATACGCTTCAACTACCGCAATCACTGTCACAGGTACAGCTTCTACCACAGCACTCAATATTTCAGGTATCTCGGGTTGTAGTGGATCAAACGCACTTACTACCAACGCATCAGGAGTAGTAGCCTGTGGAGCTATTGTGGGTGGAGGAGGAGCTTTCCCATTCACACCACTTACAAACTACGGAGTAAATACCTCAGCTACCACCACAGCACTGTGGGCACAGTCTGGGATATTTGCATCATCAACCTCATATTTTGCAAACGCAATCTTTGATAACTCAACCACAACAAATGCAACCACTACCGCACTTTCTGTTTCTGGTACAGCCTACTTCCCAGGTTCTGGAATATGGAATTCAAGTGGATTTATTGGGGTTGGTACATTGAGTCCAAACGCAAGACTTGAAGTAAATGGTGATTTGTATTTTACATCGGCCGCCACAAACAGAACAATCGGTTTTGATACTGCTGGAGGTGGGCGACTTTCTATTTTGGGTGCGGACACTGTAACTACTCAAGGAGGAGATGTGTTTATTGGGGCTGGTAGTGATACAGAAGCTCAGGCTTCTGGTGGTAGTGTCTTTATTTATGCGGGTCAAGGAAACGCTAATGGAAATGTAGTTCTTGGTCATAATAGTGTTTCGGCTTTTGGAAATGTGGGAGTCGCTACAAGTACACCTGGGAAACTTTTTTCAGTACACGGTGCGGGTTACATCTCAAGTACTCTTTTTGTTGGTGGTGCTATTACCTCTACCTCAAGCTCTGCCTCCACCTTCCCATACGCTTCAACCACCGCAATCACCGTCTCAGGCACAGCTTCCACCACAGCACTCAATATTTCAGGTATCTCTGGTTGTAGTGGATCAAGTGCACTTACTACCGATTCATCAGGGGTAGTAACCTGTGGAGCTATTACTGCATCAGGAGGTGCTTTCCCATTCACACCACTTACAAACTACGGAGTAAATACCTCAGCTACCACCACAGCACTGTGGGCAAAGGCAGGAATATATGCGTCGAGTACTTCGTATCTTTCACAGACAATTATCGGATCAGGATCATTGTTTCCTGGCGCAATGTTAAATATTGGCTCATCTACAGATGGATATCTTCAAGCAAATATTCAAAATTCAAGTTCAGGAAGTGCAGCTTCTTCTGACTGGATAGCAACAAATGATTTGGGTTCAGATACAAAATATTATGTAGATCTTGGTATCAATAGTTCTACATACAATCAAGCAGCGTTTTCTATCACCGGCGCAAATGATGCCTATCTTTATAGTTCAGATAGCAATCTTGCCATTGGTACTGCGTCTACCACAGGCAATGCAAATATTATTTTCCATACAGCTGGCACACTTTCATCAAATGAACGTATGCGCATCACTTCTACTGGACTTGTTGGAATCGGTACAACTACACCATATGCAAAACTTTCCATAACAAGCGTAAACGCTTCATCTCAAATTCCTTTATTTGCAATCGCATCATCATCTGTTTCAAACGCCACATCAACATATTTTTTGGTAAATAATATTGGAAATGTAGGAATTGGTACTAGCTCACCAGTACAAAAATTAGACGTTGCTGGTAATTTGGTTGCTGGATTTTCTAACGCTGGAGCTGGAAGGGGGGTTTTGTTGGGAAATATCGTGGGAGACACCACATATCCCGGAATATGGTTTGGAGCAAACACGGTTGCACCAGACACGAATAGTTATTCATTTTTGTGGGATGCTGGTGAAGGAACAATATTTAATACACCATCAGGAAAATCGATGGGATTTAGAGTAAATAATGCAACAAAAGCAACATTAAGTTCTGTTGGAAATTTTGGAATCGGCACCACATCAGCATATGCAAAACTTTCTGTGGTGGGTGGTGGAACGGACAGTATTCTCCCGTCTTTTATAGTGGCGACCACAAGTGATTGGAATAACGGAGGACAGCAACCACTCTTTTATGTAACTTCCACAACCACAGGTCTTCTAGATTATGCTCGTGTAGCTATCGGTACAACAACCACGTGGGGTGCTGGTGGACTTCGAGATCAGCTTACTGTAGCTGGTCGTGTATATACAACGTGGCGATATCTTTCTTGCGATGTGGGTGGTTCTGGAGGAGGTGCTTGGTCTTCTGATGCTGCTGGTGCCTGTGGAGATTTTGCTTTCGACTTAGATACAGACGGCACCGCGATTTTAACAAGGAACACATACCCT
Source organism: uncultured Candidatus Saccharibacteria bacterium (assembly GCA_964407105.1). Classification (GTDB taxonomy): domain Bacteria; phylum Patescibacteriota; class Minisyncoccia; order Phycocordibacterales; family CALRHW01; genus SICJ01. The sequence continues at coordinate 17,126 of CAYOUG010000004.1, read as the reverse complement.
CCCGCTATTCAATTGCAAGCCGGCGCAACAAATCCAACCGTTGGAGACGGAAGCGCACTTCGCACAGCGGTTTTTACTAGTTCTGCAACATCAAGTCCAATATTTGAAGCATGGGTACAAGCTACACGTACTGCGACAGCTACTACCACACCTCTTTATGTTGTAGGTCTTACAGACGCCGCTTTTGGTGCTGATACAGGAACCGTACCAACACAGGGCGCATTTTTTACAGCAACCTCTGGGCCAAATTGGATAATGGTTACTAAAAATAGAAGTGGAGAAACATTTACTAATACAAACGTAGCGACTTCGACCACAAATTTTCTAAAAATGCGTATTGAACTTTCTACTACCTCAGCAACATATTTGATAAATGGTGCTGTGGTGGCGGTACACAATACAACCATTCCTTCGGCGACACTTCAGCCAATAACACTCGTTGCAAATTTTGCTGGTGCTAGTGTTACAGCCAACGCAAATCCAAGTCTACTTGTTTCTCTTATTCGTTTTTGGATGGATGATCCACCAGGATCTCTTTCTACACCAATGATTGCTCAATCTGAAGAAGTGGGTGGTGTGGCGTCACTTAGTGAAGATGATATTAAAAATTATAATTCTGTTTCTGCGGCTGCTATTACCGCGCCATATTTAGTGGGAGATCCAACTCAATTTGTTGAGGGCTCGGTGGTTGCTTTCCACGAAAAAGACACCTCACGTGTGCGTTTGAGTAATAAAATTTATGACGCAAATGTTTTTGGTGTGGTGGGTATGACAAGTGTACAAAATCTTGGAGAAACAAATGAACATACTGTGAACGTAGCAATGTCCGGACGTGTGCCAGTACTTATCTCTCTTGAAAATGGAGATATTAAACCAGGAGATTATCTCACTTCCTCATCTATTTCTGGTGTGGCCATGAAAGCAACAGCCTCTGGTCCTGTAATTGGTCGAGCTATTCAATCATATGATGAAAATTCAAAACTTTACACAAAAACAGTGATGATGAAAGTTGAGCCAACCTACTACTATGGAAATATGTTGGTACAAGACACGTTTGGTAACGTAGGTATTGGTACTACAAGTCCTTCGTTCAAGCTTACGGTGTCAGGTGATGTTGCTGGCTACGGATTTTCAGTATTTGGTGATCGCAACAAACTTGATTCAGTGACATCACTTACTGAGACTGATCTAGATACGTATCTTGATAAAATAAAAGGTACAACAATTTCAACTTATCGATACAAAAATGAAGATGAGTCGGCGCCACTTCGACTTGGAATTGTTGCTGATGAAGCACCAAGTGAAATTCTTTCTGTTGGTGGTAAAGATATAGATGCATATAAGCTCGCGGTGTTTACGCTTGGTGGCGTAAAAGCACTTCAACATAAGTTTGATAATCTAGAAATGCGAGTCACCGCTTTGGAAAATCAGCTTGGTGTTGCATCTACTACCGCAACAAGCTCTGCAACCTCTACTGGAATTGTAAATTCAGAATCTTTGATTGTTGCGATAATGAATTATTTGAAAAATTTTGGTGTAAATATTGCACAAGATGTTGCTCAATTTAAAAATGTGATAGTAGAAACATTTACAGTGGGAAGTAGTGAAAAGCCAACAGGAATTACACTTTATGATGAGGTTACAGGCGAACCTTATTGTTTGAAGATGTCTAATGGAAAAATGCTTTCTGTCGCTGGTGAGTGTGGTCAAAATAATAATGTTGAGGTGCCTACTAGCGAAGTGCAACCCCCACAGACACAAGCCCAAACTGGCGGAGATGAAATTTCTGGAGATGCTAGTGCTGATGCTGATGTAAATCCACCAAACGATTCTTCTTCTGTTGATCAAGTACAACCTGAGGGTGAATCAGCCCCAGAAAATTCTTCTCCGGTTGAGCCAGAAATCTAAGGTTGAAATAAAATTTAAAATGTGATATAGTATTGTGGTCTTGTGTTGGATGATTGCTGTATGCGAAAGCATATAGAGGAAAGTCCGAACATACAGCCCGCGCGCCTTCGGACGCGCGGGAGAGCGTAGCGGGTAACACCCGTCCAAGGTAACTTGCGAGGTGCGAACAGAGACGCCGGATTTCGAAAGAATACGGTATCCGAGTAATCGGATAAGTTTGTGTGGTAACACATAAATTGCAACGGCTAAATCCTTACGTGTATGCAAGGCCGTGCTCTGCGAAAGCAGAGAGTGCCGCTTGATTCGCTTGGTAACAAGCAGAACAGATAAATAATCATCGTCTGAAAAGATACAGAATTCGGCTTATAGACACAAGACAAAAAAATTACAAAAACCCGCCTAAAGCGGGTTTTTGTGTGTAAAAGTTGTTCGTTGAGTGGGGTCAAAAAATCTTATATAATGGCAAGTATTATCGATTAATAATAAAAGAATAACGAACATTTACCATGGAAGAAAACACTGTTAATAAAAGAGGTATTCGAGCGATATTTACATTGGAAAAACTACCACTTTTGGGCGTATTTATTTTACTTACTTGTGTTTCATTCTTTTTTATTCCATCGGCTTTTATAACTTTTCAATTTAGTAAGGTCGCACTTGTATTTTTTACTGTAATTATTTCTTTTTGTCTCTACATAGTTTATTTATTAAAAAGGGGACAGTTTGAGTTGCCAACTAGCTATATTTACATAGCGCTTGCTTCTATACCCCTTATTGCTTTGATCGCTTCTATTTTTAGTAGTTCTTCAGCGCGATCATTCATGGGATATGGTTTTGAGGTTGGTACATTTAGTTTTTTGTTTATTGTTTCAATTTGTACTTTTTTAGTTTCTCTTTTATTTAGATCTGAAAAAAGATTAGTTTATGCTTTTGGTGCAATTTTATTTTCTGTGATAATAGTTTCACTTTTTCATCTCGTTCGTTTTCTTTTTGGTCCAAATTTTCTTTCTTTTGGAATGTTTACTACTCAAGATGCTACTCCTGTGGGTGGATGGTATGATCTTGCTATTTTGTATGGTTCTACACTCATTATTTCACTTATGACCATAGAACTTTTGCCGATTTCAAAAGTTTTAAAGATGTTTATGTATGGGATTTTTGTGTTGGCAATTTGTTTTTTGGTTATCACCAATTTTTCACTTCTTTGGATTGTGTTAGCGTGTCTTTCTCTGGTGTTTTTTGTTTATTTCTTTTCAATTGAAGGCGTTTCGAATTATGAGAAAAAAATTGAGACGAGTCCAAATGGTGAGGTTGTTCATATTGCAAAAGGAAGAAATAATACAAGAAAAGTATCTATTCGATCACTAGTGGTTCTTGTTATTTCCATTATGTTTTTATTGCCTTTAGGTAGTGTGTTTAGCAATTCAATTTCCTCAATGCTTGGCGCGTCTAATATTCAGGTGCGCCCATCATGGACAGCGACGTTTAACATTTCCAAAAATGTACTAAAAGAAAACCCAGCATTTGGAATAGGCCCAAACAATTTTTCTACAGCATGGCAACAATTTAAACCAATTGACATAAACACAACACAGTTTTGGAACCTAGATTTTATTTCTGGCATTGGTTTTGTTCCTACATTTTTAGTGACCACAGGAATATTTGGTATATTATCGTGGTTGGTCTTTTTGGCGCTTTTTGTTTATGTTGGTTTTATATCACTTTTTACTCGTGAACAGAGAAGTATTGTGCGTTATGCTTCAACCACATCGTTTTTTGTTTCCCTTTATTTCTGGATTATGTGTATATTTTATGTTCCGAGCACAGCAATTATTGTGCTTACGTTTTTTATGACAGGATTGTTTTTTGCTACCGCACACATGCAGGGGGTTTTGAAATCTAAAACTTTTGCTTTCGCCTCTTTCCCAAAGGCAAGTTTCGTTTTTGTTCTTGCTTTTGTATTGATCTGTATAGTGAGTCTTGCGTTTTTGTATGGTTTTAGTCAAAAAATGGTATCTGCTTACTTTTTTGAACGCGGTGCATCCACTTTGCGTGCAGGAGGTAATCTTGATTTTGCTGAAAAAAATATTGGACAAGCCATTACGTATGGTGCAAATGATGCGTTTTATCGAGAGTATTCCGCGTTACAAATCAATCGTCTCGGTGTTATTGTTTCTTCTGTTACTACCGGTGAAGTAACAGAAGCGGTGCAGCAAGAATTTCAAAGAATACTTGGAAATGCAATAGTAAGCGCCCAAAAAGCAATTGAATTTAATAATACAAATTATGAAAATTGGGTGGCACTTGGTAGGGTTTATGAATCGGTGATGCCCCTTGGTTTGGATCAGGCTTATGAGAACGCAAAAAATGCATATGAAGAGGCGTCAAAAAGAAGTTCGGCAAACCCACAAATTTACTTTATTTTGGCTCGTCTTGAGGCAACAAAACAGGATTTTGTAAAAGCAAAAGAATATATTGCTCAAGCGTTATCTAAAAAATCAAATTACAGTGAAGCTATTTTCTTAAAATCTAAAATAGAAGTGAGTCAGGGAGATATAAAGTCGGCGATTGCTTCTGTTGAAAACATTTCTGTCATTTCTCCAAATGATGTCGGTGTGTTTTTTGAGCTAGGATTACTCAAATACAATTACAAAGATTATGTTGGTGCAGTGAAATCTTTTGAACGTGCAATTTCGCTTTTGCCAGAATATTCAAATGCAAAGTATTTTCTTGGTTTGAGTTATGAAAAAATAAACAAACGACAGCTCGCCGTTAAGCAAATGGAAGAAATTTTAGCATTAAATCCAGGCAATCCAGAGGTTATGCTTATTCTTGAAAACTTAAATGCGGGTCGTGCGCCATTTGTAAACGCTGAACCACCTGTAGACGATAAACCAGAAAAACGAGCTGATTTACCGATTGAAGAAAAGAAAAAATAGTTTGTATGGTTAGTAAAATTATTCAGTTTCTAAATAAAGAAATCTCAGGTCTTCATGAGGCAGCTTATCTGCTTGGTTTTTTTGCAATTCTTTCTCAGCTTCTTGCCCTTGTGAGAGATCGTCTTTTTGCTAATTATTTTGGTGCTGGTCAACAGCTTGATATTTACTACGCCTCATTTCGTATTCCAGATTTAATCTTTGTGACGGTAGCGTCACTTGTTTCCATGTCGATACTCATTCCTTTTTTGATTGAAAAAACGGAACACAACAAAGAGGAAGCAAGAAAGTTTATAAACTCATTATTTACGGTTTTTTGTGGACTCGTTATTTTGGTTTGTGTTGTCGTATTCTTTTTTGTGCCAAGTCTTGTGTCGTCATTTTTCCCCGATCTTGTGGAGGCGGGAAATGCCTCAGAAATTATTTTGTTAACACGAGTCCTTTTACTTTCACCGGTTTTGCTTGGTATTTCAAGTATTCTCGGAAGTATTACGCAAATGGCGAATCGTTTTTTTGTTTATGCGCTCAGTCCAATACTTTATAATTTAGGAATTATTGCCGGCGCTGTTTTTTTGTCGCCGATATATGGTGTGCGCGGGCTTATTGCGGGAGTTATTGCTGGTGCCGTGTTGCATGTGCTTATTCAAATTCCATTTGTTATAAATCAGGGGTTTTTGCCACGCATTACATTAAGTGTGCATTTTAAAGAGGTGTGGAGGGTAATGCTCGTCTCTATTCCGCGTGCATTTAGTGTTTCTGCACCAGAGCTTGCGCGTTTTGCTCTTGTGGCTTTTGCGGGCATGATGACTGCCGGTTCGATTTCTGTTTTTACTTTTGCGAGCAATCTTCAGTCTGTACCCCTTAGTATTATTGGAGTGAGTTATTCACTTGCCGCATTTCCAATTCTCACCAGACACATTGTTGCGGGTCAAAAAGAAAAATTTATTGAACAAATGATTGCTGGCACTCGTCATGTGATTTTTTTATCAATGCCGATAATGGCACTTTTTATCGTACTCCGCGCTCAAATAATTCGAACAATTTTAGGGTCAGGACAATTTACTTGGACGGATACAAAACTCACCGCCGCATGTCTTGCTATTTTTACCATTTCTCTTATTCCACAATCTCTCATACTTTTATTTGCGCGTGCTTATTATTCAAAAGGTAACACCCGCATTCCTTTGTTGGTCAATTTTGCTTCTGCGATTTGTATGATTATAAGTGGTGCATTTTTAATTTATTTATTTAAAAATATTCAATTTTTTCAGTTTTTTATAGAATCACTTTTTAAAGTAGAAGATTTGTCGGGAAGTATTGTACTTGTGTTGCCGTTGGCATACTCTTTGGGTTCATGGTTTGGTTTTCTTATTTATTGGTTTTTGTTTCAGAGGGAATTTAAAACTTTTGCTGAGCCGGTGCTTGGCACTGCGTTTCAAAGTTTTTCCGCATCAATAATTATGGGCTTTGTGGCGTATAAATATCTAAATATTTTTGATGACATTTTTAATATAAATACTTTACTTGGTATTTTCCTTCAAGGTCTTTTTTCTGGAATTATAGGAATTTTTTGTGGTGTGGTGTTACTCAAATTACTTAAAAATAAAGAGGTTGATGAAATGTGGAAAGCTCTTCATCGAAAGTTTTGGAAAGCGAAAGTCATTGGTCCTGATCCGGAGGTGAGTTAGTTTCTAAGATATTTTAAACTGGAAAAAAGGCTAGTTTCTGTTAATATAACGCAATGCAACACATTCGCAATTTTTCTATTATTGCTCATATAGATCACGGGAAATCAACACTTGCTGATCGTATGCTTGAAATTACTCATACCATAGAAAAGCGCAAAATGATGAATCAGGTGCTTGATTCTATGGAGCTTGAGCGAGAGCGTGGCATTACCATAAAAATGCAACCAGTACGTATGAAATATACGTTAAATGGACAAGAATACATTTTAAATCTTATTGATACTCCCGGACATATTGATTTTTCATATGAAGTATCACGGGCGCTCAAAGCGGTAGAGGGTTCACTTTTGCTCATAGATGCCACCCAGGGTGTGCAAGCACAAACACTTACCACGCTTAGTATGGCACGTGAATCACATTTAAAAATTATTCCAGTAATCACAAAAATTGATTCTCCTCTAGCACAACCCGAAAAAGTAAAAGAGGAGGTTGCAAAATTACTTGATTGTTCCACAGAAGAAATTCTTGAAGTGTCAGGAAAAACGGGCGATGGTGTGGACGCTCTTTTACAAGAAGTAATTCATCGAATACCACCACCACAAATTCCAGAACAATCCAATGCGTTTCGTTCTCTTGTTTTTGATTTCCAATATTCAAATCACAAAGGGGTGGTGGTGTATGTGCGTGTTATGAATGGTTCTGTAGCGAAAAATAGTCCACTTCAATTTAAAATCGCGGGCGGAACATTTAATGCGCTTGAGGTCGGGACATTTTCACCAATACAAACGCCAACAGAATCTCTTTCTGCTGGTGAGATTGGATACATCGTCACGGGTATAAAAGAATCGGGTATTGCTTCGGTGGGAGACACGGTTGCCTCACAAAACGACACAATGCCGGCACTTTCGGGTTATATGAGTCCGCGTCCAGTGGTATGGTCATCTATTTATCCTGAGAGTCAAGATGATTTTATTCTTTTAAAACAAGCTCTTGGCAAACTCCGTCTTTCTGATTCGTCATTTACATATGAAGAAGAATCTTCCGGTACACTTGGTCGTGGTTTTCGTTGTGGTTTTTTGGGAATGCTTCATCTTGAAATTATTTCAGAACGTTTACGTAGAGAATTTAATCTAGAACTTGTAATAACAACACCAAGTATTACTTATGAGGTTACTTACAAAGACGGAAAAAAAGAAATGATTTATTCACCGGCAAAATTTCCAGAAGAACATTTAGTAGAAAGCATTCTTGAGCCATGGGTTAATGTTGTTATTATAACCCCATCAGATTATCTCGGAGCAATTATGCAGATGCTTTACGAACATGAAGCTGTGGTGGGTGATACGCACGCTTTTGGAGACAATCGTGTGCAAATTCATATGGAGATGCCTCTTCGAGAGCTTATGCGGAATTTTTTTGACACAATAAAAAGTATTTCTTCTGGTTTTGCATCACTTTCTTATGAGATAAAAGAAATGAGACCGGCGGACGTTGTAAAACTAGAAATACTTGTGGCAGATGAAGCCGTGCCCGCGTTTGCGCGTGTTACGTCTCGTCGCACGGTAGAGCAGGAAGCAGAACAGGCGGTAGAAAAACTTTTCAATATTTTACCTCGACAAATGTTTACCACAAAAATTCAAGGCAAAGCGCTTGGCCGTATTATTTCTTCACGCACTCTTTCGGCGATGAAAAAAGACGTGACTCAGCATATGTATGGAGGTGATATTACTCGAAAAATGAAACTTCGTGAAAAGCAGAAAAAAGGAAAGAAGAAAATGAAAGATCGAGGATCAGTAAATATTCCAAATGATGTGTTTTTAAAAATGGTGAAGTCGGAATAAAAAAAGCAAAAATACCATTTTTGCTTTTTTTATTCAAATTATCAAAACTTACCTTTTTATCTCCAAAACGGCGTGTAGAGAAGTATCATGCTAATAATGATGAGTATGCACAATACCATCCAAATTATACCAATCACTTTTTTGCTTTTTTTGTGGAATAACATATATGTTTTATGGCTATAATGATATCATACTATACATATCATGCTTGAGCGAGATTTTCAAAAAAAACGTAAAATACGCAACATAATATACTCAAAGACAACAGTTGTTCTATTGTTTTTTATGATAATAATTTTGGGGCGCGCCACGTGGAGTATGTATCGTACCAAAGCACAAGGTCAGGCTGATTTCGAACGTGTTTCCGCCACACTTGTTGATTTACAAAATCGACAAAAAGCACTTGTATCAGATATTGATCGCTTAAAAACAGAAAAGGGTACAGAAGAAGAGATTCGGAAAAAATTTAGTGTTGCAAAAGAGGGGGAAACAGTCGTTTTTTTGATAGAGCACGAGTCTGCAGTACCACCAGCGCCGATTGAAGAAAAAAGTTTTTTAAAAAAAGTATGGTCTGGTTTCTTGTCCGTATTTGAATAATTTAATAGAAACATTTTTTTTATTACACGACAATTGCCACTTTTGTCTTTGTTGGTATAATTATCCTACTTTACGAATAATAAACACAATTTAATGAAAAAAGTATCTATTTATTCAACTCCAACGTGTCATTATTGCAATCTTGCAAAAGAATATTTTCAAGCAAATAATGTGCCGTTTGAAAATTTTAATGTTGCTGAAGATACAAAAAAGCGAGAAGAAATGCTTGATCTCACGGGTCAAATGGGTGTTCCAGTCATTCGTGTTGATGATGAGCTTGTGATAGGCTTCAACAAGCCACTTCTCGCACAACTTCTAGGCCTTCCTGCTTAAATAAAAAACCTTGGATATGGGGTGTGGTGATAATGCCAAGGTTTTGCCGCTGTAGTTAAACGGATATAACAGTCCCGTCCTAAGGGATAGTTGCAGGTTCAATTCCTGCCGGTGGCACATTGAAGATCTAAATTTTCGTTAACAAAACGTTGTATTTATTGTCTTTTGACCTTTTTCTGCTATAATCCTTCATATGAATCCGCAAGAAAAACAGCTCCTAGAAGAGTCTGTTGCCCTTTCAAGAGAAAACAATAAGATTCTTCGAAAGATGCTCAGTATTGAGCGGTGGGCTCGTGTTGCGCGGATCATATATTGGATTATTCTTATTGGGGCTTCTGTGGGTGCGTATTATTATATTCAGCCGTACCTAGAACAGCTTTGGTCTACATATGGTGCTTTTCAGGAAAGTGTAGGAAAGGTGAATAGCGGTTTGATTAAAATAAATAATTTATTTGTGCCGAAATAGGTTTAAAAAAGTTTGAAAATAATGTGAAAACAATATGCCGAGGTAGCTGTCTTGGCAGAATGCATCGGTTTGTGAAAGAATAGTTTAGTTTGAAAACAATATGCCGAGGTAGCTCAGTTGGTAGAGCATGTCCCTGAAGAGGATGGGGTCGGCGGTTCGAGTCCGCCCCTCGGCACCAGAAAAAAACCGCATCACATGATGCGGTTTTTTTGTTTTAGCTATTATTTTTTACTCGAAGTTTTGTTTGCTTGGTTTTATCTAACTTCGGGAGTTTGATAATAAGTAGGCCATGTTTTTCTACAGCTTCTGCTTCTTCTATTTCCACCTCTTGAGGAAGCATTATGGTGCGTGAAAAAGTACCCCAATAAAGTTCTCGATGAAAATAATCCTCATCACGTATCATTCGCTCACTTTCGCGTTTGCCTTTTATGGTTACCATATCACGAGTAATGCTCAGATCTAGATCTTCTGGACGAACCCCAGCCACCATTGTCTTTATAATAATATCTGTTGGGGTTTGATAAACATCCACTGTAAGTTCGCCATCATTTTGCTGATCTTCACCTTCCCATTCTTTACTGTGTGGTTCGGGTGCACGCATTTCGGTGTGTGTTTCTGATATTGGACGCTCATCTACTCTTATGGCGCCGGTTAGTTTTTCAAAAAAAGATCGTTTTTGTAACATGTATGCTTAAATTAATGTGCTAAGCTTTTTATTTTCTCAAAAAATAACATAAGTCCCGCTATGGCAAGCCACAAGACAGAAAAGACAATAAGGGTATTCTCACCATTCTCACTCATTATAAATAAATTGAATGTAGTATGCAATGCTATAGCAACGAACAACCCAAAGATTGTATAAAATTTTCGAACACGCGGTGTGCGATAAAAAGAAAAAGCTATTGCGATACCTATGCTGGCTGACGCAACAATATGAAGGAGACTTGCACCCACAAAGCGTAAATTACCGGTGATAATAGAATCTGTAATATGACCTTCGGTGAAAGGAAAGAAGAGAAACATTGTATTTTCTAATGCCACAAAACCAAGGGCGGCAGTAATAAGGTATACCACAGCGTCTATGGGCTCGTCGAGTTCTTTTCGATGAAAGGCAGTAAAGTATGCGGCTCCAAATTTAAATAGTTCCTCTATTGTTGCCCAAAGTATTAGCAAAAGAAAAACATTGTTTTCAAAATAAGAAAATACGATACGTTGAAATGGTAATACTAGGATGACCACCCCAATTCCAACAAGAAATGTTTTTGCTACAAGTCCACGTGGTTCGGGAGATTTTCGATCTTCTCGAAGCCAAAACCAGAGCCAAAACAATGCTGGCAACAAACCACCCAAAATAGCAAATATGAAAGTATAAACGCTTTCCATACTGTTTATATTATACGTTAAAAAAAGCCTTTATTTTTTTGAAAGTAAACTGTGGATAAGAATAAGTGTATTTAAACGTAAAAGACATATCTTTTAACATTAAAATGTCTTTTATATAAAATGATTAATTATAAACCTTTTTTTGTGATAAAAAATAATTCATATAAAAGACATTTTTTGTATGAATTATTTTATCCAAACATAACAACGTATTTTATGGTTTTTTTGTATTAAATATTGACATTTTTTTAAAAAGAAAGTATAAGTATGTTATGAAATGTTACATTAAATTATTTTTTGTTTGTGCCCTTATTGTTTTTGGGAGTGTTTTTGTGACAGATATTACTCTTGCTCAAGAGGCGTACTCGGGAACAGACCTAAGTAATGAAAAACCCGGCCAATCAATTAATATTTATATTAATTCTTTTCCCACACAAGGCGAGGTACTTGGTGCTGTTGCAACACCCATTCCAGATCTTTCGGGGAAAGGGTGCTTTTTTCTTAAAAACACTCTTAAAATGGGGAAACAAAATGACCAAATCGAGGTTGCAAAACTTCAATATTTTTTAAAAACATACGAAGGATTTTCTAACCTTATGATTACGGGTGTCTTTAACACTGATACGTTTAATGCGGTTTCTCTTTTTCAAAAAAAATATGCCAAAGAGGTTTTGTACCCGTGGGGTTATAACACACCAACGGGAGTTGTTTATATACTTACACAAAAAAAGATCAATGAAATAGTGTGTAAAACTACGTTTGAACTTAATCCTACACAAAAAATTGAAATTGAATCAATTAAGAACAATATTAAAGCCAAAAATACTCTAGAAAATTTCGATGTTGGATTAATTTCTGAAGACAGCGTATTGGGTGAAATATCTAGTACCTCAACGGTAATTGCAGGAATTTCAGATATAGACAATACAGTGGTTACGCTTGCTCCAGAAAATGATAAATCTAGTGTTGTAAACAGTACTGTATTTAATATTTGGAATTCTTTTGCTACTAATAACACCGTTAGAGATATGAGCGCAGCTATTTTTACTATTCCTAAAGCTGACGATTTTTTTAACGGCGCGATACTTTTTGTAATAATTTTACTTTTGTTTAATATTTTGTCTTCTGTAACACAACAACAGAAACGAATTGTATTTTTTGTCGGTTCTTTACTGGCTTTGTTTATAGCTGTTTTCTTTGGGGCTTATTATTTATTTTTCCCATTTATCGCCGTAATATTGATGTCTGTTTTTTTCACTAAACAGGCTTTAACAACAAAAAAGACTGTTGTTGAGATCAAAAAACCAGAAGAACGATCTCTTGCCCAAACATTGCCACTCTCTATTATTGAAGTATCTAACAATCAAAACAATCTACAAAAATAGTTTTTTGTTTGAAAACGCTCTATTTATAGGCGTACATTTCCCTGAGCAACGATTTCTTCTGTATTTTTGTGTAGTATGTTTTTGTTTAAAATAGCTTGAACGTATCCAGCAATAGCTATCATAACCGCATTGTCTGTAGTAAGTGACATTTCTGGTATAGAAACCTGAAGGCCCGGCACCTCTTTTTCAAGAGATAAAAATGTATTTTGAAGGTGTTTATTTGCTATTACTCCACCACCAACTATTAATGATTTTATACCATATTGTTCTATAGCTTTTTTTGTTTTTGTAAAAAGCACCTCCGTAACAGCGTTCTCAAATTCACAAGCAATATTTTGACGAATATCATCTGTTATTTCCGGGATTTTTTTGATCATGTATAGCACAGCTGTTTTTAAACCAGAAAAGGAGAAATTTAAATCTTGAGAATGAAGCATTGGTCGAGGAAGGGAATAATTTGCAGTTTTTTTAGAATCTTTTGTTGTGTTGTCGTCGGAAGAGCGTTTTATTTCAGCGAGTTTTGAAATTTGCGGACCACCAGGATAAGGCAAGCCAAGCATGCGAGCTACCTTATCGAAAGCTTCACCCACAGCATCGTCTTTTGTTTCACCCACTATTTTATATTTACCCCAAGATTCAATGTGTACGAGTTCTGTGTGTCCGCCACTAATGAGAAGAGCAAGAGCGGGGAAAATGATCGGTTTTTTTGTAGAAGTGAGAACAGACAAAATATGACCCTCCATGTGATTTACGGGAATAACAGGAATATCCCAAATATAATTAAGAGCTTTTGCAAAATTTATACCCACCCAAAGTGCGGGCTCTAACCCCGGTCCGTATGTGACTGCTATAGCATCTATGTTGGGCTTCGGTATCGTTTGAATATATTCTACAAAAGTGGTGTAAAGTTCAGGTTCACGCTCCAGCGTTTTTTGTAGGTATTCTTTTTGAATTTCAGTAATTATGGTTTTATTACTGTCTGGAATAAAGACAATCTCGTCAAATAGTTTTTTAATTAAAGGAATTAGATTTTTAGCATGTTCTCGTTTGGCTACGTTTGGAAATACACCGCCATATTGTTGGTGTATTTTTATTTGTGAAAAAAGGGAAGTGCCAAGTACAGAAAAAGAAGGTGATTCTATAGAACCACTTCCTTCAATAATACTTAATGCTGTTTCATCACAACTTGTTTCAATACCGAGTATTTTCATAAATTTAGCTGATTTTTTAATATTTCAATATTTGTTGTTAATTTATAAAAGACATTTTATAAAGGACATTTTGTGTATGGTTGGAGTGATGTTGGTTGTTGTGACCCTACTGGGAGTCGAACCCAGCTTTGCGCCTTGAAAGGGCACTGTCCTAACCGATAGACGATAGGGCCATGTAACTACCGTTGAAATATAGCATTTTTTGTAGAAAAAGCAAAAAACATTAGGATAACAAAGTATTTATGGTATAAAATTGTCAACATGGAAGAGTGGCTGAGTGGTTGAAAGCACAGCTCTCGAAAAGCTGCAGAGGAGAAATCTTCTCGTGGGTTCAAATCCCACCTCTTCCGCCCATAAAAAGTTTTTTCTCTTGACATTTTAATAGAAAGGTAATAGTGTGCAACTACATGACCAAATCTATTAACAAATATCTTCTTTTTATTGCTGATTTTACTAAAAAAACCTTTGTTTTGCTTGTTATTTTTGGACTTATTGCTAGTTATTTCCCTGTTTCTTTGTTTGCTGATGAGACGCTTGCTGATAATCAATCTTCTGTTGTTTTAAACAACCCTTCTAACAATTCTTCTTTTGATAATTTTGTTCCTGTTATAAAAGAAAATATTTCAGAACTTAACAAATCAGAAAACAAGAGTGCAAACGAAAATCCATTTGTATCATCTAGCAATAGTAACGGTGGCGTGAGCACAAAACATTCTAAGAACATCTCAGGTTTGAACACAAGTACTACTGGAACAACAGCAACAACACTAGTTCGTACTGATCAGGAAGAAAATCAAGCACTTTTGTTGTCGGTTCTTCTCAACTCAGCCGATCTTTTAAATACATCCATTTATTCAACACTACAGATTAATGATATTTCACCAAACGGTCCAGATCTTTCTATAGGTGACCATTACGGAAGCGCAATCGCAAATATTGGTGATTTAAATAATGACGGTATGCAAGATGTGGCTGTGGGTGCTTGGTATGCCAACAATTCTGTGGGTGCCGTGTTTGTTCATTTTATGGATAATAATGGTTTGATAAAATCTACCAAAAAAATCGACAACACAACACTTGTTGGCTCAATTAATGCTCCAACTATTACTTCTGATAGCCACTACGGACGATCTATTGCTGGATTGGGAGATCTTGACGGAGACGGTGTAGAAGATATTGCTGTGGGTGCACTTTGGGACAGCGCTCTTGGATATGGAAAAGGAGTTGTTTATATTCACTTTCTCAATTCAGATGGTTCTGTAAAATCAACAAAAATAATTGATGGAAATACTAATAATGGCCCAACTCTCAATATTGAAGATCATTATGGAAGCTCAATTGCAAATATTGGTGATGTAAACGGTGATCAAATCACAGATATTGCTGTGGGCGCTTCTGGTGTTGATGGTGTGGGAATAGATCGTGGGGGTGTTTTTATTCATTTTTTGAATTCTGATGGATCTATAAAAGAAACAAAATTATTTGGAGATTCTACTGGTAACGGTGCAATACTTTTTGATGATGATCAGTATGGAAGTGCTGTTGCGAACATTGGAGATTTAAATAAAGATGGTACAAACGATATTGCGGTGGGTGCGTATGGCTCGATTGTTTTCGGTAATGGCCGTGGAATAGTATTTATACATTTTATGGGTCCAAACGCATCCATTCTTTCTACGGTAGAAATAGGTGATCTTACAGAAAATGGTCCAACGCTAAGCGATTTTGACCACTACGGACGATCTATAGCTGGTCTGGGGGATATTGATGGAGATAATGTTATTGATCTTGCGGTGGGTGCAAACTATGATGACAATGGCGCTATCAATCCAAGTGTTTTGTATATTCATTATATGAATGAAAATGGGTCTGTTAAGCTAACTGAAAAAATAGACGGTAATACACCAAACGGTCCTGTAATGAATGGTCCAGATGATCGATATGGTGCAGCTGTTGCAAATGTCGGTGATTTAAATGGCGACGGAAAGATTGAGCTTATGGTGGGTGATACTCGCAATGATACGGGTGGAGAAAATATGGGTGTAGTGCACATTCATTTTTCTGGACCATTTTCTTCAACTGACGCTGGATTTACTGTATCAAAAACAAACATTACAATAGATGAAAATGGTGGAGTAGACACATTTGATGTGACACTTACAGCAAAGCCAACAAGTAATGTGGTGATAAATATTTCTTCTTCTGATACAGGAAATGCTGTGGTTGATCCATCAGCACTTACATTTACTCCAGACAATTGGAATATTCCTCAGACAGTAAAGGTGGTTGGTGTTGATGATAATTTAAATCAAAACGATACAGCAACCATTACTATTTCAATAAATGATGCACTTTCCGATGATGCTTTTGATGCTTCTGCAGATAAAACTATTGCTGTAGTTCTAAATAATAATGATGACGGTGGTGGCTCAAGTAGTGGTGGAGGGGGTTCTTCTACAAAATATGCTTGCCATGATTTAAATGCGACAAATTATAATCCTAAATACAAGAGCAAGCCATCACTTTGTAAGTATGGAGAAGTGCTGGGTGCATCAACAACACTGTCTTGTGAAGTAATACCTTATCTTACACAACCTATTAAGCTTGGAGCAGTAAATAATCCAAATGATGTTGTGTTACTCGAACAGTATTTAAATACATATGAAGGTCTAAATATTCCTGTGGACGGTGTGTATTCACAATCAGATTTTAATGATGTAGTAAAATGGCAAGAGAAATATTCGCAAGATATTTTATCTCCTTGGGGTATTACAAAAGGTACAGGATATGTCTTTATGACAAGTTTGCAGAAAATAAAACAGGTGCACGCGGCAAAATGTGTTGATTCTGTTAAGGAGACACAAATTCTTTCATGTTCTTTGCCCCTTTTGTATCCAACAAAAACAATTACAGTAGGAGGTCAAAATGATTTGGCACAGGTGAAACTCTTGGAAAGATATTTAAATACATATGAAAACGCATCAATACCGGTTGATGGTATATACTCTCAAGAAGATGCGGGTATAGTAATTAAATGGCAAGAAAAATACGCCAATGAGATACTCAAACCAGTCGGTCTGGTCAAGGGAACAGGAAATATCGCTCAACCAAGCCTTGATAAGATCAAGAAGGTACATGAAAAACAGTGCTCACTGTTTGTTATTAATCCCGAGTTTTAAATATTTTGTCCTTTAGAAAAAATCTTACAAAAATGTCCTTTATAGAAAAGGATTGTTTTTGTTGTACGCGATTATATATACTGGTAGATTGTAGTACGGACGGTTAGCTGTTTTGGTTTTGGTAGACGAAACATTGATGTAAAAGGGCGGTTAGCTCAGTTGGTAGAGCGCAACATTGACGTTGTTGATGCCAGAGGTT
>CAYOUG010000003.1:72597-87588 GCA_964407105.1 uncultured Candidatus Saccharibacteria bacterium | reverse complement strand
AGAAAGAGTGAATCTATGGGAGGACATGCTTTGCGATTGCATGTTGGGCAAACAGTTGAGAGTTTGTCAGCAAGATTTGGAACCCGAGGGTTTAACGCGAAATTTTCCACTTCATTTTATTCAGAAGAAGTAGGGGATTTTGCTACACACCAGAATATTCAGAATAATCTTGATAGAATTGCAGAATGGATGGCAAACCCTAGCGCAAATCCGCGGTTATCTATAAAAAGTACTTTGGGTGAAGGAATTGGTTTCGGTGTAGATAATGCTGGAAATACTTATGATAATATAAAAGATGTCACGACCGCTCTTAGGAAAACCGTTGATGGAAAGTCATATTTTTCAAAAAGTTCTTTTCCACAACTTTATCAGGGACCTAAAAAACCACAAATATGATAGACAAAAAAAAGTTAAATACATTTACAGATTTTATGGGAGGCTACTTTTATATAGATTGGGGTATAGATCATCCTGATTATATATCAGTATGGGAAACGTATCTTAAGGAGCAAAAAGAACATAAGAATATAAAGATTCTTGCGGATGAATTGCAGGTACTACTTCAATATCCACCAAAGGATATACAAGAGTTTATCTGTAACGAATGTGATTTTTGCCTACCAACAGAGAAAGAAACTGTTGATTGGCTTCAATCTTTTCACGCACACTTACTTAAAGGTATTAGTGGTGAGAAATAAACGTATAGTACTACACCTACGACCACCCGGACAACGTGTGTCTCATGGTGTTGGCTCTTGTCACCACCCTCTACCCAAACAAGTTCTTTAACATCGAAACGGTGGGAACAACAACAAGTACCACCACCCACATCTTTCTCGGTGATGACATGGTAGCAACGGTAGAGAAGAAAGGCACCACTACTACCACGTATTACCACCACACTGATCATCTTTCTGGTGCGAGTGTGACCACAGGTACCGGTGGTGAGGTGGCAGAGATCACTGACTATTATCCTTATGGTAATATTCGTTTCTCCGACACCTCATCTGGTTTTAGTGAACAGAGAAAATTCACGGGGCATGAACTCGACACTGATACCAATCTGACGTACATGGGTGCGAGGTATTATGAGGGAACCACAGGCAGATTCCGATCGATTGACCCTGCTTATTTAGCTGTTGGAACACCGCAACTTAAAGAAAAGACGAATCTTGAACTCGTACAATATCTCTCTGATCCACAGGTTCTTAACTCTTATTCATACGTAAGAAACAATCCGATTAATGCAACTGATCCAGATGGAAATTTCCTGCAGTTTATTATTGCCTCATTGCTCTGGCCCAACGTGGCATACTCTCCAAATGTGGGAGAGGAGGGTGGATCTAGAGGTTTTGAAACTGCGTTGTTTGTGGGATCGTTACTTACTCCGGGTGGAGAAGGTTCGGCGGCGGCAAAGGGTGTTGTGAAGGTGGCGGGGAATGAAGTTGAAAATCTTGCCAAAGGATTTGTTAATAATAAAAATTTCAGTCAAATGGGTAGGTTTGGAGCTCAGCTTGGTTCAAAAATGAATCAGGTGGCTAAAAACTTAGAAGGCCAAGCGTATGAATTTACCGATCATGCTATACAAAGGATTGCTCAGAAAATTGGCGTTGGTAATGAGAATCAAGTTTTAAATACACTTAAAAATAAACCATTTGATTACTTCCATGACGGGGTAGAAAAATTGGGTTATATTGATAACAAAACCAAGACATTTGTTGGTCAGGTTAAAGATTCAAAAATCATTACAACAGTCATTAATAATATTAGTAATAATTACAAGAAGAATTTGCTTCAAAAGCCAAGATAATCATGAAAAAACAACTTATAGAAATATTGAACGAATGGGATTTGTTGGGGGTTCTTCCAAATGACGGGGGGCCAAAGGATGAGTACAATGGTCTTGCGGAACAGATAGAAAAGAAAATGAATGAGTTTACAACAATACTCGAACTCAAAAAATTTCTAGAATCAGAAATCATATACCATTTTGGTTTACCAATAAATGATGTTCAAAAGAATAATATTGAAAATTACTCAACTAAAATATTTACACTCCAAGGTTAATGGATATAAAAAAATATAAAGAACTACATAAACAAGTAGCTGTAATTGTTAATGAAGTTGATCCTTGTTATTACGCTGGTCCAGATGATGAATATGATCATCAGGTTAATGGGGTTCTAAAATTAATTGAGTTAGGTGAAACTTTGACTCCTAAAAATATTTCAGACCTTTTCTTTGCTAAGACCGAAGAAGCTGATGATGAACAACAAAGTAAAATCAATGAAATAATCGATAGGGTTAGCAGAATCAATAAAGAATAAGGCGTGCTTCCCACATAGGGCACCAACGCTTGATTAATGTACAATTAGATTGACAATATGTAACAAATATGCTTCTATTTATAATGGACTCTTTGAAATAGATCACTGAAACGAGACGAGCTTTTTGTGCCTTAGTTTTGTTTAAGACATACAAAGCTCGTCTCGTGTGAGACAGACGTAAACCGGAACGTATCCGATCTCGGGCATCTGAAAGGAGGATGATACCGATGAATAGAACATCGACTACATCCACAATGACGGCAGGACAGAGAAAATCATTCAATCGGTTGGTAGAAGACATCACTGCGCACTGCAAGGCACTCGTCCTTGCAAAGGTGGACGCAGACACAGATGGCTGGCAGCTTCTTCTTGAAAACGGAGGTGAGCTGAAAACGGCAACAGCTGAGACTTTTGTGGCAAAAGCCCACGAACTCTTGGTGTCGAATCAGTTCGCAGACGAAGAGGTTCTGTCAAGCTACGACTACCCGACGGAGTACAAGGGCCCGAAGCCTATCGTCGAGCAAATCAACAAGCTCGCCGAAATCTTCGGTCTCGATCCGAGCCAAGCGCTCACGTTCACCAAGACGCTGGGCAAACACCCAGATGGTACTGATGGATGGTTTGCTCTTCCGACGGTTGACGCCATCGCCGCCAAGTTCTTCCCAGAAGTGGAAGATCCGACGGAACGTCATTGCCGGGCGATCAACCTCGTCTTCGAGAAGCTTGCGGCAACCAGAAGGTTCGAAAACTATCGCCATGGGGAAATTACCCCAAACCGTCTTCGGCAACATGCCAGAACGGCCGCGGCCCTCAAGCAGATCTCCAAGCAGCAGCCCGGTGACATTGTCATCGTCGCTGCTCAGTTTGGTCGCAAGTTCCGCGGCAAGTCTGTTCGTCGGGTCCAAGTCCTTTTCAAGAAGAACGAGTTCGGTTTCGGTGCTCTCCAGGTTGGCTGTATGGCCCTTACTCATCCAGAGCGTTTCGTTCGCTATGAGCAACTTCACACGGATTGCCCAGGTGACGAGTTCTCTAAAGACGCCGATGGCCGGTTTGACGAGGCGCCGGTCTTCGTCTGGAGCAGTGGCGGGCTTAATTTCTGGACGGTCTGGTTCAACCTTGCCGGCGACCGCATTGGGTCTGTCTCAGGTCTTCTCCCGCAGACAGTGTGATCTTTGCTCTTTGAATCCTTGAGTCTTTTGAATTCTTGACTCTTGGATTCTAAACCACCGATAGGCGGTTACACTAAAAACTCCGGTTACCCATTAAGTTGGGGACCGGTTTTTCATTTTATTAATTAGAAATCAATGAGATTGTTTACACCTAATCTAAAGCTCTAGCAATTTTTTCCATATTAGTGAGAACGATATTCTTTTCTGCTCGTTCAATCATTTCTATATAGGTTCGGTGCACTTTGACTATTTAGCTTATCACCAATTTTATTATATAATCAAAAACAGAAAGGGGGGTGCTACATGACACTCTCGATTTGTAGAATTGAAGATGTTACTTCAGAGCTTTCTCTGCTTCGTGAGGTCAGCGAACGGGTTTTTTCACCAGAAGACTTGTCTGATTCAGTTTTTTTCCTTGCGTTGTCTCCTGAAGTTTACTGGATATGTGTGGACGACCAAAAAGTTGGCGTTCTCATGATTAAACCAGATGCAACCGTAGGAGATGTGATTTGTGATGAACCTCCCACCTCATCCGGCAGTTTGTTTATTGTTTCTGTTGGTTTCGAAAAAAGAGGTGAAAGGGAACGGTGTCTTGGGGTCGACATCTTCGATTGGTTGGAGGAAAGCGCAAGAAGTCGCGGATTTCACCAAATTGTGAGCAGTTTTAGAAGAAGCAACACTGCTTTGAAAACACTGCATCATGATTGTGGTTTCCATTGCGCGGGTGAACGTCCAGATTTCTATCAATTTCCCGTTGAGGATGCTGTCGTTGCACACCACGCTCTGTAAATCATGCGTCTCAAATAGGTTCGCACCACAAGTACACAGAATTATTTTTAACCGCCCAAACGAAAACCGTGGAAGGGCGGTTTTCTTATTTAGGTGATATAATTTAATAATGATTTGGCTTATTGCGGGTATCATTCCTCCATTTCTTTACAGTATAATCAACCACGTAGATAAATTTTTTCTTTTACAATCTCGAAGAAAATCTTATGTGGATGTGTTAATTATTTATTCCACATGGTTTTCAATTATTGTTTTGCCGGTCACTTATTTTTTTGCACGACATGAGCTTTTTGCAAATCCAAGTCAGATAATAATACAGTTGATAGGTGGAGTGCTCACTGCGTTTTCTATTTATTTCTATCTTAAAGCACTTTTTAAAGACGAAGCCTCTATTGTTATACCGCTTTTGCTTCTTGTTCCGGTGTTTGGTTATTTATTTTCATACATAATTCTTGGTGAAACACTTTCTTCTAAACAAATACTCTCTTGTGTTTTAGTATTGGCTGGCGCGCTTATTCTTTCAATAGAAATAAAGGAAGAAACTCGTTTCAAACTTAATCATGGGGTGCTTTTTATAATGTTTGGTTGCACTGCCCTGCAAGCAATGCAAGAAACCTTGTTTAAATTTGCAACAATTCAAAACTCTTTTATTGTTTCTGTGTTTTGGATGCATGCTGGTATTGCATTTTTTGGACTTTTTCTCACTATTTTTAAAAAGAATGCTTTTAAAAATTTTCTCGAAACAGTACGCAAACGTGGAAAAATAATTTTTGGTTTTAATTTGTTTGCCGAACTTGTGGTATTTCTGGCGGATATTATACGAAATTATGCTCTACTTCTCGCGCCCGTGGTTGTGATCATGACACTAAACGGTTTTCAACCAGTATTTGTTTTTATTCTCGGCACACTTTTTACAGTATTTGCGCCCAAACTTGTGAAAGAGAAAATTAAACCAATTCACCTTATTCACAAAGGTGTTGCGATTGCTATCATGGTTACGGGTGCTATTCTAATTGCACAAACGATTTAATAAAAAATGACAGAGCAACTTAAAACTACAAATTTTGGTGAACACATAACGGTCGATGGTTATGGTGGAGACGAAGCACTCCTCGACGATAAAGAAGTAGTACTTCGTGCTCTAAATGAACTCGTGTCTTTTCTCGGTATGCATTTTCTTGCAGAACCACAAGTGTATCGCGCAGAAGGAAACGATAAAAAAGACCCAGGTGGTTGGACTGGTTTTGTGGTGATAATGGAAAGCCATATTAGTATTCATACTTTTCCAAAGCGTGGTTTTGTGAGTGCGGATGTATATACCTGTCAAAATGGACTAAATACAGAGCTTATTATTTCATATTTTAAAAAATCTTTTGCACTTTCCGACATAGAAACCAATTTTTTGAAGCGGGGCACGCGATATCCCACAAAAAATGTTTATTAATCTGATCCACAACCAGCCCTTTACTTTATATACACATATGGTACTATCAAAAAGTAATGGAATTTTTTAGGTTACACGATAACGGGCGCAAAATTAACCCTGAGATCACATCAGCTTATATAATCGACAATATACGATAGAAAAAACGCCACTTTATGGGCGTTTTTTCTTGTTTGTGTCAAAATTATGAAAATTTTATTCAGAACCAATGACTTAATAGCTGGTAATATTGCGTATCTTCTCACCCAAGAAGGTCATGATGTTCGTCTTTATATAGACGAAAAACATCGTCGAAACAATCTTGATGGGTTAGTAAAAAAAATAGACAATTGGAAGCATGGACTTTCTTGGGTCGGTAAAGACGGACTTATTGTTTTTGATGATGTTGGTTATGGAAAAATGCAAGACAATCTTAGAAAAAAAGGTTTCTCAGTATTTGGTGGTACTTTTTTTGGAGATAAACTTGAGACGGATAGAGAGTATGGTCATGCGGTTTTTAAAGAACACGGAATTAAAACAGTAACACTAAAAGATTTTGAAAACATGGACGACGCCGTTATGTTTATTAAAAAACACCACAACAAAGCGTGGGTAGCAAAACAAAACAATCATGCATCAAAAACTCTCAACTACACTGGTCAGTTTGATGACAGTAGAGACGTAGTAAGTGTTTTGCGAAACTATTTGCAAAATAAAAATATAAACGATGCGCGTATTACTTTGCAAGAGCGTATTGATGGTGTGGAAATAGGTGTGGGAAGATATTTTAATGGTGAAGATTGGGTAGGACCAATGGAAATAAATATTGAACACAAACGTTTTTTGGTGGGTGATTTGGGTCCTACTACTAGTGAAATGGGAACACTTGCTTGGTATGACGATAATGAAAACAACAAGTTGTACAAAGAAACACTTGCAAAAATGAAACCCTTCTTGAGAGACATTAAATTTAAGGGTGACATGGAAATAAATTGTATCGTTAATGAAAAGGGTGCATTTCCACTTGAAGCCACACCACGTTTTGGTTCTCCTATTATTCATCTTCATTCAGAAATTCACGACTCTCCATGGGGAGAATTTTTAAATGCGATCGCACGAGGTGAAAAATATGATTTTAAATGGAAAAAAGGTTTTGGTATTGTGGTAACCATTACCGTGCCACCATTTCCTTATGCAAAAAAAGAAAAAAATAATCTTGTATATGGCATGCAAATCTTTTTTGATAGACTTTCACCCGAAGATTGGAAGCATGTGCATTTTGAAGAAGTTTCAAAGCGAGTTTCCAATAAAAAAGAAGAGTATTATATTTCTGATAATCGCGGATACATACTTTATGTAACCGGAATGGGTGATACTGTACAAGAGGCTCGTAAAAAAACATATGATATAATCAATAAGATTGTAATTCCAAAAATGGTTTATCGAAACGACATTGGTTCGAAATTTATTGAAGAGAGTCAAGCCAAGTTAAAAAAGTGGGGATATTTATAAAATATAAATCACACAAAAAATGACGGAAAAAGAGAAATCAAAAAAATTGTTGTGGATTATTGCAATACTTGCGATTATTTCTATTGTATTTACTTTTGTAAAAACAGTTATTTGGGGTGATTTTGATATTATTGAATCAGAACTAATGGAAAACACAGAAGAAGTTGTGGATACTGAAATTAATACAACACCAGAAGCATCTTTAGATGGAAGTGAAACACAAGAAGAAGTGCTTGGTGAAAAAATTGAACTCATTTAGGTTGATACGTCTAGTGTTGACATAAGTATATTTTTAAGATATTATATTGGGAGATAGTCCTTTCGTAATAGGACTTTTTTCGTATCTTCATCAGGAGGAGTGCTATGTCGCAAGACATAAAGGTGGGTCGACTCCCGTGGTTCAAGCGATCGCTTGTCTGGGGAGTTGGCTTGTTTGGCAACTTCCTCTTCGTGAAAGCGTTTGATTACGTGCTCTATCCCGCTGTGATTTATTTCTACGGGGTGGTGCTCGGGTCTGCCGTCATGACGATTGTTTCATTTCTGGTCTGTTGGCTGACCATCATTGCCTACGATTGGTCGAAGCAAGACTGGATTCTTATCGAAACGTTTAAGGGGATCCGAGAAGACGAAGCCCCGCCCAATAAGATGGCGCGGACAATGCAGTGGCTTCTTCGCAAGGGTGATTGGGTTGCACTGGTCGTACTTTCGATCAAGTTCGATCCATTCATCACTGCGATGTATCTCCGGCGTGGCGCATTTCTTTTCAACGGGCTTTCGAGGAGAGATTGGAAGATTTTTCTCGCAAGCACCGTGATTAGTAACGCATACTGGACCCTTGCTGTGTTCATGGGCATCACGCTTGTCGAGATGCTTCTGAGCTGGGTGAGGTCTGGTGGCTAACATTCACAACCGTCCACAACGAAAATCGTTGGAGGACGGTTTTTGTTTTTTTAATATATGCGCTATCGATATCGTTGGGGGTATGGTATTATTAAGTAGTATTTATTTTTTAAATCGAATGTTTTTTGTATGTATTTATAATATATTTATATAAATTATGTCTGAACAACCAAAAAAGATAGAAAAAGATAAAGATTTTTTATCTCAAATTCCAGAATGGGAAAAAGAATATAAGGAATCGAATGATGTTTTAATTGATTTTGAAAAGGAAAAGTGGCGATCAGCAAAAGCTGATTTTACAGACCATGACTTAAAAATTTTTGGTTATGCTGTTATGGAAGATTGGGAAACCCCATACATGAAAGAACTTGCTGATATAGCCTGTATGAATGGTGGTGTTGTTTTAGAACTTGGTTATGGTATGGGTATTTCTGCAAATTTTATTCAACAACATAACATAGAAGAGCATGTTATTATGGAGGCAAACCACGATGTTGTTCAGAATGCTAAAAAGTTTGCAGAAGGGGCACCACACCCAGTTAAAATTTTAGAGGGATTTTGGGAACAAAGAATAGAAGAAATCGCAGATAATTCATTGAGCGGTATCTTGTTTGACACATATCCTTTGACTGATAAAGAACTTTATCAAAATCATTTTAAGTTTTTTCCTTATGCTTTTAGAAAATTAAAGAAGGGAGGGATTTTTACATATTATTCTGATGAAATTAATAAATTTGGGGAGGTTCATTTGAGAGAGTTACAAAAGGTGGGTTTTAAATTGGAAAATATAAAAAGTAAGGTTACTAAAGTTAACCCCCCGTCAGATTGTGAATATTGGAAAGCAGATACTATTTTGTCACCAATTATTGAAAAATAAACTATGGAGTTATATTGTCCAACAACACTACCTCAACTAAGCACTTTTTTTGATTTTGGTTTTGCACCACCTCTATTGTTTTATTCTTATATTCCAATAATTTTAACGTCACTTTTTTTTGGTTTCTTTATTTTTTTTAAAGATAAATTTTCTTTAAAAAGTAAAATACTTTTATTTATATCAATTTCTTTTTCTTTGTGGGTTGTAAGTATTTTATTTACTTGGGTTGCGGTTTATGCTCGTGTTGTTAATTTTTCTTGGGAATTTATTGCTATTCCTGAAGTTTTAATTTATTTATTAACTGTATATTTTGTATATGTTTTTGTATATGAAAAAGATTTCTCTTTTAAATCTAAGTTTTTATCCACATTATTTTTGTTGCCAGTAATATTATTGTTGTCATCTAAGTACAATATAGATTTTTTTGATATTGCAAATTGTGAGGGTAACATTGGTTATTTGTGGTATTATATATACTCTTTTGAACTTGCTTCGTTGGTTTGGATTTTGTTTTTATGTTTTAGAAAGTATAAAGAAACTAAAGATTTTTTAAAAAAACGACAAATTGTTTTAATAGCAACAGGAACCCTGTTTTTTCTTGGTATATTTTTCATTTCAAACTTTGCGGGAGAATTAATAAAAACTTACGAAATAAACTTAATTGGTCCTATAGGTATGGTGATATTTTTGGCGACCATTTCTTATATCATTGTGAAATACAAAACAATTTATACAAAAATGTTGGGCGTTCAGTTTTTGGTTTCTGGTTTATCTGTTTTGGTTTTTGCAATTCTTTTTGTAAGAACAATTGAAATTGTTAGAATTGTTATTTGTTTTACACTTGTTCTTGTTTTAACGTTGGGAATGTTGCTTGTCCGTAGTGTCAAAAAAGAAATTAAACAGCGAGAAGAAATTGAGCATTTGGCAGAAGATTTGGTTAAAACTAATGAAAATCTTGAACACGCAAATACTCGTCTCAAAGAGCTTGATCGTCAAAAAACAGAATTCGTGTCGTTTGCAACACATCAGTTGCGCAGTCCTCTTACTGCAATGAAGGGATATTCGTCACTTATTCTTGAGGGTGATTATGGAGAAATTAGTACAGATTTGCGTGACGCAGTAGAAAAAATTCACAGCTCAACCAACACTCTCGTCGCGGTGGTCAATGACTACCTCAACATTTCTCGTATTGAGCTTGGTACGATGAAATATGATTTTGTCTCAACCGACGTAAAAGATCTTGTGAAAAAAATTGTTGGCGAGCTTCAAACAAACATCAATAAGGCCGGCATCAAATTTTCATTTGAATGTGATGAACGTATGAAATATATGGCAAAAATTGATCCAGATAAGTTTTCACAAGTGATTGGAAATATGATTGATAATTCAATTAAATATACACCACAAGGATCAATCACTTTTTCTATTACAAAAGATATTACAAAAAACACAATTCTTCTTGCATCAAAAGATACTGGTATTGGTATGACGTCAGAAATAATTCCAAAACTTTTTGCAAAGTTTAGTCGTGCTGAAAATGCAAGTAGAGTAAATATTCATGGTACCGGCTTGGGACTTTTTGTCGCAAAACAAATAGTTGAAGCGCACAGTGGAAAAATGTGGGCAGAGTCTGAAGGAGAAGGAAAGGGTTCACAGTTTTACGTGGAGATTCCGGGGGAGAAGTAGGGAGCAAGTAAAGAAGAGGTGAGGAGAAAAACAAAAGAAGTATTGTTGAGACTCGCGCAGGCGCGACGGCGCCGAGCGGAGCAGCAATCGCAGCAGCGATTGACGCGTGCTCAACAATACTTCTTTTGTTTTTTGACCTGATCTTATTTTTCCACCACTGGCCACTCCGTAATCATAAGTAAATCACTCTCTATTTTTGCTCCCCTCACAATATCAGCCCAGATTTCTTCTGAAATAAACGGCATAAAAGGATGAAGTGTTGCAATGCACTGTGCGAAAATTGAAAGAAGGGTGTGCTGTCGAGATGTTTTTGTGGCGACAGTGGCAGTGTTTGTTGCACCACTATCTGTGTTTCCAAGCACTGCCTTACTTTCTTCAATAATTTCATCTGCAAATCGATGCCAGATGTAATGATATATTTTTTCTGATGCAAGATGGAAGCGATAATTTTCAAAATCTGTAGTAATGTCTTGCGCAACATTTCGCCACTCTTCAAGAAGCGCTTTGTCGCTGTCTTCTATGATGTGCGCGTCTATTACATCCGCGCGAAGCATCTCATCACTCAACACAACGCCTTCTGTATTTGAAAAAACAAACCGCGCAATATTCCACACCTTGTTTGCAAAATTTTTATATCCTTTTATTTTATTTTCCGAAAGCGACATATCTGAACCTGGAGGATTACCCACAACAAGCGCCATACGCAGTGCATCCGTGCCGTATTTTTCGGTCATGTCGAGCGGATTGATCACATTACCCTTGCTTTTACTCATTTTTTTACCCTGAGCATCGTTGACTAAGCCGTGCATGTATACATTTTTAAACGGCACATCACCCGCAAGGTACAAACCAAAAATGACCATACGTGGAATCCATTTGAAAATGAGATCATAGCCAGTTTCCATGACATCTGTAGGATAAAAAGTTTTCATGTCAGCGCCGTTTGGGTAGTCGAGGGTGAGAAGTGGCCATTGTCCAGAAGAAAACCATGTATCAAAGGTGTCGGTATCTGCGACGAGATTTTTTTCTCCACATGCGGGGCAAGCGTTCGCATTTTTTTCTAGATCAGGAAAACCGTGTCCGCATTTACTACAAAGCTTTGCGGGAATGGGTATACCCCACACAATTTGTCGAGAAATATTCCAGTCGAGTGTGTTTTCCATCCAATAATTAAATATTTTTCGATAATTATCTGGATAAAAAGTGATTTTACCTTTTTCCACAGCTTCAAGAGCGCGCTCTGCAAGCGGTTTCATTTTTACAAACCACTGTTCAAGAATTTGTGGCTCGATAGCGGTAGAGCATTTGTAACAACACGGCACATTGTGCACATATTCATCATCAATTTTCACAAGAAGACCTTTTTCACGGAGTTTTTCTACAATTTTTGGTCGTGCTTCAGCTATTTTCATACCAGCAAACTCACCGGCAATAGACAGAAGCTTGCCGCGCATGTCGATAATTGGTTCTATATCCAAACCATTACGCTGTGCAATCTCAAAATCTATACCACTGTGCCATGGGGTGATGGTCATGGCGCCAGTACCAAACTCCATATCGATTGCGCTGTCTTTAATAACGGTAGCGGTAATGGGACCGTTGATCCATTCAAGTTCTATTTTTTGTCCATGAGTGTATTGTGCATATCGTGCGTCATCTGGATGCATTACCACATATTTATCTCCAAATTTTGTTTCAGGACGCGCTGTACCTATCACAAAAGGCCCGTATTGGAAATAGTAAAAAGGATCTTTTTTCTCGACGGTTTCTGTTTCTACATCTGAAAGGGAAGTTTGATGTTTTGAACACCAGTTAATAATTCGTTTTCCGCGATACACAAGCCCGTCGTCAAACATTTTTTTAAATGTCTGTTGTACTTTTTCTACAACGTCTGGATCGAGAGTAAATTTTTCTCGAGACCAATCGCACGAAGCGCCCATCGCTTGCACCTGTCCTTCCATCACCGCTTTATTTGCAATGGTGAAGTCGTAAATTTCTTTGTAAAGATCTCCTGCGTCCATTTTAAAACGAGAACGTCCCTCTTTCTCGAGTTTTTTTTCGTAAACGATTTGTGTTTCAAAACCAGCATGGTCGGCGCCCGGTATCCAAAGTGTTTTGTATCCTCGCATTCTTTTGTAGCGGGTTATTATATCTTCAAGAGTGATGAACAGAGCGTGACCCACGTGCAAATTGCCGTTGGCGTTTGGCGGTGGCATGATGATAGAAAATGGCTTTGTGTGGCGTGTCGGAAGATTATCTGGATTAAAAAAACCAGATTTTTCCCAGTTTTCATAGATATTTTTTTCCGTTGATAACGAATCATACGGTTTATTAAACTTGTCATCCATATGTGAGATATTATAGTATAATACTCATATAAAACATATAATCAAAAACAGTATGAAAGCAATGAACAGACAACACAAAATCGTAGCGGGTACAGCGGTAATTGGTTTATTGGTTGGAGTTGGTACTGGATATCTTGTTTGGGGTTCTCGTGGCGGTGCTAATTTGGTGGTAACAGATATTACAAAAAATGTTGAACAAAATCAGGCGGCAGTAATTGCAAGTATGAAAGAGACAGCGGATTCAATAGAAGTATTAGATCAAAAAGCCGGTAAGTCTGTAACGGTAGCTCGAGCAAAACTTAGTTCTGTGGTGAGTTGGGTAGCGGTACATGAAGATATTAATGGTGAATTGGGTAATGTGCTGGGTGCACGCAGTGTTGCCTTGGGAGATCAAAAAAATCTTTTTGTACCACTTTTACGTTCAACGATGACTGGAAAAGAATACAGTGTGGGAATTTATAAAGACAACGGGGATTTGAAGTTTGACCGAAAAACAGACACACTTTTACGCGCGGAAGATGGTGAAATGATCGGTGCCTCTTTTGTGGCACTATAAAACAGCTTGTGAACTATCGCTAGGATGTCACTTAGCGATAATGATAAAAAAACATAGAGACAAAAAAAGTTTGGTGCATTGTGCTGGGTGTGTGAATGACGCAAAAAACTCCGATGGTTTTACACTCATCGAAATTTTGCTTGTGCTTGGTATCTTGGCGATTTTGGCGGGCGTGGTGCTTGTGGCCATAAACCCATCTCGACAATTTAAACAGGCGCGTGATTCACAGAGGGTAAGTAATGTGAATGCAATTTTAAATGCGATTGGACAAAATATCGCTGACAATAAAGGCGTGTTTACGTGTGCAGGTGTTGTGACAGTTTTTCCGGCAAGCCCCGGAGAAATAATGAAATCTGTCGATGGTTTTGATATTCGTCCATGTCTTGTGCCACTCTACATTTCAGAGCTTCCACATGATCCATCTGTGGCGGTGCTAGCAAATGGATATGACACGGGCTACACCGTGTCTCGTGATACAACCACAGATAGAATAACGATATCCGCAGTGGGTGAAATTGATCCAGCAACACCTATTGCAGTCACTCGATAAAAACGCGATAAGGTTCAAATTATAAGTTTTTTCACAAAAATCCTCTAAAAAGAGGGGATTTTTGTGTGTTTTTGTGCATTATATTGCTTATAAAAGCAAGTTGCGTCAAGACAGAAGAAGCGTTAAAATATTCAGACTATGTATTTACAAAGAAAAGACTGGATTCGACTTGCTGGAGTTTTTGTTATCGCTTGTGTGGTGGGTTTAATAGCAACTTGGTTTATTTGGGGCAACGCACCAGTTCCTAAAATTTTAGCGAAAACTTACGAAAACAAAGATCTTGCCATTAATTTTTCTTATCCAGAATCATACATCTTAACCGAAAAAAATCTTTCTACAAATAAAGACGATCATGCAATATTTTTGTTTGAAAATAGATTTGTATATGAATCAGCTTCCTCTACTTTGTCAGAATTAATAGAACGCACGCCTGATGTGATTTCTATAGAAACATTAAATCGTGGGTTGGAAATAGACATTGCTGATTGGGTAAAAAATAACGCAACATCCTCTCACTTTTTACTTTCCGATCAAACATTTGAATCTGCGGTGGTGGCAAACAAAAAAATAATTTCTTATGTATGGTCAAACAATGCGGGGAAGGAGGGTGATATAAACGGAGTTGTGGAAGGTACTACTATAGCTCTTATTCACAACGGTAAAGTGTTTTTAATCACGGTTGCCTTCAATAAAGATTCAGAAAAAATCCGAGATAATTTTATTTCTCTTCTATCGACCGTTCAGTTTTTGTAAAAATACTAGCATTTGTATGGTTGGGAGTTTATTGCAATATATCTCCTTTTTGATATGATTTTTGGGTGCGCAATATTCCGCGGTAAGCTGTTTTGGTAGCT
>CAYOUG010000003.1:4463-72497 GCA_964407105.1 uncultured Candidatus Saccharibacteria bacterium | reverse complement strand
CTGAAGCAAAACCAGAGAAATCAAAATGATTACCAAAGAAATTCATTCCGCGGTAAGCTGTTTTGGTAGCTCTGAAGCAAAACCAGAGAAATCAAAATGATTACCAAAGAAATTCATTCCGCGGTAGCTCAGCTGGTAGAGCAAGCGACTGTTAATCGCTAGGTCCTAGGTTCGATCCCTAGCCGCGGAGCCCTAGTGACGAAACCTCACAATTTGTGGGGTTTTGTCTTTTATTGCTTGATGTTTTTGAGGTTCGAGGTAATACTTGACAATTATATCATTTAGGTGTATAATTTAAAGTGGATCGTTAAGGGTGGTGTGTTACTGCCCTCAAAGACGAATAAACGGCTTTCAGAAGGAGACGAAAATGCCTTGCCCAATCTGTGGTCGAGTGATGTGCGATTGTACCCCCGATGATCGGGGGCAGTCGACGGATGACATGTTGGCGAATTACAACCGTGACATGGAGACCGTCGAGAAGCCCAAGAAGAAGACCAAGAAGAAGCCCAAGATCAAAACGAGAAAAATCTCGATTGAACAGTACGTCGAGCAGGTTCAAGACGGTGTCCGCTACAAGGGCCATGTCAAGGTCGCCGGCACCAGTTTCGACTATGAGTTGGTGTTTGGATTTCCGATCAACCAACTTGACAGCTTACCGCTGACCAAGGACGATAGCGAGGTCCAGCGCCTCTTTCAGATCACGGTGAAGCGTGGCAACACGATTGTCGAGCTCACGAATGAGGAGTACAAGTTCTTCTTCTCGGTTATTGTGGAGTTCGTGCTCAGCTTCTACGACAATCCGCAGACTCGCGACAGCAACAATGGTATGCGGGGCGAGATGCTTCGTGGCAGAGGTCCGATGGCCATTGATGGTGTTTCGACCTCGATCGGCATGACGAGCAGCGGGTCGTATGAATTTCCGCCGGAGCTCTGCGAGATGCTGAGCGCGCCGAAGTTCGGCTGTGCACTGGTCGCCGCCTAAAGCGAGACCTAAGCGAGACTGGAAAGTCCAGCATCAGGGCCCTTTGCGAAACTTATTTCGCTCAGGGCTCTTTCTTTTTTCAAAAAACTAAACCACCCTCGCCACCCAATCAAAAGCAAAAAATAGATTTTTGTTTGAATACGTAAACACGAAAAGCAAGTATATATTTATGTCTGGCATTTTATTTCCATGCGTAAAAATGATGCGTAAAAATTAAAATGAACTTTATGAAAAAACCAAAAGGAAATTTTTAGAAAAAATGATAAAATGGAATTATGAATTTAAATAAACTAACAGAAGAAGAGGGGCGAGTGATAATTGATAAGGGCACGGAAGCGCCGTTTACTGGGGAATATGTGAACAATAAAGAAACAGGTGTTTATGTCTGCCGACAATGCGAAGCACCTCTTTATAATTCAAAAGATAAATTTGAGTCTGATTGTGGTTGGCCGAGTTTTGATGATGAAATATCGGGGGCGATTTATAAAAGTCTGGATAAAGACGGTCGGCGTACCGAAATAACTTGCGCGAAATGTGGCGGGCATTTAGGGCATCTATTTACTGGTGAAAAATTAACTGAGAAGAATCAACGCTATTGCGTCAATTCAATTTCAATGAAATTCCTGCCGGGCAAGTGAGCTTAGCTTTACCGACTGGTGTTTCGGAAAAATAATTTTATGATTAAAAAAATAATATTAGCGGGGGGTTGTTTTTGGGGGCTTGAAGATTTGATTAGACAACAGCCCGGCGTGATAAATACGGAGGTTGGATATACTGGGGGTAAGGTTACAAATCCAACTTATGAAAATCACGAAGGTCATGCCGAAGCGGTAGAAATTGAATATGATGAAAATAAAACTTCTTATAAAAAACTATTAGATTTTTTCTTTCAAATCCATAATCCAACTACTCTAAATCAACAGGGCAATGACCGTGGTACTTCGTATCGCTCGGCAATTTTTTATGGAAATGAGGAAGAGAAAAAAGAAGCTGAAAATTTTATAAAAATCGTCAATGAATCGGGACGCTGGAAAGATCCAGTGGTCACAACGCTTGAACCTTTGGAAAAATTTTATTTAGCTGAAGATTATCATCAGGATTATTTGCAAAAGAATCCTGGCGGATATACTTGCCACGCTATTTATTTTGATAGTTATTTAAAATAAATAGATGTAAATTTCTTTTATATACATTTTTTGCTGTGATACACTAAATATGTCGTTTATTAATTTGTTCGTAATATTTTAATCTCATGAAAGTACTTAATATTATTTTTCGCGTCGTTCTGGGTTTGCTTTTAGTCGCTCCTATTTTAGGATCATTTGGAATTTTCCCAGCACCCACTGCAGATATGTACAATACTTTGGAAGCGTTTGCATTTATTACAGTACTCATGACGGCGGCAGGATACATCACTTACATCATGACGATTGTATTTGTGGTGTGCCTTTTTCTTATTATTACAAACCGCATGGCATTTGCGGCAGTGCTTCTTGCTCCGATTACTATCAATATCTTTTCATTCCATATGTTTTTAGATGGGGGAATATTTACAACCGGCGCGATTATGGCAAACATTCTTTTCCTACTCAATATATATTTCTTGTGGCGAAATCGTGCACAGTATCGAGAGCTTGTGCAGAAAAGTACCGTGTAAATTAATCTAAAAAAACAACCCGCGTATTGATGAAATACGGGGCTGTTTTTTCTTGCATTGATATCCTTTCTAAATTTGAGCTGTGATTAAGGACGGTACTATTTTGTTCGATGAGCTGATTCCGATAAAACCTTAACTGAAAAAGTGCGTAAAATCAATCAATCTCAAGAATTATACGAGGTGATTTTTAGTTTGAATTTTTTCTATGAAAGTGTTATAATCTGAATGTGGAAACACTAGTAAAAGCAGACATTTTTTTCTTTATTGCTTGTATTGCAACCGTAGTGTTAACAACACTAATTTCTTTTCTTTTGTTTTATTTAATAAAAGCTGGAAAAAATTTATATAAATTATCCGAAGCTTTGAAAAGTGAGTTTAAGGAATCAGAAGAATTTATTGAGGATTTAAAAGAACGACTCGAAAATAATTTTGTCTTTCGATTCTTTTTTCCTCCAATACGTAAAAAGAAAAAGTTAATGAAAAAGGGTTCTGTAAAAGATATAGATTAAAAAATATTTACTAATTTATACTAAATTAAAATAAAACAATATGGTAAATCAAAAAACAAAAGAAACATCAAATATATTAAAATATACGACAATTGGAGTAAGTTTGGCTAGTCTTGCTGCTGGAGCTTATTTTTTCTTTGGACCAAAAGGTAAAAAACACCAAAAGCACGCCAAAGCTTGGGTAATTAAAATGAAGGGTGATATTGTCGAAAAATTAGAATCAGCAAAGGAAGTTACAGAACCAATTTATCATGCCATCATAGACACAGTTGCCGCAGACTACAAGAAAAAAATAAAAAATAGCCAAGGAGATATGGCCGAAATTGTAGATGACTTAAAAAAGCAATGGAAAAATCTTAATAAAGCAGTAAAATCAAAAACTTCTCTTAAAAAGAAAGCCGCTACAAAAAAATCTTAACCTTATTTTATTAAAATTAAGAGTTCTAAATTTGTTCAGACAAGAAAACGGGGTAGAAAAAAATCCCCGCGACAGCATGTCGCGGGGATAGACCAAAGTTTTTTCTCCTATTTTTGAGGACCCAACATGTAGGCTACCGCCTTGGCTGCGGTGTATGAGTCACCCTCGTTTCGCATCAAGTGATGAAGAAAACCCACATCATCTCCAAGTGTAACAACGGCTGGTTCGCGACTGTAGTTTAATCCAACAGCGCAAAGCAGTCCGTTGCAAATGCACCCCCTGTGTTCTGTGTCCTCAACCTTTCCACCCTTAGCCAGATATTTTTCTGTCGGCTCACTAGGACATTTATATCCCACCGATCCGTCTGGCCTTTCATAGAGAACAACGAGCGCGCCCTTGTCACAGACACGTGGTCTGGCGTCTAGAACACTTCTTTCAGAAATTGTTCCAGGCAACACCACCACCTTAAACGGAAATCCTGTTGGGGATATTCTCGTGTCGGTTTTGATTTGCAACTCACCCAAAAACCCCTGTCTTCTAATTTCTGTTTTGATGTTTGGATCTAGTTCTGACTCTTCGCAGAGTGCAAAAATAGAACCAACCTGCACACCTTGTGCGCCCACAGATTTTGCGAAGGCAAGTTTTTCTGGAGAAGCGTAAGAACCACCTATCCAAAACGGTATTCCAAGCTCAACGAGTTTGGAATAATCCACCATGTCTTTTGGTCCATAATCCGGTGGTCTTCTGGGTGGAGCATTGTGTCCGCCTGCGGTTGGCTCTTCCACCACGAACCCAGAAACCTGTTGGTTTGCAGGCAGTTTGTCTACAAAAACACGAGCCAGAAGGTTTGACGCAATTATGGGAATGAATCCGGGTTTTTTCATTGAGGGTAATTTGCCCCCAAAAAATTGCTCCGGATTGAAACTCATCGTATGACTCGTGAGATCGGTGCCCTCAACGGGTATGCGATAAGTTGCTGTTTTTCCTTCTACGATTGCATCAATTACTGATGGAATTTGAAGGGGGATTCCCGCTCCCATTGTGATGAAGTCTACGCCGGCAAGGATTGCGCCCGTGATACTGTACACATGTGGCATCGCTATCTTTTCCAGATAATTGATGCTTATGCGACCACTATGACCTTCTTTTGCAAGCCAAACAAACGCAAAATTGGCACAAACCGTGAGGGTGATTAGAAGTTTGGATGGATTTACATTGAAAATCGGCGCATCTCTAAACGCCTTGCCTTTTGGAATTCCACCCTGCACAAAGAAAAGTTTTAAGACCTTCTGTGCATCATCGGGGAATGGAAAATGTGAAAGAGCACGCCTTAAGTGTCCACCCTGATCTCCCAACTGAAGAATGTGAGTCATCGCCCTTTCTAAACAAACACCAGACAACGTGCCTTGTTGACCACACATCGATACGGCTCTGGCCAAACGTGGGCCAGAGACAAACATTCCCATACCACCCTGAATAATTTCGGGTGACCATTTAGTTTCCATGGAGAGCTCCTTGTGCTGAAGATTTTTGATTCGATTCAAGACGAATTCTTTTTTTACAATAGCACCAATGTATTAATAATGCACACGAGATATTTTTAAAATTTGTCGCATGTGTGTATTACTCATTATATTTTTTGTTGTATAATTTAAACATTAGGAACTAAATAAATTTAGTAGAAAATAAAAATGATAAAAGAAAAAATTATTGTTACTTGGCTTCGTTTGTTTTTGGGTTTTATTTTTATTTGGGCGTTTTTTGATAAACTTTTTGGTTTTGGTTTTGCTACAACAGCGGAAAAGGCGTGGATTAATGGGGGATCACCAACTCTTGGTTTTTTGAGTTTTGCTACAAAGGGT
Source organism: uncultured Candidatus Saccharibacteria bacterium (assembly GCA_964407105.1). Classification (GTDB taxonomy): domain Bacteria; phylum Patescibacteriota; class Minisyncoccia; order Phycocordibacterales; family CALRHW01; genus SICJ01. The sequence goes on along the minus strand of CAYOUG010000003.1, from coordinate 67,069 downwards.
CCTTTTGTAGATATTTTTCACAGTATGGCTGGTGTTGCTTTAGTTGATTGGCTTTTTATGCTAGGTCTTCTTTTTGTTGGTGCCACACTCTTGTTTAATAGATTTGTAAGGTGGGGATGTTTAGCTGGAAGCGTAATGCTTTTACTCATGTATTTGGCAGTACTTTTACCAGAAAATAATCCGATTATTGATGATCATCTTGTTTATATTTTAGTGTTAGCTCTTGTTGCTTCAAAAGCAGAAAACCAATAGTTTTTTAAAATATTTGCAATTTTATTTTGGCAAATGTTTTGGACGAAGTATTGTGCAAGATTATTATAGCTAGTAGAATTTTTTTAGTGTACAATATTTGGTGTAGGTCGAAACTACATCATATTGAAAGTATTAATTAAATAAATGAAAACAAAAATAATAATTGCGGGTTTTGTGGCGTTTGCTATGTTTTTTGGAACAACCTTTTTTGTTTCTGCTACTGAAGTATCGGAAACAGAAATGACTTCTGCGCAGACATCTAGTAGTGTCTCTAACACAAGTAATATGACAATCACACAGCTTCAAGAGCTGGTGGCAAAGCTTCAAGCGATGCTTGCAGAGAAAAAGACAAGTGATGGAAAAAATACTATGTTGGGTACATCTTCATTTGCTCCAACTGTAGCGAGAAGAATTGAAATAAAAGGGGAATTAAAAAAGGGCGGTGAGGGCGAAGAAATAAAAATACTTCAACGCATTCTTGCTTCTGATAAAACCATATATCCAGAAGGTAAAGCAACCGGCTTTTTCGGTGATCTTACAAGCAAAGCACTTTCTCGTTTTCAGACAAAATTTGGTCTTGAGGTAACCGGCACAATGAATGAGGAAACTCGTGATCTTATAAATAAAATTCTTGAATCAGAAAATGCGACAGGTGATGTGCCGTCAATGTTTTTAATGAAACCGGGTCTGCGAGATCGCATAAAAATTGAGTGGAAAAATAATAACGGAAAACTTGAACGAATGATTCGTGTTGAATGTGATAAGAGTGGCACCGGAAATATGTGTAAAAATGATGACTCAAAAGATGGCCTTAAAATTAAAGTTGAAATAAAATCAAGCATTTCAAAGGTTGAGGTGGAAAATGCTGGAAAATCACAAAAATTCTTATTTAGTGTTACGAGTAAAGAAATGATTATTGCAAAACTTAGTGAAAAACTAGGTCTTTCTAAGGATGCGATAAGAGCTGTGACAAAATTTGAATCTGATGAAAATTTAAGTACAGACAATAGCTCTGACGATTCTCAGGGTGATAATGAAGATGACAATGATGATGGTGAAGATGATAATGGTGGTGGAAACTAATAAAATCTTAAGTGTTTAGCTAAAAAACAGCCCATGGGGCTGTTTTTGTTTAGAATGGTTTTATTTGATACAATATCGCAATGCACAGTCTTTCTGTATTTGTTGATACTTATGGGTATTTAGCTATTTTCTTGGGCTCTATTGTTGAGGGTGAGACGGTGGTTTTGCTTTCTGGTTTTTTGTCTAATCAAGATTACTTATCTTTTCCATGGATTATTTTTTATGCACTGCTTGCCACTCTTTGTAATGATTGGGGATGGTTTTTGATTGGGCGATATCGGGGGGAATTTATTTTTGGACACGTTGGGTGGTTGAAAAAATTTCTTGGTAAACCTATAGCCATTGTGGCCAAAAAACCAGCCACCCTCTCTTTTTTGATGAGATTTATGTATGGTTTTAGGCATATTATTCCTTTTAGTCTTGGAATGTCTAAAACTTCCGCAAAAATATTCTTTTTTTGGAATTCTTTGGGCGCCCTTGTGTGGGTAAGTATTTTTGGTACTGCTGGTTATTTTGTTGGTGGTGTATTAGAATCAATGCTCGGTCGTTTTAGGCGTTATGAACTTCTTTTGGCAGTGTGTATAGTTGCTGTTATTATACTGATAAATGTTATTTCTAGATTTATAAAAAGAGTTTTGACAAATGCGGTTGATGTGGGTGAAGAACTATAATATATAAAAATGCAAAATATAAATAATACAAAAAACTATATACCATACATTGTTATTATTTTGTTTGTTGTTCTGGGTGCTTTTGGTGGTTGGAAATTTATAGAAAATGTGTCTCTTTTGAAAGAAACACAAACAAAACTTGCAAGCACAACCGAAATGGCTCAAATAAAAACCATAGAACTTGAAGGTTTACTTTCTCAAGCACAACATGACAATTCAGAACTTTCTGATGCGCTTGCAGCCGAAAAAGCAAAAATCGGCGATTTTGGTCAAGAAATTGAAGACATCTCAAAAACTGTTGGTACACTTGAAAAACTAAGTAAATTAGATCCAGAACTTTTGAAGAAATATTCTAAAGTCTTTTTTCTAAATGAACATTACGCTCCTAAAAATCCAGAAGATATAGATGAGAAATATTTGTATGATAAAAAAAAGCCAGAACAAATTCACACAGAAGTATTGCCACATCTAGAAGATTTGTTGGAAACTTCAATCGAAGACAATGTTAATCTTAAAATTGCTTCGGCGTATCGTTCTTTTGGTGATCAGGTGAATTTGAAAACAAATTACAAAGTTATTTATGGTGTTGGTACAGCAAATCAATTTTCAGCAGATCAGGGATATTCTGAACATCAGCTCGGTACAACCGTTGATTTTGTTTCTGCCACAGGTACGCCCTTTGTTGGTTTTGATGTCACGGCTGAGTATAAGTGGCTGACTAAAAATGCTTATAAATATGGTTTTGTACTTTCATATCCAAAAAATAATGCATATTATCAATTTGAACCTTGGCATTGGCGTTTTGTTGGCGAAGATTTAGCACGTTATTTGCATAAAAAAGATATGTTTTTCTATGATATGGATCAGCGAGATATCGACAAATATCTTGTAAGTATTTTTGATTAAAGTATGTATGTAAAAATACGTGCCTTAGCTGGTGCGAAAAAAGAATTATTAGAAAAAATATCTACCGATCATTTTAAAATTTCAGTAAGAGAAAAAGCAAAGCAAAATATGGCTAATGTGCGTATTCGTGAGCTTGTAGCAAACCACTTTTCTTTACCCATAGGCAAAATACGCATTATTTCTGGCCACCATTCACCAAGTAAAATTGTGTCAGTTGATTTAGACTAATCCTTGTTGTTATACTTGAAGTATGAAAACAAATATCAAAGCAACAAATATCGTTATTGCGCCAGAGACATCAGATTATTTGGACAAAAAACTTGTAGCTCTTGAAAAAATTGTAAACGATGATCAGATGTTTTGTGAAATAGAACTTGGACGTACAACCAATCATCACACCGGCGGAGATATTTTTCGTGCAGAAATAAATTGTAATACAAAGGGTAAAGATTTTCGCGCTGTTTCAGAAACCAATTCATTGCACGCTTCTATTGATGAGGTGAAAGATGAAATAATGGCAGCTATGAAATCTCATAAAACAAAACGCCAAACACTTTTGCGTCGCGGCGGTGCAACAATAAAAAATATTATTAAGGGTTTTTATAATCCTTTTAGAAAATCTCGATAATTCATTTCTTTTTTCCCCTCAGGTATAATCCGTGTGATTTCTAGTTCTCCTTTTTCGTTGATACGAGCGTCTTTAATGATGACGCGGACCTTTGTGTTGTTTTGTTTTTCTACAAAAAAATATGTATTAGGCCACTGTTCAAAAGCATAGATTTTTCGAAGATTTGTTTGTGGATCGTCGGCAAGATTTATCTCTCCATCGATTTTTTCAATTTTTTTGGTGTAAGTGGCAATGTTATGATTTTGTTCTTGTTCAACAACCTCTCCGGCAATCCATGCTGGAAGTGTGTTAGCAAGAAGGTGGCCACCACTCACGCCAAGAAGCTTTTCAAGTGTTCCGTAGTGTGGTGGCCACGGTGACACCTCTACATTTTCTTGTGCCACTATAGGCCCATGATCCATTTTGTCGTCTAAACGCATAATGGTGACACCTGTTTTTTCTTCGTGTAAAATTGCACTTTGCAAGGGTGATGCTCCACGAAGTTTTGGCAATAAAGATGGATGAACATTGAGTGTTTTGTGTGAGGGAATATCAAGTATTTCTTGTGGAATAATATTTCCATATGAAGCTACGATAAAAACATCGCTTTTATAACTTTGTAATGTTTCAAATAATTCTTTTGGGATTGTATTTTGTGGTTTTTCGCGAAGTTTTTCTGGTTGAATAAAAGGAATGTTGTGTTCCATTGCCCATACTTTTACTGGTGATGGTGTAAGTATTAAATTGCGACCTTGTGGTTTGTCTGGTGTGGTTACTATGTTTGATGGTATTAATCCTTTTTCTTTAAGAGCATCAAGAACATATACGGAAAAATTAGATGTTCCAAAAAATGTAAATTTAATATCTATATTTTTTTTTGGATTATTCATTGGTTTATAAAAAGGTGTATAAAAATCAAACCAGTATTAATTTTTTGGTGGAATTTCTTCAAGTGCAACAGCTTTATCGGTAAAAAGCACCCCATTTAAATGATCTGTTTCGTGTTGAAATATTTGTGCAAGAATCCCGCTTGCGCCCTTTGTAAATTTTTTTCCATTTTCGTCGTAGGCCTCTATCATTGCTTTTGTTGAACGTCTTACTTTTCCATATAGATATCTAACACTCAAACAACCTTCTTCGAGCATTTTTGTGGTTTTTGAAAGTTTTTTTATTTCTGGATTTATAAAAATCATATCACTGTATTTGTTTAGGTTTTTCTCATCATCTTTTTCCATAGCAAAAACTTTATGGGATACGACAAATATTGCTAGAGACTCGCCAATTTGTGGTGCGGCTATAGCTACACCATCATCTTGAGACAAAAGGGCCTCTTTCATTTGAGCAATCACACTTTTAATACGATCTGAAGTAATGTCTTTTGTTGGCACAAGAGACACCTTTGCTCGCAATACGGGATCATTTTTTTGGACAATTATATTCATGTTGTTCAATTATATACTACAAAATACTCTCTGGATCAACCTTTATCATATATTGTGGTGGTAATTTGCGAAGTGTTGCTAAAAGTTTTTGATCTACCCAATCTTCGCGTGGTATTTTTATTAGAGCGTGCATGACATGTTTATTTTTTATACGTGATGTAAGTGCCGTAAAAATATCTGTTTCGTATGGTGCACAAAGAGCTGCCACTCTTTTCATTTCTGTTTCGACGGTTTTTTCTTCTCCTTGTAGGGTGATTTTTATAAACACTGAAAATGGGGGATAACCAAACGCTTTTCTTTCCTCTATTTCATCGCGATAAAAATCAGCGAGGTTGCCTTTTATTGCATAATCAAAAATTTTTTCTTCAGGATTGCGTGTTTGAAGTACAAAATTTTCTTTTGCAATGGAACGGATTTTTAATAAGATTGAAAGAATTTTTTCTCCAACACGAAAGTCTGGAAGAGAAAATAGGGAATCGATTGAGGCTACCGCCGTGTTTTCAATTGATTTATTTAAATACAAAAGGGCCATTTCGGTGCCAAGTAAAACACTTCCGGGTGTATTATAAAATTTATTTACAATGTCGGTTGCTTTTTTATGCGTGGTTGCTATTTGTGTGTCGAGACGAAATACTTTAACCCCAGGAAAAAGAGCTTTTATTTCATGTTCAATAAGTTCAATACCAACACCAAGTGTGGTGAGTTTCCAGCTCTGACAATTTTTACAGAGTTCCTTTGTGCTTCGTCTTTTGCCACACGTATGACATTCAAAATATCTCTCCTCCTCAGCGTTTGCACCACCATGTAGTACCACAGGAGCACTACACACACTACACGTAGCGACCATTCCACAATCACCACATATTGTGAGTGGTGCAAGTCCTTTGCGTACACAAAAAATAAATAAATTTTCACTGCGTTCTTTGTTCCACTCTATAAGTTTTTTTATTTCTTCAGATAATACTGTGAATGATTTGTTTTTTTGATCGTCTTCTTTGTCACTTTTTCTTGTATCGACAATTATTTGCTCAGCGCTTGTAACCGATCTAAATTTAAGTGGTGAAAATTCTACAAACTCATCGTTTTTTAGTTTCCAAATTGTTTCGGCACGTAAAAGCATGTCGCCAAGTAAAAGCTTGGCATGTGTTTTTTTTGCATAAATACCAACAAATGTACGAATATCTATAAATGGTTTAGCGGGTGTTTTGTATGCGCGCGAACCTTCACGCTCAACAATAATTGTTTTTACATCTTTACGTGGTATGCAAATATATTGTCCTGTGGCAACAATAAGTACGGGGTGTGTTTCTTCGAAAAGTTTGTTCCAAGATTCAATAAACTCTTTTTTTGTGAGACCGCTGTGAAATGTATAGGTGTATTTTTCGATACCTTTTTCAAGTGCAGTTTGTGCTTTTTTTACATCTTCTATTGTGGGTACACAAACAAACACAGATGTGTGTTGAGCAAATTCTTCTCGAATTAGACTTTTGTAATTTGCAAAACGTTCTTCATCGTCTGCTTGTAATACGAGTTGTTCGGCGCTCGCTTCGCTCGCGCCCCCTTTTTCTATATTTTCTTTCTTATCGTTACTTAAATTTTTAATACTATTTAAATTTGAAAGAAGAATTTTTGGAACAAGTGTGTGAAGCAAACTACCCGTGGAAGAAGCGTAATAATCAGCGGTTTCTTTTACGCTCTCAATAAACTCTTCACTTAAAAGTTCATGACTTTCTACATTCTCCATTTTTCGTAAGGCGAAAGTCGAAGATTTTAAGTTTGATTTTATATCACTCACATCTTCTTTTTCAACAACTATTGCGTGCACAATTTTTTTGCGCAAAGGAACAGAAACCGTACTTCCAAGCGGTACGTCTTGAGAAGTAAAATATGACAAACGTTCTGAGAGAATGCCTTTGGAAATTGGAATTACATGGACGACTTTCATTATCCTCAATACTAATGGTTACTTACAACTCTCGCAATATTTTTATTTTTGCACCAATACTATTTAGACGCACAATAATATCTTCATAACCTCGATTAATACTGTAAATATTGCGTAAAACCGAACGACCTTGAGCACCAAGCATGCCTATAAGAATGATTGCGGCAGGACGAAGGGCGGGTGGACATATCACTTCTGCTGGCTTAAGTTTGGTGGGACCGGTGATATACATGCGGTGTGGATCGGCAAGAAGTGTATCAGCTCCAAGTTTGTCGAGTTCTTTGTAGTGCACCGCACGTTTTTCATAAACCCAATCATGAATAAATGTGGTACCTTTTGTTTGGGTTGCAATAACTGCAAAAAAAGGAAGGTTGTCTATATTTAGACCGGGGTATGGTCGGCATTCTATTTTTTCTTCGAGTGCTGTGAGTTTTGAAGGCGCTGTTTTTATATCTACAAGATTTGTATGACCATTTTCTGCTTTGTATTTTTTTAAAATTTTATATTTAAATCCCATTTTTTCAAGCTTCAAAAGTTCGATTTCTAAAAAGTCGATAGGGCAACGTTTGATGGTAATAGAAGAATTGGTAACAATAGCTACCGTAATGAAAAACATTGATTCGATAGGATCTTCACTTAAATAATATGTAACCGGCACATCGATATCTTTTTTTCCATGCACGACAAGTGTTGTGGTGCCTATACCTTCTACTTTTACGCCAAGTTTTTCAAGAAAAAAACAAAGCTCTTGCCCCATGTAATTGGCTGAAGCAAATTTAATGGTGGTCACACCGTCTATGCGCGCCGCTGCCATAAGTACGTTTTCTGTTACCGTGTCTCCACTTTCGTAAAGTACAATTTCGTTTGCTTTAAGTTTTGGTACTTTTACTTCGTAGTGTTCTGATGTTGTTTTTATTTTTACACCAAGTTTTTCAAGGGCAAAAAAATGTGGGCGTACTGTGCGTGAGCCGAGTTTGCATCCACCCGGCTGGGGTAGTGAAAATGAAGAGAGGAGGTGAATGAGTGGCCCAATAAGCATGATAATGCTTCGGGTTTTTTCTGCAGCAGCAATGTCGATTTTTTCAAGTGAAAGTTTTTCTGGGGGTGCGATTTCTAAATCATTACCTCGCCATAATACATGTACACCAATACTTTGTAGTACTTCTATCATACGATGCACCTCTTCTATTTTTGGAACATTTTTTATGAGGGTGGTGTTTTTATTTAGAAGGGAAGCACAAAGAATTCCCATTGCGCCATTTTTTGAAGTTTTTGTAATAATTTCTCCAGATAGTTTTTTGCCACCCTCTATTTCTATGTTTATAGCTCCAGTAGAAAGTTGAACAATATCATGATTGAGCGCTTCACTAATCTTTGCGATCATTTCGGTGGTAAGGTTTTGCTCTCCTTTTTCAATGCGAGCAATGGCGCTTTGTGTGGTGCCAAGTTTTTTGGCAAATTGTTCTTGAGTAATTCCTCTTTCCTCACGAAGATTGGCAATAAGTTTGGCGAGTGGGTTTGATGATGTAGACATGAGGAAAGTATAGCATATGTGCTATGTTGTTCAATGTTGTCAATCTCAAAACCGTGTTTCGAAAACCACGCGTCAATCGCTGTTGCGATTGCTGCTACGCTCGGGGCCGTCGCCCCTGCGCGATGCTTTTCTCAACATGGTTTTGAGATTTTCTAATTTTGACAAATATAATTTTATACTGTATTATTATTTTTAATGCCACTGTGACGGTGGCCATGAGTGAAATTGTTCCTCATGATTTCCTGAGACAGGAGATAGAAATGCCGAAAGTTGAAATTGTGTCGTCTGCAACTGCTGCTATTGAGGCGTCTCGTCGAGTTATCGAGATTGTTCTTGGAAAACGAATCGATTTCATAGATCTTACTGTTAAGTCTGATCGTAAGGCGAGGAGTTTCTTCTGGGAAATTGGTGGTTGTTTTGTGAAAGAGGTTTGGACTGATATTCACGGTCAGTATGTGCTTGATGGCAACAGGCATGGGATTGTCGCACCATTCTCTGGAAAAGTTCTTTGTCGACAAATCCAAAACAGTTTGCCTCAAGGCAATGTTTGGTTTCCCACTGATGGCTCTCCTCTGAGCACCTTCGTGATTGAGAGATGTGGCTATCTTGCCATGTGGACTTATTTGGTCGATGGGCCCTTGAGATATATCGATGTGTCCAGGAGAAGGCTTCATGATGCCGAAGAAGTTTCTCTCGAGCGTTACGAAGGAACAGACTTCTCAAACCGTCGTTTACTCTGACTACTGACACTGGTTTCCGTACTCATTTTGCCGCGCTTTAAAAAGGTGCGGCTTTTTCTTTTCTATATATTTGTAAAACTCCATTAAAACCCTTATGATAGTGCCATCACTATGGCATTTTTTTCAAAAAAACTTGGAATTGATTTGGGCACCACAAGCACGCTCGTATTTGTGCCGGGTAAGGGAATTGTGCTAAACGAGCCGTCTGTGGTGGCGGTGTCTGAGGAAGACAATAAAATTATGGCGATTGGTTTGGAAGCAAAAGCAATGATCGGTCGCACTCCAGACAACATCATTGCATATCGTCCTATGAAAGACGGGGTGATTGCAGATTATCGCGTAACCGAAGCGATGCTTCGATACTATATAAACAAAGCGCTTGGAAAGTGGAATCTTATTAAACCCGAAGTGCTTGTGTCTGTACCTGCTGGTGTGACATCTACTGAGCGTCGTGCGGTGGTGGAGGCCGCGATACGTGCTGGTGCAAAAAATGCGTACGTGGTGAAAGAACCAATTCTCGCAGCTATTGGTGCTGGCATTTCTATTCAAGAAGCACTCGGGCATATGGTTGTAGATATTGGTGGTGGTACTACAGACGTGGCAGTAATTTCTCTTGGCGGAATTGTGGCAGCTACTTCTGTAAAATGCGCTGGCAATAAAATTGATTATGCGATTACTGATTATATTAAAAAACAATTTAATCTTGGTATTGGAGATAAAACCGCTGAGGATATAAAAATAAAAGTGGGTTCAGCGATTCCGCTTGATGAGGAACTCTCAGTTACTATTAAGGGTCGTGACTTCGTCACCGGCCTTCCTCGTTCTATTGAAATTAAAACAAACGAAATTGTAAAAGCAATAAACAAAGAGCTTCGGGAAATTGTAAAAGCAATTAAAGATGTGTTTCAGGATACTCCACCAGAGCTTGCCTCAGATATTATCGACAACGGCATTATTATGACGGGTGGATCTTCTCAGCTTCGCAATTTACCAGACCTTATTTATCGTCGCACGGGTGTGAAGGCAAAACTTGCCGATGACGCTCTTTTTTGTGTAGCAAAAGGTACTGGAATTGCTCTTGAACATTTGGACGTTTACAAAAAGACTATTATTGCAAAAAGGTAATGGGGGTGATATCTTGATATTAAGCAGTTCTTTTTGGTGTGACAATGCTCGGAACTTCTTTGTCGGGGTCCCTCTGAGCGTTGGTGTTATCCAAGATCTCGTTGATTCTGGTGTGCCTCCGAGTTTGGGGAATCTTTCTGATGGTTGTGCCACCTTATTGAAACATTTCTTGGTCGTAAGTCATCGACGGCGCAGACCGTTGGTGCCTCTCCATCTATGTCGGGTCCATGTTGATTGAGAGAGAACACACACATCGAAAAGACCTTGCCCAGCCCCCTCCTTTCTTGTCCGAGTAGTATGGACGAAAAGGTGGGGGTTTTTCTTTGGTGTATACTGATGTTTATGGAAAATCTGATAGACGTGTACACGCGAACCAAAAATCTTCATCATGCATATGTTTTGGAAGGTGAAAGTGGGGAAGTGCACAAAGCTCTTGTTGTTTTTTTGAATTCTAATGTTCAATATAAAACCCAAAGCAACCCCGATTTTGTTCACATTTCTTATGAGTCTTTTGGAATTGACGATGGACGTTTATTAAAAGATATGCAGTCGCGTAAATCTTTTGAAGAAAACGGTCGAAAAATATTTGTTATTTCACTTAATTTTATTACTCACGAAGCTCAAAACTCTCTTTTAAAAATACTTGAAGAGCCTACGAAAAATACACACTTTTTTATTATTGTACCATCTGTTGATATTTTATTGCCCACCGTTTTATCTCGCGTAATGGTGATTTCTCATTTATCTAAAAACAACGATTCATTTTCTAAAAACGACACACAAAAAACACTTGTAACCAAATTTATTTCGGCATCCAAAGCGTCTAGACTTTCTATGTTTGAAAAAATTATTGAAGAAAAAGACAAAATTGGTGCGATTAATTTTTTAAATAATCTTGAATTTGTTTTATACACAAAATGGAATAAAAATTTAGATAAAGAAAAAATTTTTGCATTAAAACAAGTTGCTCAGATCAGAGAGTATCTTTATGATAGAGCTCCATCGGTAAAAATGCTTATGGAACATATAGCGCTTATCACCCCAATCTGTTAAAATCTTTGTATTACTAGAAAAACATCTTTAAAACCATATGGCATACAACTTTGCATCATTTAAACAGGGTATAAAAGATCTCGAAGAGTGGCTTAAAAAAGAGTTTTCTTCGATACGCACAGGAAGAGCCACTCCAAACATTCTTGATGGTGTTTTTGTAGAAGTATATGGCGCAAGAAGTCCTATTAGTCAGGTGGGGAGTGTTTCTATTGAGGGCGCACGTAGTTTGCGTATTACTCCATGGGATATGTCACAAGCAAAAGCGGTTGAAAAGGCGATTATCACATCAAATCTTGGTTTGTCTGTGGCGGTAGACGACAAGGGTTTACGCGTAACTTTTCCAGAGCTTACCACCGAAAGTCGTAATGCTTTTGTAAAAATGGCAAAACAAAAACTTGAAGAAGCACGTGTCACATTGCGTACCGAACGAGAAAAGGTGTGGGCAGATATTCAAAACGCCGAAAAAGCTGGCGGAATGGGTGAGGATGAAAAATTTCGTTTAAAAAATGAAATGCAAAAAATTGTTGACGATGCCAACAAAAAACTTGAAGAGTTTGCAGAAGCAAAAGAAAAAGAAATTATGAGCTAAAGCCCTCACGGGCTAATTTGTACACCAATATATGTCTGTCATTATTTTTATTGTTATTTTAGCCCTTCTTATTTTGGTGCATGAATTTGGTCATTTTATTGTGGCGGTAAAATCGGGGATAAAAGTAACTGAGTTTGGTATCGGTTTTCCTCCAAAAATTGCCACACTTTTTCGCTGGAAAGAAACTGATTTTACATTGAACGCAATTCCTTTTGGTGGTTTCGTTAAAATTTTTGGGGAAAATCCAGATGAAGAATCGACACAAGGCCCAGAAAGTAAAAGAAGTTTTGTAAATAAACCAAAATGGATACAAGCGCTTGTGCTTGTGGCGGGTGTTTCTTTTAATGTTATTTTTGCTTGGCTTCTTATCTCGATTGGTTTTATGTCTGGTTTGCCGACACCGGTAGGATCTACTAGCGTGGGAACGGTAGAAAATGCTCGGGTGGTGATAACGAGTGTTGCGGAAAATTCTCCTGCATCTCAGTCAAATATAAAAACAGGTGACGCTATTGTGGCGGTGAGTGCTGGTACACTTGAACTTTCAAATATTACTCCGGATACTGTTTCTGAATTTATTAAAAATCATGAAAATGAAAAAATAACCATTGATCATTTGCGTGGTGAAGAAAAATTTGAGTCTGCGGTGACTCCTGCGGATGGAATTGTGCAAGACAGAAAAGCTATAGGTGTGTCCATGGATATGATTGGTACGTTGCGTTTGCCTATACATCTTGCACTTTGGGAAGGTGCCAAAAGCACAACAAATCTTACAAAAGCTATTACGGTTGGTTTGGCTTCATTTTTGTATGACGCCGTTACAGGAAGAGGAGATTTTTCTCAAGTGACCGGTCCTGTGGGAATTGTAGGAATGGTGGGTGATGCGTCAGCGCTTGGTTTTATTACACTTCTTTCTTTTACAGCATTTATTTCAATCAATCTTGCTGTTATTAATCTTCTTCCTTTTCCAGCACTAGATGGTGGACGACTCCTTTTTGTACTTGTTGAAAAAATAAAAGGAAAACCAATCAGTGCTAAAATACTTAATACTGCAAACGGTATTGGTTTTTTACTTCTACTTATTCTTATGGCGGTAGTAACTCTTCACGACATTATTAAATTATTTTAATTTTTAAAAGTTTTTAAGAAGTATTTCATGAAAAAAAATCGATCGCCGTGGATCCATCAACTTCGAAAAGATAGACAAAGCACGACACTTCACGCTGATATTGAAACAGATGTTGCAGTGATAGGTGCTGGCATCGCTGGTGTATCAACCGCTTTTTTTATTCTTAAATACACAGATAAAAAAGTAACGATGGTAGATCGTTTTAAACTCGCCCACGGTGCCACGGGACACAACGCTGGACAGGTTGTGAGTTATTTTGAACGAGGTTTTGCGAGTTTGGTAGAAGAGTTTGGTCTTGAACTTGCTAGAGATGGTCAACGTGCTGTAGAAAGTGCATGGGAACTTATTGATGAAATGTATACGGATGCACATTTAAATATTCCATTTTCTCGTTTTTTGGGTCATGCGGGTCTTTCCACAAGTGATCAAGTTATATTTAATTTAAAAAATAATTATTATCGTAGAGAAGCCGGGCTTTATGCTGAACAAATATTGATTGCGGATGATGCTGATTTTTTGCACAATATTTCTGATGAATACGATGGTTTATATACAACCGTACCCAAAAAAGAAATTCTTTCTAAACTCGAAACAGAATCCACAGATTTTATTGCGGTTTTGTCTGATCAAAAAGGCTGTGTAAACAGCGCTTTGTTTTGTGAAGAGGTTGTGCTTTATTTACTTCAAAAATTTCCAGATCGTTTTTCATTATACGAGCACACAACGATAAATAAGGTGGTATTAAAAAAAGACGAAGCTATTTTAGACGCTGGTATATGTACTATTACCACACACCGTGTAGTTTTTTGTACCAACGGTTTTGAAAGTATCACTATTTTAAATGAATCTGGCCTTGATATTGATACAAAATTTCATCATCTCGTGAGTGGTACGGTGGGATACATGTCTGGGTATTTGGAGAAAATGAACAAATCACCAATTGCTATTAGTTATTTTAATTCAGATCAAACACCCACTGATCCGTATTTTTATCTTACACGTCGAGCGTACGAGATGGAGGCAAACAATCATCACAATATTATTTCAATAGGTGGTCCAGAACTTGATTTAGACGACAGTAATCTTTATTCATTTGATACAAATTTTCCAGACGAAATGGCAGAAAAAATAGACGAATTTGTAAAACGTGTTTACGATACTGATCCAAACAAAAAAGTTGAGTATGAGTTTACGTGGCACGGACTCATGGGTTATACCAAAAACTATGTTCGACTGATTGGTGTAGAGCCAAAAAATCCAGTGTTGATGTATAACCTCGGTTGCAATGGTATTGGTATTTTGCCCTCTATATATGGTGGTCGGCGTATCGCTAATCTAGTGGCTGGTAATGATTTGCACCCCTCTATTTTTGATGTGCCAGAGAAATAAAATAAAAATCTTTTTTTGACCCACCACCTCCTTTAGTGATACTATCTATGCATGTTACAGTCTTTACTTTTTACAAAAACACGAAAAGAAGCGCCAAAAGATGAGGTGTCAAAAAACGCAGAACTTCTCATTCGTGCAGGATTTATTCATAAAGAAATGGCAGGAGTGTATTCTCTTCTTCCGCTCGGTGTGCGTGTGATGCAAAAAATTACGCAGGTGGTGCGTGATGAAATGAATAAGGTTGGTGGGCAAGAAATATTTTTAACAGCACTACAAGACAAAGAGGTGTGGCAAAAAAGTGGCCGATGGAATGATGAGGTGCTTGATGTGTGGTTTAAAACACAACTTAAAAATGGTAGCGAGATTGGACTCGCCACAACACACGAAGAACCACTTACTGCACTTATGAAAAACTACATTCATTCATATCGTGATTTGCCATGTTACCCTTATCAATTTCAAACAAAATTTAGAAATGAAGCACGTTCTAAGAGTGGCATGCTTCGTGGGCGAGAATTTTTAATGAAAGATCTTTATTCATTTTCAAAAAATGAAGATGATCGATTGGTGTTTTATGAAAAAATGAAAGAGGTATATAAAAATATTTTTAACACAGTTGGTCTTGGTGATTTTACATATCTAACTTTTGCTTCTGGTGGTAGTTTTAGTAAATATTCTCATGAGTTTCAAACAATAACTCAATCTGGCGAAGATACTATTTTTGTCTGTGAAAAGTGTAGGGTGGCAGTAAATAAGGAAATTATTCAAGAACACTCTGTGTGTCCAGAATGTGGTAATTCAAAACTTGAAGAAAAAACAGCCATTGAAGTCGGAAATATTTTTAATTTGGGTACGCGTTTTTCCGATGCGTTTGAACTTACTTACTTAGATGAACAGGGCAAACCACAGCCGGTTGTTATGGGAAGCTATGGTATAGGTATCGGTCGTCTTATGGGCACTATCGCAGAAGTGCTTGGAGATGAAGCGGGTATTATTTGGCCAGAATGTGTTGCGCCATTTTTGGTGCATCTTGTGGCGGTGGGTGAAAGCGAAGAAGTTAAAGAAAAAGCACTTTCTCTTTACAATACACTTCAAACCCAAGGCGTTGAAGTTCTTTTTGATGATCGCAATGTGCGTGCTGGAGAAAAATTTGCTGATTCGGATTTAATCGGTATACCATTTCGTCTTGTGATTAGTGAAAAAACTCTTGAAAAAAATTCTGTTGAAGTAAAAATACGAAAAACAAATAAAACAGAAATGTGTGCTCTTAAAGATATTGAGGAGAGTAATGCACGTGCGGTATTGCAGAAATTCTAAACATATATGTGGCTGTCACGACTGAAAAAAAAGATAGAAAGATTCTATACACTCTTTTCCAACGATATTGGAATTGATTTGGGTACGGCAAATACTCTTGTTTATATGAAGGGTAGAGGTGTCGTGCTCAATGAACCATCTGTGGTTGCGGTTAATCAAAAAACTGGGCGTGTTGTGGCGATAGGCAATCAAGCAAAACAAATGCTTGGTCGTACGCCTGGACATATTGTAGCGGTGCGTCCCTTAGTTGACGGTGTTATTTCTGATTTTGAAATAACCGAAGAAATGATCGCGTATTTATTAAATCAAGCGCAAAAAGACACCCGAACTTTTTTTGGTCCTCGCGTTGTGGTGGGAGTGCCGTCTGGTATTACAAGTGTTGAAATACGTGCAGTGCGTGATGCTACAAAAAATGCTGGCGCTCGCGAGGTGCATATTGTAGAGGAGCCAGTGGCGGCGGCTATTGGTATTCGTTTGCCGGTGATGGATCCGGTGGGAAGTATGGTTTTAGATATCGGTGGAGGCACCTCAGACATCGCTGTCATTTCTCTTGGGGGTGTGGTGTGTTCAAAAAATTTGCGAATCGCAGGAGACAAACTTAATAGCGATATAATTTCTTATATTCGTAGTGAATTTAAAATTTTAATTGGTGAAAAAACCGCAGAGAGTGTAAAAATCGCGATTGGTTCGGTAATTCCTGGGGATGTACCTATGGAGGCAATTATTAAAGGACGAGATCTTATTACTGGTCTTCCAAAAGAGGTTGTAATTACTGATGCAGATATTCGCGAAGCTATTTCACAGTCTATAGACACACTTGTAGAATCGGTGCGCGAAGTTCTTGAAACGACCCCTCCAGAAATTCTTGCTGACGTAATGCATCGAGGTCTTTATTTGACCGGTGGAGGTGCACTTATAAAGGGTCTTGATGCTTTGCTTCATGAATATATTAAAATTCCTGTATATATTGCGGAAGATCCTCTTACTGCTGTAGCTCGTGGTACAGGTATGATTTTAGAAGACTTGGAGGGTTTTAAAGAGGTACTTATTATTCATGAAGATGAACTTCCCACTTCAAAATAATAGAAAAGGTAAAAAACATTTGATGCCGTTTTTAGTAATCGGTGTGGTTATTTTTGTTGTGGTATGTTTTACTGTTTTTTCGCCATTATTTTTTCCAAAAATGTCTCAGGGTATAGGAAGACCGCTGTGGGTTTCTGGTAATTTTATTATGGAGCACACAAGCGCAATTCGTGGATTTTTTTTATCGCGCATAAAACTTGTTGAAAAAAATAAGGCACTTGAACAAGAATTGGTGGATATTCGTATTAAATTATTGGCACAGTCGGTGGTTGAGCAAGAAAATAAAGAATTTAAACAATCTTGGGGTCGTAATACAAATATTTCCGCAATACTTTCTGCCGTACTTGTGCGCCCACCACACTCAGCGTATGACACATTTATACTTGATGTGGGGTTGGATTCGGCTGTTACGATTGGTAATATGGTGTTTGCAAGTGATACAGTTGTTTTGGGTGTAATTGATCAGGTGTTTGAAAAAACATCTAGAGCTAAGCTTTTTTCAAGCGTTGATACTCACACAGACGCACTTGTTGATAGAAATAGTTTGTCGGTTGAACTTGTTGGTACTGGGGGTGGAAATTTTGAAATACGTGTACCTCAAGATGTTGATGTTATAGAGGGAGATAAAATTATATTGCCGGGCATTGTACCACACATTTTGGCTATAGTAGAAGCGATCGAATCAGTACCTACGGATTCTTTTAAAAGAATATTTTGTAAAACACCCGTACACATAGGCGAACTTCGTTTGGTTTCAATTTTAAAATAATAAAATGAGTTTATTGCGCATATTTATAGATTTGTGCATGTGTGTTGCTGTTTTTTTTGCGCCATGGTGGTTGTTTTGTATTCTTGTACCGATTCTTGTTTTTTATTTTGCTTCATATTATGAAATATTGTTTTTTGCTGTCATTTTTGATGCATTATATGGTGTTGCCGATCATTGGTGGGGAATTCCTTTTCTTTTATATGCGTCACTTGTTTTTTTGGTATCATTGTATTTGAAAAAAAGACTTTCTTTTTATTCTTAAAATATGTCTTGGAGAAAATTTATAAAATTATTTAGGCATAGACGTTCTTACTCTGATTCTGAAATATACCCAGATGAGATCTTTATTGATGCACGTAATTTACCGCAGTTTGATGTTTATCAATTTGAGGGTCGTCTTGAAAAACCCATATCAAAAAAAACTATGGTGTTGTTGGGATCATGTTTTATGCTGGTTGCCATTTTATTTTT
The DNA here is from genome assembly GCA_964407105.1 of uncultured Candidatus Saccharibacteria bacterium. Taxonomy (GTDB): domain Bacteria; phylum Patescibacteriota; class Minisyncoccia; order Phycocordibacterales; family CALRHW01; genus SICJ01. The sequence continues at coordinate 48,967 of CAYOUG010000003.1, read as the reverse complement.
ATCGCGTATTTGGGTTCTTCAGGTTCATCGTGGTGAAGCTTTTGCTGAACAAAGTGAAAATAATCGTCTTCAACACACATCAATTTTTTCAAATCGAGGAATTATTTATGATAGAAATGGTGTAGAGCTCGCTTTTAATACTATTAACCCAGATGAACCTGATTTTGCATTACGTTCTTTTGCTTCAATACAAGGTATCTCACATATAGTTGGTTATTTAAAATATCCGGACAAAGATAATTCTGGTTTTTATTATCGTACAGAATATGTTGGAAAAGATGGAGCAGAAAAAACATTTAACGATATTCTTTCTGGTAAAAATGGTGTGAGAATAGTTGAAACAAATGCTCTTGGAGAATTAAAATCTCAAAATGTTGTGGAGCCGCCCGTTGATGGAAAAAATGTTACGCTGTCTATCGATTCTAATGTGCAACAAGAACTTTATCGTGCTATACAACACGCATCTGAAGAATATGGTTTTCGTGGTGGTGCTGGAGTAATAATGGATGTACACACAGGTGAAATTCTTGCGCTTACAAGTTTTCCAGAATACAGCTCTAATGTTATGACACAAGGAAAAGATTCGGCGATTATTGCGGGATACCAAAAAGATACAAATAATCCATTTTTAAACCGAGCGGTTTCTGGTTTGTATACACCCGGTTCTATTGTTAAACCATTTATAGCGCTTGGCGCATTGGTTGAAAAAATTATTGACCCACAAAAAAAGATTTTAAGTACTGGTGCACTCGAGCTTGTTAATCCGTATGACCCAACACAAAAGACTGTTTTTAAAGATTGGAAGGCACACGGTTGGGTGGATATGCGGGAGGCGCTCGCACTTTCTTCAGACGTATATTTTTACACTATCGGAGGGGGTTTTGAAAATCAAAAAGGTCTTGGTATTACAAACATTGAAAAATATGTACGAATGATGGGCTTGGGTGAAAAAACTGGTATCGATGTGCCAAATGAAATAGAAGGAATTATTCCAAATCCAGAGTGGAAGAAAAAAGTGTTTGACGGTGATGATTGGAGACTTGGAGATACATACCACACATCTATCGGTCAATATGGTTTTCAACTCACACCCATTCAGGAGGCGCGCAGTGTTGCGGCGATTGCAAATAAAGGAACATTGCTCACACCAACAATTTTAGACAAAAAAACACATCCCACAAAAACCTCAGTAAGAGAGGTTACGATAGATGATGGGTATTTTAAAATAGTACAAGAGGGAATGCGTGAAGCGGTTTTTACTGTGACCGCAGGAGCACTTAATTTGCCTTATGTGGCGGTGGCGGCAAAGACTGGTACTGCTGAGCTCGGTGTTTCAAAACTTCTCGTTAATTCTTGGGTAACCGGTTTTTTTCCTTATGATAATCCTAAATATTCTTTCGCTATTATTCTTGAAAAAGGTGCTCGTACAAATCAGCTCGGTGCCACTTATGTGATGCGTCAACTCCTTGATTGGATGAAAATAAATTCGCCAGAATATCTCGGTATATCAAATTAAAAACTATACAACACAGAGAGTGACAAGATAATTGACTTTGGTGCTCTAACCCTATACAATACTTTGCATTAAGTACGAACACACAGCTATGAAAGACGAGAAACATTATTTAACACAAGAGAAATTCGAACAGTTCAAAGATGAACTTGTAGAACTCAAAACTACGCGTCGTAAAGAAGTCGCCGAGAGTCTTGAGTACGCAAAATCTCTCGGTGATCTTTCTGAAAATGCCGAATATCACGAAGCGCGAGACATGCAAGCAAATATTGAAGATCGTATTTCAAAACTCGAAGCAATTTTAAAGACATCGGTAATTGTAAAAACTCACGATACAAGTTCTGTTGATGTTGGTTCGGTTGTTGTGATACAAAAAGATAAAGAAAAAGAGTCTCAGGTTTATACTATCGTCGGTTCTGAAGAAGCAGATATGTCTTTAAAAAAAATATCCATGACATCTCCACTAGGCGCTGCGCTTATTGGTCGCAAAAAAGACGAAATCTTTTCTGTCTCTACTCCCGGAGGTGTGATAAAGTATAAGGTAGTCGAGATTAAATAAACTCACTAATCAATTCTCCAAATGTCTTCATTTGAAGAGATACGAAACATAAGAATAGGAAAATTAGATGCTTTAAAAAAAGCCGGTGTTAATCCATATCCAATAAATTCACAGTACGATTATTCTCTCGCAGATGTTTCAAAAAAGTTTGAAACGTTAGCAAGAAATAAAAAAAACATTGCTTTGTGTGGACGCATAATGTCTTTGCGACTTCAGGGGGCGCTTGCTTTTTTTACACTTGACGATGGTACTGGTCGTTTTCAAGGTCTCATTAAAAAGGGCGAGCTTCCAGACGATCAATTTGATCTTTTTATAAACACTACAGATGTGGGAGATTTTGTACAAATGAATGGTCCGCTTTTCACTACGGCGCGCGGAGAAAAAACATTACAAGTTTTTGGTTGGACCATGCTTTCAAAAGGACTTCGACCGCTTCCAGAAAAATGGAGTGGTTTGCAAGATCCCGACGAACGTTTTCGTCGTCGATATCTAGATACCCTCATGTCTCCGGAGGTAAAAGAACGTTTTGTACTACGTTCAAATCTTGTGCGCGAACTTCGAACGTTTTTAGATAAAGCAGATTTTCTCGAAGTAGAAACACCAATGCTTCAGCCTCTTCCTGGGGGAGCAAGTGCTGAGCCTTTTAAAACACATCACAATGCGCTCGATATGGATCTCTTTTTGCGTGTTGCTCCAGAGCTTTATTTAAAAAAGCTACTTATCGGCGGTTTTCCAAAAGTGTATGAAATCAATCGTAATTTCCGTAATGAAGGTATCGATATGACTCACAATCCTGAGTTTACGATGCTTGAGTTTTACGAAAGCTACAGTGATAAAAGTGGCCAAATGAAACTCGTTGAAAAAATGATCAAGACTATTGTAAAGAAAATTTTTAAGAAAACGGAGATAGAATTTGATGGAAACGTAATCGATTTTTCAAAAAAGTTTTCAGTTATTTCGTATCTCGATTTACTAAAACGTTACGCACTCATTTCAAATCCCGAATCAATGACGCTCGATGAGGCGCGCAATAAAGCACAACAACTTGGTGTAAAAGTAGATCCAAGTGATCCTGTGCAAAAAATTATCGATAATATTTATAAAAAAACCTGTCGACCAAAACTTATTCAACCCACTTTTATTGTAGATTATCCTGCCGACTATCTTCCGCTCGCTAAAAAGAAAGAAAATAATAATGCTCTTGTAGATGTATTTCAGCTTGTGATAGGTGGGGTAGAACTTGTAAAAGCATTTTCAGAACTTAATGATCCGCTTGATCAACGAGAACGTTTTGCAAAACAAGAAGAAAATAAACAAAAGGGGGACACAGAAGCTCAAAGTACTGACGAGGATTTTATCGAAGCAATGGAATATGGTATGCCACCAGCAGGAGGTGTGGGAATTGGTATCGACCGACTCATTATGGTGCTCACCAACACAAAAAATATTAAAGAAGTGATTTTGTTTCCGACGATGAGGCATAAGTAGGTGAAAGAGCAGCAAAACAAAAACAATACTTTTGGAGGAGGTCTCGAGCGCGACGGCGCGAGAGTTTCAGGAATTTTTAAGCTTCAAAAATTCCGTACCCGGAAAAAGTATTGTTTTTGTTTTGTTTATCTTTAGAGTATTAAAAAAACCCGCCTCAGTCAGTAAAGACTGCGCGGGTTGGTGGTCGGGTTAGCTTTTTGTCTAACATCGGCAACTTGTTTGTGGTGGAGCATCCATTGATGCTAACATACCACCAAACAACAAAAGTAAACCTCCTATTGCATAGACATGGCGGTGTGGAAACAAGAAGACGGACAGAAGAACAAAGAAACCGAGAAGGAACATCATACTCCCGATTCCTCTCACAATGATCACTGTGCGAGAAGTGCTAGGCATGTTTTGTCTCCAATTGTGAATGAATGAAAAAGACTGCCGCGGGTTGGTTTGTTTTTTTGCATCCCCCCTCAAAGTAGCGGCACTCTTGTAAATGGCCCTCCATCGCCAAGTTTTCCAAAACCTTCTTTGTTCAGGAGTGTTTGCGTGGTGCTACCAGCGATGATGCCAAAAAACTTCACATTTGTTGGACCAACAAGGACGCGGAACTGGACCACGAAGTTTGATTTGACTTACGCCAATGACGTCCTCGCTGATCCAACCGATGTGCCACTCTCCACTCCACGATGGTGGTTTAATCACCACATAGTGACGCCAACCCAACAACGGAATGTGGAAAATCGGGAGAAAGCCAAACCATCAGCTTTTTTCTCCTTTGATTCCTTCACACTCTACCATTTGGTCGTGTCGCATCAATACGACGTCTCCGTAAGACAGCTTCGTGTTGTTCCATCGGTGAGTTTTTTGTGGAGACTCTCCGATACCGGTGAGTAGCCACATCACCGGAAGCATGAGAAGATCACCAATTTTGGCGATCCACCCAAGGGGCTTTACCTGTATCATGTGTGCTCCTCTACTGACAGTGTGCGAAGGGAATACGTTACTCCCAATCTGCTTGTAATACTAGCATATTTTATACACAAAGTCAAGTTAAAAAAACGAGAGAAACCTACTCTTGAACGGGTTAGCGAAGCGCTTTAGTGAAAGAGTAGGTTTCTCTCGTTTTTTCTTCTTTTTTGCCGTGCAAAAATGTGGATAACAATGTAGTACTGTGGGATAGAGTGTTATATACTATTAACCAAGTGGGAGAAAGTGGTAATTTCACCAATCACAATGCTTCTCGGAGAATACACACATACAGTAGATGAAAAAAACAGAATCTCTTTGCCATCAAAGTTTCGAAAAGAAGTTGGAAAGAAAGTTGTGATCACCCACGGTTTAGACAACTGTTTGTTTTTATATCCGCTCGCTGAGTGGGAAAAAATTTCCGCAAAACTCGCCGAGCTTGGTATGGGACAAGCAGACACTCGAGGATTCAATCGTTTTATGCTCGCAGGAGCAGTGGAAACGGATGTCGATGCAATCGGCCGAATCCTCATAGCTGACTTCCATCGTGAGTTTGCAGAGCTCAAAAATCGTGTAGTTTTTACTGGCGTTCATAACAGAGTGGAGATCTGGAATGAAAAAGCTTGGAAAGAGTACAAGAGAAAAATTGAGAAGCAAGCTGACACCATGGCAGAAAAGCTCGGTGAGATAGGAGTATTTTAAACCCACATGACAAATACCGCTTTACAGTCTTCCGTTGTTCATGTGAGTGTTCTTTTACAAGAAGTCATAGAAGGGCTAGATATTCACGAAGGTGAAATCGTGCTCGATGCCACGCTCGGTGGTGGTGGACATACGCAAGCAATAGCTGAGCTTGTGGGTGTGCACGGCACAGTAATTGCACTTGATGCAGACGCAAAAGCTTTAGAGCGATCAGCAGAACGTCTTGCAAAAGTGAAAGAAAAAACTGGAGCAAAAATTATTCTTGAGCAATCAAATTTTAGATATATAGATGTGGTGCTCAAGAAAATCGGCATAGAGCAGGTGAACAAGGTGATGTTTGATCTCGGACTTAGCTCGCAAGAAATAGAAGAGTCGGGAAGAGGTTTTTCATTTAAAAGAAATGAACCACTACTCATGACATTTGCAAGCGAAATTACCGAAGAAACACTTACTGCGCGAGAGATTGTGAATATGTGGGATGAAGAAAATATCGCGACGATCATTAAAAATTATGGTGAAGAAAGGTATGCGTGGCGCATTGCAAAAAAAATTGCTCAAGAGCGCAAACAAAAACCAATCGAAACCACATTTGATCTTGTCGAGATAATTAAAAATGCGACGCCCAGCTCGTATCATCGCATGAAACTTCATCCAGCCACTCGCACATTTCAAGCTTTGCGTATGACGGTTAATGATGAGGTGGGAGCACTTAAAGACGGTTTACAGAAAGCATTTGATCACCTCACAGCATCTGGGCGTATCGCAGTTATTTCTTTTCATAGCATAGAAGATCGAATCGTAAAACTTTTTTTTAAACAATTAATAGTCGACGGTAAAGCACAAAAAATTACAAAAAAACCAATAACACCCACTGATGACGAAGTAGAAAAAAATCCTCGATCACGAAGTGCAAAACTCAGAATAATTTCAAAAATTTAGTAGTAGAACATAGTACAAATAAACATGACATCAAAAATTGCAGTATTAAAAGACGAAAGGACACTTGTGTGGGTTTTTGGTTGGATGTGTGTTGCGTTGTGTGTTCTCTACATCTTTTTTATGAATGAAACGGTGTTTAATGTAGCAAAAAGAGCAGTTCTTGAACAAGAAATTGCTGTGCATGTATCAGAAATAAGTGATCTTGAATTTAAATATATATCATTGCGCAACGACATAGATATTGATCTTGCGTATTCTCTTGGTTATCAAGACATACAATCTCCAAAATATATTTCAAAAACTCCTGTTACGGCGCTCGTTTCATTTAATACTATTCAGTAATACCTGTTATAGTCATAGTGTATGAGACCCAACATTTCAAGAATTAGGTTTATTTTCTCTTGTATAGTGTTGTGTGCCTGTGTGCTTATTTTTCGTTTGTACAGTATACAGGTGGTGAATGCAGAAAAATATTCAGATATCGCTGATCAGCAACACAAAAGACCGGGTTCTAACGTGTTCAATCGTGGTACGATTTTTTTTCAAAAAAAAGATGGTGGTCAGGTATCTGCTGCCACACTACAATCTGGTTATATTGTTGCAATAAACCCACAGGTTTTAAAAAATCCAGAAGAAGTTTTTACAAAGCTTGTAGCTCTTGTGTCGACTCTTGATCGAGATACTTTTTTTGCGCGTGCAAACAAAATAACTGATCCATATGAAGAGGTGTTGAAACACGTAAATACAGAAATTGGTGAAAAAATAGAAGCACTTGGTATCACTGGTCTTAATATTTTTAAAGAGAAATGGAGATTTTATCCAGGAGAAGAAATGGCTGCACATGTGCTTGGTATTATGGCGTATAAAGGTAATGATTTTGGTGGACGTTATGGACTTGAACGTTCATATGATGAGTTACTCAAAAAAGATAATTCAGCTTCTTATGCAAACTTTTTCGTAGATGTTTTTTTGAATATTAAAGATTCAGTTTCAAATCATTCAAAATCTCACGGAGATATTGTAACAACAATAGAACCATCAGTTCAGGCATTTTTGGAACGTGAGATTACACAAGTAAATAAAAAATGGTCTGCAGATTATACGGGTGGCATTGTGATAGATCCAAAAACGGGGGAGATTGTGGCGATGGCGATGTATCCATCATTTAATCCAAACTCATTTCAAGAAGAAAAAAATCCCGCTATTTTTTCAAATCCATTGGTGGAAAATGTTTATGAAATGGGATCAATTGTAAAACCACTTACTGTGGCCTCTGGTCTTGATGCTGGGGTTATAACTCCACAAACCACTTACAATGACACGGGTTCTGTGACCCTGAACGGTAAAACGATTTCAAACTATGACGGTAAAGGTCGTGGCGTGATATCTATGCAAGAAGTGCTTAATCAATCATTAAATACTGGCGCCACATTTGTTATGCAACAATTAGGTAAAGATAAATTTTCTCAATACATGATTAATTTTGGTTTGGGTGAAAAGACAGGTGTTGATTTACCAAACGAAGCTGCTCCGCTGGTACAAAATTTAAAAAGTTCGCGAGACATTGAACACGCCACAGCTTCTTTTGGTCAGGGTATTGCTGTAACCCCCATAGCTATGGTCCGTGCACTTTCTTCTCTTGCAAATGGTGGTACACTTGTCACACCACATTTAGTAAAAAAAATATATTTTAATTCTGGCACATCAAAAACCATTTCTTTTGATGATGGTAGGCGGGTGATTAGTGAAAAAACATCGGAAACGATTTCTAAAATGTTGGTGCAAACGGTAGATGCATCTATTATCGAAGGAAAAATAAAAATTCCAAATTATAGTGTGGCCGCAAAGACTGGAACTGCTCAGATTGCAAATCCAAACGGTGGCGGATATTATGAAGATAGGTTTTTGCATTCATTTTTTGGGTATTTTCCTGCATATAATCCACGTTTTTTGGTTTTTTTGTTTATGTATTATCCAAAAAACATTCGTTTTTCTTCCGAAACGTTGCCGATACCATTTATGAATATTGCAAAATACCTTATCAATTATTACGAAATTCCGCCCGACAGATAAATTCATGTTTAAAAAAATTATAAAAAAAATAATAACAGCGATAATTCTTTTAGAGGCACGACTTGTGCTTAAAAAATATAAGCCCAAAATTGTGGCTGTGACGGGTAGTGTTGGCAAAACATCTACAAAAGACGCAATTTATACTGTGTTATCAAAATTTTATTTTATTAGAAAAAGTAGTAAGAGTTTTAATAGTGAAATAGGTGTACCCCTCACAATACTTGGCTGTGCAAACGCTTGGAGTAGTCCATCAAAATGGTTGAAAAATATTTTTGAAGGTTTGGCACTTATTATTTTACCAAACAAATATCCAGAGTGGCTTGTTTTGGAGGTGGGCGTAGATAAACCCGGCGATATGGATTTTATTACTTCTTGGCTTAAGTCTGATGTGGTAGTGGTGACACGTTTGAGTAAAATACCCGTTCATGTGGAATTTTTTCCATCTGTACAATCTGTATTTGAAGAAAAGGGTAAACTTGTAAAAGCGGTAAAGCCAAACGGTGTGGTAATTTTGAATGCTGACGATGAAGACGTTTTGGCTTACAAAAATATCACTTCAGCAAATACAATACTTTTTTCTACACAAGGTCATGCAGATCTTGTGGCTTCGGAATATTCTGTAATATACGAGGGTGAAGTAGCTACTTCAAGTTCTACAAATAACGAAAGACCAACAGGTATCAGATTTCGTTTGGATCATAGTGGTCAAAGTTTACATATTAATATAAAAAACTCACTTGGTTATCAACATATTCAAACATGTCTTGCTGCGCTCTCTGTGGGTCTTTCACAAAATTTAGATCTGAATAAACTTGTTGAGGCACTTTCTCAATACGATACACCTCCGGGTCGTATGAAGCTTATTGATGGTCTTAAGCATACAACAATTATTGATGACACTTACAACTCATCTCCAATAGCACTTTCACTTGCCCTTGAAACGCTTGGTTTTGTGCAAGGCAAAAGAAAGATTGCTGTGCTCGGTGACATGCTTGAACTTGGAAAATATTCTACAGAAGAGCACAAAAAGGCTGGCGCGCGCGTGGCCGAGCACGCAGACTTACTCGTGACTGTGGGTATACGCGCGCGCTTTATCGCTGAGGGTGCTCTAGAAGCTGGAATGAAAGAAAAGAAAATTGTGCGTTTCGAAGATTCTATTAAAGCCGGAGATTATCTTTCAAAAATTATTAAAAGAGGAGATATTATTCTTGTGAAAGGATCACAATCTATGCGCATGGAACGAGCAGTAAAAATGATGATGGCTGAGCCCAATAAAGCACATGAATTTTTGGTGCGTCAAGAGGAGGATTGGCTTAAAAGATAGCATTAATTTTTTGGTACGGCTGGATTTTGGCTCTAAAATGCGTATAATTGCGCTGTGAGTGCATCATTGTCAAATAAATGGCCTTATCGTCTAACGGTTAGGACACGAGCTTCTCAAGCTCGGAATCGGGGTTCGATTCCCCGTAAGGTCACAAATTATGAACGTTTACACCCTGTTTATAAAACCAATACTTTTTAAGATAGATCCAGAACATGTGCATGATTTTGCTATTTTTTCAGGCAATTTTTTGGGCAAATTTTTTATAACAAAAAAAATTACATCATTTCTTTTTAATTACGAAAACAAAACCCTTGAACAAAATATTTTAGGAATTAATTTTAAAAATCCCATAGGTCTTGCGGCTGGATTTGATAAAAATGCCCAATTAACAGATATTATTCCATCTGTCGGTTTTGGACACATGGAAATTGGTTCGATCACAAATTTGCCTTGCGAAGGCAATCCAAAACCACGACTTTGGCGATTAAAAAAATCAAAAGGCACCGTGGTAAATTATGGTCTTGCAAACGATGGAGCAAAAAATATTTTCGAACGCTTAAAAGAAAAATATTTTGAAATTCCTGTTTCTACTAGTATCGCCATGACAAATTGTAAAAAAAATCTTGATATTCAAAATGCAATTGATGATTACGGTGAAGGATTTAAAACATTTACAAATATAGGAAGTTTTTTTACGGTGAATATTAGTTGTCCAAATACAGATGGTGGGCAACCCTTTATGGACCCGATTAATCTTGATTTACTATTTCAATCGCTTGACCGTATTCATACTGATAAACCGATTTTTATAAAACTTTCCCCAGACATGAGTCAAAAACAAATTGACGATATTCTTGATGTGGTACGACGACATCGTATACACGGTATTGTGTGTTCAAATCTTACAAAAAATCGTCAAAACGATAAAATTGTTGACGACAATGTTTCTAAAAAAGGTGGAATTAGTGGTAAGCCGGTTCAGAATATTTCAGATAATTTACTTTCATACATTTTTAAAAAAGAAAAAAATAGATTTATTCTTGTTGGTTGTGGCGGTGTGTTTAATGCCGAAGATGCTTATAAAAAAATCAGACTCGGCGCCTCACTCATACAAATGATTACCGGAATGATTTTTGAAGGACCTCAAGTGATTGGGCAAATAAATAAAGATCTGGTTAAATTTTTAAAAAGAGATGGTTTTAATAATATAAAAGAAGCGGTGGGTGTGGATATGTATTAGTGTTGACTTCCATAACATCTTTGCGCTAGTATGTTGGTGCAGATGATTCATCAGTCGATCATGGCTGCAAGGCTCTTGGAATGGAAGAATTGGAAGGCTGAACTAAATTCATTGGCGAAAACACACAAAATGAGTTTAGGCAATCGTTGTGTGCCGTCGAAGGTGTCTGTTGCTTCTTGTTACGTGTCTTGCTGCGCGTCTCCGGTTTGTGATGGGATGACCACCTTTCTCGGTTCGCCGTGCCCCCCAAGTATGTGCTTAGGCGCTTGCTCTGGGGGGTATTTTTTTATCTAAAAAAAGAAAAAACCGGACCCGCTTTTTCAGCGGTGTCCAGTTTGGGGCCTTCCCATTTCTGGGAAGAGAAAATCGTCTTTTGTGGAGGGTGTCACGGGGTGGGGGGTTATGACAATACCTCGACTCGATATCGAAACTATTGACCTAGTTCCGTTGGGGATTTTTTTTGTTTTACCACTCCCAGTCTTCAGGTGACTTAGTTTTCCCATCGCAGCACAAAGCTGGTGATATAGGTCTTGATCATCACTAAGACCGTGTTCTCTAAGTGTTTGCCGAATAATACTCGGCATATTTACACGAACACCACGTTCTCTTTGGGTGTGATAACAGAAAATAATTTGCCCCCTAATGGTTTCGATTTCCCCTGCTTCAACGCTTCGCATACTGTCCTCCTTTTGTGGGCGTTGGTGGAGATGTTCGTGGATCACAAGATACACGAAGAACTATTTGCTTCCATTTGACCACAAAGCAGTAGAAAAAGCAAAAATATTTTTAGTACATTTTTTATACAAACAAACCATCCACCACCTCTTTTACATCAGCACCATCAGCTTTTCCTTTTAGTTCTTTCATAACAACTCCCACAAACACACCAAGCTTAGATTTGTCAGTGAAACCCATTTCTTCTTTTTTTGCTATGGCTATTTTTAGAATTTCTTCTTTGCTCATTGTGACTGGCACAAATGTTTGTAAAATAACAAGTTCACTTTCTTCTGAGTCCGCCAAATCCTTTCTTCCTCCAGCAGTAAATTGTTCGATAGAATCTTTTCGTTGTTTGATCGCACGTTTTATTACTGCAATGGCGCCTTCATCACCGAGCTCTTCTTGCGGTTTTTGACCTTTTGCCACAAGTTCGTTTGTGAATGCTGAAAGTAGACCACGAAGCACACTAAGGCGAATAGCATCTTTTGATTTCATTGCCTCTTTGATGCCTTCTTTGATTGTTTGATGTAATGTCATATTGATTTTGTTAGGTATACGAACAGTATAGCAATTTGGTATACTTTTTCTATGTCTATACAGTTTTTAATTATTATTATCGCAGTGCTTGTTGTGGGAAACAGTATCTTTTTTTGGCTTATGTTTAAACGGCTTAAGATGCCGGTGGGTGAATCTGAACAAAAAAACGATACTGGTTTTAATCTTCTCCTTCAACAAATGAATGAGCTTACGCGCACCGTTGATTCAAAAATGGGTGAGACATCAAAAAACATGTTTGATTCGATGAAGTATCAGGCGGGCGAGTCTTTTAAAATTCACCGTGATCTTACAGAAAAACTTGTGCGGCTTGAGGAGCAAAATAAACAAGTGATGTCTTTTACTGATCAGCTTCAATCTTTGCAAGATATTTTAAAAAATCCAAAACAACGCGGTATTTTGGGAGAATATTATCTTGAAACACTTCTTAAAAATGTACTTCCGCCGGGTTCGTATCAAATGCAATATGCTTTTGCTGATGGTGATATTGTAGATTGTGCTGTGTTTGTGAAAGATAAAATAATTCCTGTAGATTCAAAGTTTTCACTTGAAAACTACAACAGAATTATTGATGAAAAAAATCCAGCCGAACGCGATCGACTCGAAAAAGTGTTTGTTAATGATTTAAAACTTCGTATTCAAGAAACAGCTAAATATATTCGTCCAAACGAAAATACTATGGATTTTGCTTTTATGTTTATTCCGCATGAAGCAATATATTATGATTTACTTATCAACAAAATTGGCGCAGTGACAGATGATACTGAAAATCTCATTCAACGTGCGGCTGGAAAATACAAAGTTATTATTGTATCTCCCACGTCATTTTTGGCATATTTACAAACGGTACTTCAAGGACTAAAAGCTATGCAAATAGAAGAAACCGCAAAAGACATCATAAAGCGTGTAGATGAGCTTGGTAAGCATTTAAAAAGTTATGAGGATTATCATGGAAAAATGGGGAATGCGATTGGTACCGTTGTAAATCATTTCAATTCAAGCTCTAAAGAATTTAAAAAACTAGACAAAGATGTGCTTCGTATTACAGGGCAGGCGGTGGGGGTGGAGATGGAACTCATAGAAAAACCAGAGGGAAATGAATAGAGGCGTTTCTTGCATTTTTGAGGGGTTTATGTAGAATATATCAATTATGGAATTTGCGGTTATACAAACAGGTGGAAAGCAATATCAAGTAAAAGCGGGGGATACTCTCAATATTGAGAAGCTTCCTGGCGATTTTAAAACTGGTGACAAAATCACTTTTGATAAGGTTTTGCTTGTAGATAACGGCAAAGACACAACCATTGGAACTCCTTTTATTGATGGAGCAAAGGTTGTTGCTAGTTTTGAAAATGCTGGTCGCGCTCCAAAAATTAATGTGATTAAATACAAACAGAAAAGCCGATATTTCAAGAAAAACGGGCACCGACAACCTTTCTTTAAGATAAAGATTGAGTCTATTAAATAAAAAATAAAAAACAGCTCTCTTGCTAAACTGCTCGAGAGCTGTTTTTGTTTATAATTATTTTCGATGTCTCATTGGTGCTAGGTGTGCAGTAATGCCAAGTGCCAAAGCGATAATTACCAAATTTTTAATAATATATTGACCTTCGAGTGTTGGTACTAAAAAAGATTGCCATGTTTCTTGCGGCAGTAAAACAAGAGGACCAAGTGTGGTGATCATGTGTATACATAAAAATAAAATTACCAACCGTGTCGTCTTTGGTATGAGAAATAAAATACCAATAACACACTCAAAGACACCAAATAAAACAATAAAAGTGTCAAAGGTCATAAACGGCACGGTTTGTTCAAAGAGTTGTTTTACAAGTCCGCTTGCAGGACTCATTCCTATGATTTTCAAGAAACCAAACCAAAAAAACACAATAAAAAGTGCGATCCTACCAAATGTTGGCTGAACGATTTTTGCGAAATGAATAATGGCGCGATCAATATAATCTATGTTTTTCATAATTATTTACTGTAATTCAATAACATAACCCTCAAACGGTCGCATCTCTATTGTGTTGGCGACTGGTGTGTTTGGTGGTGTGTCGAGGTGTGTTGAAAATATCACAATACCACTTTCTTTTATAGAAATTATTTGTGAAGTATTTGAAAAATTAAGCAATATAAGGATTTCTTTTTTCTTGTATGAGCGGATATAACCAAAAACATCGTTATTATTAGTATTTATTGATTTATAAGATCCATGTTTTAAAATATCTGATTTATTTCGATAACCGATAAGTGAGCAATATAAATTAAATATAGATTTTGGGTCGGATGTTTCTGCTGACACATTTATTTTTTCGTATTCAGGTGATATAGGAAGCCACGGTTCGTTTGTAGAAAAACCAGCGTAAGACGAATTATCCCACTGCATTGGTGTACGTGCTGGATCACGACTCAAACCAATATTCACAGAATCGTGTGCAAACCCATCTTTTATTTTTTCTTTTGGAATATCTACATTTTTCATACCGATTTCTTCACCATAATATATAAATGGTAAACCGCGTAATGTAAGTAAAAGCATTGCGCATAGTCTGGCTTGTCCCTCACCAAACCTAGAAACAAGTCGTGGTTGATCGTGATTGCCAAAAACATAAGTCGGTATTTGTTTTAAGGATAGGGCATTATTAAAATTATCAACAAAATCTTTATAGGTTTTTGCACCCCACTCAAGATTGAAAAAATTAAAATTAAACGGAGCGTGATGCTCATCTGGATGCATGTTGTATATGGCAAGAGTATCAGTAAGAGGAAGATATGTTTCAAAAACTATAAATTTGTTTGGATATGAATTTATACTTTCACAGAGAAATTTAATCACATTTTCAAGTTGGGGACGATTGGTGCTAAACGTGTGTATGTATTTGTTGTACTGATTATTTTTATTTAAAATAAATTCAGTATTTTTTGGATCATCTCTAAAAAGTCCATCTTCCACAAGATGACTCATTGCATCAACACGAAAACCATCTACACCGCGTGCAATCCAAAACTCAGCAATACGTCTTATTTCATCTTTTACATCTGTGTTGCGCCAGTTTAGATCGGGTTGTTCTTTTAGAAAGTGATGAAGATAGTATTGATTGGTTTTTTCATCAAATGTCCATGCCGAGCCGCCAGAAACACTTAACCAATTATTTGGTGGTGATCCGTCTTTTTGTGGATCTTGCCATATATACCAATCACGTTTTGGGTTTTCTAGAGACGAACACGACTCTTTAAACCATGGATGTTCTGAGGAGGTGTGATTGATCACTAAATCCATAATTATTTTTATGCCACGTTTGTGCATTTCTACAACAAGTTCATCAAAATCTGCAAGTGTTCCAAAAAGTGGATCGATATTATAAAAGTTAGAAATATCATAACCGAAATCTTTCATCGGTGATGTGTAAATAGGTGAAATCCACACAGCGCCAATACCCAAAGATTCAAGATAGGGAAGACGTTTTATAATACCGCGCAGATCACCCACACCGTCGCCGTTTGAGTCTTGAAAACTTCTTGGATATATTTGATATACCACTGCATTGCGATACCACGCAGAAGATGGTATATCGGAGGTGTTGGATTGTTTTTTAAATAAAGATAAAAACATTACCTCTTTATTGTACTATAAAGTTTTTCGTATTCATCTGTCATTTTTTCTACACTAAAATTTTTTTCAACCCAATCTCTACAATCTTTTCTGTTTATTTTGTGAATAAGTTTGATAGCGGCGACCATCTCTTTCTCATTTTTCACAATAAAACCAGTTTTTTTGTGATTAATAACTTCGCGTGTAGCCCCACGATCAAAGGCAATAACCGGTGTTCCACAAGCTTGCGATTCTATTAGTGTAAGTCCAAAGGGTTCGTGCCAACGCAGTGGCGCAAGGGTGGCGAGTGCATTTCTGTAAAGTTCATTTTTTTGTGCAAAATCTACAGGGCCAATATATTTTATATCATCGTTTAAAAACGGCTTAATTTTTTCTTTAAAAAAAAGTTCTGTTCCTCTGTTGTGTCCAGCGATGATTAATTTTTTACCAGCTTTACGCGCTACTTGTATAGCAATATCCGCACCCTTTTCTTCATTTATATAACCAATAAAAAGCAAGTAATCTTTTGGTTTTGGATTAAATGAAAACTTTTTTACAGGAATGCCGTTGTGTATTGTGCTGTGTTTTTTAAAATAATACGGTTCACATATTTTGAAAAATTTTCTTTGTTTTTCGCTCACGGTTACATAGTGTACTTTTTTATATTCTTCCATAATTGGTTTAATACACTTGCGATATTCGCTATTGGTTAAATATTTTAAACGTAAATCATCATTGTATGGATGATGTATTGTTTCAATAATTGGAATATCAACAAACGGCGCAATAAGTGAGCCGTTGTCGTTGTGGCAGTGAATAATATCAAAATCGTGTGCTTTCGTGCCGGCGATTATTGTATTCCATATGCTAAAAAATGGTTGTTCCCAATGGATTTGGTGAAAATCATTAATACTTTTTGGTAGTAAAGATACTTTGCGCGCAGAAGTTTTAGAATCTGCTGTGGTGAAAAGTGTTACTTCATGACCTCTTTTTACAAGTTCTTCGGTAAGCCAAGACACCACAAATTCAAGTCCGTTACGAGAATGTGGAGGAATACTTTCACAGAGAGAAACGACTTGAGCAATGCGCATATAATTTAATTTAAATGTTGGGTGTTATCACTGCCCATTATTTCCCAATGTCTTTTCCATACCGCATCACGAAGTTCTGAAAAAATTTTTTCTATTTCTTCGTGTTTTTCTTTTGGTAGTTTGGAAAGTGCTCTACTAGCATCAAGAAGAAATGTTGCACCCTTTTCTATTTCACTAGGATTCCAAGATGTAGGAGAAAAAACGCCGAGTTTACGTTCGCTGGCCCACCACCAATAACAGCTGGCGATACCTTTGTCTAAATTTGTTTGTGCCTCTTTGAAATGTGGATCTTTAGAATGTTTTGGAACTAGTTGTAGCACTGTGTTTGCTAGATGCCACAATTGTTTGTGAATTTTATTATCTGGTGAATCCCACACCGCAAAAGGTATGTTTTGTAAAAGTTCTTCTGTTGTACTTTCCCAGCTTGCGTTTATCAAAGATATTTTTTGTGTGTTTGTGAGTGTTGAAAGATATTCTGATACGGTTTGCATCTGAATTTCTGGATTTTCAAAAGCTTTTTTATAAAAACCATGATCATCTTCGTGTCTATGGCCATACATTTCACCATCATGGACAGTAATTAGGGTGTTATTTTTAATGTTGTCCCACACTATAAAAATTTGTTCCGGAGGAAATGTTTGTGACATGGCTCTATTTCTAAATACTGCTATTAGACCAGTTTCTTCGCTTATATTTTTTGTAAGAGTATCAATTTTTTCTCCATTAGCATGAATTTCATCAAGTAATACCCAATCAAAACCAGCTTTTTTTATTATTAAACCAACTTCGTTGCTATAAGCCATCTCGGGAAGATAAAAACCTCGCGGATTGTATACGTCAGAAAAATATTTTTTACTGGTATTTGTGTGAAGTTCAATTTGTCTCACTACTTCTTGTGGAGGAATGAGTGGTAAAATGGGATGATACATTGCTGTGCCCAACAGCTCTATGCGACCATCTTTTGCAAATCGGCCGATATCATCAATTATTTTTTTGTGCCCGTTGCGATCAAGAAGTTCTAAAAGTGATCCGGGAATATTTAGTGTAAGTTTAAGTTTGGGATATGTTTCGAGAAGAGAAATAATACGTGAATAACTTTGATGTACCACAGTATCTATTATATCTTTTGTTTGAGTTGGGGGTTGATATATATGAAGAACATTAATCCATTTAAGCATAAAAGTTTTATGAATGATTGTTACCGTTGCCATTACCGTTTTTGTTTATACGGTCGTAGCGTTTTTTAAGAAGCATTGTTTTTTTATAAAGATCCACATATTTTTTTGCTGGAATAATCCAAGAGTTTGCTTGTTGGAGACTTTTCACCACAAGGTTGTGCCATAATTCTTTATGTTTATAGATTTCTATAGCACGAATAATAGCTACAAAAAAATGATCCGCGTCATAACGAGTAAATGTAAAACCATTTCCTTCTTGTGTACTTATATCAAAATCAACAATTGTATCTGCTAGTCCGCCGATATGATGTACCACAGGAATACAACCATAACGCAAAGCTATCATTTGATTTAGACCACAAGGTTCAAAACGTGATGGTAATAAAAAAACATCTGATCCAGCATAAAGAGAAGTTTCTATTTTATGGTCCATGGGTGTTATGAGCACAAAACGTTTTGGAAATTCCTTCTGTATTTTAATAAGAGATTCTTGTAGGGCGGACTCACCATCACCCATAATAATTATTTGCATATCAAGACGTAAAAGTGTGCGCGAAATTTGAATTAGCAATTTAAACCCTTTTTGTTCGGTAATACGTGAAGTCATACACAAAAGAGGAACATCGTCATTTTGTTCTAATTCACAATATTTTTGAAGATATTTTTTATTATTTTTTTTGAGATGTGCAGATTTGTCGCTATAGTGTTTTTGAAGACCGGGGTCGGTAAGGGGATTGTAGTCGTCATAGTTTATTCCGTTGACGATACCAAAAAAAATATTTTCTCGATTTTTTAATATACGGTGTAACTCTTGTCCAAAATCAGCCGTCATGATTTCTTCACGGTATGTTTCAGAAACAGCGTTTATGGCATCGGCATGCAAAATCGCCCTTTTTGCAAAATTTATTTTTTCAACTCCGTTTACATCATCAAAATGTGGAAGTTTTGAGCGTCCATCATCGCGATCTTCTTCTTTAATATTCCACCAATCATGACCTAATTGAAATGCAAGATTATGAATTGTAAATAGGGTTGCGGTATTTTTCCAAAATTCATCTTTTTTATATCTATTTTTTAAAAAATAAGGAATAAGACCAGAGTGCCAATCGTGACAATGTATTAGGTCGGGTTTCCATTCTATTTTTTTGAGCAATGTAAGTGCGGCGACATCAAAAAAGAAAAAACGAGCATTTTCATTTGTTGCACCGTAGAGTTTTTCTCGTGGACCAAAAAAATCTTTGCTTGCTATAAAATATACCACCACATCACTATAAGGAAGAGTGCTTTTTAAAAAGGTAGCATTAAAAAATTTACCTTCACTTATTTTTATTTGTTCGTTTTCAGCAATTATTTCAAGTGTGTGACCGTCACTTTTTGTGAGTTCTTCATAATATGGGGTGATAACAATGACGTTGTGCCCAAGTTCTCTGTGCGCACGAGGTAATGAGCTGGTAACATTTGCTAGACCGCCACTTTTAGAAAAAGGTTCAACCTCAGATGCAATGTGTACAATATGTAGTTTTTTAGCCATTTTTATCAGTCTCTATAAAGACCAAGGAGATTTTATACTACCATTTTTTATTCAATAAATGAAGATTAGTGGGTTGTTGTGTAAAAATGTTGCGTGTATCTCTTTTTTATGGTACATTTTTTGTGGAAGGTTTCTTTGGTAGAAACACCTTTTTACCCAATGAGGGTGACTGATTCCCGACAGTAAACGGGTGGTTTTTCAAGGGGTGGTGTATAGTGACCAGTCGTAATTTATCCGGTTTGTCTTTTGCACAACAGTTTGCGCAGACCGAGTACGAGAGAGCAGTAATGGGGGCTCGTGCACGAGCGGAGTACCACAGAAAGAAGTCTGGCAAAAAGAACGCCGAACTCCCAGTGGAGGAAGTTGAGGTGCCTCGTCCTACTGTTTTTCACGGAGTGGAGGTTAGGCCCGCAAATCTGAATTCGTCGGTGTTTGGTTTGGTGGACAAACCTCGGGACCGTCGAATTGCTCAGGAAGAAGCTTGGGTATCGGTGTGTGGCCGATTCGCTTTTCGCCAGAGCGCGAACGGTGCACCAACCGAAGCTGGGGAGATGTACAAGAATCAGCGCGTCGACATCGTTGTCAACGGCGATGTTAATAGTTGGAAGACCGGTGATCCACCAATGGTCGCTGTTATTCGACACCTTCTTGGTAAGGATGACGCTCTGGCGAGAAAAGCAAGAAACTTGCCGGATCAGTGGCAACCAGATCCAATTTCTTTAAACTTGACCAAACGGTCGAGTGCAAAGACGGTGGCGGTGACAGTGGCTTGAGATCGTGGGTGATTTTGTAAACAATACCCGGGGGGCGCTTTTAGCACCCCTCGGGTTTCTTTTTATATTCGTGAGATTTCGTCAATTTTAGAAGCTAATATAAAATCATTTTCAGATAGACCGTTTATAGAGTGAGTAAAAAGTGTAAAAGTAACCTTGTTCCAATCATGAATAAAAATATTTGGATGATGTTTTTCTTGTTCAGCTATTTTTCCAACTTTATTTACAAAATCAAGCACACTTTTAAAATCTGCAAATTTTAGTGTTTTTTCAATACGTTTATCTTCTATAATACTCCATTCGTCAATTTTTTCTTTAAAATTTTGAACGATATCAGGGAGCATTTTTCCACTCTTTTTCTCACACGGTGAGCATTCTTTGTGAACTAAATTATTTGAACTTTTTTGTGTGTCATTATTCAGATTCGCTTCCATTGTGGTTGTGTTTTATGCCATTTCGAATAGGTGCGTTTCGAATGATTTCAATTATTTCATTTTCATCATCGGTGATTGTGTATAAATTTAAATCAGATCTTTCTATCGTACCAAGATCAATAAGGTTTCTTACAATAAAATCTTCAAGTGATTTCCAAAATTCCATACCCACCAAAATGAGCGGAACTTTATTTATTTTTTTTGTTTGAACAAGTGTTAGTATTTCAAAAAATTCATCCAGTGTACCAAAACCACCAGGGAAAAATAGATATGCTTCTGCAGAAAAAGATAAACACACCTTTCGAACAAAGAAATAATAAAGATCTAGATGATTTGATAGATAGGGATTTGTTCTTTGTTCGTGTGGTAGTTGAATGGTTATTCCTATCGAGGGTACACCGCCCTCATGTGCGCCCTTGTTTGCTGCTTCCATAATGCCCGGACCACCACCTGAAAGAATAGAATACCCGAGTTCTTTTGCTATTTTATTGCAAATATCATGGGCTTTTTCGTAATACGGATGACCATCTTGAAAACGCGCTGAACCAAAAACGGTGACAGATTTTGGAAAGTGAGTAAGAAATTCAAAACCTTTTTCAAATTCTTCGCGAATATGAGAAACGCGGTCGATTGTAGACTGATGAAGCTCATGAAGTGTAAGTGGTTTTGTGGGAAGTTTTTTTGTTTGTGAATGATCGTTCATGTTTACATGTATTATGCTACATATTATACTTAATGATATTAACATTTAGTATAACATAATGAAAAAACTCTCTTCAAAACAATGGATAGCAGTTGTGGTGTCGCTTGTTGTGGTGGTTTTGTTTTTAACACTAGGCGACACCATTACATCTTTGTTTAGTGGTGGAGAAAACGTTGCAATGACAAATAATAGTATAATTGGAAATCAAGCTAATGTATCTGTGCCCGGATTAGTAATAGAAGATATTGTTGTGGGTACGGGAGATGTGGCGGTGGCAGGAAAATTGGTAACCACACACTATAAGGGGATGCTTCAAGATGGACGAGTGTTTGATACGTCTATAGGACGACAACCATTCACATTTCCTCTTGGACAAGGTTTGGTGATTCAGGGTTGGGAAAAGGGAATTGAAGGAATGAGAGTGGGTGGTAAACGACGACTTACGATTTCTCCTGAATTGGGTTATGGAACTGTAGACATGAAAGATGGTGCTGGTAATGTTGTAATACCAGGAAATTCAACACTTGTGTTTGAGGTAGAATTGTTGGAAGTGAAATAAAAATAAAATAAAAACAGCTCGTAAATGAGTTAGCAAAACGCTTTCATTTATCAGGGCTGTTTTTATTTTGTTTATTCGAGCAATGACACGTTAATGTTTTTGTGGTATTATGTCTCCCTATTATGGCTTCGCCGATTAATTTCAAAATTCAGAAAAAGCTTGAAGGAAAGCTTGGTAGGGCTGGTTTACTTACCACCCCACATGGCGTTATAGAAACGCCAGCTTTTGTTACTGTGGGTACAAAAGGTACGGTAAAAGGGCTTACACCAGATTCTGTACGTGATGCTGGAGCTCAGGTTGTGCTTGCAAACACATATCATTTGTATCTACAACCAGGAGATGACATCGTAAAAAAAGCTGGAGGATTACAAGGTTTTATGAATTGGCAAGGACCCACCATGACCGATTCTGGGGGTTTTCAGGTATTTTCTCTTGGCGCAGCTTATGGAAAAGGAATTAGTAAGGTAACAAAAATAATCGATCCACAACTTCTTATTGCTGAAGCTGTTCCTGATCCAGACAAACCAAAAATTGCGACCATTGATCACGACGGTGTGACATTTAAATCTCATCTTGATGGAGCAATGCATTACATCACCCCAGAAAAATCAATTGAAATTCAACACAATCTTGGTGCTGATATTATTTTTGCGTTCGATGAATGCACATCACCACTTGAATCAGACCATTATCAGCGTGAAGCATTAGATCGTACACACCGTTGGGCCAAGCGCTGTGTTGATTATCATAAATCAAAAGAAAACAGCGAACGTCAGGCGCTTTTTGGTATTGTGCAGGGCGGTCGTTCTGAAACGCTTAGAAAAGAAAGTGCTGAGATTATTAAAGCGATGGATTTTGATGGTTTTGGTATTGGTGGGTCATTTGCAAAAGAAGATATGACGACCGCGGTGCAGTGGGTCAACGAAATTTTACCAGAAAAAAAACCACGTCACCTGCTTGGTATCGGTGAGCCCGAAGATCTATTTATGGGGGTGGAAAATGGTGTTGATCTTTTTGATTGTGTTGCACCAACGCGAAACGGACGCAACGGAACCGTTTATACAAAAAGAGGAAAGGTTCATCTTACAAATTCAGAGTTTATAGAAAAATTTTCTCCAATCGACGAGGGTTGTGGATGTTATACTTGCACCAACTATTCATGCGCATACATTTCACATCTTTTCCGATCAAAAGAAATGCTTGCGGGAGTGCTCGCTTCAATTCATAATTTATATTTTATAATAAATCTTGTTCACAGTATGCGTGTGGCGATTTTAAATGATCAGTTTGAAGATTTTAAAAATGCATTTTTACGTGCGTACCATTATGGCGAAACCACTATTTCAAATCAATAACGAATTCAAACCGGCGGGCGATCAGCCAAAAGCTATTGAAGAGCTTGTTTCTGGTGTGAAAAAAGGTTTGGACCACCAAACTCTTTTGGGCGTTACTGGTTCTGGAAAAACATTTACTATGGCAAATGTTATTGCGCAAATAGGCAAACCAACTCTTGTGATTGCGCACAACAAAACACTTGCCGCACAACTTGCTCAAGAATATCGAGAGTTTTTTCCAAATAACGCTGTACACTATTTTGTTTCTTATTACGATTATTATCAGCCAGAAGCGTACATGCCCGTGACTGATACATATATAGAGAAAGAAGCACAGATCAATGAAGAAATTGATCGTTTGCGCCATGCTTCTACACAAGCGCTTTTGACGCGTGATGATGTAATTATTGTTGCTTCTGTTTCTTGTATTTACAATCTTGGTAGTCCTGTGGAATATGAAAAGGTAAATATGCGTATCGGAAAGGGAATTAAAATATCTCGTACTGAAATTATACGCAAACTTATAGATTTGCATTTTGAGCGTACACCAGCCGATCTTTCTCCAGGTCAATTTCGTGCACTTGGTAATTCTCTTGAAATAATGCCAGTTTCAGAAAAAATTATTTTTAAAGTAGATATTGAGGGTGGAGAGGTTTCAAAGATTCAAAAAATTGATGCTACCACACGACGTATTGTGGAAGACGTTGAAGTATTCTTTTTGTTTCCCGCAAAGCATTTTATTACAGAAGATGATCAAGTAAAACGTGCATTTAAATTAATTAAAAAAGAGCTTGATGTGCGTCTTGAAGAATTAAAAAAACAAGGAAAAAATCTTGAAGCGGAACGTTTAAAGCGTCGTACCTCATATGATCTTGCACTTATTCGCGAGATAGGTTATTGCAATGGTATTGAAAATTATTCTCGTCATTTTGCGGGGAAAAACGAGGGTGAACCGCCAGAATCTCTTCTTTCATATTTTCCTCACAAAACTGACGGAACACCAGATTTTTTAACAATTATTGATGAATCACACGTGACTGTGCCACAGATACGTGGAATGTATGCTGGTGATCGATCCCGAAAAGAAATGCTTGTGGATTATGGTTTTCGTTTGCCTTCAGCAAAGGATAATCGACCCTTAACATTTGATGAATTTACAAAGCGTGTTGGACAAGTAATTTATACATCAGCAACACCGGGTGTTTATGAAAAAGAAAATAGTAAAAAAGTGGTAGAACAAGTGATACGTCCTACAGGCCTCATTGACCCAGAGGTTTTGGTGCGACCTGTAATAGAAAAAGGTAATTATAAGGGGCAGATTTTTGACTTTATTTCTGAAGCAGAAAAAGTTATTAAAAATGGTGAGCGTGCTATAGCCACAACTCTTACCAAAAAAATGGCGGAAGATTTAAGTGAATATTTAAAGGGACGAGGTATCAAGTCAACATATTTACATAGTGATATAAAAACACTTGAACGTATTGAAATTTTAACTGAATTTCGTAAGGGCACATTTGATGTGCTTGTTGGTGTAAATTTACTTCGAGAAGGGCTTGATCTACCAGAATTATCTTTTATTGGTATTTTGGATTCTGATAAAGCAGGATTTTTGCGTTCTGAAACATCACTTGTGCAAATTATTGGACGCGCGGCACGTAATATAAATGGTCGCGTAATACTTTATGCCGACAGTGTTACACCAGCAATGCAATACGCCATAAGTGAAACCGCCCGTCGTCGCGCAATTCAGATTGCATATAATAAAAAATACAATATTACACCAAAAACAATTGTTAAAAAAATTCAAGATATTACAGAACATTTACGCAGTGAGCATCAAAAAACAGTGAGCGCACTTTTAGAAGTAGATAAACAACTTTTTGAAAAAAATCCTAAAAAATTAATTTCACAAAAAGAAAAACAAATGGAGGGTGCTGTAAAAATTCTTGATTTTGAAACAGCGGCTATTTTACGTGATGAAATTCGTGAACTTCAAATAAAACTTGAAAAACAATTAAATAAAAAAGTATAGTCTTCTTATCCACAAATTTTTTCACTTCGTTGTGATGTCGCATGGTACAATTTCCTATATAAATAATAGATTTTTTGTACTGTGCTTATACGTCTCACACATAATAATAAATTTGAGGCAAACAAGTGGCTAGTTACTGCTAGATGGTTTTATGCTCCAGCAATATTTTTTATTGGGCTTGTTTTAAAGCTTGATCCGTTGGGGAACAACTTTTTCCCAGTGCCGTTGATGATGTTTTTGTTTTTCTCTTTTGTTCTTGTAAATTTATGGTTTTGGGTGATGGTTCGTAGAATCGAGTTAAAAAATGATGATCGTTTGATCAATAAAATTGCTATTGGGCAAGTATTTTCAGAACTTCTGTTCTTTTTAATTATTTTGCATTTTTCTGGAGGTGATCAAAGTGTTTCTCCGGTTTTCTTTTTTATTCCAATTGTTACTTCTAT
This sequence comes from uncultured Candidatus Saccharibacteria bacterium, assembly GCA_964407105.1. Lineage (GTDB taxonomy): Bacteria > Patescibacteriota > Minisyncoccia > Phycocordibacterales > CALRHW01 > SICJ01. Next base: position 23,227 of record CAYOUG010000003.1, on the reverse strand, counting down.
TGTACTTTTTGATGTTCTTGGATCACTTTCTGTTGCCCTTGTGTCTGCTGTGTTTGTAAACGGAATACTTCTTTTGGATTACGCTGGATATCTAAAACACGTTTTCGGCTATACGGGTAATGGATTTGTAAGTTACGACGAATTTATTTTGCGTCTTATGTCTACGGTGACATATACCTCAGTGTATTTTATTGTGGGTTCACTGGCTGGTTATCTTACTTCTGTAATCAAACGTAGAGAAGGTCAGCTTGTTGAGGGTAAACATCGCGCGCAATTTCAAGCTGAACGTTTGCGTTTACTCAATAATGAATACAGTGGTTATGCACGCATGCTTGTACGTCGTGACCTTGAACTTCGTAAAGAAAATCAAAAAATCACTGCTCTCGATAAAGAAAAATCAGAGTTCGTGTCTACTGTGGCTCACCAACTTCGTACACCTCTTTCTGCTATAAAATGGACACTTGATATTTTACTCAAAGAAGATGCTGGTTCTTTAAATAGCGAACAAAAAGCTTTGGTTATGAAAGCTTATGAAAGTAACGAACGCATTATCAATCTTATTCGTGATATGCTTGGTGTCGACAGACTTGAGTCTGGCACAGGTTTATCGTTTTTTGAAATTAGTATTTCTGATTTGGTTAATAACATTGTGGCCGAATTTCAATCTCAAATTGAACGTCGGCACATACGTATTGATTTAAATGTGGAACCAGATATACCAAAAGTATCTGTGGATCCACAAAAAATGCGCGCCGTTTTTCAAAATCTTATTGAAAACGCTGTAAAATATACGACCGATGAAATTAATATAAGTTTGAAAAAAGAAGGGGAAAATATAAAGGTGGTGATTTCAGACAATGGTATTGGTATTCCTGATGCACAACACCAAGATATTTTTAAGCGTTTTTTCCGAGCTGAAAATGCGATGAAGCGAGATCCAGACGGTTCGGGACTCGGTCTCTTTATTGTTCGTTCAATTATTCAACGTCACGGTGGTGAGATTGAATTTAAGAGTGGAGATAATAAAGGTGCAACGTTCACGTTTACAGTTCCATTGCATCACTAGTCTGATTATTATAAAATGTAAACATATACTATGGCTAAAATTCTCATTATCGAACAAGACGTTTTTTTGGGAGATCTAATCAATCAAAGAATAAAAAAGGATAATCATCAAACCCTTATGATAAATAACGGGGCTGTTGCTACGGAGCAAATGAAACTCTATAAGCCAGACCTTGTTTTACTTGATATGGATCTTGTAAGTGCTGATCCTTATAAAATTTTAGATGATAAGGGTGATATACCCGCGATAGCTTCTATTCCACTTATTATCATTTCTCCTTCGGGTGATTTAAATCAAATAAGACGAGCAGTAGATCTTGGTGTAAAAGATTATTTAGTAAAAGCTCAACTCAATCTTGAAGATTTAATGATAAAAATAAACGCACATTTGTCAAAAAACAACATTTCTTCACAAAATGGTGGTGCACTTGAAGGTAAAAAGGTGATGTGGATTGAAGACGATCAATTTTTAAGTGACCTTATTTCTAGAAAACTTTCAAAACAAGGATGTAAACTCATGTTTGCTGGCACCGGTGAAGACGCGCTTAGAATACTTGAAACAGAAACTCCAGATATAATTCTTTTGGACATTCTTCTTCCAGGTATCAATGGTTTTGATGTTTACGATCATATGAAAACGGTTGATCGTCTTAAAAATATTCCAGTAATTATACTTTCCAATTTTTCACAACAGAGTCAGATAGATCGCGGTAAACAGCTAGGTGCCGCTCGTTTTCTCGTAAAAGCTACAATTGTGCTTGATGATTTAATAAAAGAAATTAGCAAGGTGTTGGAAGAGACGGCAAAGAAATAATTCATTATCGGTATGCACAACTTACACAGTAAATATTTTGTCGGAAAGAAAATCATGTGGGTGGAAGACGATGAATTTTTCGGTAGTTTAATTGTTAAAAAACTTTCAGAACGCGGTTGTACCTTAGTTTATATTCCTACCGGTGAAGAAGCTGTCAGAATTATTGAAAAAGAAATGCCAGATATGCTTATTCTTGACGTACTTTTGCCTGGTATGGACGGTTTTTCTGTATTGGAAAAAATAAAAGCAATAGAGTCTCTTCGGCATATTCCAGTGATTATATTTTCAAATATGGATGAGAAAAGTTATATAGATAAAGGTAAGGCGCTTGGCGCAGAACGTTATTATGTGAAAACTGAAATGAATCTCAGTACAATGGTAGATGAAATAGAATCTGTATTAAAAGCTCATAGCTAGTAAAAAGTTGGCAAAGAAACTTTTTGAAATGTTTTCTTGTGTCATAGTCTACAACCTGATATAGTTCATCGTGTCTTTATATAACCCTTAAGCCCGCGCTTGAGGGCTGTCGCGCATATATGGCATCAGAAAAAGAACAAAAAAATACAAACGGTAGTATCATTGTGCGTGGTGCTCGTACTCACAACCTCAAAGATATTACTGTTGAAATTCCCCGTAATACAATGACGGTTTTTACAGGCTTGTCTGGTTCTGGTAAATCTTCTCTTGCTTTCGACACTATTTTTGCAGAAGGACAAAGACGCTATGTAGAGTCTCTTTCTTCGTATGCAAGACAGTTTTTGCGACAAATGCAAAAACCTGATGTAGATGAAATCGTGGGTCTTTCACCAGCAATTTCTATTGATCAAAAATCTCGATCATCAAACCCACGTTCAACAGTGGCGACAATTACCGAAATTTATGATTATTTGCGTATTTTGTATTCACGTATTGGTCATCCACACTGTCTTGTGTGTGGTAATGAAATTCAACGTCTTTCAAATGAGGAAATAAAAAATTTTATTCTTGAGCGTATTGATATAAAACAAAAAGAGCTTGTTGGTAAAAAACTTGGCCTTCCAGTATACGCAGAAATTTTTTCTCCACTTGTGCGTGGTAGAAAAGGTGAATACTATCAGCTTTTATATGATCTTTTGGGAAAAGGATACGCTGAAGTGCTTGTTGATGGAGAAAGAAAAAAACTTCGTGAACAAATTGTGCTTTCAAAAAACAAAAAACACAACATTGATGTAATGGTGGATCAGATCAATGTTGCAGATTTTAAAAATAACACAAAAGATGCAAACGAGCGTTTAAGTGAAAGTCTTGAAAAAGCATTAGAAGAATCTGACGGTCTTGTAAAAATTATTTTTCACGATATGTCAAAAACAGAAGACTCTTCTGTTCGTGAAGAATTTGTGATGTCATCAAAATTTTCTTGTCCACGCGATGGATATTCTTATCCAGAAATAGAGCCACGTCTTTTTTCTTTTAATTCTCCATATGGCGCATGTACTGAATGTAATGGTCTTGGTACGAGACATTTTTTTGGTAGTGAGGCGTGTCCAAAATGTAATGGTGCTCGTCTTCGTGAGGAAGCACTACACGTACTTATTGGTGGTAAAAATATTGTTGATCTGACATCACTTTCAATTAATGATGCTGATGCTTTTATAAAAAAATTAAAACTCACCAACAGAGAAAAAAGTATTTCAAAGGTTGTAATAAAAGAAATTGAATCTCGTTTACAGTTTATGATTAATGTGGGAATAGAATATTTGAGTTTGAGTCGACGTGCACATACGCTTTCTGGCGGAGAAGCGCAACGTATCCGTCTTGCGTCTCAGCTCGGCTCGGGTCTTGTGGGCGCTCTGTATGTGCTTGATGAGCCCACCATTGGTCTACATTCTAGAGACAATGATAGATTAATTAAAACTTTGCTAAATCTTCGTGATTTAGGAAATACAATAATCGTGGTTGAACATGACGAGGACACTATCTATTCTTCTGATTATATCGTTGATATTGGCCCTGGAGCTGGTGTGCATGGTGGAAATGTGGTGGTTTCTGGATATCTTGAAAAACTTCTTACTGCAAAGAAAAATGATAGTGGCTCGGTGACGTTGGATTATTTACGTGGTGACAAAATTATCGCTACACCAGATGAGCGTCGAGAATCACCAAAGGGAGAACTACAGATTCGTGGTGGAAATATTTTTAATATAAAAAATCTAAACATTGATATTCCGCTTGGTCGTTTTATAGGCATCACAGGTGTTTCGGGTTCTGGAAAATCAACTTTTATGTACGAGATCATACATAAAAATCTTCAAGCGCGTTTTGATCGACGCTATCGTTCAGCTGAAATTTTTAATTGCGGTTCATTTACTGGCACCGAATATCTTGGGCGTGCAATTTTAATAGATCAATCGCCAATCGGTCGCACACCACGATCAAACCCAGCCACATATACAGGTGCTTTTACATTTATTCGTGATTTATTTGCAGAGTCTGCCGAAGCTCGTGCGCGTGGTTGGAGAGCAAATCGTTTTTCATTTAATGTAAAAGGTGGACGTTGTGAGACGTGTCAGGGTAATGGAATGATTGAGGTTGAAATGCATTTTTTGCCTACTGTATATGTACCGTGTGATGTATGTAATGGTAAACGTTTTATGAAAGAAACCCTTGAAGTTAAATATAAAAAGAAAAGTATTTATGATGTGTTAAAAATGACAGTTGAAGAAGCACTTTCTTTTTTTGAAGATATTCCAGCAATTTATGATCGATTAAAAACAATGGACGAGGTGGGGCTTGGGTATCTTGAGCTTGGTCAATCAGCTACAACACTTTCTGGCGGAGAAGCCCAACGTGTAAAAATTTCTTCAGAACTTTACAGACCACACGTGCAAAAAACAATTTATTTACTTGATGAACCCACTATTGGTCTTCATTATGAAGACGTAAAAAAACTTATTGAAATTTTGCAAAAACTTGTGGATAAAGGCAACACTGTAATGGTGATTGAGCACAACATAGATATTATAAAAAGCACAGATTTTGTTATTGATATTGGACCAGAAGGTGGAGAGGGTGGTGGAAAAATAGTGGCAAAAGGAACTCCGGAAGAGGTAGCAAACAATCCAAAATCATATACTGGCGCATACTTAAAAAAATCTCTAAAAAGGGGTTAAAAAAAGCATCCATATTGTGCGATTAAATTAAATGAATAATACAAAAAATATTATTTCAAAACTTCCTACAACACCCGGCGTTTATTTTTTTAAAAATAAAGCGGGAGATATTTTGTATGTAGGAAAAGCCACATCACTTCGCGACAGGGTGCGTAGTTATTTTTCAAATGACATTATGCAAACTCGTGGGCCACTTATTTATAAAATGCTCACAGAATATACAAAGGTAGATTTTATAGCAACAGATTCTGTACTTGAGGCACTTATACTTGAAGCAAATCTCATTAAAAAACACCAACCAATATACAATTCAAAAGAAAAAGATAATAAAAGTTACAATTACGTTATTTTTACGAACGATTTTTTTCCAAAAATACTTGTAATGCGTGGTAGAACAATGTACGCAACCTTTCCAAAAGACAATATTAAATATATTTTTGGACCTTTCCCACACGGCACGCAACTCAAAGAAGCTGTGGTGATTATTCGTAAAATTTTTCCTTTTTCTGATAAAAAATGTGTGCCGTCTTCTGAACAAATTAAAAAAGGCAAAACACCAAAACCGTGTTTCAACAGACAGATTGGTTTGTGTCCGGGAGTCTGTACCGGTGAGATAGACAAAAATGAATATGCAGAGACTATAAAAAACTTGAAACTTTTTTTTGAAGGAAAGAAAAAAGAAGTACTAAAAAATCTTAAAATTCAAATGAATTTAAGTGCAAAAAAACACGAATTTGAAAAGGCTTCAGAAATAAAAAAAACAATTTTTGCACTCAACCATATTCAAGATATTGCGTTGTTAAAGCGGGGAATAGAAATGGGTGAATCTGTGGGTGGAGAAATGTTGCGAAATGTAAATAACAAAGAAAATAAAAAAATGTTTCGTATTGAAGCTTATGACGTAGCTCATCTTGCGGGTACAAATGTGGTGGGTGTTATGACGGTGATGGAAGATGGAGAAATGATAAAGCAAGAATATAGAAAATTTAAAATAAAAATAAACCCCGGCATAAACGACATTTCTGCTCTCAAAGAAATCATAGATCGTCGGCTAAAACACACAGAATGGCCATTCCCACAACTTATAGTAGTAGACGGAGGGCGGGCGCAAATAAACGCCGCTCAAGTGGTGTTACAAAAACATGGTTTAAATATAGATGTAATTTCTGTAGTAAAAGACGAAAAACACAAACCTAGAGATTTAATGGGGGATAGAGAAATTATTGAAAAACATCAGCCAGAAGCGTTACTTGTCAACAATGAAGCTCATCGTTTTGCAATATCATTTCACCGCACACTTCGTCGACGCACCATGCTATAATATTTTTATGAGTTTGCTTAATGGAAAAGTGACAGTGGGCGTACTTCGTGGAGGACCATCTCCCGAATATGAAGTTTCTTTAAAAACGGGTGCTAACGTACTTAAAAATTTACCTGAAAAATATTTTGGTAAAGATATTTTTATTGATAATTCTGGTACGTGGCATGTTGATGGACTTCCGCGCGACCCCCACAGAGTTTTAAAACACGTAGATGTCATTTTCAATGCACTTCATGGTGCATACGGCGAGGATGGTACCGTGCAAAAAACACTTGATACTTTTGGTGTGCCGTATACTGGCTCAAGAGCTTACGCGTCAGCGGTGGGTATGAATAAACATCTCTCAAAAAAAATCTACAAAGATAATGATGTGAAAACTCCCTATCATGAAATTATCCGTCGAGATAACGCTTCGCAATCTCGACTTTTTGGTATTTATGCAAACCTCAAAAAACCACTCGTAGTAAAGCCTGCTACTGCAGGATCGTCTATCGGTGTTTCGATTGTGACAGATTGGGCCGAGTTTAGTGAGGCGATATCTTTGGCGTTTCAATTTTCAGATATAGTGCTTGTTGAAGAGTATGTTGAAGGAAAAGAAGCTACGTGTGCCGTGCTAGATAGCGCACAAAATAGGGGTGAGGTTTACGCTCTTTCTCCTATAGAAATAATTGCCCCAGAAAAAAGTGCTTTTTTTGATTATGGTGCAAAATATAGTGGTGTGTCTCAAGAAATATGTCCTGGAAATTTTAGTAAAGAAGAAACAGCAATGATTCAGAAAATAGCTGTGCAGGCTCACAAGGTGCTTGGTTTGCGTCATTATTCTCGTTCAGATTTTATTGTAACACCGGAGGGTGTGTATATTCTTGAAACAAATTCTTTACCTGGCCTTACCAATGATTCACTTTTACCAAAGGCACTTGCTGTGGCTGATTGTAGTTTTTCAGATTTTCTTGATCATGTGATTTTGCTTGCGATGCGTGGTTTTTAAAATGGGGAATTAATCTGATTTTTTGTTAGACTTTTTCCTTGATTTTATATGCTATTTTGCCTATAATTGATTTTCGTTGAATATGTGCGCGTGCGGGCCCTTAGCTTAGTTGGTAGAGCGCCTCATTTGCAATGAGGAGGTCATCGGTTCGAATCCGATAGGGTCCACAACAAACCCCTTGCATTTTTAATGAAAATATGTTATGGTGCTCGAACAATGTTTGGAGGTTATTAAATCTCCCAGCTTTGTAGTTTAATAGTAAATATGGCTCTACAAGGCCAATATATAAAATATATGAAAGCAATTATTACTGTGCTTGCGTTTGGACTCTTTGCAGTTCCAGCGTTCGCTCAAACAACAGAAGATACACAACCAACAACTGTGGCTGATGTTACTGTTGGTGTTTCTATTATTACAAACACAAATCCAGGAGACGTTTCTGTCTCTGAAGATGTAATTGTAGTCGACGCTCCTATTGGTGGTGTTGTTATAAATACAAATTCAGAAGATACTTCTGTTTCTGGGGGTGTTGTAGATTCTATTCCAAAAACAAACACAACTGTCATTGTTTCAAATGGTGGTGATGAGGGTGTTTCAATAACTGACACAAACACAACAGTATCAACTGATGTGAATGAAGAAGTTGTTGATAATGGAAACAACGGTTCAAACGGTGGTTCTAAACAAGGTGGAAAAGCAAAAAATGTTTCAGGACTTGTACTTGGTGTTGAAACACATAAATTTGTAAGTAACCTTTGGAAAGGTTTGAAGAGTGATGATGTAAAAGAACTTCAGGCGCGACTTCGTGCAGAAGGATATTTTACATTCCCAACAAACACTGGATACTTTGGTCCTATTACGTTTGCAGCAGTGCAAGCATATCAGGCAGCTCACGGTATCTGGAACACTGGTTTTGTAGGAAATATTACTCGAGCAGCTCTTAATAAATAATCGCTACTCTAAGTAAAATAAAAACGCCTCAGTGATGGGGCGTTTTTATTTTGTACACAAATTATTTTTTAGGTATATACTGAGATTATGTCAGAAAGGGATGACTATGATCCACCTAGTTTTTATCCACTTCGAGCTCTTGCCCGAGTAAAAAAGATACGCGGAGTTATTGGTTATTTAAGTGAAAATGTTTCAAGAACTTTTCTTATTGTTTCTTTACTTATTGTGGTTACGTTGCCATTTTTTAGAAACGAAATTTCATCAATTTTACGACCGCTATCTATTTTTAGTGTGGTACTCCTCGTGTTTCTTGCTGCGTTTACAAACAAAAAATACAAATGGACAATTGTTCTTGATGCAATTGTATCTATGTTTGGTTTATTAATTTCTAGTTTTCAGTCTGTGGATGTTTTTACCGACTATGGTCTTATATTTTTTGCTATTAATCTTGTGTTGTCGGTCATGTTTTTATTATCATTTTATTTTAGTATAAGTGCAATTCGTGAGTGGTTTAATGGAAACGGTGATTTGGTTGAAAATCATGAAAAATCTCAAGAGGATGTTTTTTTAAATAAGAATATTGAAAAAAAGCATTACGATAAGTTTGAAGAAGAAGATCGACGCGAATTGTTTAAAAATAATGAGACAAGATAGTTTTTTATATTAAATTTCTTTGTTATAATAAATCATTATAGTTATAAATTTATTCTTATGAATTACGGAAATGATTTGGTGCAGATGACAAATTTACCAGAGCCAATATTTTGGTTGTGGCTTTCTGGCATAGTGTTTTTTATTATGGCTGTTGTACTTTTAACCGGTCCATTTCGACACGACCGAAGTGAACTCATGAATGCATTTTTAGGATTTTTGGGGGGTATGTCTATTTTCCATCTTCTTGGTGGCGCAAGCATGTATTGGGATTTACCATTACTTATGTACTTGGGGTCTTTTGGAGCGGTCACCGGTTCTGCTTTTGTGTTCAAATTTCCACTTAGTGCTATTTTAAATGACGGTACGCGAAAAGCACTTTTTTATGTTGCACTTTTGGTTGGTTGGGCAATGATTGCTTTTATGCTTTTAAATTCTTACGAACCAATGATGGTGATGGATATTGCATCTATATATATGATTATTGTTTCTGGAACGTTATCTGGTTTTTATATGATTTTTCAGGGTTTTCGGATAAATGATTCAGCTTCAAAAATAAAATGTATTGGTGGTGGATGTAGTATTGTTTTTTGCTGTCTTCTTACTCATCTTATTGTTATTACAATAGGAATGACGGCACTTGCGAAGCTTTTTATGGTTTTAACACCAATCACACTGGTGTTAGCAGTTTTGGTTGCTCGTCGTTTTGCTAAAAATACAGTATAGATATAATTTAAAAAACTATATCTTATAGTTTTTTAAATACGTTTGTTACCTCACGCTCACTTTCTTTTATCATTGGTAGAGTAAAGGAAAATGTTGAACCAACGTTTTCTTCTGATATAAATTTAATTTTACCACCGTGTGCCTCAATAATTTTTCTAGCCAAGTATAGACCGATACCACTTCCTGTACTTTTGTGTCTTTTGGCGTTTGATGATCTAAAAAATTCACCAAAAATCATTGGATGCTCTGCTTTTGGAATACCAATACCAGTGTCCTTTATGCTAAACGATATATTTTCTTTATTGTTTGAAATATCTATTAAAATAGTGCCTTTTGAAAGGGTGTAGTTGATTGCATTCTCAATTAAATTCTCTATAACGCGCACTATTTGAGAAAGGTCAATGTGGATACGCGCATCTTCGTTGATATCAAATAAGTTACTTATAGCAACATCGTGTTCTTTTGCCAGCGGTCTAAATTCTTCTATTACTTCCAATATCTCTTTTTTAAAGTCTTTTAAAGAAACGGGTTTTAATCCAATTTCAAATTTTTGTAATTCAAGTTTACTAATATCCAAAAAATCTTCGATAATATTGAGCATATTTAAAGACACAGAATACAACTCTTGTATTGATGTTTGTTGTTCTTTTGTTAAATGACCGTATTCATTTTTTAAAAAATCATTCAAACTCCAACGTAAAGCGGTGGCTGGAGTTCTTAGATTGTGTGCCGCAAAAGCCAAAAATCTTGTTTTTATCTCATCCTTTTTTTTGAGTACGCGATTTATTCTGCGCATCTCATTAAGTTTTGCTTTGATGGAGCTTGCGTATGTAATTAATATTCCTATAAGTAAAAAACAAAGAAATATTCCTATAACAGAAAAACACATCTCTTTTGATTGAAATACGATTTTGATTAAAGAAAAACTAGGATCTTTTGGAGATAATCCTCCTTGTATTACAAATAAGGTACCAATAATGCTTAGAATAATCGCGAGGCTATATTTTAAAATTTCATTACCAAGGTTTTGCATGATAGTAGTGTACTACAAAATTAACCTTATCTAAAGGGCTAAAATGATGTATAATGCTTGTAATAAACGTAGCTTGTCTGCGTCATATATATGGATTCACATAAAGAAGCACAATTTTTGAATTCATACAAGGACTATACCGACGCCCTATTTAGGTATTGCTATTTCAAAACCCTCAACCGAGAAGAATCTACAGATATAGTGCAAGAGACATTCATCAAGACATGGGAATACATTAAGGGGGGTGGAGAAATAAACAATATGCGAGCTTTTTTATATCGCACAGCACACAATCTTGTAGTAGATCATTATCGAAAAAAGAAACCCACTTCACTCGATATTATGTTTGAAAAGGGTTTTGATACAGATATTGGAATGGAAACAGTGCAAGATTTACACAACAAAATTGATGGTGCCGAAGCTTTAAAATTACTTAACAATATTCCGGAAACATATCGTGATATTTTGTTTATGCAATATGTAGATGGATTAAGTGTAAAAGAAATTTCAGAGATACTCGGTGAATCACCAAACAATGTTTCCGTAAAAATTCACCGTGGTTTGGAAAAAATAAAAAAAATATACAACAAGAATGACGAAAAAATTTAACAAAATAATACAAGACTTTAAACAAGAAGTTGTTTTGTCGAAAGACGAAAAGCAAAGCTTATGGAGTGTTGTTGATGCTTATGTTTATAACAATCCAGAAAGAAAACCAGTCATTTCTCGTGGTTGGTTGCACATAATGTCTCCGTATTTTATTCACACACAACGTTTAGCGATACTTTCTATTGCTATTGTGTTTGTTGTGGGTGGAACCACATCTCTTGCAGCTCAAAGTGCTCTTCCAAACAACGCACTTTATACTATAAAGGTTAATGTGAACGAAGAAGTTCAGTCTTGGTTTTCTTTTGGCGCAGAATCTCGTGCATATTTTGAAATAAAGCGCGCAGGTGATCGCCTTGAGGAAGCAAAAACTCTTGCGGTAATGGGAGAGCTTGATACCGAATCAAAAGATATAATTAAGAAAAATTTTGAAAAACACGCTCACAAAGTTCAAGAACAAATCGCTACAGTAGAAGCAGCAAATGATCTTAAAACTGCTATTGATATAGGTGAAAATTTTGAAAAATCTTTAAAAGAACACAGCAAAACACTTGTACAAATTGTACAAGATCAGGAACAAGAAAAGCTTATCAACGCCGAAAGCTTAAAAAATAATATCTCTCAAAAAGAAACCAATAAAAACACAGAGATAAATACGACAAATGATCCGGTTGATTCAAGCGATATTGATATTGCTGACAACGAGACTTTTTTATCTACAACAACAAAAACATCAGAAGAGATGTCAACAAAAAATAGTGCTGTTATAGAAAACAAAAAAGAAATTTCAGAAATATCAAATGATATAAATAATTCAGAAAAAAATATCATCAACAACGATTCGACAGATGAACTTATACAAATTGTAAATACTGTTCAAGCAAATATTGAAGTATCTGCACAAGTACGAGAGGAAGTAGAATCAAAAATACCCACCCTAACTGATACAAACACAAGAAAAACAGCAGCTGAGGATAAAAGAAAAGACGCTACAGATCAAATCGAAAAGGTTTCGTCTCTTCTTGCCACCACCACACTATCAGTAAAAGCTGAAGATATTACTGTTGCATCTACTACACTTGATACTGCTGTAAAATTTGTTGCTGATGGTGATACAAAATTTAATGCCCAATCATATGGCGATGCCTTCTTGCTTTTTAGAAACGGTCTTGATACTGCAGTAAAAGCTGAACATGTACTTTTACCTCCTACACCCATAAAATCTACAACAGTTCGTAGCAGATAACTTCTGATATTTAAGTAGTTTATAAACAGTTTTTAATTGACCGTTTTTGGTGACGGTGTTAGCATTTCATATTGGAACCAGTTGGGAATGTCCTGACTGTGAGTATCCAGTCGCAAATTGGTTTGTGGGAGCTTTATGCATCTCAACCCAAGCCGTGGCGGGGATCGATCGCGCACTTCTCGAAGGAACCATCGTTCTGTGTTGAGTACACTGAACGGATCAGTGTTCCAGGGAGTGCACACGTCTGGCGTTGTGCCGGATAGTCAGCAGGGGGTAAACCTTACAAAGAAAAGTTGTCAACGACGACACGCCGGCAAAAACGGTAGGTAGTTGTTGACACGGGTGGTGAAAACCACAAAAAACAACGCGGCGAGGTCTCAGGGTGAGATCTCGCCGCATTTTTTATTAATTTAGTTTTAGACAATTTAAAACCCCCCAAATGGGGGGTTTTAAATAAATATTTTTAATATTTAAATTTATTGCATTCCGCCCATAGGAGGCATTGAAGACATTTCTTTCTTTCCAAATTTGAATCCAAAGAAAAGAATAACAACACCAAGAATGAGATGGAGAACGTTGTCTGCACCGTTTACGTTAAGAATACCCAAAACCATGCCTTCGCCAACCATAAATCCAAGTATCGCAACCACTAAGTAGATAATACCGAAAACCTTGAAAACAATACCTAAACTGTCCACAGATTTCATGGCTACAAAAATGAAAATAAGACCAGTGATGAGATGTACCAAATCATGAAGCGTGTTTGTCATAAAAAGACCCTCTGGACCAACAAGTGACATTTTCAAAAACCCAAGAAGGCCTATAAGAACAAACACAATTCCTAATACCAAACCAAGTTTCTTTGCCATACAATAATTTTAATTATTTTTTAACTTAATAACATCGAGATCGACCCGTTTAAGATCTCAACTCAACACAATAATAATTATACAATAATTAAATCTGAATAAAACATCTTGTGTGGATAGTCTAGTGCTTGTGATATATAATTGTATAGCTATCTTAATAAAAAAATAATGTCTACAAATTTGAATCCTTTTGAAAACGCTTTGATGCAACTTGAAAAATCTACAAAACTTGTAAAATTTAATCAAAATTTTATTGAGCGTTTAAAACACACGGATAGATATATTGAGGTTAGCATTCCTATAAAAATGGATGACGGAAGTGAACATATTTTTCAAGGTTTTAGAAGCCAACACAACAATGCTCGTGGACCATATAAAGGTGGAATTCGTTTTCATCCCCAAGTAGATTTAAATGAGGTTTGCGCATTAAGTTTTTGGATGACATTTAAATGTGCGGTGGTGAACGTTCCTTTTGGTGGCGGAAAAGGTGGGATCATTGTTGATCCAAAAAAACTCAGCGAGAGTGAAATCGAAAGACTTTCTCGTGGATATGTACAAAAAATGTATAAAATTTTAGGGCCAGAATTTGATGTACCCGCCCCAGACGTGAATACAAATGGAGTAATTATGGGATACATGCTTGATGAATATGAGAAAATTATTGGCAAAAAAGCCCCCGCTACTTTTACTGGAAAAACAATAAAAAATGGTGGAAGTGAGGGTCGCACAGAGGCTACTGGTTTTGGTGGTGGTTTTATTGTTCGAGAACTTTTAAACGGAGGAGTGGTTGCTTTTCCAAGAAAAACTGTTGCGATACAAGGTTTTGGAAATGTTGCAACATATTTTGCTCAAAGTGTAATGAAACAGGGCTTTAGGGTGGTAGCTCTTTCAGACAGCAAGGGTGGTGTTTATAATGAAGCGGGTATTGATGTTGTTGTTGCGGAAAATCACAAAAAAGCCACAGGTTCACTTTCTGGGCTAACTGGTACAAAAAATATTACCAATGAAGAACTTCTTACTCTCGATGTTGATATTCTTGTTCCCTCAGCCCTTGAAAATGTACTTACAGAGGCAAATGCTCAAAAAATAAAAACAAAACTTATTATTGAAATGGCAAACGGACCCACAACAGATGTCGCAGATCAAATATTTGAAAAAAATGGGGTGATTGTAATACCAGACATTCTTGCAAACAGCGGCGGAGTAGCAACAAGTTATTTTGAGTGGTATCAAAATATGCACAATGAAAAATGGACAAAAGAGGATGTTTTAAAAAAACTTGATACACTTATGGTTTCGGCGTTTAATGATTTGAAAAATACAAAAAACAAGTACAACACATCATTTAGAAATGCGGCTTATATTGTTGCTTTGGAGCGTATTTTGGGAACAATGAAATAAAATTAAATTTTAAGATATAATAATACATTATGGAAGAAGCAATAAAAAAATTTTCAACCCAATTTAATTTTGAACCAGAGATACAAAATTCTGATGCGATGAAACCCACAAAGGGTTTTGTTTTGGCTGGTATGGGTGGGTCTCATCTTGCGGCTGGTTTGCTTAAAATGTATGATCCGGATTTAGATCTTTATATTCACAGAGATTATGGTTTACCACCACTTTCTCATAAAAAATTTACAGATAGTCTTTTTATCGCAAGTTCATATTCTGGTAATACAGAAGAAGTTTTAGATTTTGCACAACAAGCGTTTGATAAAAAATATTCTGTCGCGATAATAGCTCTTGCTGGCAAACTCATTGAATTTGCACAAAAAAATAAACTCCCATATATTCAGTTGCCTGAGGTTGGTATTCAACCACGTAGTGCTCTGGGTTTTTCTCTCGTGGCACTCGCAAAATTTACTAACAATGACAAACTGCTCGCCGATCTTCGTGCGCTTAGTTTTCATATCAACACACTCGGAAAAGAAGAAGAAGGAAAAGCGCTTGCAGAAAAACTCGCAGGCAAAATTCCTGTTATTTATTCATCACGAGCCCAGGTTTCTATCGCGTATACTTGGAAAATTACATTTAATGAAACAGCCAAAATACCAGCATTTTACAATATTTTTCCAGAGCTTAATCACAACGAAATGACGGGTTTTGATATCGTTGACAGCACAAAAATACTTTCTGAAAAATTTCACTTTTTATTTCTCGTTTCACCGCAAGACCATCCAAAAGTAATAAAACGCGCAGAAATTACAAAAAAACTTCTTGAAGATCGAGGTTTTCCAACAACCACAATCAATATCGCTGGCGGATCTTTTTGGGAAAATGTTTTTAATGTTATTTTACTAGCAAATTGGACCGCACTGTGGATTTCTCGTACGTATAAAACAGAAGCGGAACAGGTGCCTATGGTAGAAGAATTCAAAAAACTTATAGCATAAACAATATGTATCTACTTTTTGATATTGGTGGAACAAATATACGCTTAGCTTTTTCAAAAAACGGTATAGACATAGGCGAATCAATAATCATACCGACACCAAAAGATTTTGAAGAGGGAGTGCAAGCTATTGCATCAGCTGTAAAACAGCTTGGTGCAATCGGTAATATTAAAGCGGCGGGTGGTGGTTTGGCTGGGGTTTTTAATACAGACAGATCAATATTACTTAGTTCGCCAAATCTTGGTGGCTGGATAAATCAACCAATAAAAAATAAATTAGAAAAAGTTCTCGGCGTACCGGTTTTTATTGAAAATGACGCTGCGATTGTTGGACTTGGAGAGGCGCACTATGGTGCGGGTAAGGGCTTTTCTATTGTTGAGTATATTACTGTAAGTACTGGTGTAGGTGGCGCAAGGATTGTTGATGGTAAAATAGACGAACGTTCAGTGGGTTTTGAACCAGGACAAGAAATTTTTCAAATAAATGGCGGGGAACCAGTCACCCTTGAAAATATGGTTTCTGGAGTGGCTTTGGAAAAACGTTTTGGGAAAAGCCCAAAAGAAATTACTGATCTTTCGGTTTGGCAAGAACTTTCACACACACTTGCATATGGTTTGTATAATACAATAGTATTGTGGTCGCCCGATGTGGTTGTGTTGGGGGGGTCTATGATTACGGGTGATCCAGCCATATCGGTTGATCAGGTTGCACTTCATGTTGAGGAAATTTTAAAAATATTTCCAAAACCACCCGTTATTAAAAAAGCAGAGCTAGATGTATTGGGTGGTTTGTGGGGTGCACTTGAATTTGTAAAAACTAATAATATATAATTTTAATATGTCTATAAAAAATTTCTTATTAAAAAAAATGTTGAAGTCAAAAATGAAAGATGTGCCTGAAGCAGATCAAGATAAAATGATTGAGCTTATCGAAAAAAATCCAGAATTATTTCAAAAAATCGGAATTGAGGTTCAGCAAAAAATGAAAGAGGGAAAAGATCAAATGGCGGCGAGTATGGAAGTTATGCAAAAATATCAAGACGATCTTAAAAAAATCATATAAACATTTAATACACAAATATGCGCATTTACACTAGAGTTTTAAATGCAGAATGGATGCTTAGACTTGGACTTGGAGCAATGTATATTTATTCAGGATTAAGTTTGGTAAAAAATCCAGAAAAATGGAAGTGGGCAGTGCTTGGTTTGCCACAATCCATGATCTCTACTATTCAATCGATTGGAATTGAACGTTTTTTGATGGCACAGGGGATTGTGGAGATTATTTTTGCCGCAACTTTTGTGTTGTGGTTTATACCACGAAAGATAAGTATGCTTTGTGCTTTTCTTTCAGCACTAGAAATGGTTTTTATTCTTATATTTTTAGGTGTTGATGGTGGTACTTTTAGAGATATAGGACTTTTGGGTGCCACACTTGGTCTTTACGTTTTACTCAAAAAAAATTCTTAATTAAATATCTAAAAAATAACGATTGCTTTTTGTCAATTCTTTTGTATTATAAATACAGACAGACGTTCTGTCACACATTTCATACACCCAGCTTAGAGAGGAGGTAAAAATGGCGGGGAATAATGGTCAGTTAAAACGGCTTGAGAACGATGTCTATGAGTTTGTTGCGGCGGTTTTCGGTGGAGAAATCTTTGATACAAAAAGAAAGGCAGAACTGAGAGAACGTGCTGTTGAAATGGGACTAAACGAGCTCGATTATCAGAAAATTGTTGATTCAGCTCGTGACAAATACAACAATAGCGCCGAATCTGAGAAGGGTGGTGAGTGATGCGAGGAACGGTGCACTTTTATGGTGCAAAGCGCCGGTTTGTCTTTTGGCAGGCCGGTGTTTTTCTTCGGTCTCTTTTAATGATATGATGCATTTTTAAGCTTTATAAATTATGGCACTTTCAGTTGGAATCGTAGGCCTACCAAACGTAGGAAAATCAACACTTTTTAACGCTCTTACAAAAAAGAGTGTTCTTGCGGCCAACTATCCTTTTGCGACCATAGATCCGTCTGTGGGTGTGGTAGAAGTGCCAGATGAACGACTTTGGAAACTAAGTCATTTTTCAAAAAGTGAAAAAACTATACCGGCGGCAGTAGAATTTGTAGATATCGCAGGTCTTGTAAAAGGTGCCTCTGAAGGTGAGGGTCTTGGTAATCAATTTCTCACAAATATTCGCGAAACAGATGCGATCGCACAGGTGGTGCGTATTTTTGAGGATGAAAATATTATTCATGTTGATGGAAAAATAAATCCTGTGTCAGATATTGAAGTGATAAATCTTGAGCTCATTTTAGCTGACATGCAAACTGTTTCAAAACGACTAGGCAATTTAACTCGTGACATAAAACGTGGCGACAAAACAGCGATTCTTGAACACGACGCACTCACACGCATCGACAAAGCTCTTAGCGACGGAAAACTTGCCTCGTCTGTTTCTTTAAACGAATTAGAAATTCCGATTTTAAAACAAATTCACCTTCTTACATCAAAACCAATGATGTATGTGCTCAATAAAAAAGCTGGCGGTAAAAATTTAGACGATCTCAAAGACGCTCGATGGGATGCGCTTATAAAATTTCTCACAGATTGTGGTGCAAAATGGGTTATTGTTGACGCGCGCATAGAAGAAGAGCTAAAAGATATGACCGGCGAAGAAAAAA
Source organism: uncultured Candidatus Saccharibacteria bacterium (assembly GCA_964407105.1). Lineage (GTDB taxonomy): Bacteria > Patescibacteriota > Minisyncoccia > Phycocordibacterales > CALRHW01 > SICJ01. Next base: position 4,734 of record CAYOUG010000003.1, on the reverse strand, counting down.
CAATGTTTCGTGGTGAACTCGGCGCACATGACGACGGCATAAACGATCTTATAAAAAAAGGATACGAGCTTTTAAATTTAATTACATATTTCACCACAGGAACAGACGAATCGCGCGCTTGGACAATAGTAAGGGGCTGGAATGCACCTATGGCCGGTACCGCGATACACACTGATTTTAAAGATAAATTTGTTCGTGCTGAAGTGATTGAGTGGGACAAACTTTTGACCGCTGGCTCATACGGCGCCGCTCGCGAAAAAGGCTTGGTGCG
>CAYOUG010000003.1:0-4363 GCA_964407105.1 uncultured Candidatus Saccharibacteria bacterium | reverse complement strand
ACAAACTTTTGACCGCTGGCTCATACGGCGCCGCTCGCGAAAAAGGCTTGGTGCGCACCGAAGGAAAAGACTACATCGTCAAAGACGGTGATGTGATTGAGTTTAAAATTTAGGCAAGAAAAACCCCATCCTTCTCGAAAGTTGGATGGGGGGCTAATCGCTGAACACAGGATACTCGGATATTTAAGACCCTCGGCCACCGAGCTCCACTCTGACAAACGGAGGTTCTTAACCCGTGTTCTAGGATGTCAGTCCTATGCGATCAACTGTCTTATGATAGCATGTTCTAAGTATCTGTCAAGTATATTTGACACACATTACTTAGTCTGTTATCATGTTAGTAGAAAGGAGACAAAACATGGAAACAGCAAAGTGGTCACTTGAAGGATACGACACCTTCGAGGGTGGGGATGCATACTATCCACTTGAAGGAACATACGATAATGAGCTGGCGGCGAAAGCTGCGGCGCGCAATCGTATTGCGGAGCTGGAAATAAACCAGCCCAGCTCCCGGTCAGGTGGACAGAGTGGAATCCAGGACCAAGTCTTCGTTGTGCGACCCAACGGTAGCAAGTACCGATTTAACGGTTAAGCTACAAAAGCAACTCAAACCCCATCTTCTATCAAAACGAGGATGGGGTTTCAACTTTATGAAGAGGGCAGTTATTAGGAGGTTTAAAATATAGCCACAAATTTGAGTATGTTGTACAATATACTCATATGAAAAAAAACATTTCACTTATAATTGGTTTGGCGATTCCTATTGTGCTTGTGGTTGTTATTGCACTTGTGGTGTATATTCCGCAAATGCTTTTGAAACCAGCTCAAGATTTTTTGTATGTCGTTGGACAAAATAAATATTATTATTCTTACGGTGATTTTTATAGTGTTATAAATGGAAAACTTGAAAAGAAATTTGTACCATTTCCCTCACCGAAAACACCAGAAGAAAAAATATTGTATCAAGAAAAATACCCAATCGTGCGTTTATTTGTATACAACAGTAAAGATGGCACCAGTAGAGAAGTGGTGTACGAAGAAGCATCTTCTTTTAATTTGAGTACTCTGTCTCAATCTTCCGATGGATTCACTTTTGCTGGTAATGGTGGATATTACAACAACGGTATTTTTGAAATTTTTGGATCTTCTCGTGAACCAAATAAGTTTTATTTAAAGAAGGGAAATTTAACTAAAAAAATAGAGTTATCTGTGGGTTCTTACGATTCTTATTATGGTGCAAGTCAGGTTGAATTTTTAAGTTGGATTAAATAAAAACTATGAATAAAGAACAAATTATAAATGAGATTCGCAGACTTGCATCAGAAAGACAAATCTCGCACGATGAAGTAAATCAAGCTTTTTATTCGGGTCTCTCGAGTCCTTTTACTGGCAAAACAACAGCATCAAAAAGTGCCATTAACGCTTCTGGTGGATCTAATTTTTCTTCTCACGTTTTTTCTTTTAAAGAACATCTTTCGGTATCAAAAATACTTTATACAATAGGTTCACTTGTGGTCATTATTGGTATTGTGGTTCTTGTCACTGAAAATTGGAATGTGTTAAATTCTTTAGCGCGCGTCGTTATTACTTTGGGTTCTGGTGTTGCTCTGTATGTTGCTGGAGTTTTGTTTTCAAGACGAGAGGACACACAATATGTTTCTGGTGCATTTATGTTTATGTCGGCTGTACTTATACCAATTGGAATAAGTGTGTCACTTTATGAGGGTGGATATAATCTTGCAAATATTGGCGTGCAGGTGTTACTTTCTGGAATTATGACCGCGCTTTATATTGTATCTTTGTTACTTTATCGAAAAACACTTTTTGCCTTTTTTAGTCTCGCTTTTGGTACATGGCTTTTTTACAGTTCCGTATTCTTTTTGCTTCAAGGTTCATCTTGGTTAGATTTTGATATTTATTCATATTTTATTGTTGTTTTTGGTATTACACATATACTTATTGGATATTTTCTTTCTTCAACGCAGAAAAAAATACTTTCTCCACTTCTTTATGGTGTTGGTGCCATAGAAATACTTGGACCAACTATCGCCCTTGGTGAATTTTGGGACGTAGTATATATTCTTCCTATATTTTGTATTATGTATTTAAGTACATATCTAAAAAGCAAAGTATTACTCATTATTGGCTCAGGATTTTTGATGGGTTATTTGATAAAAATAACCGGAAAATACTTTACAGACAGTATTGGTTGGGCATTTGCACTCATTGTTTCTGGATTTATTCTCATTGGTGTTGGATATTTTGCTGTGTATTTAAATCGAAAGTATATTAAGGGGTAGGCACGAAGACCACTTTTTTGTATGCTAATAAACGCCCATGAATCAGTACGATCATAAAAAAATTGAAAAAAAGTGGCAAAAAGTTTGGGAAAAAAGTGGTATTTACGAAGCAGATGACACTTCAAAAAAACCAAAATTTTACGGACTTATAGAATTTCCATACCCGTCTGGTGACGGATTACATGTGGGACATGTTCGTAGCAATACCGCAATGGACATTATTGCTCGTAAACGTCGCGCAGAAGGTTTTAATGTACTTTACCCAATTGGCTGGGATGCGTTTGGTTTGCCGACAGAAAATTATGCGATAAAAACAGGTGTTCAGCCAAGTGTTGTTACTAAACAAAATACAGACACTTTTCGTCGTCAACTCAAGGCACTTGGTTTTTCTTTTGACTGGTCTCGTGAAATAAATACAACTGATCCTGCGTATTACAAATGGACACAGTGGCTTTTTCTCCAGTTTTATAAACACGGCCTCGCGTATAAGAAAAAAATGGCGATTAATTGGTGTCCAAAAGATAAAATTGGCCTTGCCAATGAAGAGGTGATTGATGGCTGTTGTGAACGTTGTGGTACTCCTGTAGAAAAACGAGAAAAAGAACAGTGGATGCTTGCAATTACAAAATATGCAGACAAACTTTCGGCAGATTTAGACGCTACAGATTTTCTTGAAAAAATAAAACTTCAACAAAAAAACTGGATTGGAAAAAGTGAAGGTGCTGAAATTGCTTTTGAAATTGTTGCGGGAATGGAAACCGGTGGAGCTGAGGTTTCGGATGCAAGTGAAACAGTAAAGGTGTTTACTACACGAGCAGACACGCTTTTTGGTGTTACATATATCGTACTTGCACCCGAACATTCTCTTGTGCAAAGTATGCGCGGAGAAATTTCAAACTGGTCTGATGTTGAAAAATATATTGCTGATGTACGCACAAAAAAAGATCTCGACAGAACTGCAGAAGGAAAAGAAAAAACGGGCGTAGAGCTCAAAGGCATTTTTGCAATTCACCCAGCCACAAAAGAACGCATTCCAGTGTGGATTGCAGACTACGCGCTTGCCTCATATGGCACTGGAGCGGTGATGGCTGTACCAGCACATGACGAGCGCGATTTTGAATTTGCAAAAAAATACGGGCTGCCGGTGAAGCAGGTTATCGCTCCATTTTTTGTAGACAAAGAAAATCTTCCGCAAGATGGCAAAAAATGGTCTCCACGACGAAATGTGATGGCTATTGTTGAACATCCAGATAATGACTTAATCATTCAAATTCAATGGAAAGAAATGCCATGGAAAACCTTTGTTATTGGTGGTGTGGAAGATGGTGAGTCATATGAAGATGCTGTGGTACGTGAAGCACGTGAAGAAACTGGTTACAAAGATTTTGCTTCTGTACAAAAACTTGGTTGGCAAATGGAATCGCATTTTTATGCAAAACATAAAGATGTAAATCGACAAGCGTTTCCACAGGTTTTCCATATTAAGCTTGCAAGTCTTGCGAAAGATGAACTTACAGATGAAGAAAAGGCAAAACATGAAGTGGTGTGGGTACCTCGATCAGATGTTCATACTTCATTTTGGCCTGTATCTGAGAAAACAGAAATTATTGCACACCTTGAGCGTGGTCCACATGCATTTACCGGCACTGGAAAGATAATAAACTCTGGAACGTTTGACGGACTTGATTCTGAAGTCGCGAAAAAAGCTATTGCAGAGTCTGTGGGTGGTGAAATGGTCACCACATTTAAACTTCGTGACTGGGTATTTTCTCGACAACGATACTGGGGTGAGCCAATTCCTATGATTTTCTGTGAAAAATGTGGCTGGGTACCTGTTCCTGAAAAAGATTTACCCATAAAACTTCCAAAAGTAGAAAAATATGAGCCCACAGACACAGGAGAATCTCCTTTGGCCTCAATAACGAAGTGGGTAAATACAAAATGTCCACAATGCAAAGGCAGGGCGCGTCGCGAAACAGACACGATGCCAAACTGGGCTGGTTCAAGCTGGTATTTTTTGCGATATGTTGATCCAAAAAACAAAAAAATGTTTGCTGACCCTA
>CAYOUG010000002.1:0-141748 GCA_964407105.1 uncultured Candidatus Saccharibacteria bacterium | reverse complement strand
TGGTATTTTTTGCGATATGTTGATCCAAAAAACAAAAAAATGTTTGCTGACCCTAAAAAACTTGCATATTGGGCGCCGGTAGACTGGTACAACGGTGGCATGGAGCACACCACCCTCCATCTTTTATACTCTCGTTTTTGGAATAAGTTTATGTACGATATTGGACTGGTACCCACGAGTGAGCCGTATAAAAAACGTACCTCTCAGGGCCTCATTTTGGCCCAAGGTGGTGAGAAAATGTCAAAATCGAAGGGGAATGTCATAAACCCAGACAGTATTGTGGATTCTTTTGGTGCGGACACTCTTCGTGTGTATGAAATGTTTATGGGACCGTTTGATCAGGCGATAGCATGGAATACTGATTCTATTGTTGGTTCTAGACGTTTTTTGGAGAGGGTGTGGCGTCTTGCAGAAAAAATTGGAGACCCAAAAGTGTTTTATACAAGCATAAATGGATCAGATGTAAAATCAAACTCTTTAGAAATATTAATAAATCAAACAATTCAAAAAGTGTCTGATCATATTGAGCGAATGGAATTCAACACAGCCATTTCTTCACTCATGATTCTTACAAATGAGTTTGAAGCAATAGCTTCAACAGGACCTATTTCAAAAAAAGCATATGAAACACTCCTTCAGCTTCTTGCTCCGTTTGCGCCACACATTACAGAAGAGCTTTGGTCGTTATTAAAACACAAAAGTTCAATACACGAGGAACTGTGGCCAAAGATTGATTCTTCTAAAATGGAATTCGACATTGTTAGTATTGTTGTACAAGTAAACGGTAAGGTGCGGGGTTCTTTTCAAATACCGAAAAATTTTCCAGAATCAAATATCGAAAAAATAGCATTATCTATGCCAGACATTCAGAAGTGGATAGAAAACAAAAAAATAATCAAGATAATTCACGTAAAAGGAAGACTTATCAACATTGTAGTCTAATTTTCAGAGACCCTTGACAAGCTTCTTGACTTAAATTCATTATAATGATACAAAAGAGGTACATTACATTAAACAAACAAAGCAACACATGAGCACCAAATCTATAACAGAAAAGAGCACAATGTTAACATTTAATCCAAAACAAATTTCAAAAAGAATTTTGAGTGTGCTTGCCGATCGAGCAAAAGACGTTGTTGTTAGCCGTTATGGACTTGGTGTAAATCCTGAAAAAATGACACTCGAAGCTATTGGTAAAAAATATCACATTACCAGAGAACGTGTACGACAAATTGAAAATTATTCTCTTGCGAATATCCGAAAATCTAAAGAATACGTAAAAGAAAAACGTTATTTTGATGAACTCAAAGCTTATATTCATAAGCTCGGTAGCGTTATAACCGAACACGATCTTTTAAACTATATTTCAAAAGACAGAGGAGTTCAAAATCACGCACATTTTTTGCTTGTTGTTGGTGAAGATTTTAAAAAACAAAAAGAAGATGAGGAGTTTAAACACCAATGGCATATTGACGCCAAGCTTGCTGAAAAAATCCAAGGTTCTTTACGAAAACTTTATGAAAGTCTTTCTGACGATGCAATTATTCCAGAAGCAGACATGGTATCAGCGTTTCTCGAACACTTAAAAGATGTAAATGAAGAATACAAAAATGATGAGGTGATTAGACGTTGGCTTTCTCTTTCAAAAACTCTAGGCAAAAATTCTCTAGGTGAATGGGGTAAATCAAAATCATCAAATATTAATGCAAAAGGTATGAGAGATTACGCTTTTCTTGTTATTAGAAAACACGGATCTCCAATTCATTTCCGCGAAGTTGCGAGCTCAATTGAAAAAATCTTTAAAAAGAAAGCGCACGTTGCAACGACACACAATGAACTCATAAAAGATCCACGTTTTGTACTTGTGGGCCGTGGTCTGTATGCTCTAGCTGAGTGGGGTTATATAAGTGGTGTTGTAAAAGATGTTATTCGAAAAATTATAGAAAAAGAAGGACCTTTAACAAAAGAAGAAATCATCCAAAGGGTTCTGAAAGAGCGATATGTAAAAGAAAACACTATTCTTGTAAATCTCCAAAATCCTAAATTTTTCAAGAAAAGTAAAGACAACAAATACACGGTTGCATAAACAAACAAAAAACCCCGTAGATGGGGTTTTTTGTTTATGGTAAAATAAAACACATGGATTTGCTTTTTGAAGTTTTGGGAATTATATATAAATTGCTTCCACTGTGGATGCCGATCCTTCTTGCATCAATCGCTCTTGATATATGGATGCGATATGTTCGTATGCGTTTTATTGAAAAAGAAGGTTCTGTACTTCTAGAAATTAAACTTCCCAGAGAAATTTTAAAGTCTCCTCTTGCTATGGAGCTTGTTTTCACGTCACTTTATTTAAGTGGTAACAATAATTATGTTGATATGTATATTTCTGGAAAATCACGACCATGGTTTTCTTTCGAACTTGTATCTATAGATGGCAACGTACATTTTTATGTGTGGACAAGACCAAAACTTCGCAAACTTGTTGAAACACAAATTTACGCACAATATCCTGGAGTTGAAATACATGAGGCAGAAGATTACACAAAAAATGTTTATCATTCAGGAAAACTAAAGCCAGGAGGAGCACCTCCTTTTTGGGCAACATATTTTAAACTATCTAAGGATGATGTATATCCTATAAAAACATACGTAGACTATGGCCTTGATAAAGACCCTAAAGAAGAATTTAAAATTGATCCAATAACCTCAGTATTAGAATATTTGGGTTCGATAAAAAAAGGAGAACAGGCTTGGATTCAAATATTAATTCAGGCTCACAAAAAAGAAGATCTTACAGACGGTCGTTTATTTAAAAAACCAAACTGGGAAGATCCTGGAAAAAAGAAAATAAAAGAGCTTATAGATAAATTAAAAACAGATGGTGGGGAATCAGAAAGTAAATCATCATATCGTATACCCACAAAAGGCGAACAAGATCTTATCACCGCTCTTGAACGTGAACTTACGAAACTTCCTTTTGAGGTTGCAATGCGAGGGTTTTATATTTCTACACCCGAAGCCTTTAATCCAGTAAATATTGTTGGTCTTATTGGTAGTGTTAGACAATATGGTTCACAAAATCTAAATGGTTTTAAACTTGGTAAGTTTACAGATTTCAATTATCCATGGCAAGATTTTCGGCGTTATCGTCGAAATGCAATAGAGAAAAAAATGCTTGATGCTTATAAACGTCGATCTTTTTTTCAACCACCATATAAACACTTCAAACAAAAACCATTCATTTTAAATACGGAAGAGCTTGCAACGATTTTTCATTTTCCAGGAAGCGTTGCGACAACACCAACCATACAAAAAAGTATGTCAAAAAAGGCAGAACCACCACCAAATCTTCCTATTTAATATTTTTATACCGAAAATCTATTTATGTCTGATACCACACTAAAACCAGAAAAAAAACAAAGGGGGTTGCAAGACCAACTCTTTTTGTTTGTAAAAAACCATCTAAAAACTTCAGCTTCAATATTTGGAGTAATCGTAATTATTTCAGCAATTTCTTATACGATATTTATACAAACACCAAAAAACACTCCTTACCAAGTGCAATATACTGTGCCCGAAGGTGCCACGATGTCTTATGTTGCAGATTCTTTGTATAAAAATCATATTATCAACTCGCCCGATATATTTAAAATGCTCATTCTCTTGTTTGGTCAAGAAAAAGGTATACAAGCGGGGGAATATATTTTTACAAAACCAGAGAGTGTTTATCGAGTTATGCGTCGTCTTACGGCGGGTGATGGCCAAATCATTCCTTTAAAAATAACCATTCCAGAAGGATCAAATGTTTTTGAAATCTCAGATATTTTTTCAGCAAAACTGCCAAATTTTAAAAGAGAAGATTTTCTAAAATCAGCAAAAGAAGGTTATATGTTTCCAGATACATATTTTGTTTTTCCATATGCTACTTCAAAAGATGTACTTACAATGATGGAAAAAAACTTTGAACAAAAAACAAAGTCTCTTAGTGAAAAAATAATCAATTTTAAAAAACCACTAAAAGATATTCTTACAATCGCTTCTATTATTGAGGAAGAGGCGCGCACCACAGAAACACGTCGCATTATTTCCGGCATTCTTTGGAAACGTATTTTGATAGGTATGCCGTTACAGGTAGACGTAACATTTCAATATGTTAACGGAAAAAATACATTTGAACTCACACTCGATGATTTAGAGGTAGATTCACCGTATAACACTTATAAATATTCAGGATTACCACCAACACCAATATCAAACCCCGGACTTGATTCTATAGAAGCCGCCGTAACCCCCACAGAAACAGATTATCTATATTTTCTTTCAAGCAAAAGCGGTACAATGTATTATGCGATTGATTTTGAAAAACATAAGATTAATCGCGCATTATACTTAGATAAATAACCGTCACACATGCCAATTATTACTAAAGCGAGTGGACAACAGGAAGAATTTGATAGGAGTAAACTTGAGCATTCACTTAGACGTTCGGGGGCATCGTCAAAGACAACTGACTTAATTGTTCAACACATAGAAGATGAGCTCGAAGAGGGAATGAGCACTGCACTTATTTACTCACATGCCTTTTTCCTTCTTCATAAATTTGAAAAACCCGTAGCGCGTCGATATTCATTGAGACGAGCAATTATGGATCTCGGTCCAACCGGTTTTCCTTTTGAAAAATTTGTCGCTGAAATTTTTAAAAGTAAAGGATATACAGCTATAACGGGACAAATAGTGCAAGGTAAATGTGTCGAACACGAAGTGGACGTGGTGGCATACAATGAAAAAAAATTGATTATGAGTGAGGTGAAATTTCACAATGAACTAGGGCTTCGCTCTGATTTAAAGGTGGCACTTTATGTAAAAGCACGTTTTGATGATTTAAGTGATATTGAATTTTTATACGGCAAACTACGTAAACTCGACGAGGGATGGCTTGTAACAAATACAAAGTTTACCAGCACAGCAATAGAGTATGGTATGTGTAATCACATACACATGGTTGGGTGGAATTTTCCAAGTAAAGGAAACTTGCAAGATCTTATAGAAGATGCGGGCTTACATCCTATAACTTGTCTAAAATCTATTAGCCCAACACAAACAAAAATGCTTGTAGAACAAAATATTGTTCTCTGTAAACAACTTCAAGATCACAAAGAAGTACTCTCTACTCTTGGTTTTCAGGAAAAAGAAATTGCAGATGTGTTTGAAGAAATTGGCACACTTTAAAAAATAAAAAATGTCCGAATATTATTTTGCAAAAAAAACGCGAGGTTTATTTAATCCATCAAGTACAGAGCCGTTTCGTATCAGTAGATCAAAAATCGATCTTTTTGTAGAATGTCCTCGATGTTTTTATCTTGATAGACGACTTGGTGTGGGTCGTCCCCCGGGTTTTCCATTTAATTTAAATAGTGCTGTTGATCATTTGCTTAAAAAAGAATTTGATATACATCGCGCCCAAAAAACACCACATCCCTTAATGGACACTTACAAAATAGACGCAATTCCTTTTGCCCACAAAGAAATGGACACGTGGCGAGAAAATTTTGTCGGTGTGCAAACGATACACAAATCAAGCAATTTGCTTATAACTGGAGCGGTAGATGATGTTTGGATAAATAAAAAAGATGAACTCATTGTGGTTGATTATAAAGCCACAAGTAAAGAAAGTGAGGTTAATTTAGATGCTGAATGGCAAGATGGATACAAACGACAAATGGAGGTGTATCAGTGGTTGTTGCGTCAGAAAGGATTTACTGTTTCTGATACCGGATATTTCGTCTACGCAAACGGTAAACGAGATCGACAATCATTTGATGGTAAACTCGAATTCGAAGTAAGTATTATTCCATACAAGGGTTCAGATACGTGGATTGAAAAAACATTAGAAACTCTTAAAAAATGTTTACTTGATGATCGAATACCAAAAGCTGGTGCACATTGTGATTATTGTGCATATACTGACGCGGTGATTAACGAGACACAATCGACAAAAAAAACTTCTGTAAAAAAATCTACAAAAGATTCAGATAAAAAAAATACTGACTCTACTTTATTTTAGGTTTTGATTAAAAATCAATGAAAAAAACTGAGATTGAAGATCGAAAAAATAAACTTAAAAAAATTCGTGACGAGGTCATGAATCTAAAATCATCCCCACTTTATGCAGATCGTATAAAAAATAAAGTATTTCCAGTAATAGGCGAGGGAAGTCATTTTTCACACATTATGTTTATTGGCGAAGCTCCAGGAAAAAATGAAGCCGCTACTGGCAGGCCGTTTGTGGGTGCGTCAGGAAAAATTTTAAATGAGCTTCTTGAATCAGCGAAAATTGCTCGAGAAAATGTTTATATTACAAATATCATAAAAGATCGCCCACCGTTCAACAGAGATCCTTTACCGAAAGAAATAGAAATTTATGGTTCGTTTTTAGATCGACAAATAGATATTATCCAACCAAAAGTAATCGCCACACTTGGCAGATATTCTATGGTGTATATTATGAAAAAAATGGGTTTAGAAAACGAGCTTGGGTTGATTTCAAAAATGCACGGCAAACAATTTACCGCGCAAACCTCATACGGTACTGTAGAAATTATTCCACTTTATCATCCGGCGGTGGCTGTATATAACGCAAAAACAAAAGATGAGCTTAAAACTGATTTTGCGGTGTTGAAACAATTTGTGTAATATCTTGTATATGCAAACAATGCAATCCCACGACATTCGCTCGCGATTTATAGCTTTTTTTGAGAAACGACAGCACGCCATTTTACCATCAGCATCTCTTGTGACTCCTGATCAAAAAAGCGTAACCGACTCAACTCTTTTCAATACCGCTGGAATGCAACCTCTTGTGCCGTATCTTTTAGGAGAAACTCATCCAGCTGGAACTCGTCTTGCGAGCGTACAAAAATGTGTACGCACAGTAGACATTGATTCTATCGGCGACAACACTCACGCTACATTTTTTGAAATGCTTGGAAACTGGTCGCTTGGAGATTATTGGAAAAAAGAATCCATCAATTGGAGTTATGAATTTCTTACATCAAAAAAAGAGGGGCTCGGACTTGATCCGCACCGACTTTATATCACCGTATTTGAGGGTGATGAAAATGCGCCCCGTGACGAAGAATCTTATAAAATATGGAAAGAAATTTTTGAGAAAAATGGCATTTCTGGTGAACGTATATATTTTATGTCAGCAAAATCCAACTGGTGGAGTGCTGGCGACAACGGCCCTTGTGGTCCAGATACCGAAATGTTTTATGATCTTACTGGCACACTTACTGGTGGTATGACCCAAGAGAAATATATACAAGCAGATCTCGATCAACATGTTGTTGAAATTTGGAACAACGTGTTTATGGAATATCTAAAAAAAGACGGCATCATTGTGGGCCAGCTTCCAAATAAAAACGTAGACACCGGCGCTGGACTTGAAAGACTAACAGCGGTAATTGAGGGCGTACAAAGTATTTTTGAAACAGATTTATTTACCGAACTCATAAAAATTACTCGTACTATAGCAAAAGATGAGATTTCTACTCGAATTATTGCAGATCATACGCGCACGGCAGTTTTTTTGATTACAGATGGAGTAATACCCTCAAACACCGGCCGAGGATATATTTTACGGCGACTTTTGAGACGGTCGGTGTTTTATACAGAGAAAAAACAAATTTCTTTAGAAGATATTGCAAAAATTGTATCTTCCATTGTTTCTACATATAAAAATTCTTATCCAGAGATCGGCACAAAAAAAGAATTCATAAAAAAAATTATTAATGAAGAAATTGAAAAATTTAAAAAAACTCTTACGGATGGACTAAAATATATCGAAGAAGAAATTGCAACTTTGCAAATCAATGGAACCGTTATTTCAAAAACACTACCACCCACAACCGTTTTTAATTTATATGCTTCACACGGCATGCCGATTGAATTAATTGTAGAGGTTGCAAAAGCAAACGGAAAAGATGTCGATATGTCTGCTTTTAATCGCATGCTAGAGGAACACCAAACACTTTCTCGTGTTGGAGCTGAACAAAAATTTAAAGGCGGTCTTGCTGATACAAATGATCCCGTGATTATAAAATACCACACAGCAACACACCTTCTTCACCAAGCTCTTCATGATGTGCTCGGCTCACACGTAGAGCAAAAAGGATCAAACATTACTTCTGAAAGACTTCGTTTTGATTTTACTCATTCACAAAAAATGACTGAAGAAGAAAAACATCAAGTAGAAAATATTGTGAATGAAAAAATTGCAGAAAAACTTCCCGTACAACAAATAATACTTCCAAAAAGTGAAGCTGAAAAAACTGGTGCACGACATTTATTTGGAGAAAAATACGGTGATGAGGTAAGTATATATTTTATTGGCGACACTCTTGAAAACGCATACTCAAAAGAATTTTGTGGTGGTCCCCATGTTAAAAACACAGAAGAAATTGGAAAATTTAAAATTTTAAAAGAAGAAGCGGTGTCAGCTGGAGTACGTAGAATAAAAGCGGTGCTTGAGATATAATATTAAATACTCATGAGTTTCTTTAAAGAAAAAAATGAAAAAGATATTCATCTAATACTTGATGTTGGCAATGGAAGTGTCGCGGCAGGACTCGTATACCATAGCGCTGGAAACCCTTCACAAATTATATATTCAAAACGTCTTCCGCTTACAATAGGGATTAATACAGATTCTCAAAAACTTTCTTCGTTGGTATTAAATATGCTTGAGGAAGTAATTTCTGCTGTAGCAAAAGAAGGTCCAGAATATATAAAAGCATTAAATTTACCAATACAAAAGATAGGTCATACTTTTTGTATACTATCTTCACCTTGGTACATTTCAAAAACAAAAGTACTTACGATAGAAAACGAACAACCAATTTCAATTACAAAAAATTTTATCGATTCACTCCTTGAAAAAGAAGAGGGTATTTTCAAACAAGAATTGTCTGAAAAAAATACTTCGCTCAGCACATCAGATTCAAAAAATGATCTCGACTGTGTAGAAAGACGAGTAATACAAACAAAACTCAATGGTTACACCACAGCAAATCCATATCAAAAAAAAGCACGGCACGTAGAAATTGCAATGTTCATTAGTCTTGCTTCAAAAAACATGATACACGCAATCGAACGCATTGTTGGTGTATATTTTCATTCAAACAATTTAAGTTTTTATTCTTTTTCTCTTGTGGGACACAGTGTAGTGAGAGATATTTTCTCAAACGAATCAACGTTCATCTTTGCCGATGTTTCAGCAGAAGTAACCGACGTGTCTTCAATCGAAAACCACGTACTTATGGAGAGCGCTTCTTTTCCAATTGGACGCAATTATTTTATACAAAAAATTTCTGAAACATTTAATGTTTCTGGAGAAATAGCTTTATCAATGCTCAATATGCAGGCAAGCGGTCATGTTGCACCGGAGTCTGCTGAAAAAATAGAGGCTGTCTGTAAAAAAGCAATGCAAGAGTGGGGAAGTTATTTTTTTCATTCCGTCGCAGATATTGCAAAGGGTGGAATACTTTCTAAAATATTTTTAACGGTAGACGAAGAGGTTGCGCCAATTTTTATACAAGCAATTCAAGAACACATGACTATTAATGAAGAAAATAGTCTGAGTTTTAAAAACACTTCGATTGTTTTGCTTGATGCAGAAAAATTATCTCATTTTGTATCTTACGCTCCACAAATACCACAAGATCCTTTTATCGCTCTTGAAAGTATTTTTTGTGCACGACTATATTCAGAAAAAAGTGAATAGACAGTTTTACAAGTGTGTTAGTATTATATACAATAGAAAGTTGTAGATAACAATTATTATGCCAAAAAAAATTGTACAAGACGTTTTACCTCCAGAAAATAAATCCATTAGAAATATACCAGTGCCATCTCGTCGCCGAAACACAATCACAACCACTTACAGAGATCAGGTTACAAACACACCAAACATACCACCAATCAACAATTCTCATGTCGAGCGTGTTTCATCATCCACAGAACAAGAGACAGTCGAAAAAACATACCAAAATATTCCACCAACAGACACGTCTGCAATACTCCAAACACCAACACCCAAAAAACGAAATTCAAAAACCAAAAAATGGCTTTTGGGTGTTGTGGCTGTAATTGTTTTATTGTTTTCAATTTCATTTTTATTTGTAAGCGCACAAATAAACATTACGCCAAAAAAAGAAACGGTGAATTTAGATAAAATACTTGTTGCAAAAAAAATACCAACCGACACTGAGCTTGGATACGAAATCATTACTCTTTCAAAAGAGTCTGGTAAAAAAGTAGACACACAGGGCGAAGAAAAAGTAGAGAAAAAAGCATCTGGAAAAATAGTGGTTTACAATAAAAACAGCGCTTCGAGTCAAAAACTTATCGCAAATACTCGTTTCGAAACAACGAGTGGTCTTATTTATCGCATAAATGATACAATAACCATTCCCGGATATACAAAAAAGGGCACCGATATAGTGCCGGGAAGTATCACCGTAACCGTATATGCAGACAAGGTTGGTGAAGGTTATAATATTGGACTTACAGATTTTACAATTCCAGGTTTTAAAGATGATCCTCGCTTTAAAACCATATACGCTCGCTCAGAAAGTCCAATGCAGGGAGGATTTTCTGGAACTGTAAAAAAAGTAACACCTGAGACTCTCACAAAAACACAAGGTGAACTCGAAAATGAATTAAAAGAAACACTTTCGAAAGAAATTTCTTCTCAAATACCCGAAGCGTTTATTATGTATCCCGGCACAATGTCTTTTGCTTTTGAAAATATGCCACAAACAGAAAGTACAAATACTTCTGTAAAAGTAAATGAAAGGGGTACTGTCACAGCTCTTATTTTAAATAAAAATATTCTAAGCTCCGTTTTGTCTACAGAAACTCTTACCCAAGCAAAACCTGACGAAGTATATATTTCAAACATAGAAAATCTTGATGTTAGTTTTCCCGCAGCAAGCACACTTTCAAACACCCAGACCAATGATGTGAATATAAGTGTGAAAGGAAATGCTTTGTTTGTGTGGGTTATCGATAAAGAAAAAATTAAAAAAGACCTATCAGGTAAGCCGCAAAAAAACCTTGGTAGTATTCTTTCCACACACCCAGAAGTGGAAAAAGCGAAGGTAATATTGCGTCCTTTTTGGAAAAGATCGTTTCCAAAAGACACTGGGAAAATACAGGTTGATATTAACACCGCAAGCTAGGGTATTGACGAAATACTACTTATTTTGTTAGTATACTTCGCATTGCTTATATTGTAATGGAGAAAAACAACGAAAAGAACCAAATTACCGGTATTGTCACAGAAGCTTTGCCAAATACGTTCTTTAAAGTCAAAATTGAAGGGCAAGAAGAGGACTTACTTACTTACCTTGCCGGCAAGATGAGACTTCATCGAATTCGTGTATTAATCGGCGACAAAGTCATTGTAGAGCTTGACCAATACGGTGGTAAAGGTAGGATAGTAAAACGTTTATAATTTTAGATAAAACATGCGAGTACGAGCATCCGTTAAAAAAATCTGTGCAAAATGCGAAGTAGTCAGACGAAAAGGCTATGTTTATGTAATTTGCAAAAGTAATCCTCGCCATAAACAACGACAAGGTTAATTAAATATATTATGCGAATCCTAGGTATCACAATTCCAGAAGTTAAACGTCTCGAGATCGGTCTTACCACCCTTTATGGTATTGGTCGTCCTCTTGCAAAAAAAATCCTCACTGAGGCAGGTATTGATCACGGTAAAAAACCAAAAGATCTTTCAGTAGAAGACGAAAACAAAATTCGATCTATTGTAGAAAAATTTAAAATTGAAGGAGATTTAAAGCGTGAGGTGGCTGGAAATATTAAGCGTTTAAAAGACATAAAAGCATATCGAGGTATGCGACACGCACGTGGTTTACCATCACGAGGTCAACGTACAAAAACAAATTCTCGAACACGAAGAGGAAATGTGCGAAAGACAATGGGAAGCGGAAAACGAGCCGTTGAAAAGAAGTAATAATTTATAACCATGGGAAAGAAACGCATCGTAAAAAAAGGAGAAACAGGAACAACAGAGGGAGCAGAAAAAGCTCCTGTAGTATCTTCTTCAAAAAAGAGAGTTGATACTGGTATTTTGTATGTTCAATCTACATACAACAACACAAAAGTAGTTCTCACAGACACTAAAGGTAATACTTTGGGTTGGTCTTCTAGTGGTTCTCTTGGTTTTAGTGGTGCAAAAAAGGGAACTCCGTTTGCAGCAGCAAAAGTGGGTGAACTTCTTGCCACAAAAGCTCAAAATATAGGTATGAAAGATGTTTCTGTGGTAGTGAGGGGAGTGGGTTCTGGCCGAGAATCTTCTATCCGAGGTTTTATTTCGAAAGGAGTAAATATTTTATCAATCAAGGACGTGACTCCGGTACCACACAATGGACCAAAGCCACCTAAGCCACGTCGAGTATAATTTTAATACGGATAACACAAAAAGGTATGATCATCGGACCACGATACAAAATAGCACGAAGACTTGGAGCTCCTGTATTTGAGAAAACTCAAACACAGAAGTACGTGCTTTCTCAAACAAAAAAATCCAAAACAACCACAAAAGGACGCGGGGGACCAAAACAAAAAACAGATTTTAGTATTCAGATGAACGAGAAACAAAAGGCTCGTTTTACATATCTTCTTTCAGAAAAACAATTTTCAAATTACGTAAAAAAAGCACTCTCAGCAAAAGGAACAAACAATATCGGTACTCTTTTTGAACTTTTAGAAACACGCCTCGACAACGCCGTACTTCGCGGAGGTTTTGCTCACGCAAGACTTCTCGCTCGACAAATGGTTTCTCACAACCATATTAAAGTTAATAACAAAATCGTAAACATTCCTTCTTTCAAAGTATCAATAGGTGATGTCATTACCGTGCGAGACGGAAGCTTGAAAAAAGCATTGTTTCAGGGTCTTGAAGAAAGATTACAAACAAAAACAGCTCCATCATGGATAAAAGTCGATGCACCCAATAAACAAATTGAAATTCAGGGATTACCGAAAGTTGATCAGGGAGAGTTATTGTTTGATTTAAATTCAGTTATTGAGTTTTATAGCCGTTAACCGAATACTGAAGATTTATGCGTACACGCGGTTCAAACCTGTGTATTTTTGTGTCTTCACACCGTCATTATTGCAATATTTTAAAAGTAATGTATAATTTAAAAATTAATTAATACAACGATTATGGTCCATCACAGCATCGTGTTACCTTCAAAACCAAAGATTATTTCAGAAGATAATTTTAAAGCCGTCTACGAGATTGACGGTCTTTACCCTGGATATGGTCACACCCTTGGTAATTCTCTTCGACGCATCATTCTTTCTTCTCTTGCCGGAGCAGCTATCACTTCTGTAAAAATAGACGGCGTAAGTCATGAATTTTCTGTACTTGATGGTGTACAAGAAGATGTGATTACCATACTTCTCAACCTAAAAAAGGTCCGTATTGCAATGCATAGCGACGAAACACAAACTCTTTCACTCAAAATTAAGGGCGTTCAAGAAATAACTGCTGGAGACATAAAAGCAAGTGGTCAGGTATCTATTTTAAATCCAGAACTCGTTATTGCACACATCACAGACAAAAATACTGAATTTTCAATGGAAATTACAGTAGAAAAAGGTCTTGGATACGTTTCAAAAGATGTACTACAGAAAAATCGTGTAGATATTGGAATGATTGCTCTTGATGCAGTATTTAGTCCAATCCGACGTGTAAACTACGAAGTAGAAAATATGCGTATTGGTGATCGAACAGATTTCAATCGCCTAAGAATTGGTATTGAAACAGACGGCACCATGACTCCACACGAAGCGCTTGAAAAAGCTATCGAAATAATGATCAATCAGCTAAAGGCGATCATTGGATTTAAAGAAGAAGAAATGCCTGAAACCAAAAAAGATAGCTCTTCTTCAGAGGGTGGTGAAAAAAGAGAACTTGATCCTGAATTTTTAAAAACTCGTATCGAATCTCTAAATCTTTCAGCTCGAACAATGAATGCTCTTACTAGTGCAAATATTCGCACACTCGGTGGTCTTGTACGCAAAAAAGAAAAAGACATTACAGACATTGAAGGTCTCGGCACAAAAGGTGTAATTGAAATAAAAAAAATGTTAGCTGAATCTGGCATAACATTAAAATAAAATATCATGCGGCACGGTAAATCAAACAAAAAATTTGGAAGAAAAACAGGACAGAGAAACGCTCTTGTAGCGTCTCTTGCTCGTTCACTTATTCTTAGTGAAAAAATTACTACCACAGAAGTAAAAGCTAAAGCACTTCGACCAATCGTAGAAAAGTTGATCACTCGAGGAAAAACAGCTACAGTGGCATCTAGACGTTTACTTTTGGCTCGTGTGGGAAAAGATGGTGCAGAAAAACTTGTTAAAATACTCGGTCCAAAATACAAAGATCGAAAAGGTGGTTACACACGCATTATTAAACTTGGCAACCGTGCAAGCGACCGCGCTGCAATGGCAATGATAGAATTTGTATAATATGAAATACACAATAGACG
Organism: uncultured Candidatus Saccharibacteria bacterium; assembly: GCA_964407105.1. Lineage (GTDB taxonomy): Bacteria > Patescibacteriota > Minisyncoccia > Phycocordibacterales > CALRHW01 > SICJ01. The sequence continues at coordinate 127,157 of CAYOUG010000002.1, read as the reverse complement.
CACAAGATAAAAAGCTCGGACGGGTTGCAAGTGAAGCAGCTAAATTTCTCATAGGTAAAAATTCAACGGCCTTTGCAAGAAATATCGTGCCTTCTGTAACCGTTACAATCGTAAATGCTTCAAAAATAAAACTTGATCCAAAAAAAACTCGTGACACAATACTTGTCACATACTCTGGATATCCAGGTGGTATAAAATCAAAATCAGTTGAACAGTTTTTGGCAAAAAAGGGATATGCTAAACTTTTTGCAGACACAGTATATGGCATGCTTCCTACCAACAAACTTCGTTCAAAAATGATCAAAAACCTAATCGTCACCGACTAACACTTATGAATACAGAAGAAAACAAAAAATATATAGAAACTATTGGCCGAAGAAAAACATCCGTCGCTAGAGTTCGTATTACAGAAGCAGGTAAATCAAGTATGGTTATAAACGGAAAAGAATACGCAGTATATTTTCCAACACTTGCACTTCAGGTTATAGGAAGAACTCCTTTTGAAACATCAAAAATCGAAACAAAATTTAAAGTAACAGCGGTTATAAAAGGCGGTGGAATAAGCTCTCAAGCCCAAGCACTTCGACACGGTATAGCTCGAGCACTCGTGGCTTATGATGCAGAACTCCGAAAGAAACTCAAAGCTTCTGGTCTACTCAAACGAGATGCTCGCGCAAAAGAACGTCGCAAATTCGGTCTCAAAAAAGCTCGAAAGGCTCCTCAGTGGTCAAAGAGATAGTATTTTTTGAAAACTAAAAAACTTTACTCTCACATAATAAATCGTGTATAGTATTTTTACTATGGAAGAAGAAAATCTAAAAAAAGAAGAGGAAATTGAAGAACAAGACGACATTGTTCTTGAAAATGATGCCGAATATGAACAAAAAGATCCACAAGATATTATCGTAAAATTAAAATCAAAAATTAAACAACTCGAATCAGAAAAACAAGAATATCTTGATGGTTGGCAAAGAGCAAAAGCGGATTTCATCAACACAAGAAAACGTGACGAAGAAACCGCCAACAATTTTATAAAATTCTCAAACGAAAGACTTATCAGCGATCTCATTCCTGTACTCGACAGCTTTGATATGGCAACGGCCAATAAAGAAGCTTGGGAGAAAGCACCGAAAGAGTGGCGTTTGGGAGTAGAATATATTTATTCACAACTTCTATCAATATTTTCTCAAAACGGACTTGTGCAATTTAACCCAATAGGTAAACCCTTTGATCCCGCGCACCACGAAGCAGTAGACACTATAGAAACAACAGAAAAACTAGATGATCACAAAGTACTGGACGTTTTACAAAAAGGATATAGTCTTAATGATAAACCGATAAGATCAGCAAAAGTAAAAGTAGGAAAATACATAGAAAAATAAAAACAAAAAACATTAGACGCTTTAATATTTTAAACACACAAACAATATGGCAAAAGTAATAGGAATTGATTTGGGTACAACAAATTCTGCAATAGCAGTAATGGAAGCTGGTGGTCCGAAAATTCTTGAAAATGCTGAGGGTGCACGCACCACTCCGTCTATTATTGCTGTATCTAAAAATGGCGAGCGCACTGTGGGTTTACTTGCAAAACGTCAGGCGGTAACAAATCCAAAAAATACTGTTTTTGGCATAAAACGTTTTATTGGTCATATTTTTAATGATCCTGCAGTACAAAAAGACAAGTCAACTGTTCCATACGATATTTCTAGTTCAAACACTGGTGGTGTGCTTGTAAAAATGGGTGAAAAAGACTACCGACCAGAAGAAATTTCTGCAATGATTTTACAAAAACTAAAAGCCGACGCAGAAGCAAAGCTTGGTGAAAAAATCACCGAAGCGGTAATTACTGTGCCTGCATATTTCAACGACGCACAACGCCAAGCAACAAAAGACGCGGGTCAAATAGCAGGTCTTGATGTGAAGCGCATAATCAATGAACCAACAGCGGCAGCGCTAGCATACGGTTTCAACAAAAAGAAAGATGAAAAAATTGTTGTCTTTGATTTCGGTGGTGGTACTTTTGATATCTCAGTATTGGAGGTTGGTGGTGATGTTGTAGAAGTAAAATCAACCGACGGCGATAGTCATTTGGGAGGAAAAGATATCGATCAAAAAATTATTCATTTCCTTGCTGATGAATTTAAAAAAGAACAGGGAATTGATCTCACAAAAGATTCTTTTGCACTTCAGCGTCTAGATGAAGCGGCGGAAAAAGCAAAGCACGAACTTTCTACTGCGATGGAAACTGAAATTAATATTCCATTTATTACTTCTGATGCAAGTGGTCCAAAACATTTTGTAATGAAAATGAATCGAGCAAAACTCGAAGAACTCACAAGTGAATTTATTGAACGCGCGATGATGATTACCAAACGAGCGATGGAAGCATCTCCGTTTAAAATTGCAGATATCGACGAAGTGATTTTGGTTGGAGGACAAACCCGCATGCCAAAAATAGAACAGGCTGTAAAAGAATTTTTTGGAAAAGAACCAAATAAATCTATCAACCCTGATGAAGTGGTGGCGCTTGGCGCGGCTATTCAAGGGGGTATTATCACAGGAGATGTAAAAGATATTTTGCTTCTCGATGTGATTCCGCTTTCACTTGGTATTGAAACGATGGGAGGAGTGGCTCACATGCTCATCTCAAAAAATACTACTATTCCTGCTTCAAAATCTCAGGTGTATTCTACCGCAGCAGACAATCAGACATCAGTAGAAATTCACATTGTGCAAGGTGAACGACCAATGGCATCAGATAATAAAAGTCTTGGTAAATTTATTCTAGACGGAATTCCACCGGCACCACGTGGTATGCCTCAGATAGAAGTAACTTTCGATATCGATGCCAACGGAATTCTAAATGTAAAAGCAAAAGATAAATCAAGCGGAAAAGAACAATCTATTCGCATCGAGGCAAGCTCCGGTCTTTCAAAAGCAGATATTGAGCGTATGCAAAAAGATGCAGAAATGCACAGCGCAGAAGACGCAAAGAAAAAAGAACTCATCGAGGCAAAAAATATTGCAGAGCAACTCGTATATACTGGAGAAAAAGCACTCAAAGATGCTGAAGGAAAAATTACTGAAGATATCAAAAATTCTGTCGCTGGTGCTATTGAAGCGGTCAAAAAAGCAAAAGATGGAAACGAAAAAGAAGCTATCACTTCAGCCACAAGTCTTCTTTCAAACGAGCTTCAGAAAATTGGACAACACATGCAACAAAACGCTCAAGCAAGTGGTGCTGGAGCGGGTGAAGCAAATGCTGGTGCAAACGGAACAGGAGCAAAAACAGAACCCACAGACGTGCCTTTTGAAGAAAAGAAGGATGATCAGTCATAATTTTTTCAAATATGTCTTTCGGAGGGGGTCTCGAGCGCGACGGCGCGAGAGCTTCAGGATTTTTTAAGCTTCAAAAAATCCGTACCCGGAGAAAGATATATTTTAAAAAATTTTTCTTATAAAACTTTAACAATGTCAAAAGATTATTACGAAACACTGGGCGTAAAAAAAGACGCATCACAAGACGAAATAAAAAAAGCGTTTCGTAAACTCGCGCATGAATATCATCCAGACAAAAAAGGAGGTAACGAAGCGAAGTTTAAAGAGGTAAACGAAGCATACAGCGTGCTCTCAAACGAGCAAAAACGCTCTGAGTACGATGCGTATGGCCGTACCTTCAGTGGAGCTGGCGGCGGTGGCGCGGGTGGCTTTGGAGGCCAAGGGGGCTTCGGCGGTTTCGATTTCTCACAATTTACTCAGGGTGGTCAGGGCTTCGATGGTTTTGATCTCGGAGACATTTTCGGTGACATTTTTGGTGGCGGGCGACGACAACAAACAAAACGTGGCCGAGATATTTCTATCGACATCGAGCTTTCGTTTCAAGAATCTGTTTTCGGTGTCACTCGAAAAATTTTACTAAACAAAACATCTGTGTGTAGCCGATGCAAAGGCCAAGGTGGCGAACCGAACACAGAATATCTAACATGCAAAACATGTAACGGCAAAGGAAGTATTCGTGATGTAAAACGCACGATCCTCGGATCAATCGCCACCGAACGATCGTGTGAGACATGTCACGGAAAAGGTAAAACCCCAAAAGATACGTGTAAAGAATGTCGTGGCGAAGGTGTACTTAAAAAACAAAACGAAATTGAAGTACAGATTCCGTCTGGTATTGATGATGGAGAAATGATTCGCATGACGGGCGCTGGCGAAGCGATTGTGGACGGCACCGCTGGTGATTTGTATATAAAAATCCACGTAAAACGACACACAACATTTCGCAAAGACGGCAGTAGTCTTGTGATGGATTTAAATGTAAAACTCACCGATGCACTCCTTGGTGCAAGTCACACTATTCATACGCTCGACGGCGACATTACCGTAAAGACACCAGAAAACGTGGCTCACGGCGAAGTACTTCGCGTAAAAGGTAAGGGCGTACCTACAGGAAAATCCAGCCGTGGCGATCTACTCATTCGCGTGCATATCGATCTACCTAAAAAACTTTCTAAAGAAGCAAGAAAATTAATTGAGCAGTTGAAGGGTGAGGGGGTTTAAGTTAATCAAAGAAATATGATCGAAAAACACCTTATGGGCTTTGACGAATACAACAAACTTGATCGTCATCCGGTTCCATACACATATTCAATTCAAAAAGGTGATCAATTTTTGTATTATTTTGGTGCCAACCACTCGTGTGATCCAAACGATCCACAATATTCAATCTTGCGCACATTTTGGGCTGAGTTTTTAGAAAAAACAAAGAAACAAAACTGTGTTGTGTTTGTTGAGGGTGGAAAACGTAAGGTGTATAACTCTGAGCTTGAAGCGCTTGAGTGTGGCGCAGAAGCAAATTTTATTACTTACCATGCAAACAAAGAGGGAATTGAAACTTTTTCTCCAGAACCTCCAGAAAAATATCGTTTTGAAGAATTACTTAAAAAGTTTACAAAAGAAGAAATTATTTATTACGAATTTGCTCGAATGGCGTATCAATGGAATCGACATATCACTAAAAAATATACATTTAGAGAATATCTTAAACGCTCACTTGCTCGCGATAAAGAAAATAGCGGTTGGTCTGATTTTGATTTCTCTATAGAACACATGATTACACTTCAAAAACAGTGGTTTGATAAAGATTTTAATGAAAACGATGCAAATTTTTTTGTCAGTGTTATAAACCCCACAAAAACAACAAGTAGAATAAATGAACTGTCGCGATACGAAGACGATGTTTTTCGTGACGCACACATTCTTAAACAAATAGAAAAGTTCTGGAATGAAGGAAAAAATTTATTTGTGGTATATGGTGAAAGTCACGCGGTGCGACATGAGCGAGCAGTGAAAAGTTTAATAGATTTATAACCTTAACAAAATTTTAGACTTTCTTTATAAGGAAAAATTAAAATCCTTCTTATAAAATCGAAACCCCACCATATGGCGGGGTTTCTCGAAGCCTTTCGGCACTGTGAATACAGTATAACAAACCAATCCAAATAGAGTCAATTTCTAAAAAGCTTTTCGTCTGAGCTTTTATTATATGTACAATAATATTGACACAATATAGTTTTTTGTGATATAAAATGTACTGCGCAGTACATAAACAGACACACCCCAAGGAGACTCTATGGTACACCGTATTTCTCTAGAGAGGCGAAATTCACTAGCGCATGAAGTTATGGAGCACATTCTTCGGAATGACCCACACATTCTTGGTGAACTCACAGATCAAATTTCTCAAAATTGTCGCGGTGAACTTGCCTTTGAGTGGCTCGTTCACCGCTACAGAAAAACAATGATCAACCGCATCAAGGAAATGGTGTGGTACAGCAACGGCTGGACATTAGCCGCCTTTCTGTATGAGGAGCGTCCAATTCATGTCGGCGCCCTGGCTCGAGTTGCTACGGGTTTGCTTATGAGGGGCTGGCATGCGGCTGGCCAAATCGACTCCGTGGTCCAGGAGTGGAAGGAGCGTGAATTCAGTGAGTTTTGGTCGTTCTGCGACGATGAACTCCACCTTTTGTTCTGTGAGATTCTCTACGAGGTCACCTTTGATATCTCACTCCAGTTGATGGTTGAGAAACTCAAGACTGATTCGCTGGAGTGATCTTTCTGAACAAACATCTCTCCCGATCTCACCTAAGGCTTCGCGATGTACTCGAAGCCTTTCTTTTTTAAATAAAATACGTGTATTCTACTTTCAAAACCCCTCACATTCTGCTATTATTTTATTCATAATGAACAAGCAAAAAAAGATTCTTGTGTCTGGTGTAAAGCCAACAGGCCGGCCACACATTGGCAACTATTTTGGCGCGATGAAGCAGTTTGTGGACAATCAAAACACATACGACAGCCATTTATTTATCGCAAACCTTCACGCTCTTACGTCAGTAGAAAATCCTGCAGACTTGAGTCGCGACACACTCGACCTTGCCATAGACTACCTCGCCATTGGTCTTGATCCAGAAAAAGTAACACTCTACAAGCAGTCGGACGTGCCACAAGTCGCAGAGCTCACGTGGATTTTTAATTGCATCACAACGATGCCATACCTCATGCGCGCGCATTCATTTAAAGACGCGGAGGCGAAGAATCATGAAATAAACGTCGGCGTTTTTGATTACCCACTTCTCATGGCGGCAGATATTTTGCTTCCGGGTGCACATATCGTGCCTGTGGGCGCCGATCAAAAGCAGCATTTGGAAATCGCACGCGACACAGCAGAAAAATTCAACAGAATATTTGGCGAGACGTTTACACTTCCTGAGCCACTCATTCTAAAAGAAGTCATGACTGTCCCTGGCACGGACGGTCGCAAGATGAGTAAAAGCTATGGCAACACCATCGGCCTTTTTGCGTCAGACGAAGAAATTCAAAAAGGTGTAATGAAGATTCCTACAGACTCAAAGGGAGTAGATGAGGCAAAAGATCCTGACACGTGTAACGTCTTTGCACTACACAAACTTTTTGCCGGCAATGTAAACGGTGTGACTGGTGCTGATGAAGGTGCCGAGCTCGCTGACATCCGAGCGCGATATGAAAAAGGTGGTCTTGGATACAAAGAATCAAAAGAAATATTGACGAAAAATATTTCTGCGTTTGTAGCTCCACTTCGCACTCGTCGTGAAGAAATTGCAAAAGATCCAAAGCGTGTGATAGACATATTAAAAAAAGGCGGAGAGAAAATGTATGAACATGCAGAGGTGAAGATGAAAGGGGTGCGCGAGAAGGTAGGGCTCAACATATCCTAATATCTATTGACTTTTAAATAAAATACTACATAATACTGTACAGTAGTTCTAAACGGGTAGAGATACCCATTCGCAACGCCCGAGAGGGCCTTCCAGAGATGGAGGATAGAATGAGCGAAAACATCGTCGATCAGCTGGTCCGTGGTTCGAAAAATATCGACCGTATGAGGCAGGAGATTGATCACATTGTGTACACACTTATTGGACTTGTTGGTACCTCTCCAAGTCTCAATCCGGTGTGTGAGGGTGCGCGTGTTTTTGTGGAGTACTATGCATTGGAAGCAAGGCCGCGATTCCAAAGAATCTTTCCTTCCACTAGGTGCATATGGTCGGTAACCTTCGGTAAAAATGGTTCGAATGTGACAGTGAATTGCGTTACGTCCCCAGAAGATGCGAATTACAGTACATCTTTTGAAGAACGAGTGGGGGCGGGACGAATCTACACTTCATACGACGACAGCAGGGTGCGAAGGGAGGCGTGTCGCATGAAAGACGTGAAAACGATCCACGATGCTCTTCCAGCGCTCATGGGAGGAATGGCCGAAATCTTCCCCGGCCTCACAGAGCGCTGGCAGCCCTTCATCGATGCAGCAACGTAACCCTCAGCTCATGAGCTGATCACAGCCCCACCCAGAAAAGCGTCACCGCTTCTGGGTGAGGCTTTTTCTTTTGTAATTTTATAAATTTTTCCAAACAAAAACCCCGCAACAACTCGGACGCGAAGTCTTTGTTGTTTGCGGGGGGTGCAAGAGTTGGATTCAGGATGGATTCAGGATTTGATAAACCCTAACAAGGAGCTTTTCCGAAACCCCACGATACTTTCTCCATTTCTCTGTAGTCCACCAGTCTCTCACTTCAAGAGTGACAGCGAACCACCCTTCATCAGTCTTGATGTCTCCTTTGAAGCTGACAACCTGGTTCTTTTCATCAACCAAGTTCTCCGCTCCTAAAATGAATTCCACCAGACGTAAAAACCGGTCACCAGGAATTTTATCACACTTGATGATCATCACTGACTCCTTATACTTGGCCACCAAAATAGGTAGCACCTCACAGAGGTTATCGCAAGAACATCTCACGATCTGAAAATACAATAACACCCCTTACACCAAATGTCAACCAACAAAAGATATTCTGTTTCGAACTTTTTTCTGCTATTATTCACCATATATTTAATCAAAAGACGCAATAACCATATCGCAACAACATGGAAAGAATTTTAATCGGCGAGCTTAAAAATCACATCGGTGCGGAAGTCCTCATCAAAGGCTGGGTGGATATTCGTCGCGATCACGGCAAACTCATTTTCATCGACTTGCGCGACCGCTCTGGAAAAGTGCAAATGGTGGCTTTACCAAACCACACAGAAGCGCATGCGGCAGCCAACACTGTACGCACCGAGTGGGTGATTGAAGTAACAGGAAAAGTAAATCCGCGTCCAGAAAAAATGGTGAAAGCAGGCGAGCTTAATGGCGAGCTTGAAATTGAAATTCTAAAAATCGCCGTTTTAAACGAAGCACAGACACCAGCTTTTGATGTCGGCACAGACGGCCGCGATATCAACGAAGAAACTCGCCTCAAATATCGCTACCTTGATCTTCGTCGCCCGAGAATGCAGGCAAACATTCGCAATCGTCATCGCGCAATTCAGTTTGTGCGCGAATTTTACACACGCGAAGGTTTTACAGAAGTAGAAACACCAAACCTTACAAAGTCCACACCCGAAGGTTCTCGCGACTACATCGTGCCGTCTCGCCTCGATCAAGGAAAATTTTACGCACTCCCACAATCTCCACAGCAATACAAGCAGCTTCTCATGGCGGCTGGTTTTGAACGATATTTCCAAATCGCTCGATGTTTTCGTGACGAAGACACACGAGGCGACCGACAGCCTGAGTTTACACAGATAGATATTGAAATGAGTTTTGTCGTGCAAGAAGACGTGATGGCAATGAATGAAAAGATGATTACCGAGCTCGTGCGCACGCTCTATCCTGAAAAAAAGATTTTGCAGACGCCATTTCCTCGACTTTCATACAAGGAAGCGATGGAAAAATATGGCAACGACAAGCCCGACTTGCGCGTGAACAAAGACGATCCAAACGAACTCGCATTTTGTTGGGTTGTAGATTTTCCATTTTTTGAAAAGACAGACGAAGGCGCGTGGACATTTACACACAATCCGTTTTCTGCACCAAAGCCAGAGTTTGTGCCAGATCTGCTCGGCAAGAAAAACATTGAAGGAATTGTAGCTGCTCAATACGACATGGTGCTCAACGGATTTGAAATAGGTGGTGGAGGAATTCGCAATCACACTCCTGCAATGCTTCGTGCGGTGTTCGAAATTATGGGGTACGAACCTGAGCGCATTGAAAAAAACTTTGGCCACATGCTTGAGGCATTTGCTTCAGGTACACCACCACACGGCGGCCTTGCTTTCGGCTTTGATCGTCTTGTAATGCTTCTCCAAAACGAGCCGAACATTCGCGAGGTGATTGCTTTTGCTAAAACGGGTGAGGGTAGAGATCCGATGATGCAGTCTCCGGCGGAGGTAGCGGTGGCGCAGCTGAAGGAGTTGGGGCTAAAGATTGTTGGAGAGGGGAAGTAGAATAAAATTAAATGGGGTATTATCGTAACTACATAAAACCATACTATTATCGACATCGTCGTTATAAAAAATATAAGGAGCCCTTTGGGTCATTTGAAGGTATTTTTATAATTGGGGTTGTCTTTGTTTTGGTTTTATTAATATCCACAGTATCATTTGCTATTACTAATTTGATCCCCGTTTTGGAGAAAATATTAATTTTAGGATTGATACTTGGTGGTATCATATGGCTTATTAGAAAACTTACGAGTCAACCAAAAAATGATAAGTTAGATAATTTATATATTCCTGCATACGCCACCAAGGACCAGATTGCAAAAATTAATAGCGAGAAACATGGCTGTAAGTGTTACATGGACGGACTCACTGATGGAGAGCAAGAGATTGCTCATATTCTTGCTGAAGGTTTGAACTATAAGGACTATTTCATTTTCAATAATCTAACAATTCCTTCGGACCATAACGGATCATCTCAGATAGATCACTTGGTCGTATCAAGGTTTGGTATATTTGTGATTGAGAGTAAGGATTACAATGGATGGATATTCGGGGGTAAGGATCAGGAACATTGGACCCAGTCATTATATAAAGCGAGACCCGGTGGAAAAAATAAATTCCAATTTCATAATCCTATCAAGCAGAACTGGTCTCATATCGTGTCGCTTAAGTTGCTCATGCCGTCTATACCCGAGAATGTCTACCAAAGTATTGTTGTGTTTACCGATTCTTGCGAGTTCAAAACAGATCCTATAGAAAACGTCGTTCATTCAAAAGACGTTGTTATATGTATTCAGAAATATACCGAGGTAAAATTATCCGAAAACACACTTCACATAATACTCGGCAAACTTTCCTATGTGTGCCAGACTGCGGACATCTCTCACGAACAACACCTCGAGAATTTGCATGCTAAATATCCGAAACTTGAGATACAATAAAAAATACCCATGACCCTCAAAAAACTCGGCCACTGCTGCCTCCTCATCAAAACAAACAACTTCACCATTCTCACTGATCCGGGGAATTTTTCTGTTGCACAAAACACACTCACAGGCATAGACATTGTGCTCATTACCCACGAACACGCCGACCATCTCCATACCGACTCTCTTACAGAAGTGCTCAAACACAATCCTCAGGCGCGCGTGATCACCAACACGGGCGTAGGCAAAAAGCTTGATGAAATAGGTGTGCCGTATGAAATACTGGAGGGTAGAGCGCAGACAGAAATACAAGGCGTGACGATAGAAGCATTTGATGGAAAACACGAAGAAATTTTTGAGGAGATTGGTCAGGTGCAAAATACTGGATATTTTATAGACAACAAACTTTTCTATCCCGGCGATTCTTTTCATAATCCAGAAAAGCCGGTGGACATTCTCGCGCTTCCTGTGGCGGGGCCGTGGTGCAAAATTGCCGACGCTGTGCGATATGCGCTTGCGGTAAAACCAAAGAAAGCATTTTCGGTGCACGATGGAATGCTTCAAAAAGATCGTATTGGAAGCTATCACAAAGTGCCTGAAAAGGTGCTTGCTGAAAATGGTATTGAGTTTGTGATTATGAATGAGGGGGATGAGAGGGGGTTTTAATTTTGCTACTATTCATTCTATGAACCAACTCAAATCACTCGGTCTACATTCTACATTTGAAATGCCTGCGATTGAAAAGATTGCAACTATTACTGAGCAGTTTTTTGGTACAGCAATAGATCCTGAACAAATACCAGTATCAGAAACATCGCGAGAGAAAATGAGACAACTTTCTCCATATTGTTTTAACACCGCGCTCGATAACAATAATAACCCCGTTTCTTGGATGATAAGTATTCCAACCACCCTAGAGCTTAAGGAAAAATTTATAAGAAAAGAAATCACTGAACGAGAGATGTTTGAACAGACGATTCCTGCACAAACATATGGGGCGTTATATCTTTGCATGTCATTTACAATTCCCGAATTCCGTAGAAAAGGAATCGCCAAAGAACTGATTATCGAAACTGTAGAAAAATTCAGGAAGAATAATCCGGATATCAAACTATTTAGTTGGATCTACAGCTCAAACGGCGAAAAACTTGTAAACTCGTTACCATTCAAAATAGAACGAAAGGTTGATAATTAATAAATTTGCTATCATTGCTTTATGAAAGAACTCCTCGCCATCATCGCTGCGGTCCTAGCATTTGTCGGCAACATCTCGTATCTCAAAGACGTAGCGAAAGGGGTCGTGCATCCGCATCCATACACGTGGTTTATATGGTCTATCGTTTCCATGACCACTTTTTTTGGTGGACTTGCAAAGGGGGCGGGGATAGGCGCACTGCCCACCGGCGTAGCCGAAGCGTTTACCATTATTATTTTTCTTTTTTCGCTTAAATATCTTTTTATGGGAAAATCTGAGCATATACGCGCCCAGATACGCACCATAGACCACTATTTCCTCGCAATAGCACTTCTCGGGCTCATCCCTTGGGCGCTTACAAAAGATCCCACAATATCTGTCGTCATCGTGGTACTCATAGACATCGTAGCTTTTATACCCACCCTACGAAAAACGTGGTCGCAACCAAAAACAGAACAACCGCTTTTGTATGAAATGAATGTCGCGCGCCACATACTCACACTTTTTTCTTTACAGTCATACAACATCGCCACCACAATTCATTCTGTATCGATGATTTGTACAAATACGATAATGACATTTTTTATTAAGAGGAAAAAACAACATAAAGTCATTTGAATTCCCTTATTAAAAAAGATAGAATGTAAGGAAATGCGTAACACCAAAACATATATAGGTATTTTTATTACTCTTCTTGGCGCGCTAATTCTTGTGGGTATATTGAGTGCTTTTTATGTAGGTAAATTTGAAGACGCTCGCCTACGAAAAGCTTTTTCTGTAAAAACAGAAATGGTTTCGCGTTCACTTGATTCACAAACTATTTTAAATTTACACGGAACACCAGAGGATTTAAATAATCCATCGTACAAAGAGCTCAAAGAAAAAATGCGGGAAATAAAAAAAGCTGATCCAGCAGCTCGCTTTGTGTATCTTATGGGTTATGAAAATAACCAAATGTTTTTTTACGTTGATTCAGAACCCGAAGGGTCAGAGGATTATTCTGCACCTGGAGATGTTTACACAGACGCAACCCCAGAACAAATCGCTGTGTTTTTTAATAAAACCCCATTTATAGAGGGGCCCTATACAGACTCGTGGGGAAATTGGGTAAGTGCCACAGCACCGATTTATGATTTTAAAACCGGAGCAACAATCGCAGTGATAGGTATTGATATAAATTCACAAGAGTGGAAAAGAGAGGTGTGGTCTGCAGAAATAATACCAATCGTTATTATTCTATTCTCAATTATTCTTCTCGTTATTTTTTTCATAAACAGACTGCGCACCGCAATGTTTATTGAAAGACTCACCCGATACAATGAACTGATAAAACAATTTGTGTATTTTGCTTCCCACCAACTTCGAACACCACTCTCTGGTATTGGTTGGGCAACAGACGAACTTATGAATTCAAATACAACCCTTTCAGTAGAACAAAGATCTTTGATACAAAAAATTAAAGAGCTTAACAAAAAAATGTTAGCGTTGATGCGAGATTTTCTTGATATGTCTCGCATAGAACGTGACGGAAAAATATTCATCACAAAAGAATACACTCAAATCTCGACACTGATTAAAAAAGTTGCGGAAGATAACAAACCAGAAGCAGACAAAAAAAACATCTCGATTGTTGTTGATTTATCAACCTCTGCAGAACGTCAACTTTATATAGACAAAGATCGTATATATCTTGCACTTGATAATCTTATAAGTAATGCAGTTAAATATTCTCACTCTGGTGGCACAGTAAAAATACACACCCAAATATCTTCACATAAATACACAATACATGTTGTAGATAGTGGAATCGGCGTACCAAAAACAGAACAAAGTCATTTATTTAGTAATTTTTACAGAGCCAAAAATGCAAAAAATACAGAGGGGACTGGTATTGGTTTGTATCTTGTAAAAATGATCATGAAAGCCCACGATGGTAGCGTAAACTTTTCTTCTGTAGAAAATAAGGGTTCAGATTTTTATCTTGAATTGCCTTTCTAAATACCATATTGTTATTACCATGTGGAATGTAAAAACGGAAGTATTTGAGGGCCCGCTTGATCTGCTTCTTGGTCTAATCGAAAAAAGAAAGCTTTTTATAAACGACATCTCACTTTCAAAAGTGACAGATGATTATATTGCTTTTATACAAAACTCTACAGAAATTTCTCTTGGCAACAGAGCACACTTTATTTTAGTAGCATCAACACTGCTTTTGATAAAATCGAAATCTCTTTTGCCCGGAATAAATCTTACTGAAGAAGAAGAACAGAGTATAGATGATCTTGAAGATAGATTAAAAGAATATAAACGTATAAAAGAATTGGGTGTTCATTTAAAATCACGTTTTGGAAAAAATATGATGTTTGCAAAAAATCCACCAAAATATATAAATCCTGTTTTTTCGCCAGAAAAACATATCACACTCCCAAATTTACTTTCTGCACTGCGAGAAGTTTTGAACAATCTTCCAAAAATTGAAAATGTACCGAAAGCGATTGTTCAAAAAGTAATAAGTATGGAAGAAATGATCGAACGCCTTACAACCAGAATAAAAGCTGGACTTAAAATGAGTTTTTCAGATTTTTCTGGAGGGAAAAAAGCAATTTCAAGAGAAGATAGAGTACACGTGATTGTCGGGTTTTTAGCAATGCTTGAATTGGTAAAACAGGGTATTATTAGTGCTCATCAAGAAAGCGGAAAAGGCGATATTCACCTAGAAACAAGCGAGATATCCCTTCCTTCGTATGGATCATAAAAACATGTCACTTGAACAACAAATAGAATCTGTATTGTTTTTTAAAAACGAGCCAATATCCACAGAAAAGCTCGCAACACTTTTGAGTGTAACAAAAAAAGAAGTAGACGACGCCGTTTTGATTTTAAATGAATCTTTAAAAAATCGCGGTATTCGTTTGATGCAAAATGATGATGACATAATGCTTGCGACCGCACCAGAAGCGAGTGAAATTATTGCCACGATCACAAAAGAAGAACTCATTTCAGATCTTGGAAAAGCTGGACTTGAGGTACTCACACTCGTTGTATATAAAGGCCCCATTTCCCGACGAGAAATTGACCATATTCGTGGAGTAAATTCAAGTTTTATAATTCGCAATCTTCTTATTCGTGGATTAATAGAAAAAACAGACAGCAAAGAGGGTGATCGAAGTTTTAGCTACAAACCGACATTTGAGTTATTATCATACTTGGGCATACAAAATGTATCAGAAATGCCAGAATATTTTGATATGCAAAAAAAATTAGAGGAAACCAAAATCGAAACCAAAGATACTGAAACAAAAAGTGATGGAGCAAACTAATACATTTCAAAAAATCATAGTGCCAATAATATCACTTATATTGATACTGATACTTTTTATTCTATATTTCGGTTCAATGCGAAATATAAAAACAGATACAATAAAACATTCAATAGCAACAAAAAAATACGTTGACCCATTTTTAGATATAAAATTAAGTGCTACTGCCGCTTTTGTGTGGGACGTAAAAGAACAAAAAATGTTATTTGGACAAAAAGACGATATGGTTTTGCCACTAGCTTCACTCACCAAAGTAATGATGGCCGTGACCGCAGTAGAACTTGAACCATCTTACACGTCTATTGCAATTCAAAAAGAATTTTTAGAAGAAGAGGGAGACTCCGGACTTTTTGTAAATGAACAGTGGAATTTAAAAGATCTTGTTGATTTTAGTCTCACAACTTCTTCAAATGATGGTTCAAGGGCTATAGCGTCTGTAATAGGCTCAATGCACAACGGCACAAAAGATATAGAAATGGGTAGAAGAGAATTTATAAATTTAATGAACGAAAAGGCTCAAAAAATTGGTCTTAAAAAAACTTATTTTACAAATGAAGACGGACTCGACACAAACGAAACGCTTGGTGGCGCATACGGTACTGCGCACGAAATGGCACTTTTGTTTGAATATGCTTTGCGAAATTATCCAGACCTTATGGACAGCACAAGATATAGTCGAAAAGAAATTACTTCAGACAGCAACATTGTTCACGTTGCAGAAAACACAAACAATTCCGTAGATAAAATACCGGGTATAATTGCCTCAAAAACAGGCTACACCTCTCTTGCTGGTGGCAATCTCGTAATCACTTTTGACCCACAACTCGGAAGACCAATTATAATTTCTGTGTTAGGATCAACCCCCGAAGGACGTTTTGCTGATGTAGAGACACTTATTAATGCAAGTAGGGTATATTTAGATCAACAATAATATGATTATCGACATTGTAAAAGTATTTCTTCCGTCTGTGATAGCTTTCGTAATTGGTATTGCATTTACACCGCTTCTCACAAATTTTCTTTATAAACACAAAATGTGGAAAAAGAAAGCCGGAAAAATAGGTCCAGACGGCAGAGAAACACCGATTTTCAACGAACTCCACAAACACAAAGAGGTGGGCACACCAAAAATGGGGGGAATTGTTATTTGGTTTAGTGCTTTTGTCACAATTGTCGGTATTTGGTTTATCGCGCGCATTATGCCAACCGACCTTACAAGCAAAATTGATTTTTTGAGTAGGAATCAAACATGGATTCCACTTTTTACACTTATTACCGGTTCACTTGTGGGTTTGTTAGATGATTTTATGGAAATAAAAGGAAGTCGCGATCATATTGCTGGCGGTCTTTCTCTAAAAAAACGTCTTGTTGTAGTAGCTTTAATTGGTTTTATGTGTAGTTTGTGGTTTTATTTCAAACTTGATGTGTCTTCAATTGGATTACCCGGTAACCTGGGCGCCATAGAACTTGGCTGGTTGTTTATTCCATTTTTTATGGTTGTTATGATGGCAATTTATTCTGGTGGAGTTATCGACGGAATAGACGGACTTGCTGGAGGCATTATGGCTATTATTTTTGGAGCGTATGGAGGTATCGCATTTTACCAACAACAAATAAATCTCGCTGCTTTTTGTGCTCTTGTGGTTGGTTCTATTCTTGCTTTTTTGTGGTTTAATATTCCACCAGCTCGCTATTACATGTCTGAAACTGGAAGTATGGGGCTCACCGTCACACTCACCGTGGTGGCATTTATGACTGACACACTGGGTGGTGGATACGGTATTTTGGTACTTCCAATCATCGCGGCACCTCTTATTCTCACATCGCTTTCAAGTAGTATTCAACTTCTTTCTAAAAAATTTCGCAATGGTAAAAAAGTTTTTCTTGTGGCACCCATTCATCATCATTTTGAAGCGATAGGTTGGCCAGCTTACAAAGTAACAATGCGATTTTGGATTATTGGCGTAATTTTCGCTATTCTTGGTGTCATTTTGGGGCTTGTTGGATAAATTGACTTGGTCTCTTTTTTATACTAGAATATTTTTCAGACTGTTCTAATTCAGAACGTCATTTCGCACCATTAGAATATAGGGGTGGATCATGACTGAAATGGTTGTGTTTGAGGGGGCAACGGAAAGTATGTCTCTGGCCACCCTTGCACGGGTAGCTGGGAAAACGGGTGATCTTTGGGCACGCACAGAGAACATCGCCGAAGAAATTCGGCGTCTAGAAATTGCTCGAATCAAGAAACTCGAGGACAGCGACGAAGACGCAGCGATCATTTACCGCACCAGACGAGAAGAACGGATCGCCAAAGCATACCCAAAGATCAAATTTGAGGTGTGTGATTGTCACTACGAAGTGACCGAAGCAGTAGCAGATCTCATCAAACGACTGATGTATATCGGTCACTGGGCGTGGGAAACCCATTGCTCGACCGACAGCGATGTCGTTTGCGATGAAACTCTTTGGTTGTCGGGTTTGTGCAACGCGCACATTGGCGACCTTCTAAAAGAGTATGGTTGTGACCACGAATGTCGAGACATTCATAGCGTCGCTATTTCTGGAACAACCATTGTGTGTCAGGTGTTGGTTTCGCCGCCTGAAAAAGTGGCCGCCTAACACCTGAATCAAAACCCCAACAGCAAAACTTGGGCGCGCCACACGTGGCGCGCCCTTCTTCATATAAAAAAATATGTCATAATTGTATAAACACATTTTTTAGCACCATGAAAAAACTTCACGTAGACAAGCCATTACTTATTTCTATTTTTATTTTGGCTATTGGTGGTTTTGTTATTTTTAGTTCGGCATCACTCGGCTTACTTGCTCGCGAAGGGTCACGTTTTTCAAATGTTGCATTTAATCAAACGTTTTACGGACTTTTTTTGGGTACTATCTTTTTTTTAATTACGTCAAAAATAAATTATCAGTTTTGGAAAAAAAATGCATTAGTTTTATTTGTCGGTTCACTTATACTTACCGCGCTTGTTTTTGTACCACAAATAGGTTTTGAGCATGGTGGCGCAAAAAGATGGATTATTTTGGGTTCATTTTCTTTTCAACCTTCAGAATTTTTAAAAATTGGTTTTATTATATATTGGGCGGCTTGGGTAACAAATATAAAACAAGGAATTAAAACTTTTTCATATGGTTTTTTACCTTTTGTTATAACCGTTGCGATTGTGGGTGGATTATTATTGAGTCAGCCCGATACCGATACTTTTTTTGTTATTTTTTTAGCTGGCCTTGCAATGTTTTCGGTGGGTGGTGGAAAATGGCGTTACATTTTACTTACAATACTCATAGCAGGTATCGGTCTTGCTTCTATTGCCATGACACGACCATATCTTGTGGAAAGGTTAACTACTTTTATAAACCCAAACCAAGATTCACTTGGTTCAAGTTATCAAATTCAACAATCACTTATTGCGATAGGTTCGGGCGGAGTTACTGGTAGGGGGTTTGGAAAAAGTATTCAAAAGTTTAATTTTCTTCCAGAACCTATTGGGGATTCTATTTTTGCTGTGGCCGCAGAAGAATTTGGCATGATTGGTGGCGTATTTATTGTTGGAATGTTCTTATTTTTTGCTTTTAGGGGATTTAAAATTGCTGGTCGATCAACAGATATGTTTGGTGGACTGATGGCTGTGGGAATTGTTATACTAATTTTGTCGCAAGCACTCATAAATATCGCTTCGATGTTAAATGTTTTTCCGCTTTCCGGAATTCCATTACCCTTCGTAAGTCATGGTGGCACCGCTTTGCTTGTGACTCTTGCAGAAGTAGGAATACTTTTAAATATTTCAAAATATCAAAAAATGGATTCTGAATAAATAAAATCAAAATTAGATATGAAAATATTATTTACGGGAGGAGGATCTGGTGGACATTTTTATCCGATTATTTCTGTTGCAGAAGAAATCAACGCGTTAAGCAAAGAAAACAGACTTATTCAACCAAATCTTTATTACATTTCACCAAATCCATACAACGCAGGCATACTTTTTGATAACAACATAGAATATCGAAAAAATTATGCCGGTAAAATTCGACGATATTTTTCTATAATGAATTTTTTTGACCTGTTTAAAACTGGTATTGGTATTTTAAAATCAATGTGGCAAATATATTCAATATACCCAGATGTTGTTTTTGGAAAGGGAGGCTATGCAAGTTTCCCAGCACTTTTTGCGGCACGTCTATTGCGCATTCCTGTTGTTATACACGAATCAGACACTGTACCGGGTAAAGTAAATATGTGGGCTGGAAAATTTGCACAACGCATAGCACTTTCATATCCAGAAGCATCACAATATTTCAAAAAAGAAAAAATAATACTTACAGGCAATCCGATTAGAAAAGAAATCGCCACACCATTAAAAGAAGGTTCGTATGAATTTTTCAAACTAGAACGTGATGTTCCGGTTATTCTTATACTCGGAGGTTCTCTAGGTTCGCAAATTATAAACGAAGCAATTACTGATGCTTTACCTAGACTTGTAGAAAAATATCAAATTATTCACCAAACAGGGAAAAGAAATTTTAAAGAAGTTCTTGGTCGTACAAGCGCAATGCTCATAAACAGTCATCACAAAGATCGCTACAAGCCATTTGATTATCTAGATACACTTGCATTACGCATGGCCGCAGGCACCGCTTCACTTGTTGTATCACGCGCTGGCTCGGTAATTTTTGAAATTGCATCGTGGGGCACACCAAGTATTTTAATACCCATCACCGACTCAAACGGCGACCACCAACGCAAAAATGCTTTTGCATATGCACGTAGTGGCGCAGGACTCGTTATCGAAGAAGAAAATCTTTCTTCAAACATTCTTGTGTCAGAAATAGAGCGCATTATCGATCACGAAGATCAGAAAGAAAAAATGCGTCTTGCCACAAAATCTTTTGTAAAAACAGATTCCGCAAGACTCATCGCAAAAGAAATTTTAGCTATTGCCTTAAGTCACGAACAATAATACAGTACACACGATGTCAGAAACAAAATCACAAAAAGTAGTCACAAGATTTGCACCATCACCAACTGGTTTTTTGCATATTGGTGGAGTACGCACGGCTCTTTTTGCATATCTTTGGGCGCGAAAAAATAACGGCACATTTATTTTACGTATCGAAGACACAGACAAAGAGAGAGAGGTAGAAGGTTCTATTGCACACATTGAAGAATCCTTAAAATGGCTCGGAATAAACTGGGATTATGGTCCGGACACCGAAACACCTTTTGGCTCTTGTATTCAATCAGAGCGTCTTGAAACATACAAAGAATACGCACAAAAACTTATTGAAAAGGGTTTAGCTTATCCTGATCCATATACTCAAGCTGAGCTTGAAGTTTTTCGCAAACAAGCAGAAGCAGAGAAACGACCATTTTTATATCGCAACCACAGACCAGAAATTTTTGAAAAATGGGACGGCACAAAACCACTTCGTCTCAAGGTGCCAGAAATAAAACGCTATAAATGGAATGACGCTGTGCGCGGCGATCTCGAAGCTGGCGAAGAAGCACTTGATGATTTTGTTCTTATTAAAAGCGACGGATATCCAACATATAATTTTGCTCATATTATTGATGATTATTTGATGGGTGTAACACATATCATGCGCGCCGATGAATTTATTTCGAGTACGCCGCGTTTTTTAAGTCTTTATGATGCGCTTGGAATAGAACGACCGATATTTGCAACTCTTCCGCCAATTCTCAAAGACGATCGCACAAAAAAACTCGGAAAACGCGACGGGGCAAAAGATATTTTAGAATATCGCACCGAAGGATATTTGCCTGAAGCTATGCGTAATTTTCTTGCGCTCATAGGCTGGAATCCTGGCACCGAACAAGAAATATTTGACCATGATGAGCTTATTGAAGCATTTGATTTAAATAAAATTCAAAAAGCTGGTGGTGCATTTAATGAAACAAAACTTCTTTGGCTAAACCACGAGTGGATAAAACGTCTGCCACCAGAAAAACTTCATGAAATGATTGGTAATGTGATTACGTCTTATGATAGTAAGCTTGTTGTAACAAACAAACTCATAAAACAAATCAGCCCAATCGTTCTTGAACATGTTCAAAAATGGAGTGATTTAAACACTATGTTAAAAGAGGGCGAGTTGTTATATTTTTTTGTTACACCAACTTACAAAAAAGAATTTCTGGTTTGGAAAGATGATATAGGTTTTGACACAACAACAAAACATTTAAATGAAACAATAAAAAAACTAGAAATAATACCAGAATCAGACTGGGATTCTTCAGAAAAAATAAAAGCCACATTGTGGGATTACGCAACAGAAAAGGGAAGGGGATCAGTATTGTGGCCAATTCGTTTTGCGCTTACTGGTAAAGAAAAGTCTCCTGACCCTTTTGTTGTCGCCTCAATACTTGGAAAAACAGAGACCATTTCACGACTTCGCATGGCAATTTCATTACTTCAATCATAATAATGAGAAAAAGTGTTACATATATTTTTACTTCTTTTTGTGTAATCACGCTCGTTTTACAAAGCGTATCTTTTTTTACACCACAAGCACACGCTGCAACAATAGAAGAACTCCAAAAAAATATTGCTGAAAAAGCAAGTCAGATTGACGCACTAAATAAAGAAATAGAAATTCTTGATAAAAAAGTTCAGGTTGTAAACAATCAAAGTAAAACACTTCAAAACACAATTCAAATATTAGATACTTCCGCAAAAAAACTTAGCACCGAAGTAAAAGTAACCGAAAACAAAATTAGTAAAACTGATTTAAATATTCAAGAAATCGGACTCGAAATAGACGCAAAAGAACAAAAAATTGATCGAAATATGCGTACGGTTGCACAGACACTTCGAGAAATAAACTCAGCAGAAAATAATTCGCTTATTGAAATTATTCTTTCTAAAACCAGTTTATCTGCACTTTGGGACAACATAGAAATGATGCAAAAATTTCAAACAAGCATTCAAGAACAAGCAAATACTTTGCATGATTACAAAACAGAACTTGAAACAAAACAAGAAAAAAGTAAATCACTTAAGGCAGATCTTGAGGATTTAAAAAATCAACTTGTTGATAAAAAGAAAATTGTTGATATCAACAAGCAAGACAAAGCAATGCTTCTCATCACTACAAAAAACGAAGAAGCAACTTACAAAAAAATGATAGCAGAAAAAAAAGCACTTTATGATGCTTTTCAAAAAGAAATTTTTGATATTGAATCACAAATTAAAATTGCAATAGATCCAAACAGTATTCCAAAAGCTTTAAAAGGATTGCTTTCTTGGCCGGTTGATAAGGTAATAATAACGCAATATTTTGGTGATACCAGCTTTTCAAAAACAGGCGCATACAACGGAAAGGGGCACAATGGGATTGATTTTGGCGTAACAAAAGGCACCCCTGTGAGAGCGGTGCTTTCTGGGGTAGTAGAAGAGACTGGAAACACCGATTTAAAGAGTGGTTGCTACTCATATGGTAAATGGGTATTTATCCGCCATTACAACGGTTTAGCGAGCGTATATGGCCATTTAAGCCTTGTAACGGCCAAAGCTGGGGATAAGGTCAAAACGGGGGATATTGTCGCTTATAGCGGCTCTACAGGCTATTCTACTGGTCCACATTTGCACCTTAGTCTATTTGCTAGTCAGGGTGTAAGTGTTCAACCTTTGGTAAACAGCGTAAACTGCAAAAACATGAGAATTCCTATTGCTAGCCAAAATGCTTACTTAGATCCTTTCCCGTATTTTTAATTTTTTTATTTTACTCTTTTATATAAACTATATAGAAAATACCAAACGGGATTTACCACCACATCATAAAAATCAGAGTGTCGTACGAGTATGCCACCAAAACGTTTTTTAAACGCAGTTAGTCCTTTCCACGAAACATTTTTATCAGCATCATCACTAACGCCACCGAGGTTATACCATTTATAATTTTGTTCACGTAAAAATTTTATTGTTTTCCACTGCACCGCATACGCTGGCATTACTTCACGATTTACATCTCGCGTACCACCAAAAATAAACATCGCCGTATCTCCATACAAAATAATTAAATTTACAGCAAGTATTTTTCCTTGAAATGAACCGAGCACGAGCACAGCATTATCACCTTTTCCACACTGATCAAAAATGGCTTGGTAATATTTTTTCGAATGAAGATGAAAATGATCACGTTTTGCCGTTTCAGATAAAACTTCATAAAAAACATCAAAATATGCGTTTAAGTTTTTTGTAACAATTTCTACATTTACAATATTTTTTTCTGCTACACGAATACTGTAGCGAGTATTTTTGTGCATTGCTTGCAAAATTTTTTCTTCATCCTGAGCAAGATCTATATACCACTCAAGGCGTGGCTGTAAAAAAGATGCATGATATGTTGCGTGAGATGGTGTAACAAAAATGTCACCCAACATATTTGTCTTCTCTTTAAAAATATTTTGTTGATTATTGAGTGGGACGTCGCCTTCACTTTTTTCAAACATCGACGCAAAAGAAAAATCCGTTCTCACAAAAATCGCTCCGTGTTTTTTTCCGAACTTTTTTAAAAAATATTTAAGTTCTAAAAGAACATTTTCTGATGGTGTTTTTGTAAACACTGGTCCATATGGAATATACATACAACATTTTCCAAACGGTAGTCCAAAAGAAATAATCTGAAAAATGCCAATACACACGCCACCATCTATTACAAAAAATCTCCAAACATTTCTTCCGCTTTGTTTTTGCCATTCTCCATAAAAAAAGGCTTGCGTAAAAGGAGTAGAGGGAAAGGGTAAAAAAGAATCAAATGAAGTAGAATCGAAAACTTCTCGTATTTCAACTTCTGTTATTTTTTTGTTTTTTATATCTTCTTTCATGTGTTGATGAATAAGATGCGCGAAAAAGTATATGTATTATACTATATACAATACACATCATGACAATACAAAAACAAAATTACAAAAGAGGGATTATTATGGAGATCGCAGTTATTATTATTGCACTTGTGCTTCTCAAATTTGTTTTCAAAGTAGATGTTCTTGCGTGGCTTCAATCTGCACGTTTTCAGAAGGCTCTAGCATATATAAAAGAAATTGTGACAACATTATGGAAGAGCATCTCGGGACTCTTTTCATAATCTTATAAATAAGATATAGTATACCGCCATGAAGGCGTTTAAAATTATTTTATTTTTCTTACTTTTGCCGATTTACGGTCCACTATATATCGTACTTCATTTCACTTTTAGCTGGTGGGAAGGATTACTGGACTAGTAAATTAGCCAAAAAACAAAAATGTTTTTTGTTTTTTTGTGATAAAATGATGTTTGTGAAGCAAATATCTAAAAAAACATGGTATGTGATTGGTGGAATTATTGTTTTTTTTGCACTGGGATATTTTTATATTAATTTTGGCTTATTTTCAGGTTCACTTGAAACAACGTTAAAAAACGCCGAGTCTGTTGTTCGTGAAAAAATCTTGCAAATTACAAAAGAAATTTCAAGTCCTGGCCCACTTTGGGGGGATAAAAAAGCTTCAAATGCAATACTTACCGAAGATGGTATTTGGCTTAACACAAACACCGCCCGCGAAGAAAACTCAGAAAATCCACCACTTTTAAGAAATGCAAAACTAGATGAAATTGCTCTTTTGCGAGTAAACGATATGTTTAAAAAACAATATTTTGAACACGTATCTCCTACAGGTGAAAGTGCTTCAGATGATGCACTTGATGT
Organism: uncultured Candidatus Saccharibacteria bacterium; assembly: GCA_964407105.1. Classification (GTDB taxonomy): domain Bacteria; phylum Patescibacteriota; class Minisyncoccia; order Phycocordibacterales; family CALRHW01; genus SICJ01. Next base: position 102,125 of record CAYOUG010000002.1, on the reverse strand, counting down.
TGGTTATGAATATATTGCTATAGGAGAAAATATCGCTTTGGGTAATTTTGCTGACGATGCAGCACTTGTACAAGCGTGGATGAATAGCCCAGGCCACAGAGAAAATATTTTAAGTAAAAAATACAGAGAAATTGGTATCGCTGCTAAAAAAAGTTTATATGACGGAGATGAAATATGGATCGCTGTGCAAATTTTTGGACGACCGCTTTCGGATTGTACAGAGCCGAGCACGAGTTTAAAAACCAGCATTGAATTACACCAAAAAGATGTTGAGGCTTTGAAAACAAAAACCGATACTTTGTACGCCGAACTAAATATCGCTGATAAAAATCCATCAGAATACAATACAAAAGTAGCTGAATATAATGATTTGGTAAAAAAAGTAAATACAAAAATAACCGAGACAAAAGCAATAATTTCACAGTATAATAATCAAGTGAAACTTTTTAATATCTGTCTTGAAAACTAATGAAAACATTTCCTAAGGGATTTTTCTGGGGTGCAGCTACAGCGTCATATCAAGTAGAGGGTGGAATAGAAAATACAGATTGGGCACAAAGCGCGCGAGAAAGAAAAGTACCTGCGTGTGGACAAGCTTGTGATCATTATAATTTATATGAAAAAGATTTTGATATTATTCAACTTCTCGGACAAAACACTCATAAAATTTCTATTGAATGGGCACGTATAGAACCAAAAGAGGGAGAATTTAATGAAAAAGAAATTGAACACTATAAAAGAGTTTTAGATGCATTACATCGCAGAAATATTCGTCCAATTGTAAATATGTGGCATTTCACATTACCGGTGTGGTTGTCGCAAAAGGGTGGTTTTGAAAACAAAGAATCACCTGAAATATTTGCGCGGTATTGTGGTTATGTAATGGACAAGCTTGGAAATAAATCTGGATTGTGGCTTACTTTAAACGAACCCATTGTTTTTTCTTCAAATGGATATATGAGAGGAAACTGGCCACCATTTAAAAAAAATATTTTTTTATTTTTACGTGTAATTCGTAATCTAATAAACGCACACAATTTAGCCTATGGGGTAATGAAAAAAATTCAACCCCAAGCGCAAATTGGTGTTGCAAAAAACAATATCTTTTTTCATGCAAACTGGAATCCTTTCAACCAAATAGCTGCTATGTTTATGAATTGGTTTTGGAATCGTCGTTTTTTAAACGGCATAAAAGACCACCAGGATTTTATTGGCCTCAATTATTATTTTCATAAAAAATTCGGCGATAAAGCATTTTATGAAAAAACAGACATGGGCTGGGATATATATCCCGATGGATTATATAAAACTCTTCTTGAACTTAAACGCTATAACAAACCGGTTATTGTAGTAGAAAACGGCATCGCTGATGTTTCTGATAATAAACGAGCTGATTTTATAAAAGATCACATTAACGCTGTGCATCGTGCACTAGAAAGTGGGGTAGACATCCGTGGATATCTTTATTGGTCTTTGCTCGACAATTATGAGTGGGCGTTTGGTTTTGAAAAACGATTTGGTTTGGTAGAAATAAATTATGCAACACAAACACGCACAGTACGTCCATCTGCATTAGAATATAAAAAGATATGCGATGCCAACGCATTAAAAATATGATTTAATTACAGGTATGGAACACCTATGGTTGGTATTTGTCATAATTGCTCAATTATTGAGCGCTGTTGTTGTACTTTTTGATAAATACATTGTCACCAACAAATCTTCTTCGAGAACAAAACCTGTAGTATATAGTTTTTATATTAGTTTGCTTTCTGGAGTGGTACTTGTGATGTTACCGTTTGGATCAATCAAAATACCATCATTTACTATCATCTGGCTTTCACTTTCTTCTGCACTTAGTTATCTTATCGCCATACTTTGCCTATATGAAGCGCTAACTGATTCAGCTCCATCAGAAGTAACTCCTGTTGTGGGAGCGGTATCAGCGATTTCTACTTTTACATTTAGCTTTATTATACTTGGTGATGCGTTGCCAAAAGATTTTTTTATCGGTTTTGCGTTTCTTGTTATGGGTATGATTTTAATTTCACATTTCGAATTTTCTTTTAAATCTTTTGCTTATTTATTATTTTCTGGAGTTGGTTTTGGACTTTCAATAGTACTTATTAAAGCTATATTTTTATACGATGATTCATTTGCAAACGGTTTCTTTTGGTCACGTATCGCAAATGTGGTAGGAGCACTCGGATTACTTTTGTGGCCCGGCAACTGGGATGCTATTGTACACAATGTAAAACATGGCCCATCAAAGGGAAAATTTTTAATTCTTAATAGCAAAATTCTCGCTGGCTTAGCATTCTTGTTTGTGTTAATAGCCACAAAACTCGGAGATCATGTATCAATCGTAAATGCACTTTCTAGTTTACAATATGTGTTTTTGTTTATTTTTGCACTTGTTTTCCCAAAAAGAATGCGAGAATATTTATCTGAAAAAAGACATAAACGTGAAATATTACACAAACTTGCTGCCACATCACTTATTATTATTGGTTTTATTGTGTTGTTCACATAAAACAAAATAACATCCCACAAAAATCATGCATCGTTTTAAAAAAATTCTAATTATACTTTTGTTGATATGTATTATTATTTTTTCAATACTTTTCATACTTTCCCTTGAAAAAACACCCAGCGCGTTTACATACGGTGTCTCTTTTAGCAAACTTCATTCTGATGAGCTGTCTCTAGATTGGAAAAAGGTGTATTTATCAGCGCTAGACGAACTAAAAATCAAAAAATTTAGATTGTCAGCGCATTGGTCTGGTATTGAACCAAAAAATAACGAATATGATTTTTCTGCACTTGATTTTCAAATGGACGAAGCTCTCAAACGAAATGCATCAGTAATTCTTACTGTTGGTAGGCGTTTACCTGGTTGGCCAGAATGTCACGAACCAGAGTGGGTATATGATTTGGATGTAGAAAAAAAACAACAAGCACTACTTGAATATATAGAAACTGTCGTCAAAAGATATAGGGATTATCCAAACTTATTGTATTGGCAAGTAGAAAATGAAGCCTTTTTAGGATTTTACGCTCGCTATCATTGCAAAGATTTTTTTGACACAGATTTTTTTGACAAGGAAATCAAACTCGTGCACACACTTGATCTTGATACACCAATTTTACTTACTGATAGTGGAGAGTTGAGTCTGTGGTATCAAGCTTATAAAAGATCTGATATTTTTGGTACAAGTATTTATCTTTATGTTTGGAACAATACTTTTGGCGCAATGAGATATCCCATCACACCAGCTTTCTTTAGAATCAAACATAATATTATTAAACTTTTAACATCCAACAAACCAGCAATAATTAGTGAGCTTTCCTTAGAGCCGTGGCTTTTAAAACCAATAGCAGAAACACCACTTGATATACAAATCAGTCGTATGGATATATCAAAATTTAATGAAATTATTGAATTTGCAAAACAAACCGGATTTGATACTCAATATTTGTGGGGGATAGAGTGGTGGTATTGGATGAAAGACAGGGGGCACGGAGAGTTCTGGGAACAAGCAAAAGAAATTTATTCTCATTCTCAATAAAAAACAGTGGGTATAACCTATTTTTTAAGAAGCCCCCGCATTAAGTGTGTGGATGGTAGAATTTTTAATCATTATAATACTTAGCACGTTAAGTATTATGTCTATTTTTTGTATCTATATTTTTTATTAAAATAATTTTAATATTGATTCAACCACTAAATATCATTAAATATCTTCGTTATAAAAAATTAGTAAATCAAAAAAACAAAAAGATGTGGCGCTACAGAAAATTTAATTTTTATAGAAATACTTATGGTTTTTAGATTTTTCTGTTTTTAATTATAAAAAAGATATAGAAACAATAATAAAAAGAAAGTGGTACAAAAATATATGATAGAGATATCATCTAAAAATATTTAAGCATCTCCTTGGGCATTTTAAGAGGTCGTTTTTATGGGTTTTGATAGAAAAAACACAAAATCAGCTTTTTGCAATAAAAACCAAACAAATGATCAATTTGGGGGTTTTATTAAAATTTTATTAATAATAGTTAAATAAAAAAATAATTTTTAACTGTAAACCACGGCGCGGGGATAGATAATAAATAAAAACAATATATTTACATATTTATAGCTATCTATAAAAAACAAAAATTAACCGCCGGGGAAGTGGTTTGAATTAAAGCTGCCAACCGCCCCGTACTTACGTGTCGTAAAAGATATATTGTGCGACGTATCCTTATATAAAGGCTCTCTTACTACCCCATTGACAGATGGTCTATATTACAGCAATATAAGCTAATAGCGTTCTTGGGCTTATTAACGTATTTCTTTTTTCCAAGGAGAGTTGGGTGCCTACAAATATTCTTAACAACAACATCTGGGCAAGCGTTGTATTCATTGCAACTGCTCTGCTAGCGACAGACCTGTGGGTCTTGTGGCCAGTTACTGGTTTCAATATCGTGTTGATCGTGGGATCGATCTGGTTGCTTGTGGGGTTGCTCTTTGCGGATGAGGCATTTGAACAGCGCGAAGTAAGGGGCTTTGCCGGATTCATCAGAGCAGTGATTTTGGGACCGCCCCTTTTGATCATTTACCTCTGCTCTCGCACCAACAACCCCACGGAAGAAGATGTTCTCTAGCAAGCAAGAGAGCCTGGCAAACTCTTACAAAAAACCCCATTCGGCACAGACCGGATGGGGGTTTACTTTTTTATACACATTTTATTTGCGTCGTTATAATTACATCGTGATATGGAAATTGTGCGACTTGTCTCTTATGTCTATCGTCTTTATATTATCTTTACATTATTGATATTCACACTATTGATAGCCCGCAATTCCTTACGAAGTTTCTTGTAGTTTGGAACCGTCTTTTCAACAAGCGACCAAAAGACCGCACGATGATTCATTTCTTTTAAATGACACAATTCATGCACAATTAAATAATCGGCAACCTGCGGAGATAAAAATATTATTTTATAATTAAAGTTCAAATTTTTTCGCGTTGAACAACTACCCCAAACACTTTTTTGATTTTTAATAAATACTTTTTTAAAATCAAACTTATAAAATGTATTAAAGTGTGCAAGTCGTTCTTTTACAAGCGTTCTCGCTTGCTCTTTGTGTTGTAGGTATCCCCTTCTTCCGATATGGCGGCGTCGTCTTAATCTTTTTTTTCTAACTATTTTAAATATTTTTCCAAACATAAAAATGTTAATTGATAATATCACAAAAACATACAGACTTTGAAATATATTGAAAATAACTTATAATCTAGTCTGACCAAAGAAAGGACATGGAAATATGGCCTTTATAGTAAAAATGGTGATAGCAATTGCTCTCGTAGCATTCGTGCTGTTTGGAATTGCTGGAATTTTGTTGTCTTACATTCACCTAAATGATACTCCCAAAGAAGAGGATGAAGGGATGTGATTCTACTGAAAAACCCAAAAAAACGAATGAAAACTCACATCGACCAAAAAAGGTTCTGTGAGTTTTTCTTTTTTTATTTAATTAAATAATCTAATAAACAACCCAGAAAAACCCCAAAAACAAAAAACCCGCATATTGTGCGGGTTTTTTGTTTTATTCGTATATTTTAGAAGGATTTTCTTTTGCTAATTCATTTGATCGTGACCAACATTTAGATGACGACAACCAAGGACGAGCACCTTCTTTTTCGTAAAGATAACGAGCGTATTGCGCATTACCTTCGACAGTGTGTAGATTTACACCCATCTTTTTTGCTGTTTTTGAATGATAATGTTCGTTAATCTGAAAAGCACCAACATCCAAATTATTTTTAATTCCACGAAGAATGTTTCCTTTTTCATCGTTTTGACGAAAAGCAGATTCACAACGAGAAATTTCAATCATAATTGGAAGATCCGAGAAATAATTTCGAACATAAGCTTCAGTGGTTAGGGGTTGTTCGATTTCTTCTTTGGTCTTTTCAATAAGCTGAGGTTCTGCCTTTGGTATTTCAGAAACCTGAGCCACCACTGGTGAACCACCAATAGCAGAAGAAAGTATCATGTACAAACCAATTGCAGTTATATTTAACATAATATTTGTTTATTTAGACTGTATCCAGATTTAACCTGGGCTTATCTAAATAAAAAACTCAGCTACTAACTGAGATGTATATATAATAGCATATTCAAAGACCCTTGTCAATGACAAAAATGATTTTCTGTGGTATAAATAATACCAAAAAACCCTTAATTTAAGCCGTTTTTTGATATTTTTATTTACTGCTGGCTAGCAAAAATCTTATCTTTTTTTAACAAACTCTTCCCTTCCATGCATTCAACCGAGCAAAAATGGTCGTCGTTTTGGGCTTTTTTACAATCTAAACAACAAATAAAGTGGTGGTGGCATGTATCAAGTGAACAATTCTCATAGTTTTCTGATGGTAGACCGCACAAATCACACCGCCCCACCACCTCGTGGGTTGCGGGATCATCAAAATGCATCACTTTTCTTTTATCAAAAACATAAAGTGAGCCTTTAAAACCATCACTAGGATATTTTTCCATATAGCTTACTATTCCCCCATCAAGCTGATATACATCATTAAAACCCTCTTTTACAAGATATCCAGAAGCTTTTTCACATCTCACACCACCAGTACACACCGTCACAACCGTCTTATCTTTTAAATGAGAGAGATCGTTTTTTGTTACATCAGAAAGATCCCTAAAATTTTTAAGCGGGGGTAAAATAGAACCATCAAAATGTCCTGATTTATGCTCGTAGTCGTTTCGCATATCAACAATATAAAAAGAATCACGTTTTTCTTTCATCCACTTATGGAGTTCGTCGGGAGAAAGACGCTTACCTGTGGTGGTGCGAGGATCTACTTGTGCGGTGAGAGCATTGCTTACAATATCTTTACGTACCTTTATAGATAAACGTGGAAATGCGTCACCAGTACCAGTACTTCTTTTCATATGAACATCAGAAAACCTTGGGTCAGAAAATAGCGCCTTACAATATGCGTCAGTATTATTTTTTGTACCTTCAAGTGTAGCGTTGATCCCCTCTTCTGCAATAATCATTCGTCCAGTAAGATGAAAACGTTCACAGAGAGCGCGTTGCTCATACATAAACTTTTTTGGATCAGCAATTTCTACATATTTATAAAACAAAAGTATTTCAAATTGAGGTTTTGTATCCATAGGTAAATTCTTATTTATTTTTTTCACATAAAAGATATTCTGGCATTTCAGATTTAAAACATTGCAATAATTGATCGAAAATTTTTCCTAAATATTTTTCTTCTTTAATATTGACGGTCTCAAATATAACACGAATCTTTTTTTCTGCTAACACAAAAGCCTTGTTGGCATATTGTTCACCCTTTAAAGTAAGATGAAGTATGTGTTCACGCCGATTATTTTCATTCTGTTTTTGAGAAATATATCCTTTCTTTTTCATAACCTCAATATGACGACTAATAGCCGCCTGAGTAACATCTCGCAAAAGTGAAAGTTTCCTTTGCGAAATACCCGGATGTTTTCCAACCATTACCAAAATCATGAACTGAGAAAAACCCAAACCAAGTTCTTTTTGAAGTTCATATTCAACACTTTTTTCCACAAGAAATATAAATTTATGAATTTTAAGTATCGGATGATTCTCAAAATCTGATTTAAACATTTTGATGTTATAAATTAATTTCCAGAAGTTGTTTCTCCAACTCCAACCACATCACCCACATCAAGACCTGAAACTATTTCAACCATACCATCTTGACCAACAATTCCAGTAACAACCGGAACTTCTTTTGTGGTGTCACCGATTATTTTTTGAACATAACTTCCGTCCGATCTCGTTTTTACAGCATAAAGTGGCACAGACACAACACCAGATTTCTTTGATGTTTCTATATTTAGATTTACAGTCAATCCACTTTTTATTTTGGAATCTATATTTGAAAGTGCTACTTTTATTTTATAATTTACAACACCATCCATAAGTGTTTCACCCGGATCAATATAAGATACTGTCCCAGTAAATTTTTCCCCCTGAAATGCATCAAATGTAATTTCCACACTATTTCCGATAGCAATTTTACTAATATTTACTTCAGAAATATTTGATTCTATTTCAAGTTTGTTGTCTGAAATAATAGAAAGAATGGTTTGACCAGCGCTTACGATTTCACCTTTTTCTACATCTTGCTTTGTTACCATACCATCAAAAGAAGCTACGATACGTCTTTTTGCAATTTGCGATTGAATATTTTTTATTTGCGCTTCAAATTGAAGTTTTCGTGCTTGTTGAGCCGAAATAGCACCAGTTGGAAAATTTGAAACCTCACCAGCTTTTGTGGTATTTATTTTTTCACGCGCAGAATTTAAATTTGATAAAGATGTGTTAATTATTGTACGAGCAGAAGAAACATCTGATTTATAACCAGAAACCACCGTCGCATAAGCACTTTGTGTCGGCATTAATGCAAATATAATTTCAGAAACTTGGTCCACAAAATCACCAATGTATTGGAGGTTTATTTCTGACTCACTAAGTAATTCTTCTGTATTATTTTTTGTTAAATTATTTAAGTGGTTTTGCCATATTAATCGTTTCTGTTCGATTTCTTTTCTTTTTATATTAATATCAGTTTTAACATTAAATGGGACTGTGAAAAAATAACTAGTGCTACCATCTTGTACATATGGTTTAAAATTTGTATCTATATTACCTCCTGGATTTTCAAAAAATTGATCCAATGTCTCGCGTACAACATTATCTGCTTTTGTATAAGCATCAAAAATTTCAACTTTTGCATTTTGTATTGCATCGTTGACAGCAATACTATCGGTCTCTTTTACCGCTAATTCTTCAGCAAGATCAGCCTGTGCCTTAAGTAAATTTGCCTGGAGTTCGCTACTATCGAGCTCTATAAGAGTTTGACCAGTGGTTACCCTGTCACCCACTTTTACATACGCTTGAAGTACCTTACCGCTTGTTTCAAAACCAAGATCTACCGTGTTTATTGCTTTTGTATTTCCTGAGGCAAGTACCGTTTGAACAATATCTGTTTTTCCTACAATCACAGGCGTAATTCCACTATCACTTTTTCTAAAAACGAAAAAAGACGTAATAGCAATAATAATTAAAATTACACCACCTATTATATATTTTCTTTTTGTATTTTTTGTATTCATATGTGTTTTTTAACTTTTTTTGTTTTGCATAACGTCTGAAATAATTTGTCCGTCTGAAAGCATAATCACCCTATCTGTACGCCGAGAATACTCTTCTTCATGAGTCACCATTATTATGGTTTGTCCTTCTTTGTGTAATTCTTGAAAAGTATTAATGACCACTTTTGCCGTTTCACTATCTAGGTTTGCTGTAGGTTCATCAGCAAAAATAATTTTTGGACTGTGACCAATGGCTCTAGCAATACTTACACGTTGTTGCTGACCCCCAGAAAGCTGACTCGGCAAATTGGGTAGTTTATCACCAAGCCCCACTTTTTCTAAAGCAGACGTAGCTTTTTGGCGAGCCTGCCATTTTGATTCACCCATCATAAGAAGTGGCAACATCACATTTTCAAGTGAAGAAAGTTCTGGTAAAAGTGCGTAATCTTGAAACACATATCCAAGTCTCTCAAGACGAAATTGTGTTCTTTCGCGATTGTCTAGTGTTTCCACAGAAACACCATCTATTGTAATTTTTCCAGAGTTCGGCTGATCGAGTAAACCAAGCTGATAAAGCAATGTGCTTTTTCCAGAACCAGATCTTCCTGTGACTGATAAAAATTGCCCCTCAGGAACACTAAAACTCATACCCTTTAATACCACGAGCTCGGAATCACCACTATGGAAAGATTTTACAAGTTTTTCTACGGTAATCATAAATGTTTTATGTATGTTTTAGCGCCCCAAAATCGCATCGAGTGTATTTTGTTTAACCACAATTTTTGCAGGAATGTATCCGGCAATAAGTGTTGCCACAAAAAGTATTCCGGCACGAATTAATGTACCAGAAATTGTTGCCACCAAAATACCGTCACTAAATGGAAAGTCTATGGGGTGTGTTGCAATATATGGTTTAAGGAATACAAAAAGTATAATAGCGCCAAGCAATGTACCCATAAATGCATAAAAAAGTGACTGAAGTACGTATGCAAATTCAATTGCGGTTGAATGAATACCAATTCCCTTTAAAATACCAATAAATTTCCGACGAGTAATTGCGTTTATAAAAATAACAATAAAAATTGTAATCGACGCCACCACAAGACCAATAGAACTCACGGCATTTCCTAAAATAGCAAACGTATTTTTAATATCAATTAAAAATTTAGGCAAACCCTCTTCAAATGTTTGTACTTTCGAATATTTCCCCACCCCACTTGCAAGCATAGCGTCACGAGCGACCACTGGATCAGAACCAGGTTTAAGTAAAATAGAAATTTCATCGACATTGTAATCGGAACGACCAATAAGACCTCGGAGTTGTGTATCAGTCATAAATACTCGACGACTCACTTCGTCAACCTTACTCTTTAAAATACCTTTCACATAAACCTCTCGCGTGTTACCGTTTATCACAAGTCTTACTTTATCACCCACCTCAACGTCTTGAAGTGTTGTAAACCCTGGTGATTCAATAGGTAAATATTTTCGAAGAAGATTGTGACCCAAAAGTACCTGATCATAATCTGTTGAAGTAAGATATGAACCCTCAATTACAAGATCTTTTATTCCAGTTACTGCATTTTCATCATCTGGATTAATGCCGGCGATAATAGTACTCACACTATCAATTAAATCTGTTTTTTTTACACGATTTTTATAATTGGCCTCTATTTTTCCACCCTCAAGATATCGAGCAGATACTGCTTTTGTCCATGGTAAATTTTTTGCAACATTGATCACATATGGACTGTTTTCAATATATGTTTTTTCTTTTAGTGTAGAAACAATCACATCACTTAAATAGCGACTTTTTACTGCCTGAACCGAACCTTCAATAAGACCCACCAAAATACCACTCACCACCACAAGATTTAAAAACGTAAGGGTCATTACAAAAATAATAAGAATCGTTGTCCACTTACTACTTCTGCTCACCTGACGAAGTGCCAAGAAAAAACCAAGTCTCAAAGAAATAAGATATTGCTGAAATTTTTTCTTAAAATTTATTTTTCCTGTATTAAAATTAACATCAACCATTAGTTGTTTTTTAAAAATATAACTTTATTGTAACAAAAACACTTAATACGTCAAGTATTAAAATTTTATCAAAAATATCCAATCGACACCTAGAAAAACATACCCATTTTGTGAACAAAACTTTTTGAATAAGTGGAAAATTTTGTGACAACAGTATGAATAAAAGGAAACTTATTTAAAATACGATCAAGAAGACGCTTGGCGCGTTCTGAACGAAGGGAGATTATATAAAGACCAAGCGCAATAAGCACAATTCCCTGAATTATGGGTAAGAATAAACCAAGGACACCGATTCCAATAACGAATCCGCCGCAACCATAAATTAATGTGTTTTCTATTTTTCGTCTCATAATTATTTAGAGTCTACGATGAGTCCTTTGCAATTTTTAGCCGGCGCATATCCCGCTTTTTCTGCTTCGGTTCGCGAAGAAAATGTAATTTTATTTTCTGCCGAAATTCGTTTTGCGCCAGAACACCACGGAAAATGATATATTTTCCCTTGCTTAGAAGCCACCACTATCCCCTCATTGTTTATAGACGTGGTGGTAACCGAAACATTACTGGGCGTGTTTTTAATATCGGCGGCTGATAATTCATTAATAATGCCTAAAGTAATCGGCGTTCGAGCATTACGAAGAGCTGAAAGCCTACCCAAACCAAAACAAGAAATCGCTACAAGAATGATGAAAAAGGCTAAAAATAACCTTGAAATATGGCGTTTTTTAATATTGTACACAATATCCACAAAAGACTTGATTTTTAGGAGATTATCTTTTATACTCATGTAACTGTAATTTTAGCAGATAAAGTATAGATTATAAAGTATGGCAACCAAAAAAGCTGGAGGATCGACCAAAAACGGTAGAGATTCCAATCCAAAATATCTCGGTATTAAAATAACTTCAGGAGCAGTTGCTAAAGCTGGTTCTATTTTAGTGCGTCAACGTGGCACTGATGTTATTCCTGGTAAAAATGTTGGTATGGGTAAAGACCAAACACTTTTTGCTCTTAAGGAAGGCGTCGTAAAATTTGCAAAAACTCGAAAAATTCATTTTGATAACTCAATCAAAATAAAAAAAATAGTTCACGTGGTTTAATGTTTACTGGAGCGCTCAACTCACCCATTCGAAAAGTTTTTTGTGTTTCGTTTTATATTATCTTTATTGCTTTTTTTTGTTTTGTGTTGTATTGTGTATTTTAGAAACATCCCGCACGTACAAACATCGACCCAAGCCGCAATCACACACAAAGAAAGGAATGTGCATGTCGACAAACACCAAAGATCTAGACAGGCTTGAACCTTTGCTAATAATCGTTGGAATTTTCGCGGTCATCATGATTGTGATGTTTGTGTTGGATAAGTCACCGCGAACAACAAACGGAAAGGTTGCCGAGGTGGCGGCAAACCACTAAACAAGACGAAACAAATTCAAGCTTGAAAAAGCCCTCAAGGTGCATCGCGCACCCCAAGGGCTTTTCTTTTTAAAAAATATCTACTATTGAGTTGCTTTTATCGTCAAAGAAAACTCGGCTTTTTTATCCCCCACTTTCACAACAACCTTGTGCTCTCCCACCTCCTTTATTGGTTTTGAAAGATCAATAAAATCAGCACTTAAATCAAGGTGTGCTTGATCTTTTAGTGCCGCAATAAGTTGTTCTTTATGAATACCAGAGAAAAGATGCCCTTTATCATTGGCTTTTTCTGTAAGTTCAATTTTTGCCAAATTTACACTTTCAAGATTTTTCAATAACAAATCTTCCTGTACCTTTTTTTGTGTTTGATCAGCTGATTTTAAAACTTCAATTTTTTTTACAGCACTTGAGGTGGCCACCTCAGCGAGCTTTTGAGGAATAAGGAAATTAAGCGCATAACCATCCGCAACATTTTTCACATCATATTTCTGACCAACCTTTGGCACATTTTTTAGTAAAATAACTTTCATGCTGTTTTTTATAATTAAATGATTCTAGAGTTCTATCATTTTTTGAGTAATAGTTCAACTGCCTTTGCCATTTGTGGATCAATCCCCTTCTTTACATCTTCTAGTGTTCTCTCTACTTCCAAGGACGGTTTCAGACCCCCCTCAGAAATAGAAACACCGTTTGGTGTCAACCATCGAGCAATGGTTACTTTAAGAGAAGTTTCTGGAGTAATTTTTACAAGTTCTTGCACCGAACCCTTTCCATAAGATCGTGTACCAACGAGTGTGGCCACACCATGCTCAGAAAGTGCCCCCGCAAGAATTTCAGATGCTGATGCTGATCCCGCATCGATAAGCACAGCCATTTTAAGTTTTTCATTAAAAATACTGAAACCCTTACTTCGATGAATTGTTTCTTCTTGTTTACCACCAAAATCTTCTCTTACAACAACGTCACCGAGCGGTAAAAACCAACTTGCCATGTCTACCGCTGCTTCCAAATATCCGCCAGGATTTCCTCGTAAATCAAGAACCAATTTGTTGCTCCTAGAAGATACAAACTCTCTTAATGCTGATCTAAAAAGATCGGCAGAAATTGCAGAAAAATTATAAAGTTCAATTACAAAAACCCCATCTGGTCGAAGTTGTGTTTTAATCGTTGGAATATCTATCACGGCACGAGTCACTAAAATTTCAATTGGTTGATCAACGCCTTCTCGTAAAATGAGAAACTTAACTTTTGTTCCCTCTTTTCCACGAATAAGTTTTACAGCTTCTTCAGAGCTCAAATTTACAGTGGACACTTCATCGATTTTTAAAATTTTATCTTGTGCGCGAATTCCAGCTTTATCAGCAGGTGTACCTTTTAATGGTGCAATAACGGTTAAAATGTCATCTTGAATACCGATTTCCATACCAACACCTTGAAAATTTCCTGCAATATCATTTTTAAACATTTCAGATTCTTCTGGAGGAAAAAATACTGTGTATGGATCGCCAAATGACCGAGCAAGTCCTTCGATTGCGCCCCATATTTTTTCCTGATCATTTACAGATTTAGAACTTGAAGCGGACCCAACATATTTTTCAGTAAGAATATCCCACGCTCTCCAAAATGGCGAAAAGTCTCCTTTTACAAGTGTGTTTGGATTTTTGTTTTGTAAGTCAGCTGCTGTACCGGTGGTTTTCTGATGTATGCCCACATACACTCCACCAAAAAAAGAAGTACATATTATAAGAAACGAAACTATAACCGTAATACGGTACTTCGAAAAATATTCATTCATTGTTCATCATTATCGCAAACAGACTTCTTGTGGTCAAACACGTATTGCATTATAATTAGATTAATTCCTTTCATATGATACATAGATATTCTCATAAAGACATTACATGGATTGATCTTGATCACCCAACCGAGGCAGATATTGATACAATCATTCAAGAATTTCATATTGACCCCGTAGTGGGCAATGAACTATCACTACCCACCGCTCGCCCAAGAGTAGAGTTTCATTCTGATTTTATTTATGTTGTATTGCATTTCCCTGCATTTAAACACAGTCACACAGACAAAGCAGATCAAGAAGTTGATTTTATTATTGGAAAAGATTTTTTAATCACTGCTCGATACGACACCATAGACTCCATTCACAAGTTTGCAAAAAAGATTGAAGTAAGCTCGTTGCTTGATAAAAAAAATATAGAATATCCGGCTGGATATCTTTTTTATATTTTATTAAAAGAAATTTATCACTCTGTTTTTGATGAACTCGCATACATTGAAGATTGGATAAAAGATATAGAATCAAAAATTTTTAAGGGTAGCGAAAAAGAAATGGTATTTGCTCTTTCAAATGTGGGCAAAATTCTTTTAGATTTCAAAAAAACTATTAGAATGCATCAGGAAATCTTTACAACACTAGAAATTGCCGGCAAAAAACTTTTTGGTGATCATTTCTCATATTATACACACGCGGCCACCGACGAATATCGAAGAATACAAAACGCCCTTGAGAGTAATATAGACACAGTAAACGAACTTCGCGAGACCAACAATTCTCTTCTTAACGCTAAACAAAATGAGATTACAAAAATTCTTACCATTCTTGCATTTATTGCTGTTCCCCTTTCACTCATTACATCAGTGTTTCAAATCGACACAATATCCAGACCTATAGTAGGAAGTCCCAACGATTTTTGGATTCTTATAGGTCTTATTTTTGTTGCGGGTAGTGCAATGTTTTCATTCTTCAAGTTTAAGGGTTGGCTATAATCACTGTTTTGATAGATTTTTACCATCATGCTTTCATTCTGGAATACACTCAGTAAACAAAAAGAAATATTCACTCCACAAAAAGGAAAAACTGTGGGTATGTACAATTGTGGCCCAACCGTCTACAACTATGCCCATCTCGGCAATTTACGATCATACGTTTTTGCAGATATCCTAAAACGAGCACTTAAATACAATAAATATAAAGTAATTCAAGTTATAAATATTACCGATGTAGGACATCTTGTGGGTGATTCTGATGATGGGCGCGACAAAATAGAAGAGGGCGCAAAAAAAGAAGGCAAAACCGCGTCAGAAATTACTACATTTTATACAAAAGCTTTTTTTGAAGATCTTGAAGCCTTAAACATAGATACAAAAGATACAGTGTTTCCAAAGGCCACAGAAAATATCACCGAACAAATAGCTTTGATACAAAAACTTGAACAAAAAGGATTTACTTACAAAACATCAGACGGTATATATTTTGACACAAGAAAATTTAAACAATACGGCAAACTTGGAAACATTGATCTTGCTCATTTACAAGAAGGAGCACGAGTTACCATAAATTCAGAAAAAAAACATATGACCGATTTTGCGTTGTGGAAATTTTCTCAACCACACGAAAAACGACAGCAAGAATGGAAATCTCCTTGGGGTATCGGTTTTCCGGGTTGGCACCTAGAGTGTTCAGCTATGTCAATGAAGTATCTTGGCGAAACATTTGATATTCACACTGGTGGAATAGATCACATACCCGTTCATCACAACAATGAAATTGCCCAATCTGAAAGTGCAACAGGTGTAGAATATGCTCATTATTGGCTACATAACGCATTCGTAAATATAGAAGGTGGAAAAATGGCAAAATCAGAAGGTAATTTTTTACGTCTCGCAAGTGTTATAGAAAAAAATATTTCACCACTTGCATATCGTTATTGGTTACTCACCGCACAATACAGATCACCGATTACTTTTAGTTGGGATGCGCTTGAGGGAGCAAACACCGCTTACACAAAACTTGCACTTATTTATTCAAATTTATCAATCCTTGGAAAAGTAGATAAAAAATATTTGGGATTATTCAAACAACACATAGAAAATGATCTTGATACCCCTCAAGCACTTGCACTTATGTGGGAAATGCTAAAAGATAAAAATGTATCAGATCGAAACAAACGCGCAACGCTCAACGAATTTGATAAAATCTTGGGTCTTAATTTAAAGAGCGCTTCAAAAACCCTAAAGAAAAATTTAAAAGAAATACCAGTAAATATTAAAAAACTTGCTTCAGACCGCGAAAAAGCACGTGAACAAAAAGATTGGAAAAAAGCAGATGAGTTACGCGATCTCATTCAAAAATCTGGATTTGATATAAAAGATGGTGAAAAGGGCCCTGAAATTAATCCAATTTAAGCTATTCACAGCTTAAACACAGCTTAGTACCGTTTGCAACTTTAAACTCGCATCAATAGCGTGGTAACATTGTTATCAATGAGCAACAACGGAACACCACAAAAAGCATTACGCATTCCTCCACAAAACATAGAAGCAGAAATGGCACTGCTTGGATCTATCATGCTTCGCCCAGAAGCAATACACGAAATTATCGATACTATTCAGGTTGGTGCATTTTATTCTGAACGACACCGCATGATTTACGAAACGATGCTCGAACTTTTTAAAAAAAGTACGCCCATTGATTTACTTTCACTTTCTTCACGTCTTAAAGAAAAAAATTTACTAGATCAAGCTGGTGGCAACAGCTATCTTACTGAGCTTGTGCATGTGGTGCCATCATCGGCGAACATAAAACATTACGCCGATATTGTTCACAAAAAACGCATGATGCGAAATCTTATCGATGCATCAGAATTTATTTGCCAGCTTGGTTTTGAAGAAGCTCAAGAGCTTGAAGAAATTCTCGATCAAGCAGAAAAAAGAATGTACGACGTCACAAATGTGTCTGGCGCACACAAATTTATCGAACTAAAAGACACACTCGTAGAAGCGTGGGAACGTCTAGACCGTCTTCATAATTCAAAAGATGAAATGCGTGGGGTACCAAGTGGTTTTCCCGAGCTCGACAATTTACTTTCTGGTTTTCAAAAATCTGATTTGATAATTTTAGCCGCCAGACCTTCAGTAGGAAAAACATCACTTGCTTTAGATATCGCCAGACAAGCAGCGATAAACCACAACGTTCCAGTTGGAATATTTTCGCTTGAAATGAGCTCTCAACAGCTCGTCGACAGAATGCTTTCTGCACAAGCTAGTGTGGATGCTTGGAAATTACGTACAGGAAAACTCACAAGTGAAGACGATTTTGCTTCTATTCGCCAATCACTCGACAAACTCGCCACCGCACCCATTTTTATAGACGACCAACCAGGCAACAATATTCTAAAAATGCGTTCTGTTGCACGTCGACTTAAGCGTGAAAAAGGACTTGGAATGATTGTGGTAGATTATTTACAGCTCATGGTGCCCACAGGATCACGTGCTTCTGATTCACTTGTACAGCAGGTCACAGAAATTTCTCGCTCACTTAAAAATTTGGCACGCGAGCTTGATGTCCCTGTTCTCGCACTCTCTCAGCTTTCTCGTGCGGTAGAACAGCGTGGAGGTAGACCTCGTCTTTCAGATTTGCGTGATTCTGGATCCATAGAACAAGATGCCGATGTTGTGATGTTTATTCATAGAGAAGACAAATACAAAGAACAATCCGAACGTACAAACGTGGCAGAAATCCTCGTTGAAAAACATAGAAATGGTCCAACAGGAAAAGTTGAACTTTTCTTTAACGACAAAAAATCAACATTTCAAAGTCTAGCAAATAATAGCTTTGGTGGAGCCGAAAAAGAATTCAAAAACTTTTAATATCTTAAATCTATAGCGCACACTTTATGAACACGCTTCAAAAACTTACCGCGCTTTTTGCAGAATTTCCGGGTATAGGTCCACGCCAAGCAAAACGTTTTGTGTATTTTTTACTTACCCGTAATAAAAGTTATTTAAACGAAATCACTTCGCTTATTACTAAAATTCATGAGGAAATACAAACCTGCGATACTTGTTTTCGTTTTTATATAAAAAACGCATCTGGCTCACACTCTTGCGATATTTGTAATGCAAAAAACCGCGATACTTCCCTACTTACCGTAGTGAGTCGTGATGTAGATTTTGAACATATAGAAAAAACCGGTGCATACAATGGACTGTATTTTATACTTGGTGGTACCATACCAATACTTGAACCATCACCAGAAAAACGTGTGAGATTGCGCGAATTATTAAAACTCATAGAAACACGTGCAACAAAATTAAAAGAAATTATTCTTGCAATGAATGCAAACCCCGAAGGAGAACATACTGGCGATTCAATAAAAAAATCTCTTGAAACTTTTGCTTTAAAACACGATATTAAAATTTCTTTTCTTGGACGCGGACTTTCTACTGGTACTGAGCTTGAATATTCAGATAACGAAACCTTAAAAAACGCTTTGAAAAATAGACAGTAAGATATAAAAAAATAAATTTTTTGTAATTTTTATATGAATAAACCCCTCTGCCTTTTGAGCTTTGGGGTTTGGTGGTCTTGGTTTGCTTGTTTTAAGAGCAAACTTTGACCAAGGGGGTCTCAGGCGGAGTGATCGAGAATTATCGGCTCGAGTCTCTCTGTCGTCCTTGCAATGTGCAGATTGCCGTTGCTGTTTTGTGTTGTGATGGTTTCCTTGATGTACCGGTATGTTCCGGGTGGTAGTGAGTTTTTGCTAATACGCTCACCATTACAAGTCAGTGTGTGCGCCCGCACAAACCTGAATGCACCCATTTTTCCTGTTTGATCAGGTTTTCGACACTGAATGAATGTGTCGAAATTGTCGGAATCACCCTGGAACACTCTGCAGACAATTACCCCATCTCCCGGTTTATAGATCTCCGAGAGAAATACAGGGCGGCCTTTGTCGCCCATCAATACTGACACCTTCATCCACAACCCAAAAACCAACACCGCACCTCCTACCACGAAGGACAAAAGCACCACCATCATTATTTGATCCGTAAGCATGACCATTCTCCTGTAAAAGAGCCAAAATTGTGAGATATACTTATCCCACCACCTATGTCAATTATAGCATATAAAATATGCCACGTCAAGGAGTTAAATGGTGAGTTTATTGGGTGATTTTAATCTTTGTTTGAGCCTAAACCATCTCATTTTCCTTTTTCATCACATGCATAACAGAATATTTTCCTGGAGGAATTTTTGCAATAGCAAGTAGAGCACCAAGAAGGACGAGTTCGTATTCGTATCCTCCCTGTCCGGTAAGATGACTAATGCCTTTTGCACCAAATATTGCAACAATCATAATAAGTGCGAGCAACATTCCAGCAAGCCAAGTGAATGCCCCCACAAGCACCATAACACCACCCACAAGCTCTACAAACGCCACAACAAACGCAAGTACTGAGGGCATTGGAAAACCAAGTATGTTACCAAAAAAGTCTGAGGTCGCAGAAAGATTAGCAAATTTACTCCAACCGTGAGCTATAAAAACTACTCCTACCACAATTCTCAACAACAAAATTCCCACATCAGAATTACAAAATTTTTTCATCATATTTTTTCTAAATTATAATTGTTTATGATTATATCAAAACCTAAGCTTTAGTAATATCTCGCGGAGAAAAAAGATTTATGGTCCAATCTGTAGCGATTTTTATACGTTTTGGCCACGAAGAAAAATTAAATAAATACACGGTACGCCACACCCACCAAGCAAGTGGTCCTTTCAACAAAATTCCAAAAATTTCCCCCACCGCTTGCCACTGACCAAGCGATACCATTGTGCCTTTTGAGCGATAAATAAAAGGTGAGAGTGTTTTTTTATGAATACTTAATGAAATATTTATTCCAGCTTTAATTCCTTGCTGAACTGCCACCTGCGCAAGCATTGCAAGTGGTTTTTGATCCACCCCAACAAAAGAAGCACTGTCACCAAGTACAAAAATATCACTTCTATTTTTCATTCTTCCATATTGATCAACTATAATTCTTCCGTTTTTATCTTTTTCAACTTGTTGTTCAAAAAACATTTCATTTGGCTTTACACCCGCGGTCCATATTATGTGAGACACATTAATAAAATCTTCATCCGAAAAAATAATTTTATCGGTCGTAATTTCTTTTACATTTTTATTGAGAAAAACTTTTACACCCTTTTTTTGAAGCACCTGTAAAGATTTTTTACGTAAAGATTTATCAAAAATTGGTAATAAATCCACGCCTTTATTGATAAGATAAAGAGTAACATCATCCTTACAAATATCACCTTTGTAATACTTTCTAAATGTTTCAAAAAATAGGTCGGCCATTTCTGCTACAAGTTCTACACCCGTAGGGCCACCACCCACCACCGCAAACGAAAGCATTTTTTTGCGTGCTTCTTTACTTTCTATCGCCGAAGCTTGCTCAAAAATAGAAACAAAATGATTTCGCATAGCAACAGCTTCTGCTAAGTCTTTAAGTACAAGTGAGTGTTCTTCTGCACCAGCAATATTGTAAAAATTGGTGGTGGCACCGTGCGCCAAAATAAGATAGTCGTAGTTTTCTTCACCATTTGTTGTATAAACAATTTTCTTTTCAAGATCAATTTTTTGTACTTCAGCCACCAAAAAACTTGTGTTTGTTTTATAAATAATATTTCTTACTGATTCTACTATCACATCTTCACCTAAGCTTCCCGTAGCAACTTCATGAAGCATCGGGGTGAATAGAAAATAATTGGTTTTATTTATAAGTGTAATATGTGCCTCTGATGGTTTTAGATGTTTTATTAGCGACAAATATGCATTTATTCCGGCAAAACCCGCTCCCACTATCACAATTTTCTGTTTTTGCATGATCTTTATTGTATCAGAACTTTGTGGCTATATTAAATTTGGTACCAAGAAACGATCGTGTGTGTTTGAAGGTCTAGTGTTACAACAATGGTTGTGGTTGATTTTTGATATGAAGCGGAAGAAGTAATAATTGCTTTTGTGTTCTCATATTTTATATTTTCTATTATGCATGTGTTTGTGCCAATGTGTGTTGACTCGGAGGGATTATATGTTTCGTCATAAGTCATGTATACAAGCTCAACACGAACACACGCTAAAGCAAGCTCAGTGCGTATCGCATTATATTCAAGCATTAGTGTGTTATTTCGAGCAGAAAAACTATAAATTGACTGACTTATCACCAAAGATAGTAAAAACATACTAAGTATAATGGAAGAAATGATGGCGATGTAGCCATTTTTTAATTTATGATTTGAGGTATTTATGGAAGCCATATTGTATTTAAAAGTTTAGTGTTATCAAAATTTAAAGTAATTGTGAGAGAATTTTTGGGTGTGTTTGTGTTTAGCGCGCGCTCACAGAAAAATGTGGTGCTGTGCGACGCGCGCGGTGTGAGCGCGCGCACTTCCCCATCTCCACGCTTAATCCACAATCGACCATCCTCAACATAAACACGCACCTCTGTTTCACCGACATCAACCACAAGCTCGGTGCTTGTGGAATATCCTTCTTCTGTTAACACAACAGGCTCAAGCACATTTCCTTCTCGTACCACATTTTCAATTTTTTGAAACGCAAACTGTTCATTTATATATGTATTTGCTTTTTGTTTTATCCAAACACCACTCTCAAGCATTTGATATCCAGAAACAAAAACACCGCTTATAAGTATCGACATAAGTGCCAAATACACTAAAACCTCAAACAAAGTAAAACCACGATTTTTTGACATATTTATATTTCTTTAAATTATTCAGAGTTTGCACTAATGACAAAAATATTTTCACCAAAAGAATCAACCGCATAAATTTCATCTTTTTGTATATCAAAAGATATCACTGGGGGTTGAAAATTATTTTCTGAAATCTTTTTTATATTTGAAGTATCTTTAATATCAAAAACAATAAAACCGTTTTCTGGATCAGTACTAGAAACAAATAATAAATTCCCCCGCCTTATAACACCGCTCACATATGAAAGTGGTTGCATTAAACCAATTGCAAAAGACCAAGACAGTGTGGGTAATGTTGAATTCGAAATATCAATGGCATAAAGTTCTGGATTAAATTGCGTTTCTCTTTTTCGACCCAAATAAATAGTGTTTCCGAGTAAATAAAGACTTGTGGCATCACGATCATTTACAGTACTTAAACCCGCATTAAAATATCCAATTTCATGTATTTCCCGGGGTGCGGATACATCAAAAACAATAAGCTCTTTTGTGTCGGCAGATGTTGCAAGATATGCAACATCATCACGAACAACTATGTCATTGATATTATGCGTAACCTCAAAAAAACCAATTTCAATAGGATTTGTGGGGTTGGACACATCAAATATATGAAATTCTGGTCCGGCGGTTTCTTTTGTGCCGATATAAATACGATCATTAAAAAAGAAAATACTTCTTGCTTGCGGATAAGAGCCGAGCGGATTAACTCCAAAAAGAGATTTTGAAGTAACCACAAATGGATTATCCCTATTTTTTATATCAATGATTACAAGCTGAGTTGAAGTACTATTTACAGCTACAAAAATATAATCTCTGGTAACGTCTATTGCAAAAACGCCCTCACCGATATCTATTTCAGAAATTAAATTTGTAGGATTTTCTTTGTCAAAAATACGAATATCAACATTGGTTGATGTTGCAGAGTTGTAAGATAAAAAAATACTGTCATCAACCACATCAACATCTGTTGGTTCATTTGTATTTATGTTAAACGTATTTTTTTGATACAAAACCCATTCTGTAGACAATAATTCATTACCAACACACATTTCACCAGTTTCTAAAACATATAGTGGGTGTGTAATAAATGTTTGCAAGCTAACATGTTGAAGACGGCCAGCCTGTTGCCACCCCTCTGTTACATCTACTTTTTTAATACACGGTGTTATATCAAGAACATCAAGTATTTGGTCATAATTTTGTTGAAAACTATCTTGGGTTTGGGTTGTTGAAGAATAAAGAAAATTAAAATTATTTTGAGCATCAATTGCAACTTTTTGCAAAAAACCTTGCGCCTGAAAAATGGCCTGCGTATACATTTGAGTATCAACAAGAAGCGCTTGCGCCCCAAAAGTAGCGCTCGCCGAAACGGCGAGCGCTAAAACAGAAAGCGCAAGCGCAATCACCACCTCAAACAAAATAAAACCTTTTTTGTTATTCAATACCACCTTCATAATTAATAAAAACGCTGGTAGATGCATTACCATTTACAAAAATAATTTCTGCTTGTTCACCCACCCCACCCCCTTTTTCAAACAAAACAAATTCTGGTCCAAAAATTTTTACATTTTTATCGCGAGGAAAAATTTCTTTTATTATTTCGTCTTGAAAATCATTCAAAAAAATAAGTAAATATGTCTCTTCTTTTATACGCACACCATACACTGTGTCTGTATTCATCGACATATTTCTGGCACGCACAAGAATATTAGAAAAAAAACCTGCTTCATCAAAAACATTTCCGTGTGCAAAATTAGTAATATCAAAAACTGGTGTAATAAAAAGTAAAACCGTAATAATACCAAGCACAACCACAAGCTCTACTAAAGTAAAACCTTGATTAAAAAACAAACTATCTTTTGATATTCTGTGTAATTTCATATATTGGACTAATAACAGAAACCGCCACAAAACCCACAACGACACCAAGAATAACCATAAGTATTGGTTCGAGCATACTTGAAAGTTTTTTAATTATTTCATCAAGTTGTTGTTCATAATATTCAGAAACATACAAAGAAACTTCAACGATGTTTCCCGAGGACTCGCCCACTGAAAGCATTTGTGCAACCATGGGTGGAAATAATTTAGACTCACGAATCGAAACCGACATTCGCATACCATGAGCAACATTTTTTGCACAGACATGATACAAATCAGAATAAACAATAGCTACGCTACTTAAAGCAACATAAGAAAGAGAATCTTCTAAAGACATGCTGTTTTTTATAAGCACATTTAACATGTGAAAAGTTTGGGTAATTTCATAATATTGAATCATTGTGCCAACAATCGGCACACGCAAAAAAATGCGCTCACAAATCCTATGAAATTTAATATTTTTTTTCCACAAATAAAAAAACAACACAATGAAAAGAAAAACCAAGCATCCAATATATATACCGTACCCAAAAACACATCGATACACAAAAAGTAACATGCGTGTTGAAAATGGAAGTGCAGCACCTAGACTAGAAAAAATAGGTGTTATTTTAGGTAAAATATATAACACAATCATACCTGTCACACCCACAGTGGCCACAGCAATACAAAACGGATAAAGAAGAGCTCCAATAATTTTTTGTACTAGAATTTGACGTTTTTTAAGTTCTTGAGCTACGTATTGTAAACTCGCATAAAGTGTTCCCGTCATCTCACCTGTACGAATAACACTAATCAAAAAATGATTCCATGGCGGATGAATTTTTTCAATACTCGACGACAAAAAAATTCCACGCGACACATCTGTAATAAAAAAATCAAGTGCGCGTTTTTCTTTTTTTTGTATTGCTTGTTCCCTAAGCATTTTCAAACTTTCTATAAGCGATATATCTGCTCCAATCAAAAACGCAAGTCTAGAAATAACAAAAGCTTGTTCGCGCATAGAAAGTTTTTGAAAAAGTGTGCGCAAAAAAACAAATATTTTCTTGAATTTGTCAGTTACTAAATTATTCATGAAGGCATCGTAAAACCTCTTCTATTGTTGTAATTCCCTCTTCCACTTTTTGTATTCCGTCTTGTGCCATCAAAACCATACCCAAATCAAATGCATTTTTTTGAATATATACAGAAGAACTTCGCGACACGATAAGCTCTCGAATATATTCGTCTACAATAAGTACCTCATCAACAGTTATTCGCCCCACATATCCACTTCCCAAACAATTGTCACAACCAATACCTCTAAAAACCAAACGTGGATAAAAACCAAAAATTTTTTTGCAAGACTCTTTTTCGATGTCAGAAAAATTAAATGGTTTTTTACATTTTTCACATATTTTTCTTACAAGTCTTTGCGCTATTACCACACGCAAAGTAGATGCCACCAAAAATGGTTCTACACCCATATCAATCAAACGTGGAATGGCAGTGGAAGCATTTACTGTATGAAGTGTCGAAAGGAGAAGGTGTCCGGTAAGTGCGGTATTAACCGCAATGTGTGCGGTTTCAGTATCTCTAATTTCACCCACCATTATTGTGTCTGGATCTTGTCGTAAAACAGAACGCAAACCATGAGCAAATGTAAGACCAACCCGTGGCTGAGTTTGAATTTGTTTTATACCATCAAGAGCGTACTCAATAGGATCTTCAATAGTTACAATTGATGTTTCTCGAGTGTTAAGTATTTTTAATAATGTATAAAGCGTTGTGGTTTTGCCCGAGCCTGTTGGTCCGGTTACAAGCACCATTCCCCACTGTTTTTTTAATTCACCACATATTTGTTCTTCATTTTTATTAGAAAAACCAAGTTTCAATAATGTTTGATTACTCGCAGTATTTACCAAAAGACGCAGCACTACACTTTCACCGTGCTGTGTTGGAACACAAGACACACGTACATCAAAAGACCTATTTTCATTATTTTTGTGTCTAAAACGTCCATCTTGCGGTGATTTGTGTTCATCGGTACGCAAACGAGATAATATTTTTATTCTCGAAACAATCTCTGGAAACAAATTATTATTAAATTCACAAACATCATAAAGTAACCCGTCAACCCTAAAACGTATACGCACAATATTTTCTGTGGGGTGAATATGTATGTCAGATGCATGCAAAACAAATGCATCTTGAATTAATGCGTCAACAAAATTTATAACTGAAAAAGAATCATTGAGCGCAAGTTCTTGAGAAGCACGTTGAGCAATCATACGCTCGAGATACGAGCATTATGTGTAGTACAGTGTGTTTATTGTATCACGCTATTTTGTCTTTGTGCAATAATCATTCATTACAATACCCGCCGCCACAGCCACATTAAGCGATCGCACTGATCCAAATTGTTCTATTTTTACTACATGATCACATCTTTCTAAAATTTCTTCTGGAATACCTTTTGCACTTTCCTGACCAAAAATAATAAGTGTTTTTTTTGTTTTATCCCATTTAAAATCTGATAAGGAAAGAGCATTTTCTGTATTTTCTATTGATACTACTGTGTCATATTCAGCAAAAATTTCATCAATATCTTCTTTAAATTTAATATGTCTGAAGTGTTCATAAAATTCGGTGCCAACACTCGCCCTTCGATCAAAACTTTTGTGTCCATATAAAATAATTTCATTTGCACCGAAAGCGTTGGCACTGCGCACAATATTGCCAGCATTGTTGTCATAAAGAACATTCACAATAAGCACGCCATAATTAAGTTTTTTTTCTGCTAAATATTTTTTTACCTCATCATCAGAAAGCCATTTTAAATAATCCGCACGATTGCGGGGTTTATTTTGATCGTATGCAAGTGTCTTTGATTTGAACCCAAATTCGCCAAGTTTTTTGGGGTTTTCTTCGGTCATATTTATCAGCATACCCGTACAAAGCCTTTTTGACAAACAATTAAAAAAAGAAAAAAGCGCGACCTTTTTGGGGACCGCGCGATGGTTTTTGTTTGTACTCACCCTCCAACTAGCTTGCAATCATGTCGGCACGCGGCCTAAACAGACCACGTGGAAGAAATGAGACAATTCTGTTGTGTGTAGCTTGAGAATCTTCTTCCGAACTCGAAACTCGATATGCACGAGCAACCAACCTTGAGAGCGAATCCCACATAGAATCCCGGTTGCGATCGTACACATCGTGACAGCGATGAGTCCCCTCAGCTAAACTGCTGTGATGCGAATTTTGTGTACGTAAACGCTCTTGGCGACACGCGACACAGTCTTCACGTCTAGCGTAAATTCGTACCACATAAGCATTCAAGTTTATCGCCACACCGACGTTAGCAAGCATGACACACGCCGTTTGTACTTGTGGTGACGAATTGGGAAACCCGTCAAGAATAAATAGATCGGGGTCCAAATCTTGAGGAATCCGATCAAACAGACCGCCAGCAATTTCCTTTACCAGCCTGTCTGTTAGGGGCTCTCCTGCAACCCAAAGATGAAGCTCCTTTTTCACTTCAGGAGCAACATCTCTGACAAAATCATCCCAGGGGGAATCTGTTGTATCACCAGCTTCCACCCTGCGAACAATTTCTCCAACCGAAACCGTCACAACCCCAAGACCACGATCTCTGGCATATTCAGCCAAAAGTTGTGCTTGCATTGATTTACCGCAATCAGGTCTTCCGTCTATGATCAAAGCCCGTCTATCAAATCTTCGTTTCATGCGCACCACCTCAGATGCTAGAGAAAGAAAAGAAAGGACGCCTTATACATTATCTACTTAAAAAAAGCTTAGTCAAACAAGTTTTCTTTAGAAAATACTGCATTTTCTCCTAACATTTCTTCTATTCTAAGAAGTTGGTTGTATTTTGCGATGCGTTCGCTTCTACAAAGTGAGCCTGTTTTTATTTCCCCAACACCAAGACCAACCGCAAAATCTGCAATAGTTGTATCTTCTGTCTCGCCAGAACGATGCGAGACAATTGCCGCAAAACCAGATTTATACGCCATATTCACAGCATCAATTGTTTCAGAAACTGTTCCAATTTGATTTAATTTTATTAAAATAGCATTTCCTACTTTTTCTGAAATTCCTTTTTGCAATCTTTCAATATTTGTCACAAAAAGATCATCTCCCACAATTTGAATTTTATCTCCGAGTTTTTCCGTCATAATTTTCCATCCTTCCCAATCATCTTCAGCCAAACCATCTTCAATAGATATAATTGGATATTTAGAAATCCAATCTGTATAAAGTTCAACCATCTCAACACTTGAAAGTATTTTGTTTTCTTTTGTTAAATGATATTTACCATCTTTGTAAAATTCACTTGACGCAACGTCTATCGCTATCGCAATCTGCTCACCTTTTTTATATCCAGCTTTTTCTATCGCTTCAATAATAATTTCGACAGCAGAAGCGTTTGTAGCAAGCGACGGCGCAAAACCACCCTCATCACCCACATAAGTATTAAGTCCGCGAGATGAAATAATTTTTTTTAGTGCATGAAAAACTTCAACACCCCAACGAAGTGCTTCAGAAAAACTTTTTGCACCCACAGGCACAATCATAAATTCTTGAAAATCAGTAGAATCTGAGGCGTGTTTTCCACCATTTAAAATATTCATCATGGGCATCGGAAGTCGCACGTCTTTTGTTTTTGAGATTGTTTTAAAATATGCAAAAAGAGGCTCTTTAAGACTTTTTGCTGTTGCGTGTGCAAAAGCAAGCGATACACTCAAAATAGCATTTGCACCTAGGTTACTTTTGTTCTTTGTACCATCAAACACAATCATCGCATTATCTAGCGATCTCTGATCCCACTCTTTTTCTTCTAAAATTTTAGCAATTTTTGTGTTTACATTTTCAACTGCCATTTTTACTCCCATTCCATTAAAACGGTCAGTATCACCATCACGAAGTTCTAGTGCTTCATGAACACCAGTAGAAGCACCCGACGGCACCATTGCTCGACCCAAAGAACCATCAGAAAGAAATACATCTGTTTCTATTGTGGGATTACCTCTTGAATCAAGAACTTCTCGCGCAGTAATTTTTGTAATTTTTGTCATAAATGAAAAAGTATTCTGAATATTTTTTATCCAACAATGGTTGCACCACCACCCCCAGTAACATCTTTATCTTTATCTTTTTCGATCTTCACGTGTCGTGTTCGTTCTGATTCTACGTTGTGCTGACTAAAAATAATTTTTCTTACACGTTCGGGGTTACGAGCATTATGCATAAAAAAATCACTACTGTCCTCGGCCGCGGTTTGCACATGAATATCGCCAAAATTTAACATTGTTGCAATCAGACCAGTAACCTCTATGCTAATATCCTGAATTTTATCAAAACGAAGATTTGAAATTTCTCGATGGAAAATACCTTTTTGTTCAACATCAATAATACGTCTTTGTGTTACATACCACACATCAAGATAAAAATTAGTCCACTGTATTGCAAAAACTGTCCAGAGAGCAAGAAACCATACAGAATACAAAAACACAGCATGCATTTGATACGCACGAATTATATTTTGTGTTTTTTCTGGAAAATATACATAAGCCCCAAAATATAAAATAATAGGTAAAATTATTCCTAAAATAAGACCGGACACGTTCCAAAGAAACATAAACCAATGTTTACGTACTTCTAAAATAATTGTTTCTTCGTTATCAAGGTGTAACATGGTAAATAATTGCTATTGCTGATGAAAATATAAAAAACATAATAACTCCAGATACTATAAAATATATTATCTGTGCCAAAACAATTCTGCGATTCCCCATTCCATATTTCTGCCAATGAAACACCAAAACAGAACTTGCAAGACAGAAAATTGCAAAAATAAGAACCAAAAGTCCCCAAAGCATACCTGATGAAAACTTTATCGAGAAACCAGAAACAAGATCAAAGGTATTTTTCATTACATATATAGTATCATGCGAAACAAACACGAACAAAGCTCTTTTGCACATATATCGTTGACACTAAGCCCTTTTATTGCTTTAATTAACACTCACTATTTAATACATCGCAGACTTTTATGGAAATTCGCAATATCGCAATTATAGCCCACGTGGATCATGGCAAAACAACCCTAACCGACGCTCTTATGAAACAAACGGGTGTTGGAGTAGAGGGAGTTACTATGGATTCAAATGCTCTGGAACAAGAGCGGGGTATTACTATTTATGCAAAAAATACCTCTGTTTTTTACAAGGGCACAAAAATTAATATCGTAGATACTCCGGGCCACAGCGACTTCGGTTCAGAGGTGGAGCGTGTACTTCGTTCTATAGATACCGTACTTTTAGTGGTAGATGCCCAAGAAGGTCCAATGCCACAGACTCGTTTTGTACTTAAAAAATCTCTCGAACTCGGACTAAAACCAATCGTTGTTATCAATAAAATAGACAAGCCAGCTGCTCGACCAAAAGAAGTAATAGACGAGGTGCTTGAATTGTTTTTTGATCTTGGTGGACATGATGCGCAAATGGATTTTAAAACTGTATACGCTATTGGTCGCGACGGTATTGCAAAAATTAATCTTGAAGATGAATCAAAAGATTTAACCCCCCTTCTTGATACCATTTTAAAAGAAGTGCCTCCAGCACCAAGTGATATTGATGCACCACTTCGCATGCAAACATTTAATCTGGGCTACGATAATTTTCTTGGTCGTCTTGCAGTGTGTCGTATTTATGAAGGAAAAATAAAGGTTGGAGAACCTGTGGTGGTAAAACGTCCTGATGGCACATCATACACCGGTAAACTCACAAAAATTTTCACATTTGAAGGTATTGCAAAAAAAGAACTTATAGAAGCTATTGCTGGTGATATCGTAATGATCGCTGGTCTTCCAGAAATATATATCGGAGAAACAATTTGTAATAACGTTGAACAAGAAGCTCTTCCTGCTATTAAAATCGACGAACCCACAATTTCTCTAAATTTTCTAGTAAATAATTCTCCTTTCGCTGGACGCGAAGGAAAATATGTTACTGGTCGCCAAATTCGTGAGCGTCTAGAAAAAGAACTTGAGATAAATGTTGGTTTAAAAATTAATTTTGAAGATGGTGAACATTATATCGTTTATGGTCGCGGAGAACTTCACATTGCAATTCTTCTCGAAAATATGCGCCGTGAAGGTTTTGAGCTACAGGTCTCTCAACCAAATGTAATTTTAAAAGAAATTGAAGGCGTCACATACGAACCTTTTGAAGAAGTGATTGTGGATGTCCCAGATACAGCGGCCGGATCTGTAATTGCCAAACTCGGCGAACGAAAAGGAATTCTCACCAACATGAAGCAGGAGCAAGGTCATCAACGCATGACATTTGAAATTCCAACACGTGGCCTTCTCGGCTATCGCGGACAATTTATCATCGACACAAAGGGCGAAGGAATTATTTCAAGCCGATTTACAGAATTTAAACCACATGTAGGTGAAATAAAAAAGCAAACATATGGATCAATGATATCTATGACTGCTGGAAAAGCGCTCGCCTTTTCACTTTGGAATCTCCAAGAGCGTGGTGTTCTATATATAGAACCTACTGTAGAGGTGTATGAAGGAATGATCGTAGGCAACGTCACCAAGGGCGACACAATGTATGTAAACCCAACAAAAGGAAAACAGCTTACCAACATGCGTGCATCTGGGTCTGATGAAGGAATTTTTCTTGTTCCTCCTTTTAAACTCACCATAGAACGCGCTATGGAAATTATGGCAGAAGATGATTATATTGAAATTACTCCAATAAGCGTTCGTCTCCGAAAAAGAGATTTAAAAAAATAAAAAAACCACCGACTGCACTTGTGTGCGCGTGTCGGTGGTGACGCCAAATGTCTGTGAAAACATTTGGATGCTCCATTTTGGATTTACCGCATCACGTGAACATTAGCGTGGTGTGGTAAGTAGATTGTGCGAATCCTGCCCGATCTCCATCTGTCACAAACAGAGATTTATACAAACGTACACATTTCTACAAAGTACGTTTGTAACTGGATGGGTTGACTACCACCGGCTCACAAAGAAAACAGACTTGTATCCATAGTTAGTCCACTAAGCAATGTGATGCCCAGGACGACAAAACTTGACGGGTTGGCTACCGCCGACCCACATGGATGATCAAGGCCACATGGCGTCATGGAAAATTTTGTATTCTCTCGTGCCGTTTTTAAGGCATGTTAACTCCTTGTTGAACGAATACCATATTCGATCACATTTAACACTATATCAAGAAACACACACATAACAAAATTAAATTAAATTTTTGAATACTTCCCTACTTTTGTGCGCAAAATCCTCAATGCAATAGCGCCACAGCCGAGTTCTTTTCCAAAAACGTGAGCGAAACCGCGCATGTATGCGCCACTTGAAACGGTCGCTTGAAAGGTAGAAATGGTAAAAATTGCGCTTGGATATTTTGCAAAAAATTTCTGCCAACCGGCGGTAATTTCTTCTTGTCGAAAATCCCCTTTCACAAGCGAAATGTTGTAAAGAATTTTTTCGCGCAATTCAGACGTGGTAATTTTTGTGTCGCGCACATGCTCGAGTTTTTTAATTTCAATTTCTTTTCGCGGAATTTCAATCTCATTTAAACGACCTTCGCGCGCCCACCAAAAAAGTGGTTTGCCTTGCACAGGTTGAGAAGAATATGGTGGATACGGCTGATCATAAACTCCCTCAAATTTATCTAAAGTTTTCCTAAAATCGTTAGGCTTAAAAATCGCTGGTATTTTTTCCGCGACAATTTTTCCAAGTACATCATAGGTATCGGTCTCCACACCCCAAAGCACCTCAAACTCATATTCTTTTTCTAAACCCAAAAACTCATCACGACGATTATTGTCTTCATCCGTGAGCACCAAAAGCACACCCTCAGCCATAGGATCCAGCCGACCAGCATATGTGAGTTTGCTATCTTTATATTCTGGTTGCTCTACACGCAGTCGCTCAAGCGCCTCCAGCGGCGTTTCACCAAGGTTTTTATATATATTCAAAACCGACATAAGACGTATACTAACAAAAAATAGCATTGGAAACATCTTTTTCTCTCAAGCACTGTTTCCAATGCTGTTCTTGAAGAATACACTTAATTTAGCTACAATGTAGCTCATGACAAAGAAACTTTCGACAGACTCGTACAAAGGTGTGCGTGATTTTTATCCAGAAGACATGGCGGTGCAAAACTACATATTTGATAAAATGAAGCAAACCGCAGAAAGCTTTGGATACAGCGAATACAGTGCATCGATTTTAGAACCAGCTGAATTGTATAAAGAAAAATCCGGTCAAGAAATTGTAAACGAGCAGACATATTCTTTTAAAGATCGTGGCGACAGAGACGTAACACTTCGTCCAGAAATGACTCCTACGGTAGCACGAATGGTAGCCGCACGTCGTCGTGAGCTTTCTTTCCCCCTTCGTTGGTATTCAATTCCAAACCTTTTTCGTTATGAACAACCCCAACGCGGACGCCTACGAGAACATT
The DNA here is from genome assembly GCA_964407105.1 of uncultured Candidatus Saccharibacteria bacterium. Taxonomy (GTDB): domain Bacteria; phylum Patescibacteriota; class Minisyncoccia; order Phycocordibacterales; family CALRHW01; genus SICJ01. The sequence goes on along the minus strand of CAYOUG010000002.1, from coordinate 68,538 downwards.
GGCAACTAAACGTCGACATTTTCGGCGTTGAAAACAATGAAGCAGAAAAAGAAATACTCGTGCTAGCGCACAGATTGATGAAAAATCTTGGCGCACAAGATACAGATTTTGAAATTCGTATCAATGACCGCCGAATTATGAACGCTTTGTACGAAAAATTTTCCCTTACTCCAGAAGATGCACAAAAAGTTTCAAAAACAATCGATAAAAAAAATAAAACTACCATCGAGATATTCAAAACTGGCCTAATGAGTATTTTTAATCACGATCAAAAAGTAGACGATTTTGTGCGTGTAATAGAATCAAACAAAGAACTCATTAAAACGCTTGGTGAAGACAATCCCCTCATTTTAAATCTTGTAGCGCTTATTGATGGCCTAGATATGCTTGGTATTAAAAATGTCGTATTTGATCCATCTCTTGTGCGTGGGCTCGATTATTACACCGGCATCGTATTTGAAATATTTGACACAAATCCAGAAAATCGTCGATCACTTTTTGGTGGTGGACGCTATGACGATCTTTTGACGCTTTTTGGTGATGACAAAGTACCAGCTGTGGGCTTTGGCGCTGGCGATGTTACTGTTCGTGATTTTCTTGAAACACACAAATTACTTCCAACACCAGTTTCAAAAACCCAGCTTTATGTTGGTGTGCTCGATAATGCTTTTGATGTGGCGCAACAATTTGCTGACACACTTCGAAATGTTGGTGTAAATGTCGCAATAGACTACAGTAGCAAAGCTGTTGGCGATCAATTAAAAAAAGCTCTTAGAGACAGTGTTCCATTATTTGTAATAATCGGTAGCCAAGAAGTATCACAGAAAAAAATCAAAATAAAAAATCTTACAACACGTGAAGAAAGCGAATTTATTTTGGATGACACTAAAGCGATTATGGATATGATAAACGCCAACACTATGGCGCACTAATCAATTTTATTTCTTTCATTTTTTACTATGAAAAAGGTTGTTTTTGATATTGAAACAAGTAATATTTTTTCCGACGTTGGCAAAAATGACCCGAGTCTTTTAGATATTTCTGTTGTGGGTGTATACAACTCTGCAGATGAATCATATGTTTGTTATGAACAACATGAGTTTGCAAATATGTGGCCGGTTTTTGAAAATGCAGATATTTTGATTGGTTTTAATTCAGAGCACTTTGACCTGCCTCTTTTAAATAAATATTACGCTGGTGATCTTTCTAAAATTCATCATCTAGATATTTTAAAAGAAATTCGCGAGACTTTTGGTCGCAGAATGAAACTCGATCAAATAGCAGAAGGCACGCTCGGCACAAAAAAATCTGGTCACGGACTTGAAGCGGTCACGTGGTGGCGCCAAGGTGAAAAAGAAAAAGTAAAACAATACTGTCTTGATGACGTGCGCATCACAAAAGATATTTATGAATACGCCCTTAAAAATAATTTACTAAAATTTAAAGAAGGTGGCGCAACTATTGAAATAAAGCTCGATACGAGTGCGTGGGAAAAACCAAAATCAACCGAGGGCAATGCAATGACTTTTACATTGCCGTTTTAAAACAAAGAATACAAAAAAGTCAGTGACGTTTAGTAATGTGCACACATATACAGCGGTTTTTTATTTTTTACAAAAACCAAAAAATCATCACCGCAAGTAATATTCGATAAACTACAAATGCATTCAGCGTATGCTTTCGCAAAAATAAAATTAGAAAATGAATTGAGGCGAGGCCAACAAAAAAAGCAAAAAGTGAACCGACAATTAGCGATGCATCAATACTCCCCGATCCTCCCAGGTCAAGTAATTTTTTAAGACCCGAACCAAGTAAGATCGGGATTGAAAGAAGAAAGCTGAAGCGGACAGCGAGGGCGCGTGGGAGGGTGAGGAATAAGCCGCCGGATATGGTCACGCCCGAGCGAGACATTCCGGGGATGAAAGCAAGTGTTTGAAAAAGGCCAATCCACAAACCTTTTACTAAAGAAATTTTACTTTTCTCGGTTTGCTCTGCGTTATCTAGGTTCAAATATTTTTCTAAATTTATATTTTCACTTTTATTAATATTTTCCCCAGTGATATTTTTAACACCCGCACCACTCTCACCACTTAAAAAATGTTTTTTTGCATACCATTCTGCAAAAATAAAAAGAACACTACCCGCGATAAGTGCCCACGCTACACTGTGAGCATTTCTAAAAAGCGCATCAATTTTATTTTCAAATAGAAAACCAACGACCACAGCAGGAATGGTGGCAATCACAATTGCACCAAAAATTGTGTTATTTTTTTTATTTCTTACGCTTAAAAGTGTCCACAAATCTTTCCAAAAATATAAAATCACCGCAAGTGTTGTGGCAAGTTGAAGTACAGCATCAAAGGCCAGAGATTGTGACATGTCGAGTCCTAAAAAAGCACGCATTAAAATCAAATGTCCCGATGATGATATCGGCAAAAATTCTGTTGCTCCCTGCACCACACCAAGAAATATAGCTGAAAATATATCCATACACACAAAAGAATACCACATTATTCCCTTTTCGCCCGACACTATGATAGAATGTTTGAGTTATTCATAATTCGTAATTCATGAAGCAAAATATTCTCACCGTTCCAATTGCAATCATTGTAGCCGGCGTTATCATTGGTGGCGCGGTAATGTTTAGCAATAAAGGAAATTCAAACACCGTAGCGGGTACCGCAAACCAAGCACCGAGCGCAGAAGCGGTTGATATCAACATTCGTCCAATTGATTCTTCAGACCATATCGTAGGTAATCCAAACTCAAAAGTGGTGCTTGTAGAATATTCAGATACCGAATGTCCTTTCTGTAAAGTATTTCACCAAACCCTAAATCGTTTTGTAGATGAATATGGAAAAGACGGAAAATTTACATGGGTTTACAGACACTTTCCACTTGATACTCTTCACAAAAAAGCTCGAAACGAAGCAGAGAGTACAGAATGTGTAGCACAGCTTGGTGGTAATGCAAAATTTTGGGAATACATAAATAAAATATATGAAACTACAGGATCAGGAGATAAACTCGACCCAGCAGAACTTCCAAAACTTGCAGTGTCGGTTGGAATTGAAAAAACAGCATTTGAAAGCTGTCTCACTAGCGGAAAATACAAACAAGATGTTGTAGATGATGTGCAGGAAGCAATGAAAAATGGTGGACGAGGTACACCATTTAGTATCTTTGTACTTCAAGATAAAGCAAGTAAAGAAGTTGTTTCTTTTGTAAATTCTATAAACAACCAATATGGTCAGCAGGGTTCTCCTATTATGGGAGTTTCTAAAGATGAAAAAAAGGTGTTTATGAGTGGTGCATTACCATATGACGCAGTAAAACAAATAATCGATTTGATCTTAAAATAAAAAAAATTATAAAGGGAAATAAAAAAACAGCAATACTAGTATTGCTGTTTTTTTGACATTTATCTTTTTGGAATGTATAGTCTTTAAAGAGCACGGAAATAATTTTCCAAAACACCAACCTTCAGAAGGGAGTCAAAAATGGCTAGTAGCTGGAACCCTTTGGGTAAGCTCGCGGGTTCTCGAGAAGCACTGATTTTTGTCAACCACAGAAAAAATATAACATACCCACCATGGGCACAAATTCTTGCTTTTCCTCAATTTGAACAAGAGGGACCGGCTCGTTATCCACTCTCAAGTGTTGGGCTTTGGCTTTATGAGGGTCAAAAACCTAAAATTGGTCCGGTGCACGGAAGAGTTCTGTTTGACCACCTTGTCCACAGCGACTCCATCAAAAACTGTCTGAGTCTGCGCGACGGACTTGCGATCCAGGAAAGAAAATGTCATGCGTGTGTGATGTTTTGCAGAATTGGAAACATTCTTCTCTGGAAATCTGCTGTTCTTTTTCCTCACTGTAGTGGACGAATCTGTGTGCCCTATTTATATTGTGGTGGAGGCTCAATTGCAATCCACTGGCTCGCAATTGACAACGACGAACCCGGACTCGACCATCACGATTTTACCGCACACTTCAGATAATCGAAACCGTCTCAATTATTACGACCCTCCAACAACTTTTTGTTGTTGTGGGGTCTTTCTTTTATTTTTTTAAATATTTACTAAGTGCGCAATATTCACATTTGACATCATCACACGTATTATTCCAATAAGATCCAGAAAATATTTCTTGGGCGACACGACTAATGTCATTTTCAAGTGCCACAACATCTTCATCAGTAATTTCAAAACGTTCTTTTTTATATCGCCCCCTTTCATCTGGTTCAATAAAATCTATTTCCCCTTCGCGCATTTTATATTTACCATTATCAAAATACTTTAATAAAAGCTTATAAAAAACAAGCTGGCGTTTATAGTCTCCATCTGAAGATTTTGTATCGCCCTCTATATGATTGCGTGACTTTGGTGCACCTGTTTTATAATCTACCACCAAAACAGAATCATCCGGCTGAATTTCGAGTTTATCTAAATTTCCTTTTAAAAGTAATTTTTGGTTTTTTTCATTTTTAATAGGCAAAAAGACACCCGAAATATTAAACTCGTTTTGTAAAGTTTTGTGCCAAATTTTGTGATATGTATCATAGTATCCAGAAAGCGCTCGTGTGCCCTTTTCAAGCATTTCATCAAAATCTGTTTGCGAAAGTGCCTTACGATTTAAAAAATTTTTAAATAATTCTATAAATTCTTTTTTTGACATTAATACATCTTGTCGATATGCGTCAAAAAATATTTTAAGTGTTTCGTGAACAGCTGTGCCATAAAGCTGGTGGCGTTCTTGCGTCTTCGGAATACGCAAAACGTTAAGAAATATAAAACTCCACGGACATCGCAAAAAATTATTAAGAGCACTCACAGAAAGTCCTTGCTCGATAAAAAGATTGGAAATATACGCAACATCCGCAACATGTGGTTGTATTTTTTGCTCAATATTTTTTCCACGCTCTTTTATAAACTGTTTTTCAAAATCATCTGTAGAAATTTTTTCTATGTTTGTGTCACCTATCTCAGACAAATATTGACTTGGTAAAAGCTCTTTACCCGTGTCGCTTTTTTTAGAATATGAAAGGTGAACTTCTGCACGAGCGCGAGTGATAGCAACATAAAGCAAACGACGCTCGTCCTCCACACCATGATCTTCTGCATCCAGACCAAATAGTGCTGTATTAAAATATGTTGGATTACTTCTGTTGCCCCAATGACCATCTGTCAGACCAACACAGTAAACAAAATCAAATTCAAGACCTTTTGATCTATGTGCGGTCATAAGATGCACCCTTCCGCCGTTTTCTACAAAAGAATTCGCTTTTGTAGAAATGTTGTGTTCTTTTAGTGTGTTTAGAAAATTTATATAATCTGAAAGTTTGTATGATTTGTGTCTTTCTATAATCATAGTAATTTGAGAAAGAAGTGTGTCATAAAGTTCAAGTTTTGCCTGACCATTTGGAAGTGAGAGTAAATGTTCAACATATTTAAATTCTCTTTCAATAATTTCAATAACCTCAATAAGTGATTTATTTTTTGCTTGCACTGAAAGTTTGTGAAGTTTTGCGTATAAATCAACAAATGTTTTGACGTGTTCTACACCCGCCCGCTCGAGTAATTTACTAGATTTAATTGTGTTAAATATTGATAAATGCTCTTTGTATGCTGTATGAATAATTTTATAAATATCCAAATGATCAAGATTTAATAGGTCAACAAAAAGTGTTGTTGCCAAAAACTCATCGTTACCAAAATCATTGATAACAAAAAGAATATTTATAAATTTTTGTATATCTGCGTCTTCAAAAAGATCGAAATCTGAATGTGTCACATGTGGAACACCTATTCGTTTAAAAGCGCGCTCGAGCGGCTCACTATCTTTATTGTTTCTATACAAAACCGCAATAGAAGCGGGATCGACACCAGAAGCAAGACGTTTTTGAATGTGAGTTGCGATATATTCATGTTCAATATTTTGCGTAGAACATTCATGAATACGAATATACGGAAATTCTCCTTTTTTTGCTGATTTTAGTTCTACCTTAAGTTCTTTGAGTGCAACAAAATTATTAGAAATTAAATTAAATGATGCATCTAAAATGCGTTGTGACGAACGATAATTGTGTGAAAGAGAAATAAGTCGCGCGTCAGGAAAACGTTTTTTAAAATACAAAAAATTTTCAAGCGACGCTCCCTGAAAACGAAAAATTGCTTGTTTCTCATCACCCACAATAAATAAATTTGGACTTTCATGAAAACCCGAAATGAGTTCGAGGAGTTTGTTTTGTGCATTATTTGCATCCTGATGTTCGTCTGCCAAAACATATTGATAATTTTCCTGAAGTTGTAATAAAAGATCATTGTTTGTGCGCAAAACCCGAAGCACTTCCATAATCATATCTTCAAAATCAAAAAGTTTTTCGATTGCAAGTCTTTTTTCGTATTCCTTATACAACAACAAAAGCTCTTTATTGTTTTCAATTTTCTTTTGTATTTTTTTGTATTCACCCTTCATCTCTCCTTTGTATTTTCCTTTTTCATGATACAAATCTTCAATATCAAAAAATGTTTTTTCTTGATTTTTTATTATCTTTGCAAACTCCACAGGATCAATATCTTCTCGTTTTAAATTTTTAATTTCAGAAAGCGCCGGTCTAAGATAAAAAAGTGGATTACCGTATGGTCGCAATATTTCAAGCTTCGCTTTTATGATAATGTTTTCCAAAATACGTATCTGATCAACATCTGTCATGTGTTGGGCACCAATAATACGCGGAAATTCTTGAGAATAATTTTTAATTATTTCATTACAAAAACTATGAAAAGTATGAATATGCACACGATAACCCGCCGAACCAATAATATCCACCAATTTTTTACGAATAGAATGCACGCCAGATTCAGTAAACGTGAGGGCTAAAATACTATCTGGCGTCGTATCTGTGTTTTTAAGTATGTTAGCAATACGAAGTGTGAGAATAGACGTTTTGCCGGTACCAGGCCCCGCTATCACCATTACAGGCCCTTCTATAGCATCTACAGCCTCCTTCTGTTCCGGATTGAGTTTTTTGTATAAATCTTGAAAAATCATCTCGGTCATGGGGGCATTATATCACGTCATTTTTAGCCAAAATAACAAGGTTTTATTAAAAAACTCGTACACATTTCTGTCTACGAGTTCTACTCAAAGTTGTCCTCTGCAAACCCACGCAAAGTTTTTGATGATTTGAGTATGGGCAGTGTCTTATTTTTAATCTGACGTACACGCTCCTTTGTTAATTTTACAATCGTACCGATTTCTTCAAGTGGAAGTTTTTGGCCAGTTTCAAGACCGAAATACAACATCACGATACGACAATCTCTCTGCGACCAACCGGAGTCAATAAGTGTTAAAGAAACTTCCTTTCTTATGTTTTCTCGCAGATTTTCACGACACGCTATTGATTGAGCGTCTAGTAAAAAAGATGGGGTGGTTTTTTGACGCACAGATTCAAAAACCAATTCAGGACTATTAAGACGCGTGATGAGTCTCATGTCCTTTTTAGAGAAACCAAAATTCTCCAACGTTTCTTCTGGTGTTGGTTTTCTTCCAGTACGTTGAATCCATCTTTCTTGTTGTTTTCGATAATCACCAAGATTTTTGTACATATGGTATGGCACATGGGTGCCATGCATAAATGCGATCCTGGTAATTCTTTGGATACTCTGTCTAATCCACCACTGAGCGTATGTAGAAAATTTATACCCACGTCTGTAATCAAACTTTTCCAATGCACGCACAAGGCCAAAAAATCCTTGATTAAAAATCTCCAAAAAAGAAAACTGGGAAGAAAGTGATCTTCTATATTTTTTAGCAATAGAAACAACCAAAAGCACATTAGAAAGCAAAAACGTCTCTCTTGATTTTTTAGCTTCCTCACCACCAGCCTCGATAAGTATCGCAAGTTGTTTTTCTTGTTCTCGACTAAGTAGTGGGTAATTTCTAGCCACTTCATAGATCGATCGCATCTCATCAATCCAAGGATCAATAGTCTTTTTAGACACAACACACCCCTTTCTTGATTTAAGTGAGTTTAATTAGTCTGAGTACATTCCCAAAGTAAGAATACTGAAAGTTATACTAATGTCAAACAAATTTATTAATAATTTCTTAAGCGATTTATATTTTCGTGTTGTCGAATTTTTTCATGCGCCTTTGCTTCAATTTGTCGAATACGTTCACGAGTCACACCAAATTCTTTTCCTACTTCTTCAAGCGTATGAGTCACACCGTCTACAAGTCCATGTCGCATTTCCAAAATCTTTCGTTCTTTTGGTGGAAGGTCGTTGAGAATTTCTTTTACCTGATCTGATATTATACGTCGTGAAGATTCTTGATCTGGAGAAAGAATTTTCTCATCAGCGATAAAATCACCGAGTGTAGATTTGCCGTCATCTCCATCATCACCCACAGGACTTTCAAGAGACACCGTGCTTTGATCAATTTTTTCAATATTGTAAACCTTGTCTACATCCAAATTCATTTCCATCGCCACTTCTTCTGGAAGAGGGTCACGGCCAAGATCTTGAGAAAGTCGACGCACCACCTGCTTGTATTTTGCGATTGTTTCTACCATATGCACTGGCACACGAATGGTACGGGACTGGTCGGCAAGTGCACGAGTAATAGCCTGACGAATCCACCATGTAGCGTACGTAGAAAATTTATATCCTTTTGTCCAATCAAATTTATCTACCGCCTTAAAAAGACCGAGATTTCCTTCTTGAATAAGATCGAGAAGTGTGAGGTCGGGGCTTCGTCCTACATATTTTTTAGCAATAGACACCACAAGACGAAGATTTGATCGGGCGAGCAAATTTTTCGCCTCCTGATCCCCTTTTTCAATACGCTTTGCAAGATCTTTTTCTTGATTTCCTGAAATGAGTGGGTACTGTCCAATTTCTTTTAAATACATTTGAATAGAATCATATGGCGATCCTTCACCTTTGTTATATGTATATTTTTTAATTGCTGGATCATCCGCAGGATCTTTTGTGTCAAGTAAACCACCGCCCTCAAGAACGTCGATACCCGCTATTGCGAGCTGTGAGTAAAGATCGTCAATAAACATAATGTCATCTTCGACTGTTGGAAATTCTTTTAAAATTTCATCGTGAGTTACAAAGCCTCGTTCCTTACCTTTTGCTAAAAGCATCTTTACTCCATGCTCAATTTTTTGATTCTTTTTTGCTTGTACAGATGTAACCTTTTTAACTTTTTTTGATAAACTTTTTTTTGCTTTTTTTAGCACTTTTTTTGAAGATTTGGTGATCTTCTTTTTTGCTATTTTTTTTGAAGTTGTTTTTTTCTTTTTTTTCATAATGATATTTAAAATTTATTTGTTGTTATTATTCATGATATTTAAATTATTTTTTTATTTGACAACAATGATATTTTTTTTGACAACTCCTGACACAAAGCAAGTAATTCCTCTATTTTTTTTACATCGTGGTCTTTTTCTGCAATAGAAAGATCAGTCATGGTGCGTGTAAATGTTTCTTTGAGTCTTTCTTCTTTTAAATTTGCAAACAACTCTTCAATGTCTTGGGTGGGTGTATCACGTTTATCATAATACGCCTCAATTTCAAATATTAATTCACTTGCATTGGGTTCTATTGTTTTCATAAGTTCTGAAAGCTCATCTTTTCCTATCTCATCTTGAAGTCTAGCTAAAAGTGCTTGTGGGTCAAGCTGTTTTTCAGCGCGACTCTCCTGCCACATATATATGCCGATAATTTTTTTCTCAATAGCATTTTTTCTAACACTATTGCCACGTGCAGTTTGTGAAGGAACTACACCCACACTTTGTGTCGCTACAACCTTTTTCAAATCTTCCCAAACAGCTTCTTCTTTTATTCCGACCGCACTTGCTACCTTTGACACAAAATGTGAACGTTCCATACTACTTTGCAACATGTTTATGTATGGCAAAACTTTAGTTTGAATTTCTTTGGTCATTACACGTTGATCAAGTTTTTGCGCAAGAAGTGATTGCATATAAAAATCAATAATGTGTAGTGCGTTTTTGAGTGCACCTGTCCATGCTGGCATATTGGTTTTAATAAGTTCTGCTGGATCACTTCCTTTTGGTAAAGATGCGACCTTCACTTCCATACCAAGCGAAAGTGCAAGCTGAGCACTTTTATTTGAAGCATTAAATCCTGCACCATCAGCATCAAAGGCCATAATAATCCTATTTGAAAGTCGTCTCAATTTACCCAAGTGTTCCAACGTAAAAGCAGTGCCTGAAGACGCAACAGTATTTCCAAAACCCGCCTGATGCGACATTACCAAATCCATTTGTCCCTCCACAAGAATAGAATAATCTTTGCGTCGAATATCTACTTTTGCTTTGTGTAAACCATAAAGAGTTTCAGATTTATTAAACAAAATCGTTTCTGGTGTGTTTAAGTATTTTGGAGACTTTCCGTCGTCAATCAAAATTCGACCAGAAAAAGCAATTACTTTGCCAGACTGATCAAAAATCGGAAACATAATACGTCCACGAAACACATCGTAATAATCCCCTTCACGTTTATCACTTTTTTTTACAAGTCCAACTTTTTCAAGTTCATCTTTTGTAAAACCCCTTTCGAGCAAAAAATCATGAAGCTGACGCCAATCAAGTGGAGTATAACCAATGCGCCATTCTTTTATTGTAGCTTCTGTAAGTCCACGATTAAGAATGTATCGCGAAGCTTCTGGTGTTTCAGAAAACTTTTTTTCAAAGAAAAATGTGGCTTGTTCTAGTGCCGAGAGAAGTCGATCTTTTTCTGTACGAGCCGAAACATTTTCTTGCTCGAGTTCTACACCCGCCCGAAGCGCGAGAGCCTTCAGTGCTCCACGAAAATCTAAACCCTCAAACTCTTCCACAAAAGTAAAAATGTCACCCTTTGCACCACAACCAAAACAATAGTAAGTGCCACGATCTGGAGAAATGAAAAAACTTGGTGTTTTTTCATTATGGAAAGGACACTTTGCTTTAAAGTTTGTGCCTGCTTTTTCAAGCTTAATGTAGGAACCAATAATATCGGCGACATCAAGCTTTTCTTTTATAAGGTCTACGGATGAAGACATTCGTATACTTTTAATGAAACTTTATTTACCTTCCTAAAATTTCCTTCACCATTTTCTCTTTCGGACTATCTTTAAAACCTGTGCCGGCTGGAATAAGACGTCCAATGATCACATTTTCTTTCAAACCAATAAGTCGATCTGTATTTCCACGAATAGAACCGTTTATAAGCACCCTTGTGGTGTGTTGGAATGAAGCGGCAGAAAGAAAACTTTTTCGTGAAAGTGATACTTCAGTAATTCCCATCACCACTGAATCAGATTTTGATTCTTCAAGATTTGCTTCTCGTGCTTTTTTGTTTGCACTGGTAAGTTCTGATACCTCCACAACATCTCCCACAGAAAGTTCTGTACCACCCTTATCTTTTATCTTTCGACGTGAAAACATTTGACGCACAATAACTTCAATGTGTTTTCTGGAAACAGCTTCTCCCTGAAGCTCGTAAAGTTTGCTGATTTCACGAATGATATAATTTTCTGCTTTTTCCTTTCCAGCAAATCGGAAAAGCTCATCAATGTCCGCAGAACCATCAGTAAGCATATCGCCTCGATTTACTTTATCACCAGTTTTTACCAAAATCATACGCATTGGACTTACAAGATATTCCAATTCACCTTTTGTTTTTAGTTTTGATTTATCTGAAATTTCAGGCAAAATCACAATTTTTTTATCAGGACCAGATGTAACCACTTCTGTTACAACGCCCTCTACATGAGTAATCACAGCTGGATTTTTTGGTTTTCGTTTTTCAAAAACTTCTTCAACACGAGGAAGACCTTGTGTGATGTCTCCGCCCACAGATGCAGTACCTCCAGCATGGAATGTACGCATTGTAAGTTGTGTTCCTGGTTCTCCAATAGCTTGAGCCGCAACAGTTCCCACAGCTTCACCAAGTTCAATAATTTTGTGTTTTCCAAGATCAGCACCGTAACATTTTACACAAATACCGGTGGCTGTTTTACATACAAGAGGAGATCGTACCACCACCTCTTGTATTCCTTCTTTATCTATTACAAGTGCATATTCTTTTGTAAGAAATTCTCCTTTTTTAAATAACACTTCACCTTTTGAATTTAATACATCTTCTGCAAGAAAACGTCCTTTACAGTTTCGTGAAAGAGCGATTTCTATACCAGATGCATTTTCTTTTCGAAGTTTAATACCGTCTTTTGTTCCACAATCTTCTTCTGTAACAATTGCATCTTGGGCCACATCGAAAAGTCGACGAGTAAGATATCCCGCTTTTGCTGTATTCAAGGCTGTGTCTGTAAGACCCTTTCGAGAACCGTGAGTGGTGATGAAATATTCAAGTGGACTTAATCCTTCTTTACTACATGAAAGAATAGGAAATTCTATTGTTTCACCGGCAGTATTTTGAATAAGACCCTTCATTCCCACCATTTGTGTAATCTGACTAAAAGAACCTCGGGCACCAGAATACACCATGTCATATACGGAACCTTTTTTATCAAGAGTGTCAGGAATAAGTTTTTCTACTTCATTTTTAGCACCGTGCCATATTTCAATATTTTTTCGAAGTCTTTCGTCTTCTGAAATAAAACCGTTTTTGTATTGATCCATCACTTCATCTGCTTTTGTTTTTGCTCGAGCAATCACATCATTTTTTCCTGCTGGAATAAGCACATCATCAATACCCCAAGTGACTCCAGAATAAGTTGCGTACTTAAAACCGAAAGCCTTGATATCGTCCATGATGTTTGGAATATTTTCGATACCATATTTTTCAATAAGATCATCTACAAGTGCCGCCATTTTCTTTCGGTCAATGTCTGCATTGATGTACGAATAATCTGATGGAAGAACACTATTAAACAAAAGTCGACCAACTGAGGTTTCAAATATTTTTCCTTCAAACTGTTTGAATTTAACTTCGTCCGTAGGAAGAACTTTTATTTTTGCGCGAAAACCAACCGCGTTATAATCAAACGCTCTGATAGCAGATGTTGGACTTTCAAAATACATTCCCTCACCCAATTCACCAACAATAATTTTTGTCATCCAATAACAACCAAGCACGATATCGAGCATTTTTCCTGAAATAATAGGATCTCCACTTCCTGGTTTTAGAATGTTTTTATTTGAAGCCATGATCTCGCGAGCTTCTATTTGAGCTTCTTCTGAAAGTGGTACGTGCACCGCCATTTGATCTCCGTCGAAGTCGGCATTGAAAGCTGTACACACAAGTGGATGCACTTGAATAGCATTTCCTTCGATAAGAATTGGTTTGAAAGCCTGAATACCAAGACGATGAAGAGTTGGTGCACGATTGAGCAAAACGTATCGGTCTTTTATAACCTCTTCAAGAATCGCCCAAACTTCTGGAATTCCATCTTCAATAAGACGACTGGCGCCACGAATATTGTATGCAAGTTCTCGTCTTATAAGTTGTGAAATAACAAATGGTTTGAAAAGTTCAAGTGCCATGTGTTTTGGAAGACCACATTGATTTAATTTAAGATCTGGACCTACAACGATCACTGAACGTCCGGAATAATCCACACGCTTTCCAAGAAGATTTGCGCGGAAAAGACCTCGCTTACCTTTTAGATTGTCTGCGAGAGATTTCAATGGTCGACGTTGTGATTGATTTACAGCAGAAGAAGGAGAAGCACCGTGTCGAATAGAATTATCAATAAGTGAGTCTACCGCTTCTTGAAGAATACGTTTTTCGTTTCGCAAAATAACTTCTGGCGCGCTAATTTCTTTTAGTTTTTTGAGACGATTATTTCGATTAATTACACGACGATACAAATCGTTTACATCTGATGTAGCATAACGTCCTCCATCAAGTGGCACCATTGGTCGAAGAGCTGGTGGAATAACTGGAATGCGTGTAAGAAACATCCACTCTGGTCGTACACCTGTCTTTATCATTGAACGAATGAGTGAAAGTCGTTTGTTGAGTTTGTCTATTTCAAGTGCTCCAGCCTTTTCAAGTTCGGCCACAAGATTTGATTCGAGTGTTGGTAGATCAAGCTTTTTGAAAATATTATAAATCGCTTCAGCACCAATACCCGCCTCAAAAAGCGTTCCATATTTTACAGAAAAGTTATGATATTCTATTTCATCAAGTACACGACCTTCTTGAACACTTTCAATATCTCGCTTTGCTGTAAGAAGCATTTCTTTTATCGCCTCTTTTGTTTTGTCATCATTTACAGATTTTATTTTTGCCTTAAATTCTGAATCGAGATCTTTTAAAATTCGAAGTCGTTCTGTCTCAGAAACACTTGTTACAATATATCCAGCAAAATAAATTACTTTTTCGAGATCTGCAGTAGAAATACCCATAAGCATACTAATGCGTGATGGCATACTTCGCAAAAACCAAATATGTGATACTGGTGTTGCAAGTTCGATGTGTCCCATTCGATCTCGTCGTACTATAGATCGAGTAATTTCAACTCCACATTTTTCACAAATTACTCCCTTATATCGAATACCGCGATATTTTCCACAGTAACATTCATAGTCCTTGTCTGGTCCGAAAATCTTTTCATCAAAAAGACCGTTTCGTTCACTGCGTTGTGTTCGATAATTTATTGTTTCTGGTTTTGTAACCTCACCAAAAGACCATTCTTTTATTTTTTCTGGAGACGCAAGTTTGAGTGTAATCACATCAAAATCTTGTTGATTTGATCGAGGATATCTTGGCTTTGTTGTATTTTTTGTATTCATGATTTTGTTTTTATGGAGAGTTTTATTTATTCATTCTGATCTTCTTCCGACGGAGCCGACTCATCCGTTTTCTTTAAATCAATATCTAGTGATATACCTCGAAGGTTGTTGAGAAGCACATTAAATGATGCAGGAGTGTTTGGATCTTGAATTTTTTCACCCTTTACGATTGCATCAAATGTTGCTGATCGTCCCACAATGTCATCAGATTTTACAGTAAGCATTTCACGAAGTGTATATGCCGCACCGTGTCCAAGAAGTGCCCACACTTCCATTTCTCCAAATCTCTGTCCTCCACCCTGCGCTTTTCCGCCAAGTGGTTGTTGTGTAATAAGAGAATAAGGACCAATAGAACGCATATGAATTTTATCTTCCACCATGTGATGAAGCTTCATAATATACATGTATCCCACGGCGATTTCTTGATCAAACGCAACACCTGTGCGTCCATCAAAAAGTTTCATTTTACCGTTTGTATTAAATCCTGCTTTTACAAGTTCCTCTTTTATTTCTTTATCTGTTGCTCCAGCAAAAGAAGGAACAATAGCTTGATAACCAAGGGTGTTGGCTGCTAGTCCAAGATGAAGCTCAAGAATTTGTCCAAGATTCATACGAGATGGCACTCCAAGTGGTGTCAAAATAATATCTATCGGAGTTCCATCAACCATGTACGGCATATCTTCTTCAGGAAGAATTCTTGAAATAACACCTTTGTTTCCGTGACGTCCAGCAAGTTTGTCGCCCACAGATACCGTTCGAAGTTGAGCAACCTCGATATGAATTCGCTTAATGATTCCAGATTCAAGCTTGTCTCCCTTTTCTCGTGAGAATACTTGCACGTTTATAACACGGCCTCTTTTTCCACCCTCCATTCGTTTTGATGTGTCTTTTACATCGCGGGCTTTTTCACCAAAGAGTGAACGAAGGAGACGTTCTTCTGGTGTAAGCTGAGTTTCTCCTTTTGGGGTAATTTTTCCAACTAAAATATCTCCTGATCGTACTTCTGCACCGATACGAATAATTCCATCTTCGGCAAGATTTTTTAATTTTGCTTCACCAACGTTTGGAATATCACACGTGGTTACTTCTGGTCCAAGTTTTGTGTCGCGCACATTTACCACAAATTCTTCAATATGAATAGATGAGAATTTACTTTCTTTTACAAGTCGTTCTGACACAATGATAGCGTCTTCATAATTTGATCCAGACCACGACATAAATGCCACGAGAATATTTTGTCCGAGTGCCATTTGTCCGCGATCACTTGAAGAATTGTCCGCAATTACTTGTCCTTTTTTTATTTTATCTCCCACAGTTACACTCGGTCGTTGATAAAATGCAGTAAAACCGTTTGTTCTTGAGAAATTTACAAGCTTATACTCTTTTTCTTTTCCTTTTTCATTTTTTACTACAATTTTCTTTGCATCAGAAGATACTACTGTTCCAGACTCTTCAGCAAGTACAAGTCTTCCGGTGTCCATCACCGCTCTATTTTCAATACCTGTTGCCACAAAAGGAGCTTCTGGAACGATACAAGGAGTTGCTTGTTTTTGCATATTTGATCCCATAAGTGCTCGGTTTGCATCATCATGATTAAGAAATGGGATCATTGAAGTGGCTACAGAAAAAGCCTGACTTGTAGAAACATCAATAAAATCAACTTGATCTTTTGTGATAAGTCCTGGTTTTCCCTTAATTCGCACCTCTACGTTGTCACCAAGAATTTTTCCATTTTCATCTATAGCTGTAGCCGCATGTGCTATCTTGTACAACTCCTCTTCAAGAGCATTCATATAGACAATTTCTTCGGTTACTTTTCCATTTTTTACTTTTGCATATGGAGTTTCAATCATTCCAAATTCGTTGATACGAGCATAAAGACCGAGACGTAAAATAAGACCGATGTTTGGACCTTCTGGTGTATGAATCGGACAAAGTCGGCCATAATGAGATGTGTGAACGTCACGCACTTCAAATCCAGCGCGTGCTCGATTTAGACCTCCAGGACCAAGAGCAGAAAGTGTTCGCAAATGTTCGAGTTCTTCGAGTGCATTTGTTTGTTGCATAAACTGAGAAAGCTGATTTGTTGTAAAAAATTCTTTGATACGAGCTTGGAGTGGCTTTGGACTAATAAATTGCACTGGAAGTGTAACGTCAGTATCCACCGTAGACATTCTGTTTTGAATGTTGCGTTTTATCTGCGCCATACCCATGCGAATTTTTTGCTGAAAAAGTTCACCCACATAACGCACACGTCGTGAACCAAGATGGTCGATATCATCTGGAAGAGCGTTTGGTGTGTTATTTAACGTAACAATATGAGAAAGAATTATTTCTACATCGGCAAGAGTAATTATCTTTTTTTCTAAATCTTTTTCGGCAAGAGATCTTTCGAAACGTTGATTGAATCGAAAACGTCCAACACGAGAAAGATCATATCTTTCTTCACTAAAAATAGAGAGTACAAATTCTTTTGCATTTTCTACCGCCGCAAGATCACCGTCACGAAGTTTTTTATAAATCTCCACATACGCTTCGTCGAGAGTTTTTGCATGGTCTTTGGCAAGAGATTTTTCAAGATAAGTTTTTGCAAATTCATTACCTTTCGCAAGCGCCAAAATATCCTTATCTGTAGCCGCACCAAGCACACGAAGAAGAGATGTTATAGGAAATTTTCGTTTTTTGTCTACACGCACATAAAGCACGTTGTCTGCATCGGTTTCAATTTCAATCCATGCACCACGAGATGGAATGATTTTTGCACCAAACAAAGTTTTACCTTTTACTTCTTGAGAAGTAAAAAACACACCGAAAGATCGAGCGAGCTGAGGCACAATTACACGCTCAATACCACTCACGATAAAAGTACCGTGATTTGTCATTAGAGGAAAATCTGCGAGAAAAATTTCCTGTTCTTTTACTGTTTTTAAAATCTGATTCGTGAGTCGCACCTTTACTTTAAGTGGTGCTTCATACGACATTTTCTGATCTTTTGCGTAATACTCGTCATACTTTGGCTGACTTAATTCAAAACCAGTAAAATCTAGCTGAAACTTTTTTTCAGAATAATCTTTGATTGAAGAAAATTCATCAAAAACTTCTTTAAGACCTTTTTCTATAAGCCATGTAAACGAGGTTATTTGAGACTCTACCAAATTTGGCAACTCAGCGAGTGGTTTTTTAAAGCGACCGAAATACTTTTTCTCTCGAAGGGACTTTCCCTCCGCGTGTGTTTGTGGTGACATACGTTCGTTGTTTAGACGTTATTAATGAAATTTCCCAAACTAATAAAAAGCCAAAAGGCACCTCTCTTCAAGGTGTCTATGTGGCGAAACTCGCTTTATATATTGTATGTAGGCAAGATGTGCTTGAGATACAATTACTAAACCATTGCATTCTATCCACAACTCAATCTTGTGCAATAAGGAATTACAGTATAGGACAGTGCTGTTTTTTTGTCAATAATCGGGTGTGTATAAAAAAAATTCCCATCAGATACCAGCATCGTATCCAATGGGAACAACTATCAGCGACACTTCATCAAAAAATGCTTCAGTAAAGACTCGTCCTAGGTCGTGCACACACGCCGTAACTTTTCGTGGATCACATGGACAACCACAACAAGCACGACAAGCGACTTGGACTTTGATTCCATCTTCCTCTCTGAAGTAGTAATCAAGATCGAAAAAAAACTCGACCGGCCTGTTCATTCGAGCACAGGCATCTCTGAAATCTTCTCCGTCAACATCATCGATACGTCCATCATTCCAAAACAATCTAAATTTTGCCACTGTTTCTCCTTCTGGATTGGATCTTGTGTTCCGGTGTCCTTAAAAAGGATATGCTCATACCAGAACTATGTCAACAAAATAAATCGAGTTTATATAAAAAATCTATTTTTCCTTTCTCCCCTGTCTCCATTCGTCAATTTTCGCATGATTACCTGAAAGAAGTACTTTTGGTACCCGATAGTTTTTGCCTTTATACGCAAGCACTTCGGGTCGAGTATATACATCTGGGCTTGATACGCGAGATTCTTCAAGAGAATTAAAATCGCCAAGCACGCCTTTTATTTGTCGTGCAATGCAGTCGATTATGATCATAGCCGGAAGCTCACCACCCGTAAGCACAAATGGCCCCACAGAAATATCTTCCATTTTGAAAATCTTTTTAATGCGCGCGTCGATACCCTCATAACGACCAGAAACAATAATGATGTCTGTATATTTTTTTGCTGTGGTTTTTGCGTAGTCGTTTGTAAATTGTGTGCCGCTCGGAGAAAGAAAAATAATTTTGAATTTTTTGACGCGAGACTTTGCGCTAGCCGTAATAGCGATATCTTTTTTAGTGTTCGTTTTTGCGCCTTTTTTACCAATTGCTTTTTCAATCGCTTTTATTACCGGCAAGGCTTGAATCACCATACCCGGGCCACCACCGTACGGTTTTTGATCAATACGTTTCCATTTATCATCCGTGTAGTCACGTGGGTTGTATAATTTTACCTTTATTTTCTTGTCTTCTATCGCACGCTTAATAATAGACTCGCTAAGATACGAGCTAAACGCGTCGGGAAATAAAGTGATGATGTGAAAATTCATATGGTGATTAAACCATAAAATGCCTTATTTGACAATAATACTGCGTAATTTCAAATTATTGGGGTATTACGAATATTTGACAAAATGTGTTAGATGTGATTACATATATGTAGAAAGCTCAATCGTTGAGCTGAGGAAAAAGGATCTTTTTAGGAGACTGGCCATGGATAAGACACGTGCACGAGAATGGACTTGGATGTATGGACCGTTTCTCGTTATCTGCGTTATCGGCTTTCTGTTTATACCAATTGGGGTGACGAAAAGTCTAACGGCAATTCGTCGAGCCCAACAACAACTGAGAATTCTGTTGGGCCCAGGTACAGTGGAATGTACACCAACACCAAAGCGTTTAGTAATGGTGTGATCAATCCGATCGGTATCGACTCCGCCTACATCTATTCAGGGATCCCCCTCAAGGTGATGTTTGTGGAGATCGTGAACTACGATACGGCGGTGGCACTGGTAGCACTGCCAGACGGTACCGGATTCATGACAAACCACAAAGATGTGGTAAAGATGAAACCGGGTACGTTCTTTCGCTTCAAGGCACGGTACGATCCGCCACGAATGCACGAGGATCCTCTTGTCGAAGTGCTCAAGCCATACGAGATCGACTTCGACAAGATCTACTACACCGATCCGTTCGGTGGACAACAGTAGAGAAAAGAAGTCCTCTCGTAAAACCAAACAACACGCAGTCCAAGCGGACCACGTGTTGTTTTTTCTTTCTAAATTTAGATATTATATTTTCAAATCCTCCATCGCCTCGTCTACCGTTTTCGTTACTTTTGATTCACTTCGCATACCGCCTTCAGGTTCGTTAATTTTTAAATTTACACGAGCATTATTTTTCATTCCTACCACTCGGAGCAATGTTCGAATCGCCTTTGCAGTATTTCCTTCTCGGCCAATAATCTTTCCCATATCTGCGGGGTTCACATCAAGATTCATAAGCACACCCATTTCATCTACCGTTCGCTTGATCTTTACGTCGTTTGGATTATCTACCAAAGCTTTTACCACATACTCCAAAAACTGTGCGTCTTGTTCCATATAAATGTACTACTTTCTATAAATAATAAAGGTATAACTTCCGTGCAGTATGAAAACTTTTTACTGCTCACTTAATTTTACAACACAAGAAATCGTGGTCAACGAAGTTACCCACACCACAGAGAGACAAAAAAATAAAAGTGTCTTTCAAAAACCACGCACTGTGATCGGTGAAAAAATAAAAGTGTTTTTCAAAAAGCATCGCGCAGGCCGACGGGCCGAGCGTAGCAAAATACCAGCAGGGATTTATGCGTGGTTTTTGAAAAACACTTTTATTTTTAAGCCGCAGGAGTTTCTGCAACAACTTCTGGAGCTGAAGTTTCAACTGGTGCCGTTTCCGTCACCTGAGCTGGTGTTTCTGTCTGAGCCGATGCTACTGGAGCTTCAGTACCCTCTTTTACAATAGGTTTCTTTTTTGGAAGTACGTTTACTTTCTTTCCCTCAATCACCTTTCGATCAACAAGAAGATTGTGAATCGTTCCAGAAAGTTGTGCTCCCTGAGTTATCCAATATTTTATTCGATCATTTTTAAATTCTGCTTTGTCTCCTCGACGAGAATCATATGCACCAAGAGTTTCAAGTGTTCGTCCACTTTTTGGACTGTTTTTTGAGTCGGTAAGAACAAGACGAAATGTGGGTTCGTGCTTGCGTCCTACTCGTTGTAATCGAATTTTTAACATGGCGATTATCTTAACAGAATTGAATAAAATGGTCAATGCATGGAAAAACCCCACAAATACTCTTCTACATAAAGACGCAATCTGCTATAGTTCTAGGCAAATGACTAAAAAACACACCGACGCCGAAAAGAAAATTATCGGCCATATTACCCTCACCGGAAAAGCTGTGGGATATGTAGAAAATCCAAATGATCCTGAAGGTGAAGATATTGAAATTCAATGGCAGCTTTTAAAGACGGCGCTTGATGGCGACGAAGTAGAAGTAAAACTTCTTCCTGCTGTAAAAAACGTACGCCAACAAGGAGAGGTGGTAAAAATCGTAAAGCGCGCAAAAATGGAATTTGTTGGTGTTTTAGAAAAAGCTGAAAAAGGTTTTTTTGTTGTTCCTGATAACAAAAAAATGTATCGGGATATTTTTTTACCAACAGAAAAGGTGGGTGAAGCTAAAGAAGGTGACAAAATTTTTGTTCACATTACAGAGTGGACAGGTATGGATAGCAACCCTCAAGGCGAATTACTTCGTGTTATCGGAAAAAAGGGTGTGCACAATGTCGAAATGGAATCTATTGTCCTTGAAAAAGGTTTTGATACTCGTTTTCCTGTTGAGGTGGACGCCGAAGCAGAGCGCGTAGCAAGCGAAGCACATAAACATTTTGATGAAGAGGTGGCGAAGCGAAAAGATTTTCGTGACACTCTCACCTTCACCATCGACCCAGTTGATGCAAAAGATTTTGATGATGCAATTTCATTTAAAAAACTTCCTGATGGAGATTACGAGATTGGTGTGCATATTGCCGACGTGTCTCACTTTGTAACCGAAGGTTCAGTGCTCGATCGCGAAGCTAGAAAACGTGGCTTTTCTGTATATCTAGTAGATCGCACCATTCCAATGCTTCCAGAGGTTCTTTCAAATGATATGTGCAGTCTCAATCCTCGCGAAGATAAATTTGCATTTTCTGCTGTATTTGTAATGAGTGAAAAAGGAAAAGTAAAAGATCGTTGGTTTGGAAAAACGATGATCAATTCAAACAAACGTTTTACCTACGAAAATGCTCAAGCGGTGCTCACTGCTGGCTCTCTAAACGCCGCAAAAGACCTTGATGGCGGAGAATATTTTGAAGAACTCGATACGCTAAACAAAATTGCAAAAATATTTCAAAAATATCGTTATGAAAACGGTGCAATAGATTTTGAAACAGAAGAAGTGAAATTTCAGCTTGATGAAAACGGTGTACCTATAAAAGTGTATCGCAAAGAGCGCATGGATACTCACAAGCTCGTGGAAGAATTTATGCTTCTCGCAAATCGCGAAGTAGCAGAATTTATTTTCAAAGCACATGGAAAAAGTAAAATACCTCAGTCATTTATTTATCGTATTCATGATGTGCCAAATCAAGAAAAAATTGCTGATCTCGCCATGTTTTTAAAAGCCCTTGGTTATGAACTTCGTTCTACAAATGGTAGTACTACATCAAAAGATATCGCCGCGATGCTTAAAACTATCACCGGCTCCCCTGCTGAATTTTTGATAAAAACAGCCACCGTACGTTCGATGGCAAAAGCGGTTTATTCAACAAAAAACATTGGTCACTTCGGACTTGGGTTTGAATTTTATACACATTTTACATCGCCAATCAGACGATATGCTGATCTTATCGTGCATCGATTACTTCAGCGTCATCTCACAGGTGGAAAAGTATCAGAGGGTGAATTTGCGAAATATGAACGCATTGCATCTGACACTACCGATAAAGAAATAGCGGCAGCAGAAGCAGAACGCGCATCAGTGAAATATAAGCAGGTAGAATATATGAGTAAACGTATGGACGGTGTGTTTGATGGAACCATTTCAGGCGTTACAGAGTGGGGTGTTTACGTAGAAGAAGCTGAATCCAAAAGTGAAGGCATGATAAAAATTCGCGATATGAAAGATGATTTTTATCAGCTCGATCAAAAAAATTATGCTCTTGTGGGTAGTAAAACTGGAAAAAAATATTCTCTTGGAGATAAAATAAAATTTAAAATTACTGGCGCTGATTTGGATAGGAAAACGCTAGATTATGTGTTGGTGGGTTAAAGAAAGGAAAGTAAAAAAACAAAATAAAAAAGCTTTTGAAAACCACGCATAAAAGCCTGCTGGCTTTTTGCTACGCTCGGCCCGTCGGCCTGCGCGATGCTTTTCAAAAGCTTTTTTATTTTGTTTTTAGACTTTTCTAAAAGTTTTTACTTCGCCACCACCACCGCCTCTTCAAATTCAATAGAAAGAAGTTTTGAAACTCCACCAGAACCCATGGTCACGCCGTATAAAATTCCCGCACGAGACATTGTTTCGCGATTGTGAGTAATCAAAATAAGTTGAGAATATTTTGAAAGACTTTCTATCATATCTCCGTATTTTTTTGAATTTGCTTCGTCAAGCGCCGCGTCAGTTTCATCAAGAATAATAAATGGTGGGGGGTTTACTTGAGATACTGCGAAAAGAAGCGCAATAGAAGTGAGAGCTCGCTCGCCGCCAGAAAGCATCACAAGACCTTTTATTTTTTTTCTTGGTAAATTTACTTCAATATCCAAACCTTCTTCCCCTTCTTCCTCAAAAATCTCTTCCACATTTTCTATATCAAGCACGCCCAAATCTGTATCAAGACGTTTTTTCTTTTTTTCTTTTACTATTTTAAGAGACGCTTGTCCACCACCAAACATTAGGGCAAAAAAATGTTCAAATTGTGTATTGATTTTTTCTACACCATTTTTAAATTCTGTTGTGAGTTTTTCATCCAATTCCTCAATAAGTTTCTTGAGAGATTCTGCTGATTTATGTAAATCTTCCAACTCACGCTCCAAAAATGTGTCACGCTCGCTGACCTCTTTATATTCTTTCAAAATATCTTCACCAGAACTACCACCAGCATCTTCAATCCTAATTTTAATTTTCTCAATAGCGCGTCGACGTTCTTCTTGAGCACCACGAGATTGGTCACCATCTGAAGAAACTATATAGTTAACAAAATCTAAAACCGCACGACCAATAAGCACCCCAGCTTCATTGAGTTCACGTTTAAAATCCTCTTCTTCGATTCGAATTTTTTCTTGTGAAGCACGAATGGTAGCTAGTTTTGAAAACACCTCTTGCTGACGCGTCATAACAGAAAACATATCTCGTTCTGCTTGCCTGTTTGTATCTTTTTCTCGTTCGATAACGTTTTTTAGCTCGTTGTATTTTAGTTGTAACTCATCTTCTTTCTGTTTTAATTCTTGAATTTTATTTTCAATATCTTTTTTCTCGGCATTTAAAGAAACCACAAGCACTTCTGATTCTTTTGAAAGTGAATCGTTGCCAGCCGTGCGATGTGACGCCACAAAACCAATAATCATATCCGCAACCACCCGAAGAAGTTTTTTAACTTCTTCAAGACTATTTAAACCATCAACTATTTTAATCTCTTTTTTTACTTCATCTGCCACACGAGCGATATCCTTGAAACTTACCATTTTCCCATCTTCAGAACGCTCGATTTCGTGCTGTTTTTTAATAATACGTTCCTCCGAAGAAATCTCTCCCTCAATTTTTCCAAGGTTGTGTACAAATTCATCTTTATGTACGCGCACAGAACGAATTTGTTCTTCCAGAGAAATTAATTCTGCACTTTTTTTATCTTTTTCAGTAGATTGTTCTAGAATTTTTTTTGCTTGTAAAAGTTCTTCTTCAAGTTTTTTAAGTTCTTGGTCTAACGGATTTTTTTCTAAATCAAGTGATGTTTTTTCTTTTTTTAAATATTCATCTTCACGTTTTAGATACTCCATATAAAGTGCACGGAGCTCTTCTTTCATTTGAAATGTTTTTTCAACTTTTTCTACCTGTTTTTTCAAAAATCGCAAATGTGGCGCCACCTCTTTTCTAAGCGATTCTACAGATACAATATTTTCTTGTGTTTTTTCGAGTTTTCTTTCGCTCTCCTGCCTTTTATATTGATAAATTTTAAGTCCAAGCGCATCTTCAATCATTGCTCTGCGTTCACGCATATTCGCATTCAAAATTTTATCTGCCTCACCCTGAGAAATAATGTGGTGTCCAGAAGAACCTATGTGTGCTTGAGCAAGAAGCTCGATAATATCTTTCAGACGCACCACACTACCATTGATAAAATATTCATTCACCGAGTCGCGATGCACAACACGCTCTAAAGTAACTTCATCAAAATCTATATTTAAAAAACGATTATGGTTATCAAAAACAACTTTTACTGAGGCACGATTTGAACGCGGCACTTCACTGCTACCATTGAAAATCAAGTCTTCTCCTCTTTTTCCACGCAAAGATTTTATTGATTGTTCACCCAACACAAAACGAAAAGCTTCAGCAATGTTTGATTTGCCAGATCCGTTTGGCCCAACAATTGAAGAAATTGGTGATTTAAAATCGAGTGTGCTTTTTTTGGCAAAAGACTTAAATCCATTGAGTTCAAGGCTTTTGAGATACATATACAGTACAGAATATCATTAATTTTAGACTCATAAAACAGTTGACTTTAACGATTTTTATTATATTCTCTTTAAAGAATCGGGTGCATATCAAAAGAATAGGAGTGTGAAAATGGATGAACGAAAACGAGAGTCTCTAAACATCACCTTAATCGGTATCTTCATTCTCGTGGGCGCAGTTCTACTTCTGGTGCTCTTCAGATACATGTCATGAAAAACAAAAACCAGAAACAATGCCCATAAACCCCATACCTTTAGTGGTGGGGGTTTTCTTTTTATTCCCAACCCATTTTTATAAGTCCTTTGCGTGCCGCTTCTTGCTCAGCATCTTGTTTTGATTCACCTTCTCCAGAAGCTATGAGTTTTTTACCTAAATGCACAGCTACAGTAAATCGCTTATCGTGGTCTGGACCAGTTTCTTTTGTTGTTTTATACAATGGAGTAACCCCCTCCACCTCCTGAGCTTTTTCTTGAAAAAGACTTTTTGCATCAATCCATGCCTTTTTTGAAATTATATCTTCAACTAGCGGAGAAATATGTTCGTAAATAAATTTTTTCGCTATTTCATAACCTTGATCTAAATAAATAGCACCGATCACCGCCTCAAGTGTATTTGCTAAAATATATTGTCGAGCTCGGCCGGTGTCTTTTGTTTCACCGCGCGAAAGAAGAAGAAAATCATTGACATCAAGTGTTGTCGCCACCTGTGCACAAGTGGTGGCATTTACAAGAGCTGAGCGCAAACTTGTCATATGACCCTCGTCTTCATTTGGATATTTTTGATACAAATAGTCAGTAATTACAAGTTCGAGCACCGCATCACCCAAAAATTCCAAACGTTCATTATGATCAAAACCAGAATCCTTGTTTTCATTAATATATGAACGATGAACAAAAGCTTGTTTTAAAAGTTTTTTGTCGCTAAATATTACTCCGGCCTTTTTTTCAAATTTTGAAAAGTCTATATTCATAATTCGCATTATTTTCCGCACCGTCTACTTTTCTCCCTTTTTCAGTAAAATATTTATTGCCTTAGTTACAAGTGGCAGAATATCATTATAAAAATTGAGGTCAAGTATGTCGGCGAGTTTAAACCACCGCACATCATCTAGTCCACCACTTTCTTTTAATTTAATATCTTTAAATTTTGACTCTGCCAAATAGTAATGCACCATCTTTTTTATCTTTCCTTTTTCAGGATCAAATGCAATGTAGCTATTGTTACCAAGTTCTTCTTTTACTTCAATAGAAAGACCGAGCTCATCTTTTATCACACGTTTGATACCCGAGACATCTTCTTCATCCTCTTCAAAATGCCCCTTTGAAAGGGTCCAGTGTCCAAAAACGTCGTGCACAAGTGCCAAATAAACATCTTCTCCATCAAGCGCATACACCACAGCACCGCCAAGTTTTTCTATTGGCGCCTGATCATCTGGAATATCTGGATGGCGTTTTCGTTTTGATGTTTCTTCTTTACCCGGCTCACCCATTTCTTTATACACAGCACCGAGCACACCGTTTACAAACTTACCACTAGTATCACCACCAAATGTTTTTGCAAGTTCAATCGCCTCATTTATAGCCACTTTTGGAGGTACCTCTTTTCTGTCTGAAAAAAGAAGTTCATAAAGACCGATGCGTAAAATGTTTCGATCAATAATAGAAATTTTATCTATTGGCCAATCTGGCGCCGCTTTTTCAATAATCACATCAATATCTTTTCTTTTCGCAAGCACGTTTTTCATAAGCGACTCCATAAAAGAAAAATCGCCCATACCAAGAGCGAATTCCTGTGCATTTCGATTAAAAATCTCCATAGCCTCTAAATCACTTTTGTGGTTGAAATCCCACTCAAAGAGCGATTGTGTGACTATTGATCTGCTAAGATGCCTGTTTGCCATTATTATATTTTATGTAAGAGCGTTCCAAAAACCCACATGGGAAAACCATTCGCTGATTTATTTTGTTGACTCTTTTGCCTTACTTTTCTTTGTCGCTTTTGCAAGCGTGTTTATTACAGTTTTACCTTTGTAGGTACCGCATTTTGCACACATTCGATGTCCCATTTTTGGAGCACCGCATTGTGGGCACTTTGAAAGAGACCTCGTCGCAAGCTTGTGATGAGATCGTCTATTTCCCGTATGAGATCGCGTGCTTCGCATTCGTACAACCATATGAAAAAGATTATATACAATTCCAGAAAAAATACAATAGATACTTTGATATTGTGAAAATGTATTTTTTCCTATACTATCGAAAATGGAATACTGTCTGCTGTGTCATTGTCTTTCATCCCCTTTCTTGATTGGAGAAAAAAGTGAGCATATCGACCAAAACCCCAACCTATCCTTTTCAACAAAACATCTTGGCACACGTAATGCCGTTCATGGACCGGACCCGAGAAACTCTGAAGAATTCTCGGGTAGATCTACCAACAATTCTTGCGCGTTGGAATACTGTCCACAAAGTCCAAATGAAAGATTGGATATCGCAGACACAATCATGGGTAAGACATCCTTTGGCGCGTGAATGTGTGGAGGTTTTTGCTGAAACAGAAAGAAGTAACATAAGAACACTTAGATCGTTCATAGAAAATTCCACACTGACACGTGGGGGAACGAAACCAGATGGGTTCGAAAAAAGGTTAAAGAAGTTCTCTGATGTTTTTGTGGACAAATTACGTGCTGAAAATCGTGAACGTGGTGGTCTAACTGGAATCACGCTACTTACAGCTTTGGAGGTTTTGGCACAAACACTCAACTTTTGGCTTGCTGGTCAACACCTGGACACACTTGATGGGTCGCCAATCAGTGTGACAAATGACGCAATGGAAGATCTTTTCAGAATGACGGCACAAGAGATGCAGATGGGTTACTTCATTTCAGACACGGTGATACGTGAGGCGTTTAAGCACGTCACCGAATTGTTTGAAATAATTTGCTCTTGATTTGAAGCAACAAAAAAACGCTCAGAGCCGAGTGGCCGTCTTACGACGACCTCTCGGCTCTTTTTTTATGTAACAAAATAATAATTTATTTTAAAAACTACCCAAAGTTTTTACATAAGTATCTAAAAAAGAAGGAATTGCAAAAGCTAGTCCGATAATTGGTAAAACCACAGCAATAATTGTTATCCAAAAAATCCATACAAAATATTTTCGCGTTTTTTCTACTGATTTTAAAATCAAATTTAGTTTCGCATCTTGTGCGTCAATTTTATCTTTTATATCTTGATCCATATGTTTAAGTATAACAAAAAAATAATAATAAAAAGCGCGCGACCCCAAAAGAGGTCACGCGCTATATGATGGACCGTACCACCAGAATGAGAAACCGACGACCCAGCTAAGGACCGACAGCGTCATCGTAATAGTTGGTTTTACTGAAATCGATGTCAGCCAATTCTAGCACCTCCACCATCTGATCACGGTCTTGCCAGTTTGGTAAGGTCAAGTGCACCAAAACAGACTGTGGGGTGTGATTTGGAAGAAACCTGAAATACGTACCCGCCTCTAGTGCAACCACATATGGATTGTCCATGAAGAGGGTGTTTCCGTTTGGAAGTTCAACGTCAGCCACGCCAATCACTCTGTCAACTTTCAGAACTCTCATCGGCACAATCTGCAAATATGCAGAATTGATATCGACCTTCATTGGAAGTTGTCCTTGGAAGGCCCACCCCCCAATTCTAGGTTGTGGATTTGGAGAATGTGATACCGCCGTCGTCCCGGCGGTTGGATCCTTTGAGCAACTAAAGACATTGGCACAGAAAATAGCCACCAATGCGAGCAGAGACACGATTCGAGAAAACTTGTGAGAGAACATGAATCTACTCCTTTTGCAAAATAGATGGGATTGGAAACAATCCATTCCCACTCTTTTTAAATTAAAACATATGCGACAGTATATTGTCAATCATTTTATTGTATATGTTTTTTAGTGTTTTTTTGGTGAAATTTTTTTAAAAAACTTCGACGATGTATCGGCGACATTCCAAGTTTGCGAATTTGTAAAAGATGCGTAGAGGTGCCATAACCTTTGTGTTTTTCAAAACCATAATTTTGATAAATTTTTGAAAACCGTTCCATTTTTGTATCACGGTGTATTTTGGCAAAAATAGAAGCGAGTGCAATAATCGGCTCTTTTTCGTCTCCTTTTATAATCGTTTTTTGAAAAATATATTCTTTTGGAACCCTTAATCCCCCATCAAGAAGCACCATAAAATCTTTTGGGTTTTTATTTAAAATGCCAAGTATTTTTTTTAAAGATCGATTTATTGCTTTAGTTATTGCTTGATTTATACCAATTTTATCTATAATTTCAGCCGAAACAGAAGAAATTGAAAATTGTAAAAATTTATTGTTTAAATTCTTTACTTTTTTCTGCCATTCTTTACGTTTTTGTGGAGATAATTTTTTTGAATCTTTAATTCCTTTCAAAAAATCCATATTAAAATCAACCGGAACACATACCACACCCACTGTCACCGGCCCAGCAAGTGGCCCCCTTCCCACCTCATCGACACCAATAATGTAGCGATACTTCATGTCTTTGATATAATCATAACACGTCAGTAAAACTCTTTATGAGCAAATTTACACACCTTCACACCCACAGTCACTACAGTCTTCTTAATGCTTTACCAAAAATTGATGAGCTTATAGATGCTGCTAAAAAAAATGAAATGACGGCCCTTGCTCTTACCGACAACGGTAATCTATACGGCGCAATTGAATTTTATAAAAAATGTAAAAAAGCGAATATCAAACCAATAATTGGTATTGATGCATATGTTGCGGTACGCACACGACACGACAAACAAAGCGGTATCGACAATTCTCGTTCTCGTCTGGTGTTGCTTGCAAAAAATCTTAATGGTTATAAAAATTTAATACAGCTCGTAACTAAGGGTTTTTTAGAGGGATTTTATTACAAACCCCGCGTAGATAAAGAAATTTTAGAGTTACATAAAGATGGTCTTGTGTGTATTTCTCCTTCTTTTTCCGGAGATATTGCTTTAGCTCTTAAAAATAACAATCAAGACAAGGCACGCGAACTTATAGCTTGGCACAAACGGGTTTTTGGAGAAGATAATTTCTTTATAGAAATTTCACATCATCCAGAAATACTTGATCATGAAGAAAAAATGAAGTCACTTGTAGCACTCGCGCGCGAAACCAATACACAAATCGTTGCTGGACACGACGTCTATTATATTCACAAAGAAGATCGACTCGCACGCAAAACACTCATGTCGATACAAACCAACAGCGATCGCAATGATAAAATTCTTGACGATACCGAAGAAGATTTTTCTTTTATTAATGAAAAAGATGCGATCAAATATTTTAAAGATCTTCCGGATGCACTTTTAAATACAGAAAAAATTGCTGATATGTGCAATCTTGAACTTGAGTTGGGAAAATGGGTTTTTCCAAATTATATAGTTCCAAGCGGACTATCTTATGACGATGAGTTTCGTCGTATTGTCTATGAAGGATTTGAACTCAGAAAAGTAGAAAAAAGTGCGGAAGCACTTGAACGTGTTGAATACGAACTCAAGGTTATAAAAGACAAAGGCTACGCTCCATACTTTTTGGTGGTGGGAGATTTGTTGAGGTTTGCGCATGAAAATAAAATTTTAACTACAATTCGAGGATCGGTGGCTGGATCGCTTGCAACCTACCTTGCGCGCATAACAAATGTAAATCCTCTTGTATATAAATTACCCTTTGAACGTTTTCTAAATCCAGAACGTCCTTCGGCACCCGACATCGACATGGATTATGCCGACAACCGACGTGATGAAATGATTGAATACGCAAAACAAAAATATGGAGCGGATAAGGTCGCCCAGATTGGTACTTTTGGTACGATGGCGGCGCGCGGTTCAGTACGTGACGTCACACGTGCACTTGGTTTGGGTTACGGAACGGGAGACAAAATCGCAAAACTTATTCCTATGGGCGCCCAGGGTTTTCCAATGACCATCGACCGAGCACTTGATGAGGTGCCAGATTTAAAAAAAATATATAAAGAAGAAAAAGATGTGCACGAGATTATTGATATGGCGAAAAAGATTGAGGGTGCGGCGCGCCACATTTCGGTGCACGCAGCCGGTGTTGTTATCGCGCCGCACCCACTCACCGATTTTGTTCCTCTCCAATACGACACCAAAGGAGAAAATAAAATTATCACACAATACGACATGCACGCGGTGGAAGACGCTGGTTTACTCAAATTCGACTTTCTTGGCATTAAAAATCTTTCGATTCTCGCCGATGCTGTTTCTCTTGTAAAAAAAATCCTCAACATAAATATAGACATCGAAAATATTCCAATCGACGACAAACATACATTTGAAATGCTTGCCAAAGGTGAAACGATCGGACTCTTTCAACTCAACGGCACAGGCATGACACGTTTTCTAAAAGAACTAAAACCAACAAGCATTTTAGATATCAACGCAATGGTGGCACTTTATCGCCCCGGCCCACTTGAATCAATCCCACAATATATAGAGCGCAAACATAATCCCGAACGTGTTTTTTACCTTGATCCACGCATGAAAGATATTTTGGACCAATCATACGGAGTCATCACATATCAAGACGACGTCATGTTGATCGCAATAAAACTCGGTGGCTATTCATGGCTCGAAGCAGACAAACTTCGAAAAGCAATGGGTAAAAAAATCCCTGCCGAAATGGAAGCACAAAAAGGAAAACTTCGTGAGGGTTTCATAAAAAATGGTATGACAGAAGCAAAGGCAGATGAACTTTGGAAACTCATCGAACCTTTTGCCGCGTATGGATTTAACAAAGCTCACGCAGCGAGCTATGGAAAGGTGGCATATCAAACTGCATACATGAAAGCCAATTTCCCCGCCGTCTACATGTCCGCAGTACTCACCGCCGACTCTGGTGATGTAGAAAAAATTGCTGAAATTATCGCAGAATGCAAACGTATGAATATTCCGGTACTCGCACCAAACATCAACGAAAGTTTTGGTGGATTTACAGTAATCAGCAACGAAGGAGGTGTGGGAAAAGGTATTACAGAAGGTGGCGATAAAATTCGCTTTGGACTTACGACTATTAAAAATTTTGGTGAAGGTATCGGCGAATCAATTATCAACGAGCGCAAAAAAAATGGTCCATTTAAATCTCTCGCGGATTTTCTCGATCGCATTAAAGATAAAAATTTAAATAAAAAATCTCTTGAAGCACTTATCAAAGCTGGTGCAATGGATGCATTTGGTGAGCGTGGAGTAATGTTGGCAAATCTTGAACAAATACTTTCATACAACAAAGAAAAAAATAAAAATGGCGACAGTCAAGACTCACTTTTTGGATTGATGAGCGACAAATCCACAATACCATCACTTAAACTCGAACCCGCACCAGAAGCAAGTATGATCGACAAACTCGCTTGGGAAAAAGAACTTCTCGGCCTTTATATTTCCGGCCACCCCCTTGATCGTTTTCGTGAAAAACTAGAAAGTAAAAATTTTAATATTAAAAAAGTGTGTGAAGAAGCAAAAGAAGGAATGCCTGTGGTGATCGCTGGAATTGTTGAAGAAGCAAAAAATATTGTTACAAAAAAGGGTGACAATATGTTGTTTCTTAAAGTCAGCGATTTATCTGGCGGTGTTGAATGTGTTGTCTTTCCACGTGTTTATCTTGAATTCAAAAATCTTTTTGTGCCAGAAATGTGTATTGCTATCAAAGGAAAAATTTCAATGCGAAACGGCGCGGTAAGTATTATTGCAGAAAAAGCGAAGGCGCTTTAGCACCGCTCAGTTATTTTGCAAAAGAAAAACCGCGCTTCGACTTTTGTCTAGCGCGGGTTTGGACAGGGTTATGGTACCTGTCGCATTACCTGTCGGTTCTTGAGGACTATCACTAGCGCAAGAGCGCCGTTGCCCACAAAACCAACACACAAAGGATTAATGAACTCTTGCCACCGAGCATCTGCCGACAGTAAAAGTCCAATAGTCATGAGGGCGTAAGCAATCGTCGCAAGGAACCAACCAAGAGGCTGATCCTTTAGCACACCATTGATAACACCCCAAATGGACGGGACAAAGGAGAGTAACAGTGCGGTCTGAAGCCAAAGATTGGCAACCATCGCATCTCCGCTACTTTTCCACTTGATCACCACCACAACCACGATCACCAACGCCCAAACGTCGTACCACTGAAGTTTTGCTTTCCCCCTAAAAAAGGAATAGCCAAAGATGGTGGACAGACTAAGCGCTGAAGTAAACATGATTGCTGACTTAAAGTAGTCACTCTGAGTACCCAAGAAATACGTAATGAGGTTCATTATTGACACCCCACTACGAACACCAAAGGTAACTCTATTCAGAGTAACGTGCCCGCGATGAATCTTTGTGATCATCACCACGGGGGCCGACAACAAGATGAGACTTGCGACGACCAGAATCACTTTCGAGAGCGTTTCCATGTCGCACAATCCTTTCTTGTTGGGTTGAGAAAAATACCAAAGAGCTTTTTGTTATTGCTTATTTAATAATAACATATTATATATTTAAAGTCAATACACTCTCTCAAAACCAAAATCCCTTTGAAATCCGCGTCAAAATTGTTATGCTTGAACTTATGAAAACAGAAAAAGACCATATATTACACCTTGAACACAAACGTCATTCTCTCGCCCACCTGCTTGCCTCAGCGGTGCTCAAATTTTACCCAGATGCAAAACCAACACTCGGACCAGCCATCGACAATGGTTTTTATTATGACTTTGAATTCTCATCCCCTATTTCAGATAAAGATTTACCGCGCATTGAAAAAGAAATGAAAAAAAATCTAAAGACGTGGAAAAGTTTTGACGGGCAGGAAGTATCGACTGATGAAGCTCGTGAAAAATTTTCTGGCAATCCATACAAACTCGAACTCATTGATGAAATTGTTGAGAAGGGTGAAAAAATTACACTTTATACTTCTGGTGAATTTACAGACTTATGCCGTGGCGGACACGTGGACAATCCGGCGCAAGACATCGACGTAGAATCTTTCGTGCTTGACCGTATAGCGGGCGCATACTGGCGAGGAGACGAAAAAAATACAATGCTCACACGCATTTACGGTCTTGCTTTTGATACAAAAACTGAGCTTGATGAATACATTGTCCAACGTGAAGAAGCAAAAAAGCGTGATCACAAAAAAATTGGAAAAGAAATGGGACTTTTTGTATTTTCAGAACTCGTGGGAGCGGGCCTTCCGCTTTGGACACCAAAAGGCACTATTATGCGCGAACTCCTCAACGATTTTGTATGGGAACTTCGCAAAAAGCGTGGGTATCAAAAAGTAGCCATTCCACATATCACAAAAAAATCTCTTTACGAAACATCTGGACATTGGAGTAAATTTGCAGATGAACTTTTCAAAATCGAAACTCGAGAAAAACATCTCTACGCAATGAAGCCGATGAACTGTCCTCATCACACGCAGATTTTTGCAAGTGGTCTTAAAAGTTATCGCGACATGCCACAGCGATACTGCGAAACAACAATGGTTTATCGCGACGAACAGTCGGGAGAACTCTCTGGACTTTCACGTGTGCTTTCAATTACTCAAGACGATGCCCATGTTTTTTGTCGAGAAAATCAGGTAGAAAAAGAAATTTTTGCGGTCTGGGATATTATTGATGAATTTTATGGTGTGTTTGGTTTTAAAGATATAAAAGTGCGCATTTCAAAACACGATCCAAAAACATTTGAAAAATATCTTGGCACTCCAGAGATTTGGGCGAAAGCTGAAAAGCAACTCACTTTACTTGTAGAAAAGCGCGGTGTAAAAGATTGGATTGATGGTGTGGGTGAGGCAGCAATGTACGGACCAAAAATTGATTTCATTGCAAAAGATTCTATCGGTCGATCACTTCAGGTAGCAACAATTCAGCTCGATTACAACATGCCACACAATTTCGGTCTTGAATGCACGAATGAAAAGGGGGAACGTGAACCCGTTGTAATGATTCATTGTGCAATCATGGGCTCTGTCGAACGATTTATGTCTACACTCATTGAACATTACGCCGGCAACTTCCCTCTTTGGCTACATCCTGTTCAAGTAAAAATAATTCCTATCGCTGAAGCACATCAGAAAGTAGCACAAGAAATAAATGATTCATTTGTCGCGCTTGGTATACGCACCGAGTTTGCGAATGACGATGAAAATCTCGGCAAAAAAATTCGCAGTGGAAAAGTCGATAAAATTCCGTATATGATTATTATCGGCGACAAGGAAATCGAATCAAATACTGTGACACTCGAAGGTCGTGACGCGGGAAATCTTGGTGCACTCTCATATGTCGATGTACTTGCACGACTCACCACAGAAATTCAAGAGAAAAAGTAAGGAATAAAAAAAATAAGCAGAAATAGAATAATCAGTAGAGTAATCTTTTGAAAAGAATATAAAACAAAAACGGCCCGCATTACGCGAGGCCGATTTTTGTAGAAATGAGACGAAACCTGTCGTCGTGTATATCAAGCCGATTGCTAAAACTATCTAATCGAAATTCAATTTTATCTAAACGGAACTCCACTCTGTCTAATCTCTGCTCAACACCATCTAAACGTGTTTCGATATTATCAAATCTTTGATTCGCCTCATTTTTAAATTCCTGCAATTCACTTGCCGCACGATCAAAACCCTCCTTGACCATAATAGCCAAGCCGTCTATAAGATGCTCAAGTTTATCAAATCTCTCCATAATCATGTTGTCGTTAATAATAACACAACGAGTATAGAAAAAACGAGTTAAAATATTCTTAAAGTTTTGTTAAAAACTGTGGATAGGTGCGAGTAAGTTTATACCATAGAGATAATATATATAATCACAAGACCAAAAAAGAGAAGTGCTACTTGAATCACCTTTTTACCACCATTTTCTGTGCGATGAAGTTCGGGTAAAAGATCGGAAGCAGCAATGTACAAAAAGTTACCAGCAGCAATACCGATAAGTGGCCCAATAACACCTTCGATTGAACTAAATGCAAAATAACCAAGAAACGCACCAAGAAGCGTTGTTGTTGAAACTAAAAAATTTAAAAACAAAGCACGCCCTTTTGACATTCCAGCATTAATAAGTACAAAAAAATCTGACATTTCTTGAGGAAATTCGTGAAGAAGAACAGCAAGTGTGGTCACAATTCCCAAATGTGTATCCGCAATAAATGCGGTAGCTATTACAATGCCATCTACAAAATTGTGAGCAAGATCAGCGACAAGCACCATGGTGCCACTTGTTTTTGTATACGTATGATCACAGTGTTCATCTTCATGGTGATGATACCAAAACAAAAATCTTCCAAGAAGGTAAAAAAGGAGGAAGCCAACAAGAACCCACATCGGAGCTTTTCCTACTGGCGTAAGTTCTATTGCTTCTGGGAGTAAGTCGAAGAAAACAACACCCAAAAAAGTACCGACCGAAAAACTAATAAAATAATATAAATATTTTTTTATCTTTTCTATTCCTGCAAACACAAACAAAATACCGGCAAAAGCAATGAGCATTTCAAGCACTGAGGCAATAATAATGTATGAAAGCATAAATTATGGTTAATTTAATATGATACAAATACAATAGCGCATATTAAACATGTGAACAAATACTGGTGACGAAAATATTCTTTTATGATATATTTTTTAACTTCAGTGTTGGTTTAGATTGCGTTTCTTATTCTCAAGGAGGAGATGTGCATCAAAAACCGGGTGTGGTGAATTTGGAGAAAGCTTTCAAAAAAGCAGAACAGGAGTACGATGGAGAAGCAATAGATGAGTTGATGGCAGATGAATACGCAAGAAGAAGAACGCGCAACAAACAAATCTGTGCTCACCTGAAAACGGCTGGAACAATTCTCTCAATCGTGGGAGGTACAACAATCTTCACAAACTAACAAGGTGGGGTTGGCACACAATCACAACACTGAAAACCCCGAGCATGTCTCTGGGTTTTCTTTTTTAAGCAGAGGTTGTGGAATTTGTGTGCAACAGATTTTCACCAATCAAACTCCCCCTTCGTCCCTTTTTAACATCAAAAGAAAATTCACCGTCTTTCATAGTAACAGCCACAGCACCACCCTTCATAAGACCTTTTGAAATAATAAGTGACGCCACCGGTGTAAGAATTTTATTTTGAATGATTCGTTTGAGAGGACGCGCACCGTATTGTGGATTGTATCCTTCCTTTGAAAGATACGCTAACACATCATCTGACACATCAAGCTTGATTTCCTTTACAAGTAAACGCTGTTTTATAATATCCACCTGAATTTTTACAATTTCAGCAATAGATTCTTTTGACAAAATATCAAAGACGATAATATCATCTAGACGATTTAGAAATTCTGG
Organism: uncultured Candidatus Saccharibacteria bacterium; assembly: GCA_964407105.1. Lineage (GTDB taxonomy): Bacteria > Patescibacteriota > Minisyncoccia > Phycocordibacterales > CALRHW01 > SICJ01. The sequence continues at coordinate 30,570 of CAYOUG010000002.1, read as the reverse complement.
ACGGAAATAGTCTTTTAAACTATCTGTAAGTTTATTTTTCACATTTTCATAATTTTCTTTGTCTCCCTGCGCAGCAAAACCAAGTTTTTGCATCTTGTCTATGTGTTGTGCACCAACGTTTGAAGTAAGAATGATAATTGTGTTTTTAAAATTTACAGTACGTCCTTTTGCATCGGTAAGACGACCATTATCAAGCACTTGAAGTAAAATATTAAATACTTCTGGATGTGCTTTTTCAATTTCATCAAAAAGAATTACTGAATATGGACGATGTCGTATCATTTCCGTAAAACTACCGCCCTCGTCATGACCCACATATCCAGGGGGTGCGCCAATGAGTTTTGAAACTGAGTGTTTTTCCATAAACTCGGACATGTCGATACGAATGAGTGACTTGTCATCATTAAACATAAACTCTGCAAGTGCTTTTGTAAGTTCCGTTTTTCCCACACCTGTAGGCCCAAGAAAAATGAAAGAACCCATCGGACGATTTGGGTCGGCAATACCTGCTCGTGATCGCTTTACTGTGTCGGCAATCTTTTTTACCGCTTCATCTTGACCCACAATGCGACGTTTGAGCACATCTTCAATACGACCAAGCTTTTCTGCTTCTTCTTCAAGCATTCGAGACATTGGAATACCTGTCCATTTTGCTACCACCTCAGCAATATCTGCTTCTTTTATTTCTTCATGAATAATACTTCTAGAACTTTGGAGTTTTTTGAGGCGTTTTGTTTTTGTTTCCAAATCTTTTTCGTGTGCCGGAATTTTGCCATAACGAATTTCAGCGGCTCGAGCAAGATCTATACGTGCCTCTGCAGACTCAGCCTCGCGTCTAAAACTTTCAAGTTCTTTTTTAATTGTTTTAATACCTTCAACGGTTTCTTTTTCGTTTTTCCATTTAAGTTCAATTTCTGATGTTTTTTCTTTCAAATCTGCAATTTCCTTTTCGATTTCCTTAACGCGCGATTTTGCTTTTGAAGTTTTTTCTTTTGAAAGTGCTTGTTTTTCTATTTCAAGCTTCATTATTCTTGAATGTGCTTCTTGAAGAATTGGTGGCATATTTTCAAGAGAAATTTTAAGTAATGACGCAGACTCATCGATAAGATCTACCGCTTTATCTGGCAAAAATCTATCAGCAATATATCTGCTACTTAAATTAACCGCCGCAACAATGGCGTCATCTGTAATACGCACACCATGATATAACTCATATTTTTCTTTAAGCCCACGCAAAATAGTAATAGCATCATCAATACTTGGTTCGTTTATATACACCGGCTGGAAACGACGTGTTAGAGCGGGATCTTTTTCAATGTGTTTCTGATATTCTTTTAGAGTTGTGGCACCAATAGCCCTAAGCTCACCGCGAGCAAGTGGTGGTTTGAGCATATTTGATGCGTCGATAGAACCTTCTGCGGCACCAGCACCTACTATAGTATGAATTTCATCTATAAATAAAACTATTTTACCTTCTGATCTTTCAATTTCTTTTAAAATATTTTTAAGACGTTCTTCAAATTCTCCGCGATATTTTGTACCAGCAATCAAAAGCCCAAGATCAAGAGATACGAGCTCTTTATCTTTCAAAGATTCTGGTACATTACCTGTGGCCATACGAATAGCAAGACCTTCGGCAATAGCGGTTTTTCCCACACCAGCTTCACCTATCAAAATAGGATTATTTTTCTTACGACGAGACAAAATTTGAATAATTCTAGAAATTTCGTTATCACGACCTATCACTGGATCAAGTTTGTTTTCGTGTGCAAGCTTGGTAAGGCTACGAGTATATTTTGCAATTGATTTAAATTTCTTTGGATGCTGAACATCTGTTTGTTTTGAAGTTTTTAGTTCTTCTATTACTGAAAGCACACGATTTTTGTCTATTTTAAAGCGCGCCAAAATTTCTCGTGCTGTACCAGGCACTTCAGTGATAGCAATAAATAAATGCTCTGTAGATACAAATTCATCATTTAAACTCGCCGCAATTTTTGCACCATTTTCAATAGTGTGTGCAAGTTCTGGTGTAAGATAAATCTGATAAGACGGCGCAAGTGTGGCGCTTGTCTCAGGAGACTCAATCGCTTCCATTATTGAATCTGTAAGTAAAATAGTGTCTATTTCTAATTTATCAAGAATGGAAGAAACCATGCTTTCTTCTTGCAAGATAAGTGAGGCAAGCAAATGAAGTGGGTTTACATGATTTTGTCCACGCTCTATAGCGAGCTCATGAGCCTTACGAATCGCTTCTTTTGCTTTTGTTGTAAAATGATTAAATGGTGGCATATATGTGTAGGGGTATAATACAATACTAATAAATAGACGTCTACTACTTAAGAAACTTTATTCTGTTTAGTTTTGTGAAGAATTTTGCTGACTTAAAAGAGCAGATTGTATTAGGTTGATTGGAGTAAATGGTGGTGCATTTGAACCGGTGGCACCAAGAGTGGTTAGGCCTATCACTTGACCGGAAAGATTTAACAGCGGCCCACCTGTAATAGTATTTTTCGATATAATATCTGTTTCAATGCCCACAAAAGAAACAGCACCACTGGCATCAGGAACACTCTTTTTTAAACCAGAAATATAACCTATTGTTACAGAAGAATTTTCTATACCACTTATTGCAATAACTGTTTGTCCGAGTTGGAGTCCATCAGAATTGCCAAGTGTGGCTGGTGTAAATATTGTTTTATCGTCTTTTTCTTTTTTAATTTCAAAAAATAATATTTCTGGATTTTCTGTAATAGATTTCATTGGTGAAAGTGTGTATTTTTTTCCATCAGAAAGTGTTGCTATATATTGTGCGGTAGCATCTATTGCATGAGCATCCGCTACCACCACACCATCTTTTGTAACAATGAGTCCAAGACCGTATATTATAGATGCGTTTGTACTGCTTGCGCTGGTGTTAGCGGCTAAAGTACTAATTCTTACAATACTTTTTTCATTTTTCGCAATCGCCTCCATTACCAAATCGTCTTCTTTTACCACCACCGTCGTTATCTCTTTTTGAATAGTTTTATCACCGGGCGTGACAACAGGCACCACTTTCTCAATTGTGCGCTCCACAACTCTGTTTATGGTTTGTGTTATAGTTTGAGGAACTTCACTAAGTAATGAAAAAGAAATAATTCCCGTTCCGATAGAAGTTACAAAACTTACGAGAAGACACAAAAGAACTATTTGAGTTTTACTAAGATCCTCCATAGATACACTAATCATAAGAGAAATTGAGTCCTTTTGCAAACGAATCTTTTTTTATATAATTAAACTTACTAATAACAACACCGATCAAATGCCTTTCATTTCAGACAACATACTTTTATTAATCGTCATTGCTCTTTTAGCATTGTTTATATTACTCATAGTTAGACTCGAAATGAGAATCAATAATTTACTTGGTGGCACAAATGCAAAAAATATTGAAGAAGCTATACAAACACTTCGAGTAGAAATAAAATCGATGCAGGCTTTCGCAGAAAAAGCCAGTTTGCATTTTCATAACATAGAAAAAAGATTACGAAAAAGTATTCAGAGTATTGAAACAATACGTTTTAATCCATTTAAAGGAACGGGTGGTGGTGGCAATCAAAGCTTTTCTACATCTTTTTTAAACGAACACGGCGACGGTGTTGTAATTTCAACACTTCATTCTCGTGAACGCATTAGTGTTTTTTCAAAACCGCTCAAAGAATTTGGATCAGAATACGAACTTTCTGATGAAGAAAAAGAAGTGGTGAATAAATCTAAAGAGGTGGTGAATCAAAAATAAAGAGAGAGGTAAAATATTTTTACTTTTAACCAATTTTGTTGGTGGTTATTATATATGATTTTAAGTATGTTTTTGGTCACTATTTATGCTATACTCCCATTTAATAGTCCGAAATGAAAAAAACTGCACCACAAAAAACCGCTTCTACAAAGCAGTCTCTAAGACCGCCTATTATTGCTGTAATGGGTCATATTGATCATGGAAAATCAAGCTTGCTTGATTATATTCGCAAAACAAACATTATCGCAAAAGAAGCTGGCGGCATTACACAGCACGTATCTGCCTACGAAGTAATTCACACAAGTAAAGATGGTGAAAAACACACAATCACTTTTCTTGACACACCCGGACACGAAGCCTTTCAATCATTGCGTATGCGCGGTGTTCAAGTGGCAGATATTGCTGTTCTTGTTGTCTCTGCCGAAGATGGTGTAAAACCTCAAACACTCGATGCGCTTAAATGTATAAAAGAATCTGGTGTTCCTTTTATCGTTGCAATAAATAAAATTGATCTACCAAACGCAAACATAGAATACACAAAACAAAGTCTGGCTGAAAATGAAATTTTTATTGAAGGTTATGGTGGTGATATTCCCACCGTTTCCATTTCTGCAAAAACCGGCGAAGGCGTAAACGATCTTCTGGATATGATGCTTCTTGTTGCAGAAATTGAAGAACTTACCGCCAATCACAGCGTGTCCGCAGAAGGTGTAGTGCTTGAAAGTAATCTTGATCCAAAAAAAGGTATTACCGCGACACTCATAATTCAAAATGGCACAATTTCACAAGGAATGTTTGTGGTTGCTGGAAAAAGTATATCGCCAATTCGTATTATGGAAAATTTTATGGGAAAAAATATTAAAGAAGCAACTTTTTCAAGTCCAATAAGAGTAATCGGTTGGAACATTCTTCCTGCTGTAGGTACACCGTTTAAAACATTTGCAACAAAAAAAGAAGCAGAATTGTACGCAACACAAGAAGCTGAAAAAACCGCAAACGAACAAAAGAAAAAAGTTTCTGAATCACGTGGTGGTGCAAACGAACGCGTTGTAATCCCCCTCATTATTCGTGCAGATATGGGTGGAAGTCTTGAAGCTGTAGTAAATAAAATTTCACAACTAAAAAATGATCAGGTAGAATTTTCAATAATTCAAAGTGGTATCGGCGCCATATCTGAAACCGACATAAAACTCGCTATTGGTGACAGCTCTTCTTTTGTGGTTGGTTTTCATACAAAAGCTGATCCCCTTGCCATAAGTCTCGCCGAAAGATCTGGCGTAACAATTTATACATTTGATATCATTTACAAACTTCTCGAATGGCTAGAAGCACTTTTAAATGAACGAAAACCTCATGTGTCCGTAGAAGAATCCACAGGCAAAGCTCGCATTGCAAAAATATTTAGCACCACAAAAGACAAACACGTAATAGGAGGAAAAGTAGAAAGTGGGATGATTAGTGTCGGTTCACAAGTAAAAATATTACGTCGTGATGCAGAAATAGGTAATGGTAGAATACGCGGTCTTCAAAGATTTAAAGAAAAAGCCTCAGAAGTGGAAGAGGGTGTTGAGTTTGGCGCTCTCATTGAATCAAAAATAGAGCTTGCACCCGGTGATCGAATAGAATCTGTACGTGTTGTAGAAAAACAACTTTAATTATGAACATCCGAGAACAAAAAATTCGCGAACATGTGATGCATCTTGCGGCAGAATTTTTACGCAACGAAGCAAGTCTTGCTTCTCTAATTACCGTCACCAACTCCACCTTCAACGAACACAGCAACATTGCCACAATTTTTTTTACGGTGTTTCCAGAAGATAAAGAACGCACAGCACTTGAATTTGCTTCGCGAAAAGCACGTGAATTTCGAGAATATGTAAAAGAACACACCCGCATTCGATCTCTGCCTTTTTTCCAATTTGAAATAGATAAAGGTGAAAAAAATCGTCAGCTAATAGACGATCTAGAACAGCAAACTAAACAAAATTAAAAACAAAAGTTCTTTGGTTTGAACCCTTAAAATATGGTATAAATGGTATTGTGCACTAAATGGCGTAGTGGCGAAGTTGGTTAACGCGGCAGTCTGCAAAACTGCTATGCGCCGGTTCAACCCCGGCCTACGCCTCAAAATTTTATCTTTTTTTTATAATTTCTTTATCTCTTTTTGTCTATAATAATTGGCAAAATGAATAAAAAGAAAAGTTGGACAGAAGAACAATTAAGAGAAGCCTCGGAGTCTTCAACAAATTTTAGACAAGTCATAAAAAAGCTTGGACTTATTGAGGCTGGTGGAAATTATTCACAAATTAAAAAATATATAGAATATTATAAAATTGACACGAAACATTTTCGGGGAAAATCATGGAATAAGGGTCTGATGGGAATAGGAAAACCCATTTTACCTATTGAAAAAATATTAATTAAAGATAGTTATTACCAAAGTTATAAGTTAAAAAATAGATTAATAAAAGAGGGTTTTATGTCTAATAAATGTGTAGAGTGTGGGTGGGCAAAAAGGTCAGAAGATGGTAGATTACCCTTAGAACTCGATCATATAAACGGTGATAGCCATGATAATCGTTTAGAAAATTTGAGGATTCTTTGTCCAAACTGTCACAGTCTCAAACTGACCCACAGAGGAAAGAATCGGAAGAAACGCCCAGGTGATGAAATTGGTAAACATGCGACACTTAAAATGTCGTGAGCTAAAGCTCTTGCGGGTTCGATTCCCGCCCCGGGCACCAGGTTTAATTTTCAGTGAGTTTGTGTTATAAAGACAACGTGTGAATATATAAAATGTGTGAATCCGCCTATAGCTCAGTTGGTAGAGCAACCGCCTCTTAAGCGGTGGGTCCCAGGTTCGAATCCTGGTGGGCGGACAAGTTCGCAAAAATATGCGAGCGTAAGTAAACGCCGGGCGAGTGGCGTAATTGGTAGCCGCGCTAGTCTTAGGAACTAGTGGAGTAATCCATGGGAGTTCGAGTCTCCCCTCGCCCACAGAAAAATGTTTTGGGTAATGATTTTTATTTAGTATAATTGTAACAATGAAATTTATAGATTTTATAAGAATATTTTTGTTAGTTTTAATTATTATCGGAATTGGTCTACTTTTGACACAAAATATTTGGGTGCCAAAACTTGTTTCATTTATATTACAATTTGATCCTGTTTTGTGATATTGCGATATTACGCCAAATCCGTCCAAGCTTCCATTCAAGTCGTTGAACTATTACGGAAGTATTGACTTTTTATATTTTTTATGTATAATCTACAACAGTAAAGAACGTTCTTTGAGATGTGCGAAGAACAATAAATACAACACCTTACTGGAGACAAACCATGACTCGAGATGAAATGCGGAATGACAACTGGCGTAGGTTTTTCCTGTTTTGGATGACGGTCGTTGTTTCGATCGTCGTTCTGTTTGTTGGATGGAAGTGGTTTACCGGATTCGGTAAGCAATACTCCATTTTCGGACAAACGATCAGCACGGATTTGCTGTTTGGGGGGCTTGGCGTAATTTACATTGCGCTTAGTTTTCGGTCAGTTACAGCACCGGATATTGGTGTCAAACTATTTTTCGGCAAACCCATTCAAAGGGTAAAGGCAGGAATTGTGTTTGTGCCATTTCTAGTGTGTTCTCTCCGACCCTTTCCGGGATCAAAAATCCAAATCGAACTTGCAACACCGAGAACGATTTTGGATGAAGAAGGAAACATTATTCCGTCTGGAAACAGCGGAATCACTAGTCACTTTTCGACTTTTGATAGTCGTGGTGACGTGCTTCTGAGAAGTAATGATCCGTTCAGGGTCATATGGAGTGCTGACACCGGTCCTAATACTAACAATAACCCGTTGCGCACTGAGATTACAACAGACCCGAGAATCACGATTCGATTAAGTATCTTCGACACCATTGCATTTGCAGAAAGGTTTAACAGCCTTGAGCAAGTGGGTGTGACATTGGCAGACAGTGTTACGGGTGTACTTCAAGCAGAGTCGGGCAAAATGAGCTTGGCGACGGCTCGAACTAGATTAGAAGAACTCAAGACAAGCATTCAGAAAAAGGTCGGTGAAGCAATCGGTGATCCGGACGTTGCCGCCGGAACAGCCACCGAGTCAAATGAAAAAAACCAGTGGGGTATCGACATCGACAATGAAGGAATCCAGATCACTGATCTTGGAATTCCGAAAAGGGTAAGCCTTGCTATGGCAAATCGAAGTGAGGCATTAGCAAATAAGGGAAAAACGATCACCGACGCAGAGGCAACCAGAGAGCAATCAATTCTTAATGGACAAGGTAGAGGTCTGGCTCGTAAGCACGAGCTTGAGGGCGAAGCTGCTGGTTTGGCAAGGCTCGCTAAAACAGCGAAGACACGTGAAGGTCAACTAGCTCTTCAAGCCCAAACAGCTAAAGACGTGTGGGGTGGAGACAAGACCAAGACTGTTTTCATGGGTAATGGAGGTGCAGGAAATCCACTCATGGCAGCAGCTATGGAAGGATTGCTTGGTGCGGGAGACAAGGGGGTTCCAACAACCACAACCCCCCCAACAACCACGACTCCACCGTCTCCAGGGACGCCCTAGATCCACTGTTGTATGTTCTTCAAAGCAAGCCGGCCCGCGACAGAGTTGTCGCGGGCCTTTTTCATGTAAAAAACTTGACTTTTATATTTTTTTATGATAAGGTTTAAACCGTAGCGTCCTTTCACAATTCCCTTTCATTCAACCAAACTGGAGGCCCTATGTGGACAATTTTGGCCCTTGTGGGCCTGCTTCTGTTGATTTCTGTGATCAGTATGGTGTTCTGGGTAATACTCGATACCTCATTCTTTGAATGGGTTGGTCGGTATCGACTCGGAACAGCGGTCGCAATGACAACAAGGAGATTTAGGAGAACTGCCTTTGTCAAAACAACACGAAGTATCATTCATTGGTGCTTCGTGTGGGTGTGGACACAGACAAAAAAGTTGGGTGATTATCTGTGGAAACACAAGGCCACCACCTCGCTTGCGGTGTTTTTCGTTGGGGTGGTTGCGACCACGGTGATGGTCGTTTACTCATCCACGACGTATTTCCCACTCATCTACCCATTTCTTTCCTTGTCTTCAAACAGCAAAGAGGAAGTGGTAGATGAATCACCCGCAACAGCTGAAGTGGTTAATGTGGTCCAAGGAAACTTGGTAAACAACCTAATCATGCTGGCTGTTGGTATTGTGGTGGTGTTGATTCTCCGGAAGAAATATCTGGCCAATCAAAAATCTAGGGTTGCGACGACAACGTCGCCGACACCTGCGGTGCCAGCCACCACATCACCACCGACACCTGCGAACCCGCCAAGAGGGCGGTTCGGAAGGGTGATAGACTCTACCAAGCCATTCGTACCATCTGGCACATTCTGGAAGAAGCTTTTGGGGTTGTTCTGCCTTATTGTTCTCATCTACGTCATCATGAGCCTTGTGTTCACTGACGTGTGGGAGCACACAGTAGTTCCGACATTAGAAAAAACTAAAGCGGACAAACCGTTGGAGTTTTGGCTGATTGTTGGACTGGCTAGTGTTCTGCTCCTTGCATGGCTCTTCAAAAAGCCAGAGGTGGTGGAAGACAAGAACAGGGTTACCGCCAAAGACCGCTGGACATTCTTCACCGGAACGTTTAGTGCGGTTTTGAAGGGTGCGATCACGCTCGTTATTGTGGGAGCAATCACACTCCTCATTCTTGATGCCACGATTGGTCTCAAGAAAGACGGAACGTGGGGAAGGCCAGTGACAAACGTGTCACAACCTTCTTCAAAGCCCGTTATCACAGGCACGCTGATGCCAGGAAAAGAAAGCGAAACGTACAACGTCGCTGGAAAGCACATTGGGTGCGAAACCAGTAGCGGGGCGTGGATTCGTATTAATGACTCGAGAGAGTTTTGGTACGAACCGGGGATGCAGATTTCCGCCGAGAGAGATCTTGGTGGGGCGATTCGGACGATTGCGTTCCGAGCACCAGATGGGGGTTCACCCATCACTTACACGATCACCTTTAAGTAACAACTTTGGGTGAACGTGCGCGGCGAGTCTTTCGAGACTCGCCGCTTTTTTTTGGATACGTTACATAATAATAAAACAAAAAAACACTTCTCTCGTTAAAGCGCTTCGCTAAACCACTCGAGAAGTGTTTTTTTGTTTTATTTTCGATTAAATTGCAAAACCCTAAAATCCCAAATAACTTGGAGCAGGAATACCGAAAGTGCCTAGCAAAATACGAATAACACCATACACACCTATCATTATAAGCATTCCAATAATCCCCCACACAATAGTACGTTTGCCAGTTTCTCTTCCCTCATCACTGTTTGATGTGGAAATAAATTGAATAATGCCCCAGAAAAAAGTAACAAGAGCAATAGCAAACATAAGCAAAATAATTGGCTGAAGAATGTAAGCTATTATGTTGTTGAGAAGCTGATTAATCGTCATTAAACTAACAGTCAGATTTAATTTATACTAGGAACGTCTACAGAATCTACATTATCTACACCAATAGCATCTCCAATAAACTTTGTAAGACCCCACACCGCAGAAGCTACAAAAAGTGCCACAAGTCCCCAAATCATCATCTGTCGTCCGTTTGTTCGAGCGTCTTCATCACCTGAATTGAGCACAAATTTTGCCAAACCCCAAAAGAAATATATAAGAATAAGTGCAAATATAATTGGAATAAGGTTTGAAACAATATTTTTTATTGCATTCAAAATTTCTGTTATGTTTCCAAGTACTTGTGCGTGTATAAATAATGGGGTAGCAAATAATCCCAATAGTAAAATAACTTTTTTCATCTTTCTTTAATTATTTAAATAATAATCGTCGTTTCGACGTGTAAAAACCACAATATAATCATACTATTATGAACAACCTAATACAACCGCAACGACAGCAAGATATGTGAATAGCTTATGTTTTTACCATCCAGACCAAGAGAAAAAAGAGCCCATTATACCACCCTGGCCAATACCAAGAGCTGATCCAATAAAATATACAAGTCCCCATACAGATATCATCACAAAAAGAGCGATAATACCCCAAAACATAAGACGCCTTCCCTCTTCACGCGCATCTTCACTGTCTGCGTGAAGCACAAATTTTGCCAGGCCCCAAAAAAATACAAGTAATGCGATACCTGCCACAAGCGGAATAAGCATTTTCACAAGAGAGGTCACGCCCAAAATGAGTTGCTGAATGTTAGAAATTTGAAACATAATTTAAAATTAATTTGGAAAAAATGGAAGCTGTGGAATACCAAACACATGAATACCGACACTAAAACCAAAAAAGTCTTGAAAGAAAAATTGCACGATACCCCAAATAGAAACCATTACAAAAAGAGCGATAATACCCCAAAACATAATATTTTTTGCATCGTCTCGCGCAGTTTCACTACCAGCACTTTTAATAAACTTTACGATGCCCCAGAAAAATACAAGTAATGCGATACCTACAAGAAGTGGCACGAGAAGAAGTAAAATATCTACAAAAATACACACAACCTCAGAAAAATTTTGCGGAGGAACCGGACAACCAAAAAGGCCTTGCAAAAACTGAGCTGACGCTATGTTTGGTACACTCAGAAAAATCACGAAAAGAAATATTCCTATAAAATTTGTAAGATATTTTTTCATATTAGTTACATAGATCAGGAATATTTCCACCAGAAATCTGACACAGTGTACCTTTTATAGCACTCGCGATTGTCCAAGAGCCGAGTAAAATAACTGCACCGATAACCACAGCAAGAAAGGTTTTTTTAGCGCTTTCAAGCTTCTTTTCATTGCCACGCGCAGTAACAAACAAAAATCCAGCATAAATAATGAAAAATACTACGACAACGGAACCAATAGGCATCACAATATTTGTAAGAACAAAATACACAAAACCATATAAACTATTACCAACACTGTCACCAAGTGGATTTGGAAATAAATTACCAGACGTAATTTCTGCGTGCACAAAGGGCACAAAAATCGCTAAGGCAAACAAAAGCCCCAACATCACATTTGAAAGAAATTTCATATATCTATTATATTTTTTCTGTTTCATAAAGTCGAGAATACTACACACATTAACCAAGATACGAAAATCCTGGGTCCAAAAACTTGGTAATACTGTAGACTATCAGCCACGCGGTGAGAATAAAAATAAATCCCCACATCACCTTCCAAAATATATCTTTTGCTTTACCAATTTTTCCCTCACTTCCACCCGAAGTAATGTATAAAAATCCAGCCCACGCAAAAGCAATCGCGGCAAGTGGGATTGATAATAACACCAAATAATTAATAATATTTTTACCTAACTGAAGAAAATCGTTGAAATCACAGGCCTCTGCATTTATTTGTTCCAATGTTGCACCGGGTGGAGTGTTGCCACAAGGTATAATACCGCTTTTAATTTTAGCAAATGATACTGCAGGCATAGCAATCACAAAAAATATAAGCAAAAACATCATTACTACAGTGATACGTTGTAAAAAAGGTTTTTTCATTATTGTAATTCTTTATATAATCCATTAAGTTCAAGATCTGTACGCGACACAGACTCATTAATCGTGCGCCTACCACTTGTGACAGACTCTATCATTTCTTTAAAAATATTTTTGGTTTGTGATCGATCGGGTTCAAGCCATGCACGAGCCTGCACAGCACTTTCATAAAATATCGACATATATTTGTCATCTGGTTGTGACAAAAGCATGTCACGGCGCACTGGCGGCAAACTTGTGACGTTTATAAGCTCGGTAAGTGCTGGTTTACCCACCAAAAGAAGAGCGGCTTCTACCGCGCCAGCTTGTTTTTTAGACGCTTTTGGTATGGCTAATGCTTGCATTGATCCAAAGGTGAGAGTTTGTGTTGTTTCTTTCGATTGTGGCACTTTTGCCACGTCAAAATTAAGATTTGGATTTTTGGCACGAATTTCACCAACCTCTGAAGCATAACCGATATAAATCGCTAAATCACCAGAAATAAAATAATTTTTTGAAGCTAAAAGTGATCGGTTCCAAGAATAAAATGGCTTTAGTGGATTTGTAAATTCGGTGTAAAAACTAAGCGCTGTGTTTGCTGGCACTATCGGTGCATTGTATTTATTTAAAAGTGTACTAGTAACAACATCTGATTGACGCTCTGCTATTTTTCCACCCGCCTGCATCACAAGCATACTAAGTATATCTTGAGCATGAGAAACGTTTGAATATTCTCCAAAAGCAATAGCACTTTGGCGCACATTAAGTGCACCGTCTTTTGTAACAAGACGTGGCGCAAGATCATACAAGTCACTCCAATATTTTGGTGGAGCACTCACGCCAGCATTTGAAAAAATCGTACGATTCCAATACATCACAAGTGGGTCAATGATAAAAGGAATACCAAGAACACCTTTTGAAGTAAGATAAAGCTCCCCTTCCTCAATAAACACGTCTTTAAAATCTCTTTCGGAAAGGGTTTTGTATGGAATTACATAAAGTTTGTCTTGATGTTTAAGTATTGAATTTTGCGGTAAAAAGAAAAGATCTGGACCAACACCCGAAGCCAACGCTTCTATAAAATCTGTATCAAAAGTGGCATCATTTTTTTGAACATATGTAAATTTTAGTGATTTGTTATTTTTTAAACCAGAACGTTCTACAATTTGTGAAAATTGCGCCGCATTTAAAGTACCCCACACAACAAGATCTGAAGACTGATTATTGGAAGACCCTATACCGCCAATAGAAAATAATATCACTGCAAAAAAAATAAGAGCGACAAAAACACCGGTAAATATTAACTGAAATTTGCTCATGTTTTTCATATTATTGTTTTTTGAAAATTATCCCGTAATGATGAGTGCCCGCACTAAATTCTTTTTCTACTGAAAAACCATTAGAAAAAAGTGATTTGCACGATGCAAGAGAAAATACTGATGCCTGCTGTGGTCCAAGACCACCAAATGAATCCGTCCAATCTATAATAAACACCCTACCGCCGGGTTTTAATATTCTTTTTACTTCGTCTCTAAAACCCTCTTTGTCGTGAAGTTGAAAAAGAATGTTGCTTGCAATAGCACCATCGATACAGCCCTCACGTATTTTAGTACCACCGCGTTTTTCAATATCTCCCCACACCACCTCTATGTTCATGAGGTGTTGTTTGTTGGCATCATTTTTTATGCGCGTAAGAAGGTCTTTTTGCACGTCTACCGCATACACCTTTCCCAAACCACCCACCGCACGAGCTATGGGCACCGTATACGCACCAGAGCCAGCACCAAGATCTGCTATTGTCATACCAGAAATAAGTGAAAAGCTTTCTATGTTTTTTATAGGATCGGCAAACATTACTTTAATTATAGCGGAAAAAAGACAATCGGAGTATTTGTTTATGTGTATAAGGAAAAACCAAAAACCATCTTTGGAAAAGCATCGCGCAGGCCGACGGGCCGAGCGTAGCAAAATCGCAGCAGCGATTTATGCGTGGTTTTCCAAAGATGGTTTTTGGTTTTTAGCATCAACACAAAGACCTCTCTCACTAAAGCGCTACAGAGCTTTGAAAATGTAATCGATTTTTTAACGAAAAATGAAGAACTCCTCGCTTCGCTCGTCAGACAGCTTCATTTTTCTAAAAATCTCAACATTTTCTAAACCTCTTCCGCTAACTCGTTCAAGAGGTCTTTGTGTTGATGTGTATACTTCCTACAAACAAATAAGCGACGCAATTTTATCCCCTTCTCGCAATTTCATAATTCTTACACCCTGCGTCTGTCGTCCGAGGTTTGGAATTTCTTTAATATCCACACGCACCACCTGACTTTTTTGAGACATTGAAACTACTTCTTCTTCTTGGTCAGTCACCACCTGTGAACAAATAATGTCACCTGTTTTTGGAGTTACTTTTGCAGTTTTAATACCTGATCCACCACGTTTTTGGATTTTATATTCCTCAATAGAAGTTTTTTTACCGTAACCATTGGCACTGATCACAAGAAGTTCAGCGTTTTTGGAATCTTTTTTTACCACCTGTGCGGTAATAACCTTGTCACCCTTACCAAGTTTCATAGCACGCACACCCACAGCACCACGACCCATTTCACGAATATCTGATTCTTTAAATCGAATCGATTGACCTTTTGAAGTAGCTATCACAACACTATCGCCCTTCGTAACAAATGACACAGAAATGAGTTTATCACCATCACCAAGAGAAATAGCAATCAAACCACTACGACGAACATCATGAAAACTTTCTGCTTTCACTTTTTTTGCTACACCTTGTTCGGTCACCATAAGAAGTGAGAGTTCGGCTGCCGCTTTTACTTCTTTTGGCATTGCAAGAAGTGACGTAACCTTTTCTTCTGCGGCTAATGATACGTAATTCATCACCGATTTGCCTTTTGTTGCACGACGTCCCTCCGGAAGATCATACATTTTGATCTGATACGCCTTTCCACGATCAGAGAAAAAGAGCATGTCGCTGTGCGTGCTTGCGGTAAGCATTTTTGTGACAAAATCTTCGTCTTTTGTATCAAGATCCACCACACCCACACCACCACGTTTTTGTTTACGAAATTCATCAGGGCTTGTGCGCTTTACATATCCACCAGAAGTAAGCACAAGTGCATTTTCTTCATCTGGCACAAGATCTTCAACAGAAATTACGGTTGCACCACCTTTGACCACAGCAGTACGTCTGTCATCACCATATTTTTCACCAATTTCTTTGAGTTCTTTTTTAATAATATCCAAAATCATTTTTGGTTTTGCCAAAATTTCTTTAAGTGTTTCTATAAGCTCTTGCACCGCCTTAAGCTCGTCTTCTATTTTCTTTCGCTCGAGACCCGCAAGCTTTTGCAAACGCATTTCTAGAATAGCCGTAGCTTGAATATCTGAAAATTTAAATTCTTTTCGTAATGCCAAGTGTGCATCTTCAACAGTTTTGGAGCCACGAATGAGTTTTATAATCTGATCTATGTGGTCGAGTGCTTTTTTAAGACCCAATAAAATATGTTCTCGCTCTTGTGCCTTGCGAAGATCAAATTCTGTGCGTCGTCGCACAACAATCTGACGATGAGCGATAAACTCACTTAAAAAAGATTTTAGTGAAAGAGTTTGTGGGACTCCGTCTACAAGCGCCACAAGATTGAAGTGAAAAGCCTCTTCCAATTGGGTGTGTTTGTAGAGAGAATTAAGAATTTTTTGAGGATGAGTACCTCCTTTTAGATCAATAACCACGCGAATGTCTTTTGTGGACTCATCGCGAATACCTTTTATGCCTTCAATTTTTTTGTCACGCACAAGATCGGCGATACGAATAATGAGGTCGGCTTTTATAACACGATATGGAATAGATGTAATAATTATTTGAAACGTCTCTGCTTTTGTTTCAACAATTTCTGCAACACCGCGCGTGACCACACCTCCACGACCGGTTGCATATGCATGATGAATATCTTTTTTATTAAAAATAACACCGCCAAGTGGAAAATCTGGACCTTGAATAAACTCGAGAAGATCTTCGGTGGTGGCGTCTTTGTTGTCTATAAGATGCGTGGTTGCGGCAAGCACTTCGCGAAGGTTGTGTGGAGGAATGTTGGTAGCCATACCCACCGCAATACCAAGTGTACCGTTTAAAAGAAGATTTGGAACTGCCGCTGGAAGCACCACTGGCTCTTGTCTGGTGCCTTCATAATTTGGTCGCCAGTCTACGGTTTCTTTATCCAAGTCTCGCAAAAGCTCGGCCGCAACACGAGACATTTTTGCTTCGGTATAACGTGGGGCGGCAGCATTGTCTCCGTCTATGGATCCAAAATTTCCCTGACCAATCACAAGTGGATATCTAAAACTAAAATCTTGAGCCATTTTTACCATTGCATCATAAACAGACACGTCTCCGTGCGGATGATAATTTCCTGTAGTATCTCCAGTAATTTTTGCTGATTTTCGAGTCTTTGCACCCGCGGTTAAATTGAGCTCATGCATCGTATAAAGGATACGACGATGAACCGGCTTTAGGCCGTCACGAATATCTGGAAGAGCACGAGAAGTAATCACCGACATTGCATAGTCGAGGTATGAATCCTTCATTTCTGAGACAATTTCTCGCGGTATTACTACACCACCAGCTGAGTCTTCCTTGATTACTTCCTGTTCATCTTTTTTGGCCATATATCTGGATATTATAACACATTCAAAGTCTTAATAAAAGCCTAAACTGTGGGCTATTTTGCAGTATTTGTAACTGAATTATCTGATGCAGTATAGGTGTTTACAAGCTGTGCTTGATACTGTTTTTCTACTTCTGTCGCAATACTTCCCACAGTTTCTTTTACACCACCCAAGCTATTTTGAAAACTCACAAAAGCGCCAGCGATATTTGCTTTAAACGACGCAAATGGACCCAACACTTCATTTTTTGTACCAGAAAGCTCTTTAGAAAATCCAGAAGCGTAAGTGGTAAACCAAACTATTAATATAATCGCCGTAACTCCGGTAGATGTTAGAACAGCAAAAATACGACGCTTATGCTCTGGCTTTGAACGCATGTTTTCGATGAAATCAAACATAGTTTTTATATCGCCGGCTCGATGACGACCACGTCGCCCTCTTTACCTTCGAGATCTTTTTTCTTAATTGTTAATTTATCGACTGGTTTTATTCCCTCTTCTCCACCCTCTTTCAAAAATGTTTTTAACGCATTTTTATCTCCCACATCTCCGTAATGCATTGGAATAATAATTTTTGCTTCAAGTGATACAGCGAGTTTGTATGCATGTGCAGGATCTAGTACACCCTCACCACCGATCGGTACAAATAAAATATCTACACCCTCGAGTCCTTCTATTGTTTCATTTGAAAGCTCTGAACTACTTTGTGCACCAAGAAAACATAAATTGATACCTTCAAGTGCCACTGTATATATAGTATTGATCATTGGCTTACCACCATACTCTGTTGCCGATCCAAAACCTTTTATAAAAACTTCTTTTATTTCATACTCTCCCGGACCAGAAATCACAAACGGCATTCTGTCGCCACGCTCTGCCATTTCATAACCGTTGAAATCTGGATGATTTGCGGAAATGAGCGCAATATCTGCGCCATATTTTGTAGATTTAAATTTTGAATCCTTTGAAATGGGATTGTAAGCAACAATAATATCGCCAAACTGTATTTTGAAAGACTGAAGTCCGTGGTATGAAATTATCATGATGGGGGTATTATAACACGACAGGGTGTGAGGCGCTAGATTTTTAGACAAAGAAAAATCCGCCAGAGAAGCGTCCAGTGATGGATTTTTCTCAAGCGGACTGCTGTGTTGTCGAGAGCATGGTCCAATCCATGCTAACGGGGTCCATTACACAAAAAGTAGACCACCAAGCAGACGAACGTGAGCAGAAGACCGAAGGTCAAGATTTTGGGAAACTGCTCATTGATCGCGTCTGCCGTCTTGTTAAAGATCTGCTTCATGGGAATCTCTCCTGTAATCTAATCTATGTGCGGCACACGAACCTTACGTGGCTGTGTGGTAACTGACTTATGTAATAATAGCATATATGTACGTATATGTCAAGTGGTTTATACACATCCATTTTCTCCCTATACAAACCCCCATTTTCCTGTATACTCTCCCCTATGCCTGATCTGGCCCCACTAGGGCCATATTTATGTGAGAAAAGGCATGTTTTAGGCGATGACTCACAGCGTCGCACATTATAAACGCTAAAGGTAATCTCCCTCGGGCGCGTTCAAGTTTGAACAGCATCATTTGCCGCAAAAACAGAACGCACAACAGGAAGCTTTAGCACAAAATTATGACAACTATTAAAGAAAAGATTGTGAAGGCGGCAAAAGCCGTCGTTGAAGAGATCACAGGTGATACACAAGAGGGATCTGACGCCGAAAAAGAATCCAAAATAAAAAAGGATTCTGTGATGACAAAGATTGTAAATGACACCAAAAATCCTCCAGCTCCCGGAGATCTTATTGAAGGACTGGTAATCGGTATAGAAAAAAGTGCTGTCTATGTAGACATTCCCCCATTTGGTACGGGTATCATTTATGGTAAGGAATTTATGAGTGCGCGCGATATTATCAAAAAAATAAATATCGGCGACAATGTTGCAGGAAAAGTTGTAGCAATCGACAACAAAGAAGGCTACATCGAAATTTCACTAAAAGAAGCTCGACAAGCGCTCATTTGGAGCGAAGCTGAAGTAGCAATTGCAGAAAAAACAATTTACGAAATTCCAGTACAAGACGCAAACAAAGGTGGTCTTATTCTTGCTTGGCAAGGTATCGCTGGTTTTTTGCCAGCATCTCAGCTCAAAACTGAACATTACCCTCGCGTAACGGATGGTGATAAAGATAAAATTCTCGAAGAGCTCAAAAAACTTATTGGTCAAAAAATTGCTGTATCTATTATTGGTGCTGTACCAAAAGAAGGCAAACTCATTTTCTCTGAAAAGAGTCCTGAACTTAAAAACAAAGAAAAAATTATCGGCAAGTATACTGTGGGTGATGAAGTAATGGGTGAAGTAACCGGTGTTGTAGATTTTGGTGTATTTATGAAACTCGAAGAAGGTCTTGAGGGTCTTGTGCATATTTCTGAGATTGATTGGACACTCGTAGAAAATCCAAAAACACTATTTAAAATTGGCGACAAATTACGTGTAAAAATAATTGAGATTAAAGAAGGAAAAATTTCTCTTTCTATCAAAGCGCTAAAAACAAATCCTTGGAAAGAAGGCGAAAAGAAATATAAAAAAGATGATGTGGTGCAGGGTGTAATTATTAAATTCAACAAACACGGCGCGCTTGCAAGTATTGAAGAAGGTATTGCTGGCCTCGTGCACATTTCTGAGTTTGGTAGCGAAGTAAAACTCCGCGAAAAACTTTCTCTCGGGAAAAGTTATACATTCAAAATCACTCTATTTGATTCAAAGGAACAAAAGATGGCGCTCTCTTTTATGGGAGATAAATAAATCCTTTCTGGTTTGCGAAAAAACACCGATTTATATCGGTGTTTTTTCTTTTGTACATCACTCTCTGTATATGCTAAGGTTGTGGTGTCGCATAGCTCTTTTAGGAGGAAAACATGGGAATAGAAATTGTCTGTGAGTGTGCCAGGCAAGCAAATCGACCAAAAGACGCGACAGCGCATGATCTCGTGATCATACTTGGTGCGTTTGAGGTTGATGAATCGGTGCAAGCGATACTCAATGCAGAGCCTCGCGCTCTCCGAGAATACCTACAAGGAGGACTTCTCAGAGATGGAAATGGTAACGCGCTTATGGGTGTGGGCGCACGCGCCCTGCACGAAGTCGTGCGTATCATTTCTAACGCACAGCCACTTCCACGTAGGGTGCTTGTGCTCGCAAACAGCATGACACTTGCACTCCTTGCTCTGCATGTCATAAAAATTTCTGCACCGGGATACGATCACCCCATCAGTGAAGGGCAACGATTTAAACTTCCGGTGTTCGAATCATAAACCCGTCCCACGTCGTATACGTGTCGACGGGTTTTTGTTTTTATCCCGCGTTAAACTCCCCCATCGCTTTCTCGCGAGCAAGACGAACTGCTTTTGCAGATGAGCCACTGGAAATAAGTAACTTGAGTGCTTCGCATGCGCGCGAGGATACGCGCGCAAGTTCTTTGAGCTCCGCGTCTTTAAATGATCCTAAAATAAAATCTTGCACCACAGCATCCCCTGTTGGCTTTTTCATTTTTCCTGTTGGTGTCTTTGGAGAAATCCCTACACGAATACGTAAAAATGCCTCGCTCTTGAGTGCTTTAATAATAGACTCCACGCCGCGATGCCCACCAGAGCTTCTATTAAAAGAAATTTTCATGTTACCAATAGGTAAATCTAAATCATCATAGATAACCACGAGCTGTTCTGCTTTTTTTGCAGAAGAAGCATTTACTGTCACCTTTCCATTTTTGTTTTTACTACCCCCATCAACACCCACCACACCCACAAGTGCCAAAACACTTTGCCCTGATTTATTCATAAACGTTTCCGGCATCACGAGTCGCACTTTTTCTTTTTCAAAAACTCCATCACTCACCAATGCATTTATTTCTCCGTTTTTTTTCCATTCTGAAAAATTAAATGTCTTGCGCACCAATTCAAGTACTGTGCGACCTGTATTGTGTCGTGTCTTTTCATATTCTGCGCCCGGATTTCCTAGTCCTACAATGATATACATATTGATTTTTTACATTTGCGTGTTGCAGACATTGTATCACTCAACAATCTATTGTGCTAGAAACTCATTTGACGTACAATACTGCCAGCTATGGATGAAAAAAATTCTGTGTTATCACAAAATTCGGCGCCACAAACACCCCCAGTGGCACCCGCACCAAAAAAAAGTGGATTTTTTTGGGAAATTTTAAAATTCACCGTCATTGCTGTAGCAATTGTCGTTCCTTTTCGTCTCTACATTGCTCAACCCTTTATTGTAAGTGGTGCATCAATGGATCCAACGTTTGAAACTGGTGAATATTTGATCGTCGATCAAGTAAGTTATGCACTTGAAGCCCCACCACGCGAGTCGGTGGTAGTATTTAAATATCCAAAAGACACTTCAAAGTTTTTTATTAAAAGAATTATTGGTTTACCGGGAGAAACAGTTGAAATAAATGGCACAGAAGTAAAAATAAAAAATATAGAGCATCCAGACGGCTTCATTTTAAACGAACCATACGTAACCCCCAATCACATAAAAAAAGATATGGTGAAAGTTACACTAAAAAACGACGAATATTTTGTTATGGGCGATAACAGAATTGGTAGTAGTGATTCAAGAATGTGGGGACCTGTGCAAGAAAAACTTATTATCGGCCGACCGTTTATACGACTACTTCCCCTGAGTCGTTTAGGTTTTTTCCCGGGCAATGCACACGAAAGTTTAAGAAAATAATTTAATACATAATACAAACCCCATCATGTCTGCAGGAGTACATTCAGCTGGAAAAAAACCGCGTAATACGCCAACAGCTCCCTATGCTCTAAAAGAACTCGATAGTACAGCAGAAATAGCATCGTTTTTTGGATTTCTTCCAATAAAAACTCCAGAAATTACAAAAGATGATTTATTAAAAGCTGATCAATTTAAACATGATATAGAAAAAGCGCTCGATGAAGAACGTGTGCATGCACTTCCTGAAGAAAAAATTGCGTTGCTTCGCACTTATCTTGAACACAACATGGTGAATCTTCCTCATCCATTAATGCTCTATTACAAAAAACCCCTCGGTGGACTTGGCGAAAAAAAGAAACCAAACATGCATCAATATGGTTTGGATATTATCGGCACAGGAAACAGTGTTGCGGAAGCACTTACCATAAAAACACTTTATGCAATTCTTGCTGACCACGGATTTGAAAATATGTGTGTAGAAATAAACACAATGGGTGACAAAGACTCTGTCGTTCGTTTTGAACGTGAACTTTCTTTTTTTATTAAAAAAAATATCGGCAACTCATCTGAAGTGGCGCGTGCACTTTTAAAAAAAGATCCTCTCGACCTACTTCGAAGCAAAGATCCGGCACTCGCAGTATTAAAAGAAAGCGCACCAAAACCAATGAGCTGTCTAACAGACGCAAGTATTGAACATTTCAAGGAAGTTCTTGAATATTTAGAAACTTTAAATATTCCCTATCGTATAAATGAAAATCTTGTTGGTGATAAAAATTATTGCTCTCAAACAGTATTTAAAATTACTGGCATATTGCGCTCAAAAAAAGGAGAAATGAGTGAAGAAATGACACTCGCTCACGGTTGTCGACACAATCAGATTTCAAAAAAAATCGGTTTCAAAAAAGATGTACCCATCATGAGTGCCACCATTTCATTTAAAAAAGCACCCGATACGATATATAAAGTGATGACAAAAAAAGTACAGCAACCAAAATTCTATTTTATTCAACTCGGTTTTCGTGCTCGTCTCAAAAGTTTGCAAATTATAGACACACTTCGTAAAGCACAAATTCCGGTTTATCATTCACTCACCAAAGATAAGCTCCTTAATCAACTCACAACAGCAGAAAACCTTCATCTTTCACACCTCATCATTATGGGTCAAAAAGAAGCACTGGAAGACACGGTAGTGATCCGTAATATGGAAACTCGCGCACAAGATACCATAAATTGTTGTGAACTTTGTACTTATCTTGAGAGACTTCAAAAAGCTAAATAGGGATTTGACGGGCAGATTTAAAAAAATCAAGCAAAAATGGTGTTTGAAAAGCATCGCGCAGGCCGACGGGCCGAGCGTAGCAAAAAGCCAGCAGGCTTTTATGCGTGGTTTTCAAACACCATTTTTGCTTGATTCATTATCCACCCTATGTTATTATCATTCCCACTATGGCAGTAAATATTCAAGTAGAGAAAAACAACAACGAAAACGGCGTAAACCTCATCAAGCGCTTTACCCGACGTGTCCAGGGGTCTGGTGTTCTTTCACGTGTACGATCTATTCGATACAGTGAACGAAAACCATCTAGATACGTAAAAAAGAAACGAGCACTCAAGTCTCTTGCTACTCGCGAAAAGATGGCAGAACTTATCAAACTTGGAAAAATGATTGAAAAGATTCCGGGTCGCAGATAAAAATCAGATAAAATTTGTGAGTACTGAAAACACTTTTTCAATAACTAACAAAACAAAAGGCAAGCTTCCCCGCTTGCCTTTTGTTGATATAAAAGACTCAGTGCTTGGAAAAAAGTATGCGGTAAGCTTAGTAATTGTGGGTAAAAAAACAATACAAAAACTAAACAAACAGTACCGCGAAAAGAACAAACCTACAGATATTTTAAGCTTTTCACTTTCAAAAACAGAAGGAGAAATTTTCATAAATCCCGACAGCGCACGCACTAAAGCAAAATTATTTGACCGAACATACGAAAATTATTTCGCCCTTCTTTTTATACACGGACTATATCATCTCAAGGGTTTGGATCATGGAGAAAAGATGGAAATTTTAGAAACAAAAACTCGCGCACGATTTAAGATATAAACAGCTTCGTGTCTATATATTGTGGTATAATTCTTAATATTATTAAGATAAACCCGACTTGCACATGGCACGAAACATCACTGTTGGTATAGATGTTGGTACCCATCAGGTGAAAGTTGCTGTTGCTGAAAAAATAAAGGGTCCAACAGGAAACGAACCAAAAGTGATTGGGGCGGGATATTCTGAGTCTCAGGGTTTGCGTCATGGGTATATTATCAACTCCGTAGATGTGGTGCGTAGCATTAAAGCAGCTTTAAATCAGGCTGAAAAATCTTCTGGGTACAAAATCAAACGTGCCTTTTTATCAGTTGGCGGTATCGGCCTAAGTAGCATTGTCGCTCAGGGCAATATCGTCATTTCTCGTGGCGATTCAGAAATAAGTGAGCTTGATCTTGCAAAAGTTCTTGAGGTTTGTGAAAAAGATCTTCCCCCACCCCTCATTTTAAATAAAAAAATTATTCACGCCGTTCCTATACAATATAAGCTCGACGGAAAAATAGTGCTGGGTCGACCACTTGGCATGAAAGGTGTAAAACTCGAAGCAAAAGTACTTTTTATCACATGCCTTGAACACCACGTAAATGACTTAATTCAAGCGGTAGAAGAATCTGGAGTAGAAGTAATAGATGTAATGGCGTCTCCTCTCGCCTCAAGTCTTGTGACCCTTACTAAAACGCAAAAAATTGCGGGTTGTGTGTTAGCAAATATCGGCGCCGAAACGGTTTCTATCGTCGTTTTTGAAAATAATATTCCTGTATCACTTGAAGTATTTCCAACCGGTTCCACAGACATTACCAACGACATTGCACTCGGACTCAAGGTTGCACTTGAAGAAGCAGAGCACATCAAACTGGGTGCGGTAACACCAACATCATACCCACGCAAAAAATTAGAAGAAATAGTTGCGGCTCGTTTACAAGATATTTTCGAACTCATAGAGGCACATCTCAAAAAAATTGGGCGCGATGGACTTCTTCCTGCTGGTATTATTATTACAGGAGGAGGTAGTGTGCCTGGAAGTTTTGAAGTAGACAGTCTCGCTAGACATTCCCTTAGACTTCCCGCTCGCATTGCATCTATTTATCTTAGTGAAAATAGTAAATCTACAATTAAAGATTCATCGTGGTCAGTAGCATTTGGACTTTGTGTTTTTGGATTTAAAGCCGACAACACAGGCTCTCTTGGTTTTTCTATTTTTTTCATAAAGATAAAAAACATTATTAAGGGTTTTTTACATCAGTTTTTGCCATAAACTCTTTTAGCTACTACATCACACAAAATCTCATAAGTCGATATGTTTTCTTTTCTTATCTTTCTGCTATGATGATAAAAAACATATGCCACAAATCAAACCCGAAGTAGAAGCATTCGCACGAATAAAAGTCCTTGGAGTAGGAGGCTCTGGAAAAAACGCGATCAACCACATGATCAACAGTAAAGTAAAAGGTGTTGAATTTATTGCCGTAAATACCGACGCTCAAGATCTACATAACACCCTTGCAAAAAAGAAAATTCATATTGGAAAAAATTTAACACGAGGACTTGGTACCGGAATGAATCCTGAACTTGGCCGAAGAGCGGTAGAAGAAACTCAAGAAGAACTCCAAGAATCTCTCAAGGGTTCAGATATGGTGTTTATTGCTGGAGGCATGGGTGGTGGAACATACACTGGCGCCGCTCCACGTATTGCACAAATTGCAAAAGAGCTTGGTGCCCTTACTGTGGGCGTAGCTACCAAACCATTCTTTTTTGAAGGCTTACAACGAATGCGTTTAGCTGAACAAGGACTTGAAGAATTGAAAAAAGCTGTTGATGCTATTATTGTAATTCCAAACGACCGCCTTCTCAACAGTATAGATCGTGGCACAACAGCAAAAAATGCATTTGCAATGTGTGACGACGTCCTAAAACAAGCGGTAGAGGGTATTTCAGACCTCATTACCACACCAGGTATTATCAATATAGATTTTGCGGACATAAAAGCTGTCATGGAAAATGCTGGCCCAGCTCTCATGGGTATTGGTACTGCGACCGGAGAAAAACGAGCAGAAGAGGCGGCAAAAATGGCTATCAATTCCCCTCTTCTTGAAATCTCTATGAATGGTGCAAAGGGTGTTCTATTTTCTATCGCTGGCGGTGACGATCTTACTATGTTTGAAATTCAAGATGCTGCAAAGGTTATTACCGAATCTGCAGATCCAAATGCTCGCATTATTTTTGGAACAGTACGTGATGACAAACTTAAGAAAAACGAAATTAAAATCACCGTTATTGCTTCTGGTTTTCCAGAAAGCGCCATGATCAAAAAAGGCACGATGTTCCAAAACACTCCAGAAAAAGAAGAAGCGCCTACAAAAAGCGGAGGAAAAATTTTTAATGTTATGCCAACACCAACCCCCACCCCAAATACTCAAAACAATTCACATGTTGAAGAAAAAAAAGTTGTTCCCACCGAAGTAGCAGAAGATGATTGGGGTGCAGTGCCAGCATTTCTCAGACGCTCAAAACTAAAATAATTTAAATACATAAAGTATGTACGATCTCATCATTATTGGTGGTGGACCTGCTGGTGTGGGTGCTGGCGTCTATGCGGCTAGAAAAAAATTAAAAACAGCTTTTATTACAGCTGATTTTGAAAGTCAAAGTGTGGTATCTACAGAAATACAAAATTGGATTGGTACTGTATCCATAAGTGGTAAAGATTTTTCAAATAGTTTAAAAAAACATCTGCTCGCATATTCTGCTGACAACGTTACTCTTTTTGAGGGTGAATGGGTAAAAAATATAGAAAAAATTGAAACAAATGGAATAAATACTTTTAATGTAACTACCGACAAAGAAACACGTAGTGCGAAATCATTACTTATTACTACGGGCAGTACTCGCCGTAAACTTGATGTGCTTGGTGCAGACATTTTTGAACATAAAGGTCTCACATATTGTGCTTCGTGTGACGGACCGCTTTTTGCTGATCAAGATGTGGTAGTAATAGGCGGAGGAAATGCCGCGTTTGAAAGTGCTGCCCAACTTTTAGCGTACGCAAAAAGTGTTACCCTACTTAATCGTGGTGATGAATTTCGTGCAGATCCAATCACTGTAGAAAAAGTACTTTCTCATCCAAAAATGAAAGCTGTAAAAAATGCCTCGCCCATTGAAATAAAAGGAGATAAATTTGTAAAAAGTATCGTATATGAAAATTTAATTACAAAAGAAAAGATTGAGCTTTTTGTAGGTGGTATTTTTGTGGAAATTGGATTAATTCCATCTACGGGTTTTCTAAAAAATATAATTGAGCTAAATAGTATTGGCCAAATACCTGTTGATCCTCGCACACAACGCACAAAAATAAACGGCATCTGGGCTGCTGGTGATTGTACTGATGGACTATACCATCAAAACAATATCGCCACAGGAGATGCGGTAAAAGCCCTAGAAGATATTTATATGTATCTTCACGCTGGTAAATAAAAAAGGTTTTAAAGAAAATTATAGTCCCCCAATCGTCGCCGCAACAATGTCTGTGGGTAATTCTACTCCCCGACTCACCACAAACTGATTGAAGTAAACCATTCCCGCAATAAGTACAATCACGGATATAGATCCAGCGATCATTGCTGGATGTTGAATATGAATTGCAATAAATACCGCAAGTGCAAGGGCCGCGGTAATAAGAAGAATTAAAAAGGCAAAAATATAGTTTGCGAGCATTCTTGGATTTG
The DNA here is from genome assembly GCA_964407105.1 of uncultured Candidatus Saccharibacteria bacterium. Lineage (GTDB taxonomy): Bacteria > Patescibacteriota > Minisyncoccia > Phycocordibacterales > CALRHW01 > SICJ01. The sequence goes on along the minus strand of CAYOUG010000002.1, from coordinate 3,030 downwards.
TTGTCACTTTTTCGATAGGTCTAAAAACAGAGCCGCTTGGTGTGTTTGGTTCTTTTTTTAAATCAGAAGTGTTTGGTGAATTTTGCGTTATCTCTGTTTCTGAACCAAGTACTTTTGGAGAAACTATTGTTTTGGTGGTGATTGGTTTTGGTGATGGCACAGTAGCATTCTTTTGAACAACAGGTTGTGTGGGTGGTGTAATAGAAGCCACTTTTGGTGTACCAAAAAATTGAACCACAAACACAGTATTTCTTCCTTTGTATACACCCGAAGCCACGGCAATTCCTATTTCTGTATAATGACCATTTACAATGTTTTCACGATGTGTAGGAGATTGCATCCATGCATTAGTTACATCAGTTGAATCAACAAAATTAACTGCAAGATTTTCTCCTGCATAAGTATAGTTATATCCAACCTTATCAAGCCAATACCACGGTTGTTTTCCGTCTGGACTTGTGTGAGCAAAATATCCTTTGGCCGCCATATCATTTGCTTTTTCTTGTGCCGCTTTTTCTAGAAGTGAATTTGTCGAAAGTGTACTGAGTTTACTTTGTGTTCGATGTTCATTTGTAAGAGTTACAAGTACTCCTGGTAATACTGATGCTAGATAATTTAAACCACCGTTTAGAAAAAAGGAATATGAAAAAAAAGATATTTCAACAAAAAACACAAAAAGCACCAAAATACTAAGAGTTTTTTTCCTTAAAAAATGGGGTTTGTGGTTATTTTCTCTGTGTGGAATGAAATACTTTTTAATAATTTTTCTCATGAATTATTGTTGTGATGCATTATATCATGAATCAATAACAATGGCAAACCTAAGAAAGTGTTGGCATTGGAGTACCGAGTATTGGACACTCTAGAAGATTAATCCATCGACGAGTTGTTTTATACACATAACCTGTTGGTTCATTTTCGTTTTCCATAAGCCCAGCTGTCACCCACGGTCGAAGTACAAACATATTATGAAATAATTGGAATTTATTTACCGCACCACGTGTCATTGGGCCATAATATCCAGTTATTGGTAAATTTTCTCCTTGAAATTTGTTTAGGAATGTCTGAAGTTTTTTTACTTCTTCTGGATTATTTTTTGCACCATATTTTACGTATTCATTCAAATACGGAGAGCAAGTCATATTTTCCAAAGGGATGTCTATATTAACTGTACTAGCACCCAAAACCTCCCCACCAGCGCTAGAGCTCTTTTTTTTACCACTACTGGTTGTTTGATTACCCTGTTCATTGTCACCACTTGAATCACCGTTGTTATTTGAATTGGTATCATCAACAGATTCCCCATCTGGTAAACACGTAAACGAAACATTATCTAGTAACGTACCAATTGAATTTGGAGTACCATGATCAGTAAAACTTAAACGCATCAAAGGAACATCTGCTGTAAATACATAAGAAACATTAGACCAATTTGTGTTAGTTAAACCCTCTCCACTGTCTGTGGTAATAGCAAAAGCGATATCGTTTATACCAGCAACGAGCATATTTTCTTCTGGTGCAGTACCGGGTCGTGCTGAATGATCATAGGAAATTTTATACATCTTTCCGGGAATTGTAGCTATATCTTGATAAATTTTTACAGATGCGGGTTCGTTATTTACAACACTTTCCGGACCACCCCAATCAGAATCAAGCTCTGCATGTTGAGTACCATTCGAAGACAACCACCCATTTACTCCGGCCTGAATTTCAAGATAAGCCGGGTTTGGACGAGATTCTTTTTCATATGTATTTGCACCATCAAACCAAGCCACAATCCAATCTACACCCTCGTTTGTGTTAAAAATATCCCAACCAGCGTCATTTTTGACAATCTTATTTTCAAAGTCTCCATTTTTTACAAGATTTATATTCGCCTCACACACCGGCACCTGTGGCTGACTATTACAAGAAGAATTCCACACAATTACAAACTGATCTTCTGCGCTTTCAGAAAAAGTTGGTATAACATTTTGAGTAGGACCCATTTCAATTGCTTGATCCAAACTTGAACCCCAGCTATATCCATCAAGTTTGAAGGATTGACATGGACCCCATGAACCAAGAAGATTCGCCAAGTCAGCACCATCAACATCATTGTCTAAGTCCGTATCACCAAGAAGCATTTGTCCATTTTCTGTTTGTTTTGAACCCCAGTTATCAAGTAAAATTGGGAGATCAAAATTATCGATCATGCCGTCATGATTAAAATCTGCTGGACACGCAGTAGCACAACCATCTGCAGTAAACACACGACTACTTGAACTTTCAGAATTTAATATTTCGTGCGTTGTATATGTTGTTGTAGCAGAAGAAAATAATATTTTATTCCAAGAATAGCCAGATTCTGGTGAAAGATTAAATTGTTGGTTTTGTTCTGAACCAATTTCAAAAACCATTGGAAAAGCATAACTATGAGAATTTGCTTCTGTGGCCTGAACACCATTTACAAATTTCTGCACAGTCACTTTAAAAAACGTGTTAGTACTGGTATCAACAATGCTGCTACCGCCATCAACATTTTCATCTATTTGATTAGAATTGGGAGATATATCTGTCTGCTCTTTTGTATCTAATATATCTGCTGACACATCTCGACGTGATAATTCTTCTGTTGTTTCACTCGACACATCCACAGCACTTAGACGAGCCGTTTCATTAGTTTCAGTTTCACTTTTTATCTGCTGTAAAAAAACATTTCTACTATAACTTGTGTGTCCGCCCAAAAAACTTGTTGGTAAAATTGCTGGGAGCACAAGAGAAGTCACAATGACTTTTAGCACAAAAAAACTGTGTTGTTTGTTCATAAATTTAGTAGGTTACAATTCCGCCAATAAATAAAAACCGAGTGCAATAATGCATACTCATATTATATAACAAAAACAACAAATAGACCACGAAAAGCTATGCACCTCAAGATCTAAAGATTTGTTTAATTATATACAAGCTTCGTTTTGTGGGCGGTAGAGGACTCGAACCTCTGGCATCAACAACGTCAATGTTGCGCTCTACCAACTGAGCTAACCGCCC
>CAYOUG010000001.1:0-284280 GCA_964407105.1 uncultured Candidatus Saccharibacteria bacterium | reverse complement strand
TCTCTTACTGAGTGAGCTGTTACGCTTTCTTTAAAGGATGGCTGCTTCTAAGCCAACCTCCTCAGTGTCTACGAAATTTTACCACCTTAAGTGCACTTAGCGTTGATTTAGGGACCTTAACTTGAGATGCGGGCTGTTTCCCTTTTGACCACCGGAGCTTAGCCCCCGGAGTCTAACTGCCGAGTAATTGACTTAGAGTATTCGGAGTTTGATTGGTTTAACGAGATTTCTCCCTGTTTAAACCATCCAGTGCTCTACCCCTCTAAGGTACGCTCGACGCTAGCCCAAAAGCTATTTCGGAGAGAACCAGCTATTACCAAGTTCGATTAGCTTTTCACTTCTTACCACAAGTCATCCGAAAGTATTGCACGGCTTATCGGTTCGGGCCTCCCTTACGATTTCTCATAAGTTCACCCTGCTCATGGCAAGCTCACTTGGCTTCGGGTCTTATATATACTACAAACGCGCTATTCACACTCGGTTTCCCTATGGCTCCATGCTCTCGCACTTAGCCTGCAGTATACATAAACTCGTTGGCTCATTCTTCAATAGGCACGCCATGACGGGACATCTTGCGATGCCCGCTCTGACTCCTTGTAAGCATATGGTTTCAGGTCTATTTCACCGCCCTTATCGGGCTACTTTTCACCTTTCCCTCACGGTACTAGTTCACTATCGATCTCTAAGAGTATTTAGCCTTTCCGGTTAGTTCCGGTAGATTCCCTCAAGCCACACGTGTCTTGAGGTACTCAAGAACAACAACGTAAGAGATATATTATTTTCACATACGGGACTATTACCCTCTGGGATCACGCTTTCCAGCGTGTTCTGTTAATAACATATTTTGTAACTCTCTCAATATAAATTGAATTGTCGTCTTACAACCCCCAGCGTCATTCCCACAACACATAAATGCGCCGTGAGAATGAAGCTGGGTTTGGGCTTCTTCCTTTTCGCTCGCCGCTACTAAGGAAATGCTTATTAGTCTCTATTCCTCTGGGTACTGAAATGTTTTACTTCCCCAGGTATGCATCACACATCAAGTGTGTGATTCTAGCTTTCGCTAGAAGGTTTCCCCATTCGGAAATCTCCGGATCAAAGGTTGCTAGGCACCTCCCCGAAGCTTATCGCAGCCAGACCACGTCCTTCATCGCCTCTTAGAGTCAAGGCATCCACCATATGCTCTTAAATTTCCTATTAGGAAATTTAAAAACCACAATCTTTATCGCTCGCTTACAACGAGCGATAATTCTTTTTACTCTGTTACATGTAATCAAGATCACACATAACAAAGATTTTTTCTGTTTTTAAGTTTGCTGTTTTCGATCACAACAAACTGCACGCATCACGCTGATACTATCAACGCAATACGTACGATTATTTTCACATCACTAAGACCTCAGAAAACGGATGTGAAATAACATGATCACAAAAATCTAACGACCGTCGTGATATTTTACAAATGACTTTCTGATTCTGCACTTTTCTTAATTCTTTGCGATTTTAACAAAAAAACCGCTTGAAGGCGGCTTGCGACAACAGTTTAAAAAACGTTATCGTTTCCGCTTTGTTGAAGGATTAAGTAATGTATACATATCAGAGATAAATAACAGTATATAGATATCTATTTTTCTGTCAAATAAGATAGAGTGTGAGTAAGAAATGATGTAAAAAAGAAGCAAAAAACAGAACAAAACCGGTACAGCATTTGAGTACTGTACCGGTTTTGAATGTGTCGTTGCCACACATTCATTTGATTGTCTTTCCAGTTGGTGCAACGATAGGGTGCGTTCGATTATCTTCAAGAATCGCAAGATACAGAAGTCGAAGCGCAACGTGTGTTCGATGACTCATTCCTCCACCATTAAGTGGACATCTAAAACGCAACATTCCTAACGGCACGTTTTCTGGTACCGTAGTTCGAATCCACATATCGCCATCTGTCGACGTACCCACCACAAGCGAGCCTGTCCACGTTCCTTCATGATCATCGTGAAGACGACTGAAGAACGTGGACGATGCGTTCGATTCCATCGGCACAGACATCGGTGTATACAGCAGACTCGGCAACAATTTTTCGATTGCTTCATACTGCTTGTCTGTGAGAAACGGTGGGTTTTTGGGAGCTTGCGAATCTCTGTCGACCTCATCCTTCTGCGATCCTGAAGAAGATTTTCGTTTTTTGTTCTGCGACATATATAACCTCCGATAAAAAACATATCACAACATCTTTTGTTTAACAATAAAAGCCCAACACGTGTTGGGCTCAAAAAGTTATTGAATATTTCGAACGGGAATCAAAAGAACGGCGTGCTCGGTTTGGTCCCCACCAACAACACCCCAGCCCACAATTTCTCCGTGATTGTTGATAGAAGTGACCCGAATGAGACGGACAGATGCAAGTGATAGTGAGGGGTTTTTTGGATCCGGAATAATGAGGTTTTGAAGCTCGAACATTCCTGTGCTGCTTGTCCAAATGAAGGGGTGCATTGAGGCGCCGACAGCGACGGCGCCGATAATTTCGTCACGATCGTTGATATCATACGCCTCACTTGTGGTGTTATAAAAAACGGGAGCGGAGGGTGGCGCCGCGAGATCATGCACGGCCCAAGCCCCACCCTCGGTGGCGCGGCGCCACACACACGCATGTGTATTTCCCCCAGAAGTGCGCGCCGAACCCACCACATTTCCACCAACATTAATCGCAGATGCGGATGCATGCGCGCCGCCGAGCGTCGGCAGTGCTACCACCACACCGTCGTCGGCGCGCACAAACGCCACACTGTTGCCAAGAATATTTTGAAACAATCCCACAACAATTCCCGCGTTATTAATATCTGTGGCAATACTAAAATCCGCATCAGGAAAAAGATCGATCGTTTTAGCACCCCCTGTCGCACCTCCACTCTTCCACAAAAATGCATGACCCTGGTATTGTGCTGTGAGTGAATACCCCACAACGGTTCCAAAAGCATTCACTGCATATGGTGCACTGAAAGGTCCACCCAAACCATCCACATTCACACAAGTATTTTCCGCTTGAAGCATTGCACCATCACCACATTCCATTACAGTGCACCGTGACGAAGCTACCGACACCGCCACTCCCTCATCACAACAACCAGCAGCTTGTACATTCCACACCCGCCCGTCGTATGTCCACACGCACGGTGTCTGCATCACAAAATCATGCGTACATTCACCCACCACCACACCATTATCATTCACAGAAAATGCGTGCGAGCTTGAGTGAGCTGGCAACACCCCCAAATCTACCACTGTGTAACGTGGTACTTCCACAGAAACACTTTGTACAACGAAAAACATGAGAGAAACAATCATGGTCGTCTCCTATTGAGATAGCCAAAGAACATGTGAGTAGCACACGCCACTCATCTCTGTTTATTATGAAAAAAATGACTTCAAGAAAGTCTAAAGTTTTGTTAAAAAAGTTGTGAACAACTGAAAAGTGGGGAGTAAAAAATAAAAAGCAAAAGACAAAAAGAGTCTTGAACGGGTTAGCGAAGCGCTTTAGTGAAAGACTCTTTTTGTCTTTTGCTTTTTATTTTTTACTTTACAGTCCAACAAAAAACACCCCTTCGGGTGTCTTTTGCATCACACAACAAACTTTTATTAGTCTTTGTTTGTAATTTCTTGTCGAGTCTTTTCAATGAAGCGAGCTGCTGCATCCTGACCACCAAGACCGAATGAAAGTCCGAGTGCAAGAGAAAGTGCTACCACTACTCCTGTAAAGATTGTTTGAATAAACGACTGAGCAATACCAAGCTGAGAAAGTGCCACAAGAAGACCGAAAATCCAAATGGTCCATCGTGTTACTGTTCCAAGAAGGTGTGCTGATCGAAATTCTGCTGTGCGAGCTGATGTAACTACAATTTTTTGCATTACATCACCAATAACTGCAGCAAGCAAAAGTACAAGTACTGCCACGATTACATTTGGCAAATAGAGTAATACTACGTTGTACAAGAACACATTAACCTGAGTAAGGCCAAGTACGTCAAACGCCGCGATAAGAAACACTAGAATAACAAACCATTCTATTAGTGTTCCGATAAACTTTCCGATATTCAAACGCACGCCTCCTCGTCGAAGTACATCCTCCACTCCTGCTTTTGCAAGTGCTTCGTCTACACGAATCGACTTAATAATTTGGCTAACGAAACGGCCCAATAATGATCCTACAACCCATCCAATGATGATAATAAGAAGAGCCACTACAAGGTTTGGTAGAAAAACTATAACACCATTCCACAAGCTAAAGAATGACTGACTGAGTCCTGTTGTCCATGTATCAAACGTCATGGTTTTACATATGCCTGGCTTTCCAGGCGGGCGGTGCGCATTACGCACGGCATTAACTACTAAAATTAATCAATAAAGACCTTTAATACGTCCTCTCTGATTATATCACGCACTTCAGAATAACTCTCTATAGCTTTAAAATTCTGTGGATAACAGCTATTCGACACCTATTCTGTTGATCACTTTTTCGTGAGGAAAATCTAATACGTCACTTATAAGCTTGTCGCACATATTTAAACGATAACGAAAATCTTCGGTTTCGAGAGCAACATATTTAAGTTCTTTTCCGAGCTCTGATTCAAGTGAGTGAATAACAGAATCGAGCTGGCTCTTTTTTAAATTATCACCAACAATAAATAAATCGGCACGACTTTCCCACTCTTGAATAAACACACCAGAAATAACAAGAAATTTAATATTCCCCACCTTGCGAAGTTTGTCTACAAGTTCATTGTGACGAAATGGATTCATGTAAACTAAAAAATCTTGAAGTGGTTTGAGATATTGGAAACGAGGATCCAAAATCCAGCCGGATGTCTTTTTCTTAGTAACCACCAATTTTTTGCCTTGTTTTGAGGTAATTTCCTTTAAAAAGGATCTGCTTTTAATAAGACCTATTTTGTGAAGATTAAATATTTCATTTTTTATGGTCCGAGGAGATGTGTCTGTACGTTCAGCAATTTCTACAAGATCAAAAATACTGTTTGGATTAAACATAAACAAACGCATAAGACGTACTTTTGTCGTACTGCCAAAAATTTTTTCTAAAATATCCATGATGGATAAGTATATACCATAGAAAATAAAGGAAAAGCAAAATAAAACAAAACAAAAACACCTTGGAAAGGGGGTCTCGAGCGCGACGGCGCGAGAGCTTCAGGATTTTTTAAGCTTCAAAAAATCCGTACCCTTTCCAAGGTGTTTTTGTTTTGTTTTCTATATAACCTTATTTCAACTCCACCTTTCCACCAGCCTCTTCAACTTTCTTTTTGAAAGCATCGGCATCTTCTTTTTTCATTCCCTCCTTAAGTACAGAAGGAGCCGCATCCACAAGATCCTTTGCTTCCTTTAGACCAAGACCGAGAACTTCTTTTACAACTTTTATAACAGCAATCTTTTGAGCACCGCTGTCTACAAGGTGTACATTAAATGAAGACTTCTCTTCTGCAGCACCTGCCGCCGCACCAGCTGCGGGAGCCGCTACTGCTGACGCTGAAACACCAAACTTTGCCTCAAACACTTTCACAAGCTCATGCAAATCAAGAACAGACATCGTTTCGATATTTTCTACAATGCTTTTGAATTTTGCAGGAACTTCAACTTTTGTTTCTTCCATGTTAATAAAATTATTTAATTAATTATGCTTTTTTTTGCTATCTCAGATAGAGACACTACCAATCTTTGAATTGGTGAATTGATAATATTTACAAACATTCCACGTAGTACATCAAGAGAAGGAATTTGTGCAACAGCAAGCATACCTGCTTTGTCCATATATTTTCCCTCAAAAACACCACCAAGAATAGATATTTTATTATCAAATTTCTTTTGAAATGCATAGATCTCACGAGCTGGTGCTACCATATCTTTTCCATACACCACAGCAAGCTCCCCCGTAAGCTCCGGCATTTCTCCTTCTATTTTCGCTTCACTAAAAACTTTTCGAGTAAGCGTTTTTTTAGCAACTGTATACCCTACTTCTTTTTCGTGAAGTGCTTTTCGAAGTGTCGTTGTATCATTCATCGGCAAGCCGTGAAAGTTTACAAACACCACCGACGCAGAGTCTTTTACAATCCCTGAGAGATTGTCCAGAACTTCTTTTTTCTTTTGTTTTGATATAGCCATAACATCAAGTACTAAATACTTGTATATATTTCTTAGTAAACGAACATCGACCCACAAGGTAAAGAGTGTCTCGATAGGGCTTATTGTTTGCCTATTGTCTTTGACCTTATGAGAGAGATGTTATCAGGAGAAGGTGTTAGTGTCAACAAAAAAACGTAATACTTTTTTAACGTCCCAATGAAGCATTCTGAACTGTCGCTACATCATCTGCTGAAAATTCTATAGAACTATACATATCATTAAAAACACTAGCAGAATTTGCACTTAAATCTTGATAATAATATTTTGCAAGATAATTGGTAATGATCATAATAGAAAAACTAATAGCAAGCACACTCACAAAACCAACAAGAAATTTAAAGAATGTTTTATCGAAGTATTTAAGCATATATATACTTTACCACGACTTAATATTTAAATAAGTCTGAAAAAGAACAGATTAATTTCTGGAAATGTTTTGATTGATGATTCAACATATTCTAGTATCATCTTGCTATATTCTATGTTTGGATTTATAGCTAAACCTTTTTTAGCATTTTCCTTCGCCAAATCAAATTTTTTCATATAAAGATAAGCTACCGCTTTCATCCAATATGGCTGTGGACTTGTGGGCACAAGAACAATGGCTTCATCAAGAACCTTTTGTGCTTCCTCTAGTTTATTTTCTCCAAAAAGAGCTTGGTATATAAGAATATCTGCAAAACTTAATTTTGCTCTAAAGTGTGTTGGGTTATTTGCTACAAAAAGGCGGTACTCATTTTCAAAAATCAGCACCTCTTTTTTTAAGTTTGTAACCTTTGTGCCGTCTGTTAATATTTTTGGATTCTCTGATATCCCACGCTCAAAATCTGTAGAAGTTCTCCACAAGAAAGCATGTAAATCGACGGGGGAAGAAAACAATACGGGATAAAAAGGTATACGTTTTTCTGCAAAACCAATAGTTCTAATATACCCATTTACATTTTGTGCGCGAACAAATGGAATTACTCCCCACACAAGTGACCAAAAGCAAAAAAAGATTACCGCAACAGAAATTATATATTTCGGTATGCCACCGATAACTATTTCTTGTGATTTACCTGTTTTTTGTGCACGTGTACGCCCATACAAAACCACAGCCGACACAAACATAAAGCCAAGCATGGTATAAGAAATCGTTGTATCAAATACAGTTTGTAATTCAGCAAGATGAAGGGAAAAATATACAAAAAGTATTGAAGCAAAAATTCTATCTTTTTTATCTGTTGTGTTTACAAAAACATACAAAAGAGAAATTAAAATAACAATATACACCAATAAATAGAAAGTGAGGCCAATAAATCCATTGTTAACTATTTGTTCTAGAAAAATATTGTGTGATCTATCAAACCACGCCTCACTTCCATACGTTTCTTCAAGCAAACGATTATCGTAATATTTTTCAAATACTCGCTCAAAATTATCTGATCCCCAACCCAAAAGTGGACGATCTGAAATTGCTTTTTCAGAAATTGCCCACACGAGTGGACGCGCCGCGGTAGCTTGATTCAAATATTCTTTTCTTAAAAAACCATCAGAAGAAAGCAGTGAAATAGAACAAATTACCACACCAATTACATAAACACCAAAAACACCGTAAGATACTTTAGAAAATGTTTTTTTATTTTTTATTTTAGAAATGAGCCAAAACATCAAAAGCCCAACTGTCGCTAAAACCATTACAAAAGTAGAAAGTCTAGCTTCTCCTATAATTCTAGAAAAATCTCCAAACCAAATATGGTTATCTATTACATATGGATTAATAATTAGTAACAAAGGGAAAACATACATCCACCACTTTTTACTTTCGGCTTGAAAAATATAATAAAGAGACAAGAGAAATGCACCGAAAATATACATCGCCGCAAAAGAAGAGTTTCCAAAAGTAAATCCATCACTTTTATAACCCTTAAAAAGCCAACCCAAACCCTCTGGACCAAAAAAGGCTAGTAATGAAAATAATGATGTTGAAGCAATAATTAGCAAAATAAAAGTGTTGTGTCTTTTTGGATTTGATAAAAGAATCCACAACACATACAAAAATGCACCGAGATGAAAAAGATACCATAGCCCAGATGTGCGAGTAACCGCGGACCAAAATGAGACAGAAAAATTTAAACCAAAAAAACTAGATATCGTCATGGAAACAAAATAAATAACCAAAGACAAAAAAATCCATGATTTTGGAATAGTTATGTTTTGATCTTTTTTAAATATCCACACGGCAAAAAGAACCATTAAAATGTCCATTATCAATATCAGTGCAATAGATCTTACGGAGGTGCCTCCATACAAAAAATATGAGGTATTAGTAAAAGGAAATAAAACAAAAAAAACGTACATCACGTATTGAGCAATTTGTGAAAACCACGACTGTTTAATATCTTTATTCATATGCTACAGATTATCTCAAATGTATGAGTTTTTCAAGCAAAACAAAAACCGCCCCATAAAGGGCGGTTTTTGTTTTAGTCAACAGCTTACGCTGTCAAACCAAGATTAGTTAAGAACCATGTAAGAGGTCTTGAACGTATCGAGATTTGATGAGTAAGTATTGTCTGGTTGAGCATCAGCAGAATTTGTACCCCACAATACTCCCGTAAGAGCTGCGCGATACTGTCCTGATGTACCTCCTGCTCCCAATGGAACGCTTACAGAAAGTGTAAGTGTTTCACTTGAACCTTCTTCGATCTCCCATAGACCGTATGTAGTTGTCAAATCAGTGTCAGAATTATTTACAAATGCTGCTGTAATTGAGTTTGCAGTTGTAGCTGTTCCACTCTTGTCAACAGAATAAGTAGCACCGTTTGCAACAGCTGAAGCAATATAAACTGTGTCTCCAATAGCTGTTACTTTAAATTTGATTGTAAACAATCCCACGTCATCATTTGCACTTGTACCAACAGTAGCATCTTCAGTTGCATCAACAAACTCCAACTGAATTCCACTTGTTCGGAATATTTGAGCATTACCAGTAACTGTTCCAGATTTCTCTGTAGAATCAGACAACTGATCACCCTCTGAATTTTCCGCATCAATGTAATTTCGGTTGTTTGTAGTAATAGAAGCAGCCAAAGTATCTCCTTCATCAAGATTTCCAGCGTCAATATCATTGATGTCAGCAGAAACTGTAAAACTTACAGTTTTTCCAGCATCCATTGTGAAATCAAGATTATCGAATGTTACTGTAGCTGTTGTGTTTGAAGCACAAGTTGGACTACAGTTTGCGCCAGTGGTCTCTGAATATTCTTCACCACCGATATTCAATGTTACTGATCCAGTAACAGCAGAAAGATTTGCACCACCGGTAGTTACAAAGGTAACTGGTAATGCATCCATCCACACATCTGATGTTCCTTCCACTTTGATCTTACCAGCCATTAGAACAACTCCGTCTGTATTGTCTGTATCATCGACAACGATAACACCAGCATCAGGATTGTTTGATGAATCTGTAGAGAACTTCAATTCTGTGTTAGCAGATGTTGAGAAGCTTACAAAGTTTATCGAAACGTTCATAGCGTTAACATCTCCTGAATCAGTATCAGTTGTTGTTACACCTGATCCATCTTCGTATCGGATATTGTCAACATCAACGGTCCATGCATCTCCAGTAATATCATTTGAATCGAGATTACTAATAGCATCTACAGTAATGTAAAACTTTTCTGTGGTATCAGCTTTTACAACAACACCACTCTTTAATGTAGCTGTTTTTGTGTATACTCCTGTACTGTCTTTGTTGAAGTCAGATACATCTACAGTAGCGATCTTTGTTGATCCCATCCATACAGATACTGAATCTACATAATCAGCCAATTTTGTTGAGCCAGAATTTGATGCTCCAGCAAAATGAAGTTTTACAGATTTCAACATAATGTCTCCATCTTTTGAAGCTTCAACTTCAAATCCAGCAACTTTTACATCTGATTCTGCATCTCCCACTTCCTCGTTTGAGTATTGTGAAAGAACATTTACGTCAGAAATTGAACCATCTGTTCCTTCAAGTGTTGTAGGACCTGGTGTGGTTGTAGTTGTGGTTGTAGTTGTAGTGGTTGTAGTTGTCATCATTGATGCAACTTTAGCCATTGTAACTGAACCGTAGTAACCAACTGCAGGTGAAACTCCGTTTGCTGCTTGGAAAGCCGCAAGAGCCGCCTTTGTTTGACCACCAAAGAATCCTGTAGCTCCAGCTGAAATGCCAAAGCCTTTTGAGATCAAGAAATTCTGAAGTTTTGTAACTTCAGCACCTGAGCTTCCTTCTGTAAGGGGAGACATAGGAGCTGATCCAGAAACTGTAGAACTTGATCCGCCTGATAATGCTGCAATCTGAGCTTGCAATGAAGCAACTAGTGCTTGAAGTGCTGCGAGATCAGTCGTTTCTGCCTTTACTGGTGCAACAAATGCGCCAAAAGCAACAACAACCATCGCGATACCAACAACTCCTGCAAAAACTCGTGCAGTTTTTGATGTTTTAAACATATTGTATTTAATAATGAACATCTTTTCCTTAATTATTAATAATGTATTCAGGAAAAGAAATTATTTTTTATAATGTAATGCACACACTTGTATTAATATTCGTATTAATTAACGTTTATTAATACAAGTGTTTGATTCATAAACAATTTCTTGTTTATGAATCCTTCCACTAACCACCACCTTAATTTAGACTCTTCGTCCAACAAAGTAGACTCGGAGGTAAACCGACGCAAGGCGGCGGGCTAGTTATAGAAATTTGGTCTGATTTTCAGTCATACTTCCATATAAGTAAAAAGTCGTACAGCATCCTATACGCACATAAATCTCTCTTTTTTGTATATGAAATTGTCAACGATCAATACCTGGTCTGTCTTCCTGTAATGAGACGCAAAACAGCCGTTATTCTTACACTCGGAAACATACACAATCAGTAGTATTTGACACTATGTCAACACTACTGGTTACGTATAATGTACATAGTACCTTTTCCTTAAATAACCTGCAAAACAACGGCTGGGGATAACCTAAGCTATCTCCAACCAGGCCAAGCGATTATATGCTAAAAATAGGCTAAAAGTCAACGATTATGCAAGAGAATACTTGCTCCAACGACGCTCACCTTCTTTTTTTAGGATACCCTGTTCTACCATAGAAAGAAGTTCGCGTTGTAGTGTTTTCTCACTACAGTTTTTTATAACAGCAGAAACGTCCTTTATCATGATCTCTTTTTTCTTTTTTAAAAGATCAATAATAACCGTCTGTCTACTGGTCTTTTTTATAAGAACAGAGCCGTATGTTTTCTTTTCTGAAAAGATATTGGGGGTGGCCGTTTTTTTATTATTCTGTCCTTTATGAAAATTTTGTGAAGAATTATTTTTTGATAATGTTGATACACCAATAAATGAATTGTCTTTTATATTGTTGGCACGTATTGATCGGTCAAAATTATCCGCAAGTGGTGCACGTGAATAATCAGTAGATATCGAATTGCCTCCAGATATAGAAGTGTTATCAACAAAGAAATTATTGGGTAATACAAATGATTCAAGCGATTGTTTTGTAACAGAAACAGATCCAAGTAAAACAACAAATTCTCCTTTAAGAACCTCGAAATTCATCGCAGAAATAAAACCAGCAAAATATGCAATTTCTAACAAAGAAATCATCTCAAGAACAATTGTTTTGATCATTGTGCACAACTCATCTTTTTGTGATGGTAATGCATCTTTCAAAGACATTACACTCGAAAGAAGATTCAATCCCAACTCACGTACTTCCCATCTCAAGGGTTCTTGGTTTGGTAAAAAATTTGTAACAAGATAAAGTGCCGCAAGTATCTTTTCTGTCTTTTTATACTGAAATAGAAAGTTTTTGTCTGATATACCAAGATGACTAAAAAGGTTTGTATTATCTAGTTCTTTTCCAGAATTAGAGCTTTTCTCTTGTCCTGAATTGGTATTTTTATCTATTTTTTCGTCCATGTTTTTGTCTTTTATTGTCCCTGATTTAATGTCTGTTATATATCAAGGACTTTTTAAAGATTTTGAATATGTCCATTATAGAACGTAAAGGGACAATTGTAAAGTCCTTTATCCTCAATTTACTCACTGCGACACACTTTAACTTTTCTTTATAGGTTCTTGAACTGCTCACGTGTATTTTTATATGTATGCAAAAAAGTGCATTATCATTATGTGTTACTATATATGCATATTATTGCCGTTATTTACACATCGTTATGGGTAGAAAACCGAACAAAGAAAAAAAACAATTTAATCCATTAAAGAATCTGAAAGAAGATACCGTACAAGCCATACTCGCCGTTGCTCTTTTTGTGGTCGCATTATTTTTGGGTCTTTCAGCGCTTGCAAAAGCTGGCCCAGTGGGTGTATTTACATACAAAACCCTTGGTATGCTTTTAGGAATCGGTTATTTCCTTTTACCAATAGTACTTATCATTCTTGGCATTTCGTTTTTAATGTCATTAAAACGAAACTTGGCCCTCACCCAAACAATAGGTTCGTTAGCTTTGCTGTGTTCAGCACTCGGTATTATTGATCTTACATTTCCAACCCGGGGCGGCTTTCTTGGAAAAATGGTTGCTTTCCCATTTGTAAAACTCTTCGACTACACAGCTTCATATGTTATTTTGATCGCCGTACTCCTCATATCAATACTTGTTGTTTTTGATACCACGCTTCGTATTCCATTTTTGCCAGCATTATGGAACAAATTTTTTGGCAAAAAAGAAGATGAGAAAAAAGAGTTCGAAGAAGTAGATGTAAAAATTGCACAACAAACAGAAGACAAGGGGTTGGATGCAACAAAACAAACTTCCGACGAACGCTCAGTAGTAAAGAAACCCACAAAACCGGAATCGGAAGAAAATGAGTTTGGTGGCTTCCGACCAATGAATTCTACTGTTGGAAAAGTTTTTGCTCCTCCCCCACTTTCTCTTCTAGAACGTGACAAAGGTAAACCAGAAGTGGGCGATATAAAAGCAAATGCAAATATTATAAAACGCACCCTTATGAATTTCGGTATAGATGTAGAAATGGATGAAATTTCCATAGGTCCGTCCGTCACCAGATATGCTCTAAAACCAGCAGAGGGTGTAAAACTTTCACGTATCATAGCGCTTCAAAACGACCTCTCCCTTGCTCTAGCGGCTCATCCACTTCGTATAGAAGCACCAATACCAGGCAAATCACTTGTGGGTATTGAAATACCAAACACTACCAAAACCACCGTTGGTTTGGGTACATTACTTTCTGCAGACGAGTATCAAAAATCCGAAAAATCTCTCCTTGTTGGTCTTGGAAAAGTCATCACCGGCTCATCTCGTTTTGCAAATCTTTCTAAAATGCCCCACCTACTCATCGCTGGAGCTACTGGTTCTGGAAAATCTGTAACCATTCACGCAATCATCACGTCTCTTTTATATCGAAATTCTCCAGAACACCTTAAATTTATAATGATCGACCCAAAACGCGTGGAGCTTACTTTGTACAACAAAATCCCCCACCTTCTCACTCCAGTAATCACTGATCCAAAGAAAACGATCATAGCTCTAAAGTGGGCGGCAAAAGAAATGGAAAGACGCTACGACCTTCTTGAGTCTGAATCTGTACGCGACATTGATTCATATCACAAAAACATACTCGAGCCAGAACTTAAAAAAATGCGAGAAGATAAACTTCCGAAAGACGAAAATGGTGAAACAAAACTTCCTGAAACTATGCCGTTTATCGTAATTATAATAGACGAACTCGCAGACATAATGCAGGCTTATCCAAGAGAACTTGAGTCTGCTGTTGTGCGCCTTGCTCAAATGAGTCGAGCTGTAGGTATACATCTTATCCTTTCAACACAAAGACCATCGGTAAACGTCATTACTGGGCTTATTAAAGCGAATATTCCAGCTCGTATAGCTCTTCAGGTATCTTCTCAAATAGACTCTCGCACAATTTTGGATACTGGTGGTGCAGAAAAACTCCTTGGCGCCGGCGATATGCTTTATATCTCTGGAGACATGTCTCAACCACAACGTATTCAGTCTGCTTTCATTTCAGAAAATGAAGTAAAAAGTGTTGTAAAGTATCTCTCAGATCAATTTAAAGATGAGATTCCCGAGGAAATAGATCTCGATGGACAGAATGGTAAAAATGCGATTTTTGAATCTGGTATTGGCGGTGGAGATGAAGATGATGATGAACTATATGAAGAAGCGCGAGAAATTGTAATACACGCAGGAAAAGCTTCCACATCATATCTTCAAAGAAAACTTCGTGTAGGATACGCTCGTGCAGCAAGACTTATAGATATGTTAGAAGAACGTGGTGTGGTAAGTCCAGGATCTGGTGCAAAACCTCGTGACGTGATGGGTGCAGAAACCAATATAAATAGTGAAAACGCTGATACACAAGAAGAAACACCCGAAGAACACCTGTAGTATACTAAATACATCTATGAGAATGATTAAACCCATTATAAAAATAGCAACGATTACCCTTATAATCGTATTTATTGCTAGCTATTCATTGTACGAATCGCGAAATCTAATTATTGGACCGGTTATTGAAATTTTTTCACCCCTTGATGGTTCGGCTACTGATACCGCACTCATAGAAATAAAGGGTTTGGCTCGTAACATTTCATCTATTAGCTTAAACGATAGAAAAATTACCGTAGACAACAAAGGTGTTTTCAGCGAAAAAATGCTTCTCTCCCCTGGATACAACATCATCAAACTAACTGTCGCCGACAAATTTGGTCGGTTGAAAGAAAAAAAACTTGAACTCGTGCTCACCGAACACGAGCCTCTTGTGTTAACAGAATCGCAGGAAGAATTAAATTAATATATGGCAAAAAAAATTACAGCACCAAAAGAACATGGTTTGAAAATTGAGGACGCACTTAGAGAAATAAAAAACAAGTTTGGAGATGATTCGATTATGAAACTCGGCGAAAAACCGAGAGTAGATATTGATGCCGTTCCCACCGGATCAATAGGTTTGGACGCAGCGCTCGGTGTAGGAGGAGTGCCTCGTGGAAGAATTGTTGAAATATTTGGCCCAGAGTCATCAGGAAAAACCACCCTTTCGTTGCACATAATAGCTGAAGCACAAAAGAAAGGTGGCGTGTGTGCTTTTATTGACGCAGAACACGCAATGGATCCAGAATATTCAAAAAAACTCGGTGTAAAAATAGACGAATTGCTTATTTCTCAACCAGACAACGGAGAACAAGCGCTTGAAATTACCGAGAGCCTTGTTCGTTCAGGAAAAATTGATGTAATCGTAATAGACTCTGTCGCCGCCCTTACCCCAAAAGATGAAATAGAGGGAGATATGGGCGCACATCATGTAGGAAAACAAGCCAGACTAATGTCACAAGCGTTACGCAAACTCACCGCAATCGTAGCGAAAAGTAAAACTATTGTGATTTTTATCAATCAAATACGTATGCAGATTGGTGTAATGTTTGGTAATCCAGAAACAACACCCGGTGGAAAAGCTTTGAAATTTTACACTTCGGTACGCATCGATATTCGTCGTATCGCTCAAATAAAAAAAGGTGAAGAAGTGATGGGTTCACGCATCAGAGCAAAAGTGGTAAAAAATAAAGTAGCAGCTCCATTTAAGCAAACAGAATTCGACCTTATGTACAACGAAGGTATTTCAAAGGAGGGAGAAATTATTGCTCTTGGTGAAAAACACGGACTCATTAGTAAGGTTGGTTCAAGCTACGCATATGGAGAAGTAAAACTTGGTCGTGGATATGATGCAACGCGACAATTCTTGAAAGAGAATCCTAAAATAACTGATGAAATTTTAGCTCAAATTCACACAAAGCTTAAAGAAGTTGTATAAACCTTTAAATTAGGCATTTACAGTAGACTTTTTCTCTTTACTGGGTTAGACTCCTTGGTATTATGTTGGAATATAACGAAGTAGTAGAACGAAAATTTATAGTGTATGAAGGCGCGCCATATGAGGTGATTCACTCTCATGTGTTTCGAAAACAACAACGCAAACCAGTAAATGCTGTAAAAATGAAAAATCTGATTACTGGAAAAGTGGCAGAAGTGTCATTTCATGTTTCAGATAAAGTCGAGGAGGCAGATATGTCGAGTAGAGATATAAAATATCTTTACACCAACAAAGATGCTTTTTGGTTTTGTGAGGTGAATGATCCGAGCAAACGTTTTGAAATTGCAGAAAATATAATAGGCTCTGGAGCTCAGTTCCTAAAAACAAATTCAATTGTGTCAGCACTTATTTTTGATGAAAAAATAATTGGTGTAAAAATTCCAATCAAGGTAGATCTAAAGGTTATTGAGGCTTTTCCTGCTGTAAAAGGAGATACGGCAAAGGGTGGCAACAAACAAGTAAAAGTAGAAACTGGAGCTATGGTCACTGTGCCAATGTTTGTAAAAGAAGGAGATATTCTACGCATCAACACTGAAACTGGTGAGTATACAGATCGATTAAATAGTTAGAAAAAACAAAAACACCTTGGAAAGGGTACGGATTTTTTGAAGCTTAAAAAATCCTGAAGCTCTCGCGCCGTCGCGCTCGAGACCCCCTTTCCAAGGTGTTTTTGTTTTATTTTTATTTTATCTAGCAACAAACGGAAGAAGTCCCATAAATCTAGCACGTTTTACAGCGAGAGCGAGTTGGCGTTGGTACTTTGAACTCACACCTGTCTTTTTCTTTGACATGATTCGAGCATGAGGATTTAGGAATTTCTTAAGAATATCGACATCTTTATAATCGATTTGCTTAATATTATTCTGAGTGAAAAAACATTGTTTCTGCATAATTTTATTAATTAAAATGGTATATCGTCTGGGTTAATTTCTTCTGATGGATACTCTATCGTGTCAATTGCTTCTTTTGGTGAATCTTGTGGAACATCTTTTGGAACAGAACCCCCAACAGCTCCACCACCACCTTCACGACGAGGACCAAACTGAATGCGGTCAGCAACTATTTCAGTACGATACTTTTTACTACCATCCTGAGCGTCCCAACTTCTGGTCTGCATTCGTCCTTCCACAAGCGCCGAACTTCCCTTTCTTAAATACTGACCGACTATTTCTGCTTGTCTTCCAAACACCACAACGTTATGATAATCCGCACTTTCTTGTTTTGCACCATTTTTATCTTTCCAAACACGATTTGTTGCAACACTAAACGTAGCGACCTGAATTCCTGATGGTAATGATTTTAATTCTGGATCGCGCGTAAGATTACCTATAATGAGTGCTTTATTTAAATACATAATTTATTAATTCATTACGAGAGCGTCGATGCTTTTATCAATATCTTCTGTGTCCGCTTTAACCTCTAAAACTTCTGCCACTATTTCAGGTGCAACCCCTTCTATTTTTATTTCCTCTTCTTTGGGTTGTATTTTTTGTGATATAAGCGTATTTTCACGAATCGTCTTCACAAAAAGACATCTGAGTATTTCATCGATCACCTCAATATTCTTTTTAATAGATGCTATTTCTGAAGCTTCCACCTCAAACTTTATCCAACCAAAGTATGCATGATCAAATTTTTGACGCTTTGTCTCAATTATTTTATCCATTATATAAGCAAGAGCGCGCATTTTTGGAGCTTCTTCGTCAATAATAATTGCTTTTTTATCAGCAAGCACAGCCTTAAGTTTTGCTATTACACCCTCGAGCTTTTCTTCAGGAAGCGTAGGAAGGAGCAAATAGCCCACCTCATATATCACAAGAGATTCTTTTGCTTCACTATATGTATCTTTTACTTCTGTAGACATGTCGCAAAGATTATCATACATACCCATATATTGCAACATATATAGGTTAAAGAATCCTTAAAGAAAAGTTAAAATCAAACAGATAACCCAAAGAGCGAAAAAGCGTTGTAAATTAAGGCTTTTTTAACTTCTTCGAGTGGTAAACCCTTTATTTCAGCTATTTTTTTGACTACCTCTTGTACAAATAATGGTTCATTGCGTTTGCCTCTATGTGGGGCTGGGGTAACATATGGACAGTCTGTTTCTGACAAAATACGATCAAGTGGAACGTATTTGATAACATCATCGTAGTCTTTGGTAAAAGTAATCACCCCAGTAAACGACAATGTAAAACCTAAATCAAGGAATAATTTTGCTTCTTCTATGGTGCCCGCAAAAAAATGAACGTCTCCTCTCACTCCAGAATGATTTTTTAAAATATCGTGAGCGTCTTTATATGCATTTCTGACATGAAGCATAAGTGGCTTGCCTGTCTCTTTGCTCAACATTATTTGTTTTTCAAAATTTTCTTTTTGTAGCGTTACGGTGTCTACATCAGCACGAAAATAATCTAAACCACACTCGCCTATCGCCACCACTTTTGGATCAGCAGTAAGTTTTTTATAAAAATAATAATCAAAATTTTCACCGTGCTCGGTAAATTCTTTTTTATCTTCAGAAAATTCTGATTTATCATAATATGATTGCGCGGTGTGCACAGGGTGAAGACCCACAATCGCATACACCCCTTTTTCATATTGATGAGCAAGTTTTACCGCAGAAAGCGATGTGCTTTGCTCTGTTCCCACATTTATCATCCACGTATTTGCCTTCAGTGTTCTTTTTATTACCTCATCACGATCAGCTAGATAGGCTTCAAAATTGACGTGAGCGTGAATATCTATAAATTCTGGCATAATGTTTTTTGCAAAACAAAATATTAATCTTTTCGAGCAAAAAGTGGTGACTCCGGCATTTTGTTTGCTTTCACTGCATTTTTTATTTTCTCTGCTGTTTCAGGAATAATCGGATCAAGCATGCAGGCGATGCTGTATAGTTGTTTCACCATTCTTTCGATTATCGGCAACGCTTTTTCTTTATCTACTTTTACAAGCTTAAATGGTTCAGTCTCCTGAATAAATGTATCGAGCTCGCCAATATTTTTCCACACAACATTTGCAGCTTTTTGAATTTCAAACTGTTCAAGGTGCAAATAAAAATCTTCGTGCGCACCCGCCATAAATCCCGGTGGAATTTCTTCTAACGCAACCGGCATCAACAAATGTGTTTCCGCCATTTTCATAATACGACTCGTTAAATTGCCGATGCCGTTGGCGAGATTCGCATTATAACTTTCCTTAAAACGCTCCATAGTAAAATCACTATCTTCAAATGAATGTGCTTCTCGAATAAGAAAATATCGTAATGCGTCAGTGCCATATTCTGTCACAATATCGTACGGATTAATCACATTGCCAAGCGATTTACTCATTTTTTGTCCGCCGCTTGTGATAAAACCATGAATAACAATTTGCTTTGACGGTTCAACATCCGCAGCTATAAGCATTGCTTGCCACATTGCAGATTGTTGACGAAGATTATCTTTACCTGCAAATTGAATTACTGGCCAATATTTCTCAAACTTCTGCATGTCGCTTGGCCAACCTATAGCAGAAACATAGTTTACAAGCGCATCAAACCACACATACATTACTTGAGTATCATCATCTGGCACCGGCACTCCCCACGGCATTTTTGAAGCTAAACGTGAAATACTAAAATCTTCTAGACCACGCTCCACAAATGCTTTAATTTCATTGAAACGAGATTCGGGCACTACAAAGTTTGGATGTTTACCATCTCTGTTTTCATAAAGCGCGATAAGTTTATCACCAAATGCACTAAACTTAAAAAAATAATTTTCTTCTTCAATAAATTCTAGATCGAGATTTGGATGAATCGGACATTTATCATTCACAAGCTCAGAGTCTGTTTTTTCAAGTTCACAACCAACACAATATTTTATGCTATATGCTTTTTTATAAATATATCCATTATCATTACACTTTTTCCAAAAAGCCTGAGCTGAAGATATATGGTGCTTATCTGTTGTGCGAATAAAATTAATATCAGGAAGTAAACCGAGCGCAGGCACAAGACCTTTAAATTTTTCTGCATATCCATCAACATATTCTTGAGTGTTCATTCCCTGCTCCTGCGCTTTTCGATAAATCTTAAGCCCGTGCTCATCTGTACCTGTATTAAAAAAAACTTCATGCCCGAGAATTTTTTTGTATCGAGCAAAAATATCAGCATGTACTATTTCAAGTGCAAAACCAATATGCGGTTCAGCATTTACATAAGGAAGTGTTGTCGTAATGTATATATTCTTACGCGAATTTTGATCATCTGTATTCATAACAAATTATTTATCTGTTTTTTCTGGAATTCGCTGTTGCTCAAGATCGTTTATAAACTCCATTATCACTGCCGCAACAGGCACCGACAACAATAAACCAAGAAAACCAGCAAGTTTTGCTCCAGCAATAAGGGCTATAATAACAAGAATTGGAGAAACGCCAACTACTTTTTTTACCACTAGTGGGTAAATGAGTTGGTTTTCAAATTGTTGAATAATGAGATAAAAACCAGCAACAAAAAGTGCGGTGGTAATTCCTCCATCAACAAAGCCAACTAAAACAGCTGGTACAGCGGCAAGAATTGGACCAAAAAGCGGGATTAGCTCGAAAATACCCGCCAAAACGGCAAGTAAAAGTGCGTGCCGAATACCAAAAAGAGCAAGACCGAGATATACCAAAACAGCAATAATTACAGCAAGAAGAAGTTGCCCCTGCATCCACAAACCAATTTTCAGCTCCACCCTTTTCCAAAGATTAATTATGTATTCTTCGTGTTTTCGTGGACTAATAATACGTAAAAATTTTCCTACTCCATCGTCTTGTACAGCAAGATAAAAAGATAAAACAATAATCAGAACAAAGCTTATCAAACCACCAGAAACTGTACTTACTGTATTCCAAAAACCACCAGAAAAATTGGCAATCACAGCGTTTGCTTGTGAAGCAAAATCTACAAGCGAAAAATTGGTTGAAATACTTTTGAGAAGTGGCTCTGATTGGATAAATTTATTTTTTTGAATTGAACTTGAACCTTGATCAAGATAACCCGGTAAATCCTCGAGAAAACCCGAGCTTTCATTTAGAAGCGGTAAAATAAGAAAATAGAAAGATCCGACAAGTATTACAGCAAGAAAAAAATAAACAATTAAGACCGACGGCAAACGAGGAATACGACGAGCAAGAAACCATTTGGTAATTGGTTCAATAGAAGAAGCAACCACAATAGCGGCCAATATTACAAGTATCAAATCACGAAGAATAAAAAAACCAACAAACAATAGAATAATAACGATCGTTTTAATGATACTTCCTGTACTTATATGAAGTGTCATAGCTTCACGCTCTTTTGCCATACGTCTATGATACCACTAAATCTATCGAACAAAAACCAATTATAATTTTAGAACCTTTTGCAATTCTTCCTCATTACACAAACCCACAAGGGCTAGATTTAATCCTTTGTTTACAAAAATCTGTCTCGAAACACGCTGTACGTCTTCGGACGTAACTTTTTGGATACTCAATGAAAGTTCGTCTGGTGTTTTTATTTTTTTCTCTCGCAACACATCTTGTGCACCATAAAATCCAGCAAGAGCATCAGATGTTTCAAGTTCAAGATATAAACTTCCAGTAAGATAATCTTTTGCTTTTTGAAGTTCTGAATCGGTTACGGGTACATCGCGAAGTTTTTTAAATTCATCAATAATCGCCACCACCACCTCGCTCACACGCTTGGTATCTACACCAGTAGACACCGCAAGCACACCGTGATCAGTAAGCTCATCTACACCAGAACGCACATAATATCCAACACCCATTTCATCGCGAAGTTTTTGAAAAAGACGCGAACTCATTCCCCCACCAAGCACAGCATTGAGTACGCGCAGTGTTGCAGAATCAGGGTGATGCACATCAAACGCACGAACACCCAGTACAAGATGAACCTGATCAGTCTTTTTTTGTTTAGCGTAAATACGTGGCGCACCCTGCTCTTCTTTCACAGAAATTTTTCCGTGTTTTTCTCCTGCATCTACAGTAAAAAGTTTACCCACTTTTTCAATCACCGTTTTTTCATCAATATTTCCAGCAACAATAACAATCGTTCCATTGGCCACATAGTGTTTAGCTCGATAATCAATAAAATGTTGACGCGTCATTGACGCAACAACATCTTTTGTACCAGCAACGTTCCATCCCGCCGGCTGATCACCATAAAGAAGTTCTGTAAAAACATCTTGCACATGTCGATGTGGCATATCTTCGTACATATTTATTTCTTCAATAATCACACCCTTTTCTTTTTCAATTTCCTTTTCATCAAAGATGGGATTAAGATACATGTCCGAAATAACATCGAGAGCTTTGTCGATGTGTTGGGGGTGAACTTTTGCATAATAGCCAGTGTATTCTTGAGAAGTAAAAGCGTTGTAATGCGCACCGATACTGTCAAGTTCTCTACTAATATCTATAGCATGAGGACGCTTTGTTGTGCCTTTAAAACACATATGTTCAAGAAAATGTGAAAGTCCACTGATATCTTTGGTCTCATATTTTGATCCAGCCTCTACCATTACAAGCACCGTTACGGCCGGACTGTCTTTTACTGGTGCAGTAATAACACGCAAACCGTTTTCAAGAATTGTTCGTTTGAAGTTCATGTATTTTGAGAAACATTTGAAATTTGTCTTTCTCCGGGTACGGATTTTTTGAAGCTTAAAAAATCCTGAAGCTCTCGCGCCGTCGCGCTCGAGACCCCCTCCGAAAGACAAATTTCAAATGTTTTTATATTACAAGTGTTTTTAATAAATCCGCAACCGCTACCCGCTCCTGCTCCCCCGTATCTCTATTTCGCACAGTCACCGTGTCATCTTCAAGAGTATCAAAATCAACAGTAACGCAAAACGGTGTACCTATCTCATCTTGTCTTCGATATCTTTTACCAATATTTCCATTATCATCAAACACAACATTTTCATATTTTTTCTTCAATGCCACAAAAACCTCTTTCGCTTTTTCTACAAGCTGTGGCTTATTTTTAAGAAGTGGGAAAACGGCAATTTTTATTGGTGCAAGATGTGATGGAAGTTTAAGATATGTTCTCAATTCCCCACCCATTTCATCTTCTGTATACGCTTCAGCAATTACGGCAAGCACTGTGCGTTCAATTCCAAAAGTTGGTTCTATTACGTGTGGTGTAAAATGTTCTTTTGTTTCTTCGTCAAAATATGTAATATCTACGCCGCTTGCAGAAGTGTGTTTTTGCAAATCAAAATCCGTACGATAAGCAAGACCGTAAAGCTCTTTTTTGCCAAAAGGAAATTCATATTCAAAATCAATCGTTCGTTTTGAATAATGAGCAAGATCTTTTGTTTCCACTTCAAGCTCATGGACCTTGTTTTCTGAAAGACCCATAAGTTTAATCCATTCAAGCATTTCTTTTCGCCAATACTCAAACTCCATTTCCCAATCTTTTTCGCGCACGAAATATTCTATTTCCATTAGTTCAAACTCGCGTGCACGAAAAATAAAATCACGTGGAGCGATTTCATTTCGAAACGCCTTTCCTATTTGTGCTAAACCGAAAGGAAGTTTTGGATGGAAAGAATCAAGTACATTTTTAAAATTTACAAACATACCCTGTGCTGTTTCTGGACGAAAATAAGATACCGAGCTTTCGTCTTCAGTCGCACCCACCTGAGTTTTAAACATCATGTTAAATTGACGCTCCTCTCCAAGCTCACCGCCACATTCAGGACATTTCTTTTTATCTTCAAGATGATCTGTGCGAAAACGTTTTTTACATTTTTTACACTCAATAAGTGGATCAGAAAAACCACCCACATGACCACTCGCTTTCCATACAGCCTGATTCATAAGAAGAGCTGTGTCTACACCATACATATCGATACGGTCAGTTACAAATTTCTTCCACCAAAGATTTTTAATATTATTTTTAAGTGCCACACCAAGCGGACCATAATCCCACGTACCAGCAAGACCACCATATATTTCAGAACCTTGGTATATAAAACCACGTCTTTTACAAAGCGATACTATTTTCTCCATTGTGTCATTTTCACCTTTTTTCATTGCTTTACTTTACTGTGCTTCTGTTTACTTTACAACCACATCATCTCCAAAATTGAATTCTGGATCAGTACTGATGCGTGTATTAAGAGCGGGTTTGTTGATTGTTATTTCCTTACCTGTAAATCGATCTAGGGCTGTAAATATCATAGCTTCAATAATATCTGGTGTATCTCCCACCTGACCAAGGGATGGTAAAAAAGAAACTTGAAATGCCACCTCACGAGGAGAACCCGTAAACCCGACACCAGCCTTTATTTCTCCAGGTTCCCAAATTACTTTGTTACTAGCTTCGTTGTACATTATTTTTTCAGTAAGAGGACTTTTTGTACCAACCCATTTCACGTTTGGAGGAAGGGCTGCTGTGATAGTTGTATTGCCAATATCATTAAAAGAATTACTTATTGTCCAAAAGACAGTATAGGTTGTTGTCTTTTCAGCTTTTGGTGGAATTGGCCCAGTATTATCAAAGGGACCGGTAGAATATATCATACGCGGATTAAATATTGTTTCAGTATTTACTTTAAGTTCACGAGAAAAAGCATAAGAAATTTTTTCTGGAGGTTGTGTTTCAGAAAAACGAATACCTGTGATAAGAACATCCAAACCAACTTTTGGATTTCGTAATGCAGCTAAAACTTGTGATGTCGGCTTAAGTGTTTCAAATTGAAAATCAAGATCACCTGTTTGACCGGGGTCTACCTGAGAAAATTTAGGAAATACGCGTTTATCCCAAGTAATTCTATTATTTACTGATTGATAAAATCCTTGCTGACTTGCTGAAACCTCATCACGATTTAATGCATTTCCACTGAGCGTTACTTCTACCACAACGTCATTTATACTTGTAGCTAAATTGTTTGTCCAGGTAAGTTTTCCGTCGATAACCTGACCTATTTTTGAAGAAATTGGATCTTTACTACTATCCCCCTCTAATGAAAGTTTTATATCAAAAAAAGGCTTACGAATAGCCACGGATTCTGCAATTGAAATAAAATCTACTCCAACAACTTTTTCATCATTAAGATCAGATGTACCAGCAGTAAATCTGAATGTTTTTTCTTCATCATTTTGTCCTTCCATTTTTCCAGCAATACTTATAGTACGAATTTCTTTTGGATTAAGGTCTCCAATGCTCCACACATTATTATCGAAAGATGGTTTTGGCGTCGCATTATTAAAACTAAAACCAAAAGGATAATCAATACGCAAAAGTACATTTTGGGTGACGGTATTTGAATTTGAAACAACGGTTACCTTAAAATCCATCGGTTGATTACTATTAACCTCTTTCGGATATTCTACAGATAAAAGTATTGGCGAGGATTTTATAGCAATTTCATAATTTTTCTCTTTTGAAAATTTTGCGTTTGCACCTTTCGCTTTGTAATCTATAGTTACTTTAATATTTTTAATACTATTTTTTTCACCAAAAAGCACAGCTTTTACTGTTTTGGTAACACTTTCTTTTTCACCAATATCTCCAATCGATACTTTTTGACGAACAAGCTCTATATTTAGATCTGATGCTTCGCGTGTACCGCTTGGATATTCAATCGAAAGCTCCGCACCTTCGAGAGATACACTATTGTTGTTTGTTACGATTATATCTAAAATGAGTTCTTCACCACCACCCACCGCCACAGGACCGCGCACTGAAATATCTACATTTTTTGATGAGACAGTATTGAAACCTCCAAATGACATATACACAAACAAAATCACCGCTAGTGAAAAAAATATAATCGATCCAATAAAAAACTTCTTAAAAAATCCCCACGGCTGTTTTGGAATATGCTCCTCTGGTTCTAATTCACGTTTAAGAGCGTTCGAAAATGGATCTTGTTTGGGTTCATTTGAAACATTATAAGAATGTGGTGTAAACGTACTGCGGGGTGGTTCAGTACGTGGTGGTGCATTACGCGAATACAAATCACGCTCTGCTCGGTCTATATTCCCCTCTTCATGAGAAAAAGCCATATGAAAAAGTATACCACAAACGTGAGCTATAACTGACTTTCTTTTATAGCATTGTTAATTTCTACAACTGCATGTCTTTGGTGTTGCGCCATATCAGTTATAAGTTCAATATTCCAGTGTGTGTCTTTTGTAAACTGTTTAAGCAAAATATCAGCACGTAAATAGCCAAGATTTTCGATAAGACGAAGCATTAATATGCATTCAGCATTAAAAAGTTCTTTAGAAGTAAGTGTATGTGATTGCAAAAAAGAAAAGGCGTTTAAAATAATATCAAAAAGTATTTCATTTTTTTCTTCTCCAACCACAAGTTTTTTAATAAGGGCTAGTGCGTGTGTACAAACAGCAAGCACGTTGTGATCATTTTTGTTTGTATAGTACACATTATCGTGCGGTACAACATTTGTAATTTTCCATTCATATTTTCCACGAACAAGAGCAACCGTTGAATGTGAGAAGTCTTGTAAACCATAGCGCAATTTTGATTTCACCACCCGCACACTTCGTGCGCTCGCAGAGATAAATCCTAAATTGCGTGTAAATAAATGTATAAATGAATTTGCCTCGCCAAAGGGTGTACTATCAATCACAAAAGCTTCTGTCGTATAAATATGATGAGACATAAAAACACATGAACAAAAATTAAACTATTTTTTCAACAACAAATACAAACGAGAGATTATCAACAGAAAATGTATCCCCCCCTACTTCTTGATACACAATTTCTTTTAGAAGAGATGTTGAAGAAAGATCTTTTTTGTATTGCTCAATTAATGATTTACCTTCGGCGTTGGTTTTCACTAGAAGCCTAGCAGAATCATGAGGTTCTAAACCTGTTTTTTTGCGCAAATCCTGTACCGCTCGCACAACCTCACGATATCGTCCTTCTGTTTTAAGTGCTTCAGTAAGAGTGGTGTCGAGTTGTGCTTCATTTTCAAGTGAAGCATCAAATACTACCTCTTTAACATTCAACTCTTCTGCAACAAGAGAAAGTAGATCATTTCGGCCTTCTAGACGCGCACTTTTAATTGTAAATTTTGAAAGAGGTTGACGCACTTTTATGCCGGCAGTATTGCGAAGTTCAAGTCCACGACTCGAAAGTTCGCGCACTTCTTTCATATCTTCAAGAATCATTACATCGCCCACAGCTTGCACATTTACTTCTGGCCAAGCATCAAGATGTACACTTTCTTTCTCACCATTCATCTTTCGATAAAGTTCTTCAGCAAAAAATGGTGCAAACGGCGCCATATATTTAGCAAGAGATAGAAGCACAAAGTGGGTTGTGTTAAGTGACGCTTTTTTATCTGCTATGTCATCTGACTTAAATCTGTCACGTGATCGACGAATATACCACGTAGAAAAATCTCCAATAAAATCTCGTATACTACGCGACGCTTCAAAAACCTGAAACTCATCGAGATGTCGTGTGCCTTGCAAAATAAGTTCATCGAGGCGCGCCAATATCCAACGGTCGAGCACATGTGTGCTGTCGCGCCTCGATGTCACACTCTTATCAGCATACATTTCATAAAATGAAAAAATGTTTGAGAGCGGATTAAATACCTTTTTTACAATCTCATCTACAGTTTGCTCATCAAAGTTTTTAGAATCTCCGGGTCGATTAACGCCATACATCCAAAGTCGAAGTGCATCAACGCCATACTTATCAATCATAATCCAAGGATCTACAATATTTCCAAGCGACTTACTCATCTTTTTTCCTTGTGCATCTAAAATGTGTCCGAGACAAATTACATTTTTATAAGCACTTCCCTTTTCCATAAGTACACCTATCGCAAGTAAGGTATAAAACCATCCGCGAGTCTGATCTACCGCTTCAGAAATAAAATCTGCTGGATACTGCATTGTATTTTTCGAAAAAGGAAAATGGTTTTGTGCAAAAGGCATAGCGCCAGAATCAAACCAAACATCAAGAACTTCTTTTACACGTGTGAGTTTGTTTCCCGCTTCATCGACAAGTTCCACAGAATCAATAAAAGGTTTGTGTAGATCAATTTCATACAAAGCATTGTGTGGCAACGCCCGCCAATCTATTTTTCGTACCTCTGCATTGCTGAAAGAATTATCATAATAATGGAAAGCAATTTCTTCTACAGAATATCCAAGAGAAGATAGGGCTATAAGATTAAGTGTGCCACCATGACCCACCAAAAGTATATTTTTACCTTCAAATTGCGCGTCGATATCATACATAAACTCCGCTACACGTCGACGCGCATCTTCCCAATTTTCAACAACCCCACCCTCACTCTTTTCTGCGTGTGGATGTTTTGTAAAGCGTTCTTTTAGATTTTTAAATTGTGTTTCGTATTCACTCCAGGTTTTTTCATTCCACGCGCCCACCTGAAGTTCGCCAATACGATCATCAGATATGATATCTCCAGAAAAACCAATCTCTTGTGCAATGATTTTTGCTGTTTCTTGCGCGCGAGCAAATGGTGATGTGATAATGACGTCAATTTTTTCTTTAACCAAAATCTTACCAGCTTTTTGTGCTTGAGTAAGACCATCTGATGTAAGAGAATCTTTTGTGTGTACATTGCAATTTATAACACCCTGGACATTGGATTCTGACTGTCCATGACGAACAAGAATAAAATTATTACGTTTTGGAATGTGTGTCTTAAGATCAGAAACAGAGCCGATCACTATCATTTTACCTTCTTCATTTGTCCAAATAGGAAGTGGCGTACCCCAATATCTTTCACGAGAAATCGCCCAATCTTTCGCCTCACGCAACCACTCGCCAAAACGCCCCTCTTTTATATGACCCGGCTCCCAATTTATTTTTTCATTTTCTGCCACAAGTTTGTCGCGTAGCGCAGACATGCGAATGTACCACGAATCGCGCGCGTAGTAGATGAGCGGCGTTTTGCATCGCCAACAATGCGGATATGTATGTTTTATATTTTCTTGTGCGAAGAAAAGATTTCTTGTTTTTAAATCACTAATAATATCTACATCAAGCGTCGGCTTTCCATCTTGATTTTTTTCTTTTACAAAACGTCCTGAAAGAAAATCCATATCATCAATAAAATGTCCGTCCTCGCGCACGAGATGAAATTTTGGCAAACCAACTTTCGTTCCCAGCTCAAAATCTTCCTGACCATACATCACAGCCGTGTGCACAATACCTGTTCCGTCGGTCGTCGTCACAAAATCCGCTGGATACACTTTGTATGCCTGCGCAAATGCTTCAGGATTTTTATCACCAAATTTTTGCACAAGATATGGAAAAAGCGGTTCGTATTGCAAACCCACTAAATCTTTTCCTAAAACAGTTTTTATATTTTTAAAATCTTTTTCATTAAATATTTTTTGTAACAAAGACTCAGCAAGAATATATATTTGACTCTCGTGTTCTACAAACACATATGAAGTGTCTTCCCCTACCGCCAGTCCTACATTTCCAGGCAATGTCCATGGTGTTGTCGTCCACGCGAGAAAATATGCGTCACCAGATAATCCAATCTCTGTTGGATTTTTCAACTTAAATTTTACATACACCGACAAATCTTTTACATCTTCATACCCCTGCGCAAGCTCGTGCGATGAAAGCGCCGTCCCACATCGCGGACACCACGGCACCACTTTGTAATCTTTGTAGAGCATTGGCTTACCACCCACACCAAGCACGCCACCCACCTTTTGCTCTGAAACCGTTTTCAAAATATTCCAAACACTTTCCATGTATGTTTTTTCATACGTCACATACGGATTTTCTTGATCAATCCAATAGCCAATACGATCTGTAAATTGCTTCCACAAATCCACATACTCCCACACACTTTCTTTACACTGTGCATTAAATTTTTCTACGCCGTACGCTTCAATTTCTTTTTTAGACTTCAAACCTAGTTTTTTTTCTACTTGAAGCTCTACCGGAAGTCCTTGCGTATCCCATCCGCCCTTTCGAGTCACATGAAAACCACGCATTGTTTTGTATCGCGGAATAATATCTTTGAATGCACGCGCTTCAAGATGATGAATACCTGGCTTACCGTTGGCCGTAGGAGGACCTTCGTAAAAAACAAAGTCCCCTTGAGGAGCTTCCTTTTCAAGGGTTTTTTTGAAAATATCATTTTCCTTCCACGATGCAAGAATTTTTTCTTCAATCTGAGCAGATGGACTTTTAGAAACCGGTTTCTTTTCTGGTTCGTTCATATAGCAAAATACTAGCACTTTTAAGGGTTTTTACAAAAAGAAATGGACCAAAACCATCTTCTTTCTACATCTTTTCTGGAGCTTGGATACCGAGCACAAAAAGACCGTTTTTCATAACCGTCACAAGGGCAGAAGTGAGTGCCACACGATATGCGGATACAGGATCACCTGCAACCACAATCGGATTATTTGCATAGTAGCTATTAAACGCACCGGCAAGTTCTATAAGATATGTTGCTACGAGCTGTGGAGCGCGTTCGTTTTGTGCACGCAACACAACGTCAGGAAACATTGCAAGCATTCGCTCAAGTGTTCCTGGTGCTTCTGGAGTATCAAGCGATGCAATAATCCCCGCTTCTTTTGCTTTTTCTAAAATAGAACACGCGCGTGCATGAGCATACTGCAGGTATGGGCCAGAGTCGCCTTCAAACGAAAGCGATTTTTCCATATCGAAAATAATGTCTCGGCCCGGAGATTGTTTGAGAATAGAATATTTAATAGCACCCACTGCAACCTGTTCCATAACCTCACGTTTTTGTTCGGCAGAAAGTTGTTCTCTGTCTTTAATTTTCTCCCACACCATTGCTTCCACATCCACAATCATCGACTCACCCGTAATCACATTTCCTTTTCGTGATGACATTTTTCCGCTCGCGAAACGAAGCATGCCGTGTCCAATATGTCGCGTCCTATTTACCACATTTGAATCTATAAACTCAAGCGCTTTGAGTACAACAGAAAAATATTCATTTTGTTCGCTTGCAGTAATAATGACCGACTCGTCAAAATTGCCTCGGTCAAATTTTTCTAAATTGAGACCAATTTCTTTTGTTTCGTATGTAGGAAGACCTTGTGAATTTACGAAAACACGTGTGTGCAGGCCATACTGCTCACCACGAAATATCACAGCGCCTTCGCTTTTTTCAAAAATTCCTTTTTTCAAAAATTCTTCTATCACAAGCAAACCACGACGTGCTGTTTCACTTTCAAAGAAATAATAGTCAAAACGAGTGCCGAGCTTTGCATAAATAATTTCAAAATAATCCAAACTCACTTTTCTACCCCAATCATAAAGTTCTTGGATTTTTGTATCAGATTTTTCAAAAATAATTTTATTGAGGGCGTCGATTTCTTTTTTTGCAGTTTCGTCATCTTCGTATGCACTAGAACCATGCACATACGCCTTGCCCAAAAATGCCGCCTTGTCTGCAAGCTCTGTTTTTGCATGAGGCATTTCTCCTGAAAGCTCTTGCATGCCCCAAATAGCTTTTGCTACATGAAGTCCCACATCTCCCTGATAATTTGCCCGCTTCACCTGTGCGCCACTAAACGCCGCGAGTCTTGAAAGTGTTTCGCCAATAGCATTGCTCATGAGGTGACCGATATGGAATTGTTTAAATGGATTTGGATCGGTATATTCAAAAATCATTTGTTTACCAGACAATGTTTCGTTTGCACCAAAGTGTGTGCCGTGAGTTTGAATTTCTTTAAGAGTTTCTACAAAAAAAGTTTCTGAAAGAAAAATGTTAATGAATCTGCCCACGGCTGTGCATGATGCAATGTATTCATGCTTCACCGTATCAAGTGGAAGTGATGCAGGATCAATGTTTTGATCTCGTACAAAAAAAGAATAGTCGGCATTTTGTATATCTTTCGGACGCGCAAGTACAATACTCTCTGGAGCAAAACCGAGTTTTGAAATTTGTGTTTTTATAATTTGCTGTATGTTGTTCATGCTTTTTTTTAATCGCGTTTGATCATGGTTTGATTGCGCGCGGCGCCACTATTTGCCGGTACTTCCAAAGCCGCCTTCGCCGCGCGCGGTCTCCGACAGCTCACTTACTTCCTCTATCACGACGTCTTCCTTTTTCTGAATAATCATCTGCGCTACTTTGTGTCCGCGTTCAAATGTATATACTTCCTGCGAAAGATTAATAATCCCCACAAGCACCTCTCCTCTATATGTAGAGTCTACCACCCCGCCAAGGGTTTTAAGCCCACCTTTTATCGCAATTCCGCTTTTATCCCAAATGAGGCCCACGTAGCCATCAGGAATTTCCATCGCAATGCCGGTCGGCACTGCCGTCTTTTCACCAGGCTGCAATGTTACCGCGACGTTGGCATACAGATCAAGCGCGGCATCACCACGATGCGCGTATTGTGGAAGTGTTACATCTGCTGAAAGTTTTTTAATTCTAAGTGTAAGTGACATTTAGGTGGCGCGCCGCCTTCGGACGGCGCGCATATATTATTTCCTCAACACCGTATCAATCATCCGAGCAACACGAATCATATCTTTTTCTTTTGCGCCCATAGTAGTTTCTGCAGCAGTACCGAGACGGATTCCTGATGGATCAAACGGCGATCGTGTTTCGTACGGAATCGTATTTTTATTCACAATAATTCCCGCAGCTTCAAGCTTGGCACTCGCCTCTTTTCCCGGAAGACCTTTTCCTCCCATCCAAGTATCGACAAGTACCAAATGACTATCTGTACCTCCTGAAATAATTTTCCAACCAAGTCGCGAAAGCTCACCAGCAAGTGCCTGTGCATTTTTCACCACCTGCGCCGCATATTTTTTAAACGCTGGAGTTGCTGCTTCTTTTAGCGCCACAGCCACCGCCGCTATTTGATTTAAATGCGGACCTCCCTGCATGCCTGGAAACACAGCTTTGTCTATAAGCTTGTCGAGTTCACGTTTATCTTTTTTCACAAAAATCATTGCACTACGCGGACCACGAAATGTTTTGTGAACTGTCGTCGTCACCACATCTGCATATTTAAATGGAGTTGGATATGCGCCACCCGCCACAAGTCCAGCAAAATGCGACATGTCTACCATAAGATACGCACTGCAAGAATCCGCTATTTCTCGAAATTTTTTGAAATCAACAATACGTGGATATGCAGTAAATCCCGCCACGATAATGTTTGGCTTTTGTTCGACAGCCCGCTTTTTGAGTGATACATAATCAAGTACTTCGGTCTTTTTATCTACCTCAAACGGCACCTGCTCCCACATTTTTCCTGTCATCGACACTTTGTGTCCATGCGTAAGATGTCCCCCACTATCCAAACTCATTCCCATAATTTTTCCGTGTGTTGGCACGAGCGCAAGATACACCGCAACGTTTGCAGGAGAACCAGAAAGTGGCTGCACATTTACATGCCAATTTTTAGTCGACAAACCAAAAAGTGAAAGTGCGCGAGATTGTGCAAGCATTTCTATTTGATCCACCACAGCCTGTCCTCCGTAATATCTTTTGCCCGGATACCCTTCGGCATATTTGTTGGTAAGCTCTGAGCCAAGTGCCGCAAGCACGTCTTTTGACACATAATTTTCCGACGCAATGAGATTGATAACACTTCCTTGTCGTTTCATCTCCGCCTTAATTAATTTCTCAATCTGTTTGTCTTTCATGGCCGTTTTTTGTAACAAATAAATATGCACATAGTGTAACACACCCACACTATTTCTTTTATATATCCAAAAATAGTACAATTACAGGATTACTAATAGGGCGCTAGAAAAACCATTTTCATGATGAATTTCAAACCGATTTCAGAACGAACGATTGATTCACAGTACCAAGATGCGTTGCGAAAAATTTTACGCGAAGGACGCGAGATTATTCCCATTCATGGAACACTAGCGGGTAACAAGCAAGGCGAAAAAGCGAAAATGATTGTGGGGCTTCAGCTTCGCTATCAGATTGAAAATGGTTTTCCTGTGATTGGTGAGCGAGATTTATCTGGAACCTTTTTTACGGGCGCGCTTGCCGAACATTTTGCATTTCTCCACGGCGCTCGCACACAAGCCGAGCTTGAAAAATATGGATGCAACTGGTGGAAAAAATGGGTGACAAAAGAAAAATGTGATATCTTTGGACTTCCTGAAGGAGATCTTGGTGATGGATCATACGGTGCCGCGTGGGCAACATTCCCTACCGCAGAAGGTGCACCGTTTAATCAGATTGAAAATGTTATAAAGCAAATAAAAGAGCGACCATACCTTCGCACACATTTTATTTCTCCATGGATTCCACAATACACAATTCAACATTCAGATCTCAAGCGTCGTGTCGTGGTAGCGCCGTGTCACGGATGGATTCACGTGCTCGCATTTCCAGAATCAAAAGAAGTGTCGATTCACCACTTCCAGCGCTCAGGCGACTTCCCTGTTGGCGTGCCATTCAACATGGTGCAGTACGCAGCGTTTGGTGCAATGATTGCACAAATTCTCGGCTACACATTTAAAGAAATCGTGTACACATTTTCCGATGCGCATATTTATGAAAGTCAGTATGAAAAAGTAGAAGAGCTTCTAAAACGCGAACCGAAAAAATTGCCGACTGTTACTCTCAACACCGACACCACAGATATTTTTGAATTTAAACCAGAACATTTTGTGCTCACTGATTATGACCCACATCCAAAAATGCTCATTCCTACCCCTATTTAATTATCAAAAACGATTACATATTTTTACACGCTTTCCATTTCACACCATGACCAATTTTGTAAACCCAAATAATTCACAAGATCGTGAAAATGACAAATACAAAAAAGTACTTGAAAAAATTCAAGAAGATAAGGTATGTCCATTTTGTCCAGAGCAACTTGCGCTCTATCACAAAAATCCGATCTTGCATGAAAACGACCACTGGCTCATTACCTGCAATATGTATCCATATAAAAATACTAAAAATCATTTTGTCTTGATTCATAAAAATCATATTGAACATACGCAAGATATCTCTGCCGAGGCACAACTCGGTCTACTTGAGCTTATCAACTGGGCAATAAAAGAATTCAATATTCCGGGCGCAACATATTTTATGCGTTTTGGAGATACGAAATATACCGGCGCAAGTGTCGCACATTTGCATGCACAGCTTGTTTCAAGTGACCCTACAGAGACGGGATACGAGCCGGTGGTGGCAAGAATTGGGTAAAAAAATGGACCGCAGGTGATAAAGCCTGGGGCCCAAGAGGTTGAAGGTGCACCTTTTTATTTGATCTCACGGAAACAAAGTAATAGGTTGAAGGTATCGTCGGGCCCCCATACACCATTGCATTCCTCAAAACCAAAAACAAAGTTTCCACTTCGATCCCCACAACGCAACGTCGCCACCAGAGGATAACCATCACAACCGATTGTGAGATGACCCTTTCTATCGATCGAATCGTACGATCTGAATTTTGGCAAATGGTGGTAAATAAGAGGAAAAATCCGCGCGCCAGGATAAACAGCCCCCTGCTCATCGAGAAATTCTAGGCGTTTTTCTAAAGTGGTTCTTTGCGCCACTTGACTGAACACCGTTACGTGAAGCCTGACGCCTGATCTCAGAATATAACTTGGCTCGATGAGATCATCATTGAGATCATCGTGGATGCTCAACTTGTTCTCACGGAAAAGCGGATTGGGATTCGCCATCCTAAAATCAGCGAATCCGTTTTGGTGATGGTAGTAATGAGGCACAGTGAAGATGCCTCCGTCCCACACCCGTGTAAACCTCCTATTTTTTTTGTCTCCTTTAGGGACAACTTTCCCTTCTACATCAAGGATTACTGGTTTCATCTTTTTTCCTTTCTTTTGTTGTTGGTGTGCGAGACCCACCATACACTTTCGGAAATCTGCCGTATCAGTTCCAAGAAAATTCTTGCTTGTTCCATATAAATTCATAACATAAAGAAAAAATATTGTCAAACATGTCTTTACCTCTCGACCTGAATAAGCTCAACCCCAAACCCCTTTAAAATATCCTCCGCATCGAGAAGCGAATAGCCTTCGCAGTAATACACTTTTTTAAAACCCGCAGTGGCAATAGATTTTGCACACACCGGACATGGAAATGTTGTGACATATATAGAGGCACCATCGAGCGTCACGCCCCGCTTTGCAGCCTCGGCAATAATGCCCGCTTCAGCATGTAAAAATTTTGAAAGTTCGATACTCACACCGGCGTCAAAGTTGCTACGTGGATCGCCGGTGACATTGTGTGTCTGATCAGACGGCAACGGATGATTGTGTCCTATAAAAAGCACCTTGCCGTCTTTCACTACCACCGCACCCACCTGTCGCCACCAATCTGAACTTTTTTGTGCATCAGCAAATGCACGAGCCATTATTTCTTTGTCGAATGCGTCGCGAGAAATGATTCTGTCTGGGTTTGTTGGTACATCAGTTTTAAGTGCGGCAAGTCTGTCCCATCGCAAAAACACAGAGACATATTCAATTTCTTTTGTCGCGCCAAACATATCTTTTCCCGTTAAATATGTTTCAGCAAAAATATGACTCACATCTTCATCCGGCATCACGATCGTGTTAGTATTTTTTGCGCCAGAATCTCTTGTATCACCCTGCGCCTCCATCAAAAACTCGGCCATATTTTCTTTCGTCACCACCCCCACGCGTGAAAAAATTCCAAGCGCACCAATGAGCTTTTTCATATCCCCCGCTTCAAGCGCGCGAATGTCACGCTCAAGCCTTGGAATTTCTCGCACCAAACTTAAATCTAAAATATACAAAGTCTCGCCCGCATACTTTTTAAAAAAATTAACATAGCCACTATGAAGTGCGGGGATATATGCAATGAGAGTTTTAGTCATTATATTATTCTTCGCAATTATTACTCCGCGTTACATCTTTCTAATTTTTTTCAAAAAACCGTTGGTAAGTTTGAGTACTTCTTTTGCAAGCTCTTCGGCACCTTCTATCGTGAGATTGCGAATGCGCGCAGTGGTAGACGTGGTGGCCTGTGGCGCAAGTGTCACAATTTTTTTGCAATAATCTTTGTACATTTTTTTCATTTCAGTCGTAAAATCTGCAGTACTAAAAGATGTAATGAGCACATCCGGCTTCACCAGACGAATGAGGTCGCCAAGATCATGTTTAAGTTCGCGAATCGTCACAATATCTACGTGACGCAAATGCACAAGCATTTTGACACGCTCCGACTCCGGCACTATTGGTCTGTTTGGACCCTTGCGAGCACGTGTGAGCTCATCTGAATCCACGCCCACCACAAGCACATCACCGTATGCTTTTGCTTTTTCTAAATACAGTGCGTGACCTTCGTGAATGAGATCATACACACCTTGCGTGAGCACAATTTTCTTTCCCTGTTTTCGAAGATCGGCGAGTATTTTTGAAAGTGTAGAAAAATCCGGAATAAAACGCTCTTTTAAATGTGTCTCTGGACCAAGAATTTTTTTTACAAGAATATGCGACATGCGGTTTGGTTTTATTAATTGCCCTAAGTATAATGAAGGGGTTACGGTGGGTCAAATTACAACCAAAACCAAAAATGTCATTGCCAAAAATTCATATTATTGCCGCTATTCAAAAAAACAATCGAGGACTTGGTTTTCACAATGAATTACTCTGGAAAATTCCGGAGGATTTAAAGCGTTTTAAAGCGCTCACTACCGGACACCCTATTATCATGGGACGCAAAACATACGAATCTATTGGCTGCCCGCTTCCCAACCGCACAAATATTGTTATCACTAGAAATGCAGACTATGCGGCGCCGGGGTGTGTTGTAACGACGTCACTTGAAGACGCACTTGATCGAGCGCGAAGTATTGAAACGCAACATGCTGAAGAAAAAAATGATGGTGCCGAGCAAAAAATTTTTATCATCGGTGGCGCGGAAATTTACAATCAAGCGCTCCCTTTTGCGGACGTTCTCCATCTCACTCTCATTGATGGCGACAAAGAAGCCGACGCCTTTTTCCCAGATTATGCAGAGTTTAAAAAAGAAATCTGGCGAGAAGATCACCCAGAATCTTCACCGAGTTATTTGTGGGTAGATTTAAGCAGGTAAAACAAAACTCCTGTGCTATGTTACGAAAAGCATCGCGCAGGCGCGACGGCGCCGAGCGTAGCAGCAATCGCACCAGCGATTGACGCGTGGTTTTCGGAATATAGCACAGGAGTTTTGTACTTCACCTAGTCAACAACCTCCACACCCATTGACCGTGCAGACCCAGCAATAATTTTCATTGCCGCCTCCACATCATGAGCATTAAGATCAACCATTTTCTTTTCTGCGATCTCTCGAATTTTTGCCTTAGAGATTTTTCCGGCTTTTTTAGCTTTGTTTGTTCCAGAACCTTTTTCAATACCGATTGCTTTGAGGATAAGATTTGTAGCTGGAGGAGTTTTTAGAACAAAAGAGAATGTTCGGTCTTCGTATACTGAAATCTCAACTGGGATTACGTCTCCCATTTTGTCTTTTGTCTCATCATTAAAACGCTTAACAAACTCTCCGATATTTACACCGGCTTGTCCGAGCGCAGGACCCACTGGAGGTGCTGGATTTGCTTTACCTGCTGGAATAACGAGCTTTAGTTTTTTGGTTATTTTCTTTGCCATATGTGTGAATTACCTTACCTTAAATCTTCTTTACTTGCAAGAAATCGAGCTCGACTGGAGTTTCGCGACCAAACATAGCCACAAGTACCTTTACCTTGCCACGTTCGTTATCCACTGCACTTACCTTTCCTTCAAGATCTTTAAATGGGCCGTCTACAATTTTCACTGTATCTTCGGTAGAAAGATCGATATTGTGTTTTGCAGTATCTGCATTCATTCGTTTAAAAAGATCTTCAACTTCTTTTTTATCAATAGGTACAGGATACACACCGGAGCCCACGAAGCCTGTTACGCGAGGAGTGTTTCGCACGACATACCATGAGTCGTCTGTTACAAGCATATCCACAAGAATGTATCCTGGATAAATTTTCTCTTCTTCTTCTACTCGCTTGCCCCCTTTAATTTTAATTTTCTTTTCGGTAGGAACGATAACATTAAAAATTTTGTCTTCCATGCCCAAAGACTCGATGCGTTGTTTGAGGTTTCGCATCACCGCATTTTCGTATCCTGCGTATGTGTGAATCACATACCAATTTCGGCCCTCCTCTATTTTTTGTCGTGCCATAATTTTAAAATATAAAATAATTTAGATGACAAACTTTTGTAATATTTGAGTAAAGATAAAATCAAAAAAACCTAAAAAAAGTGCCGTCGCAATAGAAATAAAGATCACAATAGCAGTAAAAATAATAGTTTGACGACGTGTCGGCCAGCTTACATGCTTGAGTTCTCCTCGTGTATCCTTGATGTAATCAATAATTTTCATAGTTTTTTTGGTTACTAAAAAACGCCCGAGGGCGCTAACAAAAACAATAATACTCTTTTTTTACGTGGTGTCAATAGTAAATTGAAACAAAAGAAAACCGCCCCGTACAGAAGCGGTCTTCTGTACTGAGGCGGATGTGTATCCTACTTCTTGAGAATGTCGTGCACGCTGCCGCGTCCTCCCTGACCGTTGATGGCACGTACGTTGAAATGCGCCACACCAGTATCCTCAACAACGATCTCGACCGCTCCCCACTTAACGAGAGTTAGCACGTGCTCTGCCCAGACGCTAGGCACCAAGAGGTTGGGGCTTGCGAAGGGAATTCTTTCCCCCCAAGTCCAACTTCCCCACCAACTCCAATGGCCACGACGAGGGCGGTTGTGATCTGATATCACAATATCAGCAAACACGGGCTGAGCGCTTCCCTCATGAAAGTACCAGAAACTTGATGACTTGTTGATACTTTCGAAGGCCTGACCGAGAGTTTTTGCTTCCCAATTCCTTTCGGGCTGAAGCTGTTGCGCTGCCGCAACAAGATCAGACATCTTGACCCACTTCCACTGAGACCACTCAGACTTTGGTAATTCTGTTCCAGTAGGGGGCACGAGAGAATAAATTGGCAACGATTCAAGACAAAGATCAAGCATGACTGCTCCTTGTCGCTTGCGCAACCAGAAGAGATTCTTTTTCGCCACTCTAGGAACCCCAGAGTAACCAGCGATTTCTTATTTAATAATAGCATATTATTGTGTATAAGTCAAGCAGAAATGTATAGCGAAAAAGTGGTGATACAGCACATAAAACAAAATAGCTCTGGAAGGGGGTCTCGAGCGCGACGGCGCGAGAGCTTCAGGAATTTCAGCTTGTAAAAATTCCGTACCCTTCCAGAGCTATTTTGTTTTATGTGCTAAGACTTCTATTTATTTTATCTCATACACAATCATCACATTGGAAACAATCTTGTTCTCCCCTGTTGGAATCTGTGGAGTAGAAACTGAATCAGCAGAACCACCAAGGCCCATAGCTACTCCTTTCATATAAATAGGCTGGGGATAATTTCCTGTTTCGCTAAAACTTACAATGTCTCCAAGCTTTACTCCAAGATCTTTTGCTAGTTGTTTTGCTTGTTCTTTTGCATCTGTAATAGCAATCTGTCGCGCTTCACGTGTTTTTGCTTCTTGATTATCAACAACAAAATCAATACCACTTATATCTGAAACTCCCGCTTCACCAACATTACCAAGAACTTTTCCAGCGTCTTCTATTTTTCGAATTTTTACAAACACACTTTGTCGCACCTCATAACCCGTTACTGTTTGACGACTAGGAGGACAGCTGTATTGAGTACATGGCTGATTGAAATATTCATAACGAGGATATGCACTATAATCTGCCGTCTTTATATCCTTGTCTTCAATACCAAGTTTTTTGATTGCAGAAAGTACTGAATCCATTTTTTTGGTTACTAAGGTTTGTGCTTCAGCAACGCTTTTTGCTTGCTCTACTACAGCAAAACTCACCGTAGCAATGTCTGGAATAGCCACAACCTCACCCGTACCAGACACAGAAATTGTGTTTTTTATTTCACCCGCAAAATTCATATGATCACGCCAACCAAAGCCACCGAAGATGCGCATCACCAAAAAAACAATAAGCACAACCCCAAGAATTACCAAAATTTTATTTATTCTTTTCCCCTCTACAGTATCGTTGTTAAACATGTTTATATAAAAATATTAATAATGTATGTTCATGATATAAGACGGACAATTCCTTATAAACATTACACAGCTTTTTACTCCACCTGTATCATACACGCATCGAGCAAATTTTGGAAAAGAGATAAAACGGTCATAGGACCCACACCACCGGGAACTGGAGAAATAGATTGCACTATTGGCTCTACTTCATTGAACGCAACGTCACCTGTTATTTTTGAATCTTCCATAGTATTTATTCCAACATCCACAATCACCTGTCCCCCAGAGACATGTTTGGCTGTAATAAGATTTGGTCTACCAACAGCAACAACAATAATTTCCGCTTGTTTGGTTTCTGAAACAAGATCTAAAGTACCGCTATGACATATGGTGACCATCGCTCTGCGTTTTTGAAGTGCCAAAGCTGTGGGTTTACCCACCAAATCCGAACGCCCCACCACAACCACTTTCTTGCCGTCAATTTTAATATTATAAAAATCAAGAAGAGAAATGATACCTCTTGCGGTCGCCGGTGTATGAATGTGTGACGAAGTTAGTCCGTCTACATCTTTTTGGGGCGTAATTGTTTCAATTATTTTAGACTTAGAAAAGTTTTCTGGTAACGGAAGTTGCACAATAATACCGTGCACACATGGATCTGTGTTGAGATGTGTAATTTTATCAGTCACCTCTTTTAGAGAAACATCAACAGGAAAAATGATGTGTGAAATTTGTGCACCAATTTTTTCACCAAAAATCTTTTT
Organism: uncultured Candidatus Saccharibacteria bacterium; assembly: GCA_964407105.1. Lineage (GTDB taxonomy): Bacteria > Patescibacteriota > Minisyncoccia > Phycocordibacterales > CALRHW01 > SICJ01. The sequence continues at coordinate 242,332 of CAYOUG010000001.1, read as the reverse complement.
TTGACGAATGTATGTATTAGATTCTTTTTTATCACCAATCTGAATAATGGCGAGGTGTGGTTTGTATGAAAGTTTTTGTATTGAAAAAACAAGCTCTTTTGTGAGACTGTCGCGAGCCACTTTTCCATTTAGTAATATAGCCATGCGGCTATGGTATCACTATTTTGTTTTTTGCAAATTCCGTAAAACCGCAACAGCAAGAAAAACAACACTCAAACCAAGACAAATTCCACCCACAACATCACTTAAAAAATGAGCACTCAGATATACTCTGCTTGAAGCCACAAGAATTATTAAAATAAAAGCTATAATTCCTGCAAAAATTCCAAACCACCTTCTATGCCACACCATATCATCTTTATAAATTCCACCAATTTTATGTGCCACAAAAAGCGCAATGAGTAAAAAAATTATTGTTGCCATTGTGGTGTGCCCGCTTGGATAACTCCAACCAAAAACATCAACAACTCCGTCTGGTGGTCTGTTTATCTTTAAAAAAGATTTCAATATAAGATTTGACATCACACCGAGAGCAAGTGAAGAAACGAAGATGGCGGCATATGTAATATGCCGCCTTACAATAAACACAACTGAAACAATAATTGTTATAAAAGACAAAACATACGGCCCACCAAGTGCAGTAGCAAAAAACATTATATTTGTGAGTGCATCAGACCGAATACTTAAAACAAAAGATTCGACACGGGTATCAACAACAAATGTGCCGTTGTGCAAAATAAAATAACCCAACATGACGCAACAAACAAACAACAAAAAAGAAAAAATAAATAATGGGGATTTACGCATAATCATTTATTCTCAAGCATAGACGTACAAAACGGACAACGTGTAGCATGAAGAGGAATATTATTAGTACAAAATGTACAAATTTTTGTATTTGGAAGAACGTGCTCCATTTCCTTGTGTGTATTTTTCATTTTATTAATCATTCGAATCACAACAAATACTACAAAAGCTGTGATTATAAAACTAATACACGTGTTAATGAATGCGCCATAATTTATGGTCGCCGCGCCGGCAGCTTTCGCGGCAGCAAGACTATCGTATTCGGCGCGGCTCAAATTTATATACAACCCAGAAAAATCTACCTTACCAAGCAAAAAACCTATTGGCGGCATAATAATGTCGTACACAAGTGAGTTTACAATTTGACCAAATCCTGCACCAACAATAATACCAATCGCAAGATCAATTACATTACCCCTTAATGCAAAAATCTTAAATTCATTAATTATCTGTTTCATCTTCTGTTTTAGTCTGATTAGTAAGCAAAGACTCAATCGTCTCCATCATTTCTTCACGATCAACTTTCGAAGTCATCTCCCAAAGTGTGCGATGTTCTTGAGCAAAATGATCCATTAAATCATCTTTAATATCACCCATATCATCTCCTTCGGCGACATAATCACATGGTTCATTGGTTACATCACTGCATCGTAATATATTCATATATAATATTGTAAAAATAAATAACACCGAGTCAAATATTTCAAACTATTGATTCAAATACAAAATCGGATCTATTGTGGCATATTTTACACGAACATCTGCTTTTAATGTACACATCCAATCAAATTCTTTTTCTTTTTCCACAATAACGCGAAACCATCGGCTCGTAGCAAAAGTACCCGCCGCATTCTCCGCAATCTTAAGTTTATACTCATCTATCACCGCTTTCGCTTCATCAAAATTTGTTTGCAAAGAAAAAGAAACAAGAATCGATCCCTTTTCATAATCCACACCTTGCGCCAATGTTTTTTCTTTTTCTTGTTGCGCACATAACGCTTTGTTTGTCGCAGAAATATTTTCTGTTTTTGTTGTTTTGTTTAAATCTTTTTCTTTTTGTTGTGCCTGAGTGGCGACCTCTTGAGAAACAGTTGTCTCCATTGCGCTACGATACTCTGTATTTTCTTTTGGAACGCGAAATATAAACATGGTGACCGAACCAACAAGAACCAAACATGCAACAACAAAAATAATAATAGCTGTTTTAATACTCATGGAGCTATTATATCACGCACAAAATGACTAAAATTTAGACCATCGAGCAAAAATACCACACGGCAACAAACGCCCCGTTTGTGATTCTTCAATTGCAAGTTCACCAATTTCCATTTTTCCATCATAATCTTTCATAATATCTGAAATATTGTTGCCATACGTAGTAGCTGAATAACCAGCAGCATATCCATTCATAAGAAAAAAAAGCGGTTTATCTGAAAGAATTTTTTTACACATCAAAAGAAGTTCCTGTAAATCTTTTTCAATTTTCCACAATTCCTTTTTTGTACCGTGACCAAAAGACGGTGGATCTAAAATAATACCGTCATATCGACTACCACGCTTAATTTCACGCGCAACAAATTTTCGCACATCGTCCAAAATCCAACGAATAGGTTTATCAGAAAGGCCGGAAGCTGTGGCGTTGTCTCGCGCCCATGAAATTGCGCTTTTTGAACTATCTACATGAACCACGTGTGCTCCGGCGCGTGCAGAAGCTAAAGTAGCGCCTCCAGTATATCCAAAAAGATTTAGGACTGAGACGGGCGCCACAACGACACTTGCATCAGTTGCTTTTTTTTTGTTGCGCAGCTTTTGTTCTTGTTCAATTTGTTCACCCAACCACCTCCAATTACTTTCCTGTTCTGGAAAAACACCGGTGTGTTTAAAAGCTGTGGGAGAAATAACAAAAAAAAGATCAGCGAGATTTATTTTCCAACTTTCCGGTACACCATCTTTTATTTTCCAAGATGCTTTTTGTGCATTTCGTATAAAAACACCATCAACACCAACCCACATCTTTGGTTTGTTTTTATTCCAAAGAGCCTGCGGATCTGGTCGCGCAAGTAAAAAATTCCCGTATCGTTCGAGTTTTTCACCATCACCACAATCTATGAGCTCATAGTCTTTTTGAGGTTTTGTTATTAAAGTAATGTGTGTTGTCATAGCGACAGTATACAAAAAAAGCAAAAAAATATATAGAAAAATCGCCAACACAGAGCATTTCTGGGTGGAACTCTATCACCCAAAAATGATGTGTTGGCGACTCAGAGAGGAACAAGGAGGAGAAATAGGGAGATCTGACACAACCCTACACCCATAAAACATTCTGTCAAGTAAACCAACCTCTCACTAAAAAGTTAGTTGCCGATAGCATCTACCGCATCATCTGCCAAATTTTCTGCCTGTTTTGCAAGACTTTCTGCTTTGTCGTATTCTCCATCATCAAAAGCGTTTTCTGCATCATCAAGTTTGTCTTTCGCATCATCAAGAAGGTCGTTGGCATCATGTACATCATCTCCGTCATCGTCAGCGCTATTGATTTCATCTTCTGCATCATTAATAGTTTTTTGAGCATCATCAATTGCTTCTTGCGCGTCATCTTCATTTCCACTGATATCAGAAATTACTTCTTTTAAAGAATCAATCGCATCTTCTGCGCGCTTTTTCATTTCAACAAAATCTTTATCGACGTATGCTTGAAACGCTTTAAATAAATCTTTTTTTGCGTCATCAATAGTGTCTTGTCCATCTTCAGCAAGATTTTGATCGTCTGTGTCATCTACTGCGTTTTGTGCTTCCTCAAGTTTATCAAGTGCTTCTGAAATACTTGATCGTGCTTCTTTTTCTTCATTAGAAACAGTTGGGATAACAATTGTTGGTGTAGCTGACACAGAAACAGTAGAAGCACCGAGCACACTACCTCCCATTGAGGAGATTTGAGATGTAAGCGCAGCGGCTATTTTTTCTAGAAATTTTGCCCGAGAAAGTGGACCGAAATTACCAGTTGTGTTTATTGAGTTTGCGGCCTGCCATTTTTTTACAGCCTCTTTTGTAAGTTCACCAAACATATTTGTTTCGTTTCCAGGAGAACCTATACCTGTTTCAGCAATTTTGAATCCTTGATTGTTTAGATACTTTTGCATACAACGCACGTCTTCACCAACCGCACCAACCTCTAAATCTCTAGAAAAATCACACGAGGAAGATTCTGCTTGAGCAAATGCAGGAATAGTACACACCATCACCAAAACAACCAAAATAATATTAAAATATGTTTTTGAATAATTCATAATTTTTTAAAATTAACCTGTGATTTAAATTGTTACTGCATATATTATACAGTACTCAGAAAAGAAAAAAACCTGTTATCGACAGTGTGTCGATAACAGGTTTTTTTCAATTTTTCTACTTTTGTGACTTAAACAAGAAATAAAGCGCTAGAGGCGCTGCCCAATTTGCCCATCTTTCAACAAAATCCCAAATCGGTTGACCTACAAGTGGGCGCACGAGAGCTGTCCAAAATCCCCAAAATGCCATCCAAAGGAAAAGTGGGCGCATTGGTTTTACCAACACAAGGATTGCGAGCAAAACATCCATAACACCAATAACAAGAATAGCGGTTGTTGCTGATGATAAACTGAGCCCTGAAAGTTCTTGGACCCACTTAATCCAATCTGCCTTGCCCGCTATCGCAAACATTCCATGACCCAAAAATTCACCTGCCACACCTATTCTTAAAATCCACTCTATCTTTTTTTCATTTGACATAATCCAATAAAATTATTGATAAACTACTATGAAATTATTATAGCAATCAATAATATTTAAGTGAACTATATCTATATAAAAAAACAGGTACCGCTCCGAAGAGAAGTACCTGTGTAATAGTGCTGGCCACCTGTAACTATCAGACTGCAAGTGGCTGCACAGTCGGACGGATCCGATCCCTGGAGCTGTGATCACCAACACCACACGAAGCTGTGCAATTTCCACAGTTCTCGCAATCCTGAGCATCGGCGCCATAGGGTTCACCAAACATCTTCTCGTAGAGCTCGCTCGTCTCTTTGAAAAGGCGTCCGAGCATCAAACGATCCTCATTTCCCCTCAAACCAATGTATGGAAAATGATGAAGGAAGAATCCGAACGCTCGCTGACAATCTTCAGCGTACTTCTGGGTGTCCAGAATATGCTGATGCCAGAAAGCATCAATCTCCTTCGTTGGGATAATGGCACGACCAGAGGTGGTTGTAAGAATGAGGAAACGCCGATAAGCCTTTTCCACACTCTCAACTTTGTCTCGCGACCAACCCTCACCCTCATCGGTGTCCATGAGCTTGAACTTGATTGGACCAAGATCAATCTGCGCCACCAACTGTTTGATCTTCTCAAGAGATTTGGTAGACTTTTGATAAGTCACTTTCTCTTCCTGTAATGAACTACTCATGACTACATCTCACTTTCTATAAGACATACCGCGAGGCACACCGCTGATAAACAAATCAGCTTTTAAGTATGCCAGCCACAATATATTATACTTCAAAATACCTAATCTTTTTATTAGAGAGTAAAATAGTATATACGTCAAATTTTGGGGTGACTATCGGGAGTTGAACCCGAACTAAGAGCTCCACAAGCTCGTGTGCTACCGCTACACCATAGCCACCATATACGCATCTTTTCAGATGCGAGCACTGTGCGCGGGAGAGGAGTTGAACCTCCACGCCCTTACGGGCTTACGCACCTCAAGCGTAAACGTCTACCAGTTTCGCCACCCGCGCATACGTTTTTATCTAAAAACCGTTCCGTTATTATGCCGTATTTACCCTTTATTTTCAAGTATAATTTATAAAAAACACCTGAACAAAAAAACGGCTAGGTGCCGTTTTTTTTAATTAATCAAGATTTGGAACCGCTTTTACAGAAAGATCTTCTGAAAAAACTTCTTCCGCCACGACATCCTCTGCTTCTGGTTTCATCACCCTAGCGTTTCTCATTTGACGCTTTATTTCTTTTGCTGCCTGTTCTCGAATATGATAAAGCTTGCTACTTCTTACCTTTACTCGTTTTATCACTTCAATTTTATCTATCATTGGAGAATAGATTGGAAAAATTTTCTCAACACCCACACCCGATGCAACTTTTCGTACTGTAAAAGTACCACCAGCTTCTTTTCCGTGTTTTACAGCAAGCACAATACCATCAAACACCTGAAGACGGGTTTTACCTTTTTCTTGAATTTTCTGCCAAACTTTTACTGTATCTCCTGATCGCACATCAAGCTTTTTTCGCTCGGCAACAACCGGAGAAACTGTCATATTGTGACTATTCATAGTAGCGATTAATGTAGCACACAGGCTACGCTTTAGCAAGCAATTTAACTGCTCGTTCAAAATCCTCTGGATATAGAGCGATTGCAGAAATTACTTTGCCATCTAAATCTTTGAATTCAATAGATCGCGCATGCAGAGCGAGACGTTTGAAACCCAAAAGTGAATCACGTTTTGGAGCATAAAGCTTGTCGCAAATTACTGGATGGTTTATTGCTTTAAAGTGCACGCGAATTTGGTGTGTTCGGCCAGTGTGAGGTTTTGCTTCCAAAAAAGTCACTTCATCGCCTGGTTTTGGTGTACCAACACTTCCCCGCCCACGAGCAAGTACCGTAAAATCTGTTATCGCCTCACGAAGTTCACCACGAGCAAAACGTTGTGCCGACCACAAACGAAAATCTTTTTTGCTTCGCCCAATCGGACGATCAATTGTATCTTCATCTTTTTTTACATTTCCATACACAAACGCATGATATGTTTTTTTTACTTCACGAGATTGAAAATGTGTTTTTAGATGTAAAAATGCTTCCTGTGTAAGAGCGATCACAAGAGCTCCAGACGTATCTCGATCAATACGATGCACAATTCCGGGACGTTTAATAATTTCCCCAGAAGAAAGTGTAGTTGGCTCTCCTACTTCAGATGCTTGCGGAAAATTCTCAATTACCCAATCTGTAACATTAGGCTCTTTTGTTTTTCCATCATAATGCACAACAAGCCCGGCGGGCTTGTTTACAATGACGTAGTTTTTATTTTGAAAAATTATTGGAAGATTCATAATCAGAATTTTTCTGCAATTTTAAATAGATTTTTTGTGTCGATTTTCTTTTTCCATATTTTCAAGCTGTCGCTTGAAATCATCAAGCTCTCGTTCTATTTCTTTTTCTTCACGCTCCGCTTTTTTCTTTTCTTCTTCTACTTTTCGTTTTTGGTTTTCAATATCTCGAAGTTCACGTTCTTTTGAATTAAGTGTGCGTTTCATTTCTTCAATTTCACGTGGCAATGTTCGTGTTTTTTCTTCAAGTTCTCGTAAAAGCTGATCCGACTGCATTACCTGCGATTGATGTTGCTGCAATTCTCTAGTTAAATCCCTAACCTTTCCTGCTATATCTGACATATAAATATGGGTTAAATGTATGGACTAATAATATGTTTTCTTAATAAGCATCATAACACAACGCCGATTTGCTTAAAAAGTTGAAAAAAACGTTTGAATAGTTTATTCTTAGCCCCATACACGAACGATCGTGATATGCGCGATTAGCTCAGTTGGTAGAGCAGATCATTTACACTGATAAGGTCGGGGGTTCGAGTCCCTCATCGCGCACCAAAGACTTTTCCAATGTGCTCCTGGTAGGAATCGAACCTACATAACCGGCTTAGAAGTCCGGTGTTCTATCCATTGAACTACAAGAGCATAGATGTCATAGTACTGGAAATTTGAAAATATTCCAATTGTTCCTTGCTTTTTCATTTCATAAGCATAATATCAATTACTAGATTCGCATCCACCCAAACACCAGTCAAAGAAAGTGAGGCAACGTGTCCACACATCTCCACCGAACAATGCAAAACGAAACGACGGAAAACCCATGGAGTCCAGAAAGAGACGGATTTGAAGAAACTGGCGCGCTTATCCGTTTTGAGGCGATAGCTTGTTGTGGTTGCCAGAGAGTGATCGCGGCTCGTCATATCACCGTCAAACAAAATCACGCCTTTTGTCCAGACTGTGTACAGGGAGGAAAATTGTGTTCGATGAACAGTCACCATCCAAAAAGTGGTGAACACACCCTAACTCACACACAAAACATAACAATGTTTGTAGAACACAACGGCGCAACCAAACACAGAACATCTTATGGTGGCGCTAGTGGAGAAGCTGGTGACGCCGATTAGATTTCGTTGGTTATCAAAAAACAAACTCCGCTTAAAAAAGCGGGGTTTTATATTGATGGGTCAGACGCTATTACCTTTTCTGTTTCAAGCTCAAGGAGATGTGCTTTTTTTTCTTCAAACTCACCGACCGTTTTTTCCAATAATTTTACATTCAAAACACTTACCGTTTGAGTATCATGTTTTTGAGTAATAAAAATCTCGCCTCTATTGATTTTCAAAAACAAATATCCACTCAAACCAGCAAGAATAATTGCAATAAAAACAAAAAATATAAGAACTATTTTCCAATCATGGACCGGATTATACAAACCATGCGCAACACGGTGTTTTTTTGCAGTTACTTTTTTAAATAATTTTGAAAGAGGAATTTTCATATAATTTATATTATTGAATTGTGAAGACACTCAATTCAAAAGACGCATTCCATTGTGGCGTGTCTTTTGATATTGATACATCTTTTGTTCCAAAAAACGGTACTACCGATGAAACGCTACTGAGGGCCACTTTGTTTAAATCAATACTGTAGGTGGTGTTTTCAATATATTCCATAAAAGTAAGAACGCTACTCCACGAACCCTTTGCATCAACACGCAAGGTAAGTGTTGAGTCGGTTGATTTTTTAGAATTTGGTTGAGCCACATCTACCGACCCTATTTTTATTTCTACATCACTTTTTTGACCAAAATCTTCTATTGTTTCAATAAAAGAAACTACATTATCTTCTGTTAAAAAATATGAATTAAGTTTTTCAATGTCTTCTTTAAAATCTTCGGCGATCTTGTCTGCATTGCGTATAGAGTTTTCACGATTTGTATACAACTCTATTTCTTGTGAAAAAAGAGACACTTGTTCATTTTTATGTTTTATTATCAAAAAGAAAGTGACGTAACCAGAAATAACAAACAAAACAACAACAGCTGAGATCAAAAAAGATTTTTTAATTGAAATTTTCATAAATTAAAATGTGCCAGAAATACTAATTGAAAAATTAATATCTTTGTCTTTTGCAAAATTTGAAACCGGCAAATCGACCTTTGTAAATAATTTTTGAGATTCTAGTATTTTTACAAATTCCGTAAGACTATCACGATCTTTTGCAATACCAGCAACCGTCATTTTACCCGCAATTTTATCTTTTCCCATTTCATAGGTTATTGACTGAATACGAACACGATCGCTTTTATTATCTGTTACAAGACGAATTACATCACTTGCATCATTTTTATTCTTATTTTTATCAACAATAAGAAGTGAGAGTTTTTTTTCTGCATCTTTCAAAAGAGCGCTCGAAACGCTTTTTGTTTTTTGTAAATCTTCACTTGCTCTACGAGCTTGTTCTGCATCAAAAGAAACTTCTCGCAACTTAACATTTGAAAGCATGAATGACGGAACCAAAAAACCAGCCGACACCACAAACATCACCACCAACGCAGAAAAAATCACCACGAGGCGTCGGTGTTTATACTCTTTTTTAATATTTACTTGCTCTTGTTGTGGTAATAAATTTGTCATAATTCTTTACGTGAAGGTAACACTAAACCAATCGCCGCAGCAAAACCAAATGATTCTTTAAGGGTTATATCTGGAACATATTTATCAAAAACAAATACATTTTTCCACACATTCGCGATCTCAACCTCAATACCAACAGTATTTGAAATCCCCTCTCTTACACCCTCTTTTGTTGCACCCTCACCACACAGCAAAATTTTTGAAATGGTTAGTCCATTTTTTTCTTTCTTTTCTCCATGAGCGTGCCAATATATTTTGGTTATCTCTTCACACAAACTAGTCATGTCGTCTGGGGTTATTGTCATTGTTGAAGTAAATTGCACCGCGTCTCCAGTAGTGATATAAAAACCTGTTTTTGCACGCTCTAAGTTTAAGACGAGGTATGAATCAGTGTCATTTTTCTCAACAACCGCACGAGCAATAGCCTGAGACTCGAGTTCAAAAGATAAAACAGTGAGTCCTGCTTTAGTAAAAAGTTCTAAATATGTTTCCACAACTTTTTTTGGCACCACAGAAACAGCAACATCAATATGTCCTTGTTCAGAATTTTTGTTTGGAACAACGGTAAAATCAAATTCAACATCTTCTAATTTCATCGGCACATTTTCTTCAATAGTGAATTCAATACTGCTTCGCATTTCTTCTGGCGCCACCTCTGGAATTTGCGTACGAAAAACAAAAGCCTTTTCTTCAGGAATTGTTGCTTTCACAAACTGAAGCTTGTGAGCTTTCTTAAGTTCAACGAGAATTGCAATAATTTGCTCGGGTTGATGCACATAACCAGCACTTACAACTTGTGCGGGCAATTCACGTTCTATATGAGTACCAAGCACAAAACTCTCGCCGTGTTTTTCAAGAGACACAAAACGTAAATGTGTGTCCGACACAGAAAAACCCACTGACGGCATTTGTAAAAATCGTGGTGGAGGAAAAAAATCAAAAAAACTCTTGCTCATTGAGCTTTATTATACACCACGCAGCGCAGCAAGTGAAAGTCTTTTATTTCGCTTTTGTACCAGGCGCAATAGAATCTGGTAATTCGAGAAGAGAAAAAGCTGTGTCTGTGGAAAGCGCCACAATCATACCGTTACTTTCAAAACCTTTTATGGTGCGTGGTTCTAGGTTTGTAAAAAACATACATGTCTTGCCTGTTAGCGCCGCGGCGTCCGGAAAGTGGAGTGCAATACCGGACACTATCTGCCGCGGCGCGCCCTCCCCCACATCCACCATAAGTCGTAAAAGTTTATCCGTATCAGGAATTTTTTCTGCACTTAAAATTTTCCCCGCAGTCATTTCTACTTTTTTTACATCATCGATACCAATTATATTGCGCACTACACTTTCTTTTTGTTCTTCCATATATTTATATTTCTTTTTTTACTCGGTTATTTCTTTCGTTCCAAAAAATGTTTCAAAATAAGTGCTGCCGCCGACGCGTCGAGCATTTCGTTTTTCACTTCTTTATTGTTTGGTTTCACTCCTGTGCGTTCCATATTTTTATCTTGACGTCGAAACACCACACGCTCCGCCTCCGCACTTGTCATAAATTCTGGCTCATAATGTATCTTTACTCGCTCACCATTTAAAGATTCTTCTGAAAGCGCCACCTCAAGCGCATCAGCAAACACCCAAATGTCTTTCATAATTGGATTTTCTTTTCCGGAATAATCTTTCGATTCTCCTATCACCACATCAGTCACATGTTCCCTCCGACAAATCTCGCATACTTTTTCCACAAGTGTCGACATGCCAACATTATTTTGAATAATGCTATGCGGCAAAGCAAATTCATTACTCTCATTTGAAAGAGCTACGCCCACACGTTTCTTACCATAATCAATACCCATATATCTCATTACTTTTTAGCGTACCATAGGAGTGGGCCTATTGCATTAGTTCTTAATTATGCTTTTTGTTATAATATCTAAACTATGATCAACGAAAACTTCGCACAAATACAAAATTTTCTCAACAATCATCCGGTTGTGTTTATAATATTTATTGTTTGGACACTTTTTTGGAAGGGTTTGGCACTATGGAAAGCCGCTCGCCTCTCGCACACTCGCTGGTTTATTATCATTCTCGTTCTTAATACTATTGGTATTTTAGACATTATTTACTTGTATTTCATCGCAAAAAAATATACAGTGGTGTCTGAAACAGAAGATAAATCGCTTTAAAATACTGTTTCGATTCAACAACAAAGACCAACGTTGCAAAACGTTTTGGAGGAGTGGCAGAGTGGTCGAATGCACTAGTCTTGAAAACTAGAGGGCTCGTAAGGGTCCCGTGAGTTCGAATCTCACCTCCTCCGCCAAAATTCGAAATCGCATTTTGAATCCAAAAAAATCTCCCCAGCACCTTTCTCTCCTAGAAGACATAAAAACAATCTTCTGGTACAATAGAGCCCGAGTCTTAACAGATTAATAAATATATATGGAAAAAAAGAATTCTGCATTTATGAAGCCACTTAACGTAAGCTCAGAGCTTGCTGCTGTAGTTGGCGCGGGGCCAATGCCTCGATCAGAAGTTGTGAAAGCGCTTTGGGTATACATCAAGAAAAATAATCTTCAGGATCCAGCTAAAAAACGAAATATCATGGCTGACGAAAACCTCAAGAAAGTGTTTGGTGGAAAGGCGGTTGTGGATATGTTTGAAATGACAAAACTCGTTTCAAAACACCTTTCATAATCCCCCGTTTACATAACACGTACATTACAAAAACAGTCCTTACAGGCTGTTTTTGTTTTTCATAAATTTTTTTTTGTATATAATACAAACATGATTGGAAAACTTGTGATAGCACGCCACCATGAATCAGAATGGAATAAACTTGGGAAATGGACGGGGTCAATGAATGTTGGGCTCAGTCCTTATGGTTTTGAAATGTCAAAAAAAATGGGAGGACTAATAAAAGATCTTCCCATTACCCAAGCTTTTGCGTCTATGCAAATACGCTCTCTTGAAACTTTATTTTGCATGGAAGATGGTATTTGTATCGACTTACCTATCACTAGGCACGGCGCTCTAAACGAACGAAGCTATGGTGACTACACAGGAAAAAATAAATGGGAGATGGAAAAAATTCTTGGACCAGAAAAATTCGAAAAAATGAGACGCGACTGGGATTATCCAGTACCAAACGGCGAAACATTGAAAATAGTTTATGAACGCGTTGTCCCATATTACAAAAACACAATTCTTCCACTTTTACTTAATGGCGAAACCATTCTAGTGGTCGCTCACGGCAACTCACTGCGCGCTCTTATTAAATACATAGAGCAAATTTCTGAAGAAGATATAGCACACATAGAAATGCCCTTTGGTGGAGTAATAATATACGACATAAACAGCGAAGGTTTAATGATTCACAAAGAAATACGGAGCATTGAATCACACGTGAATGCCTAGCAATGATGTTCTTGACATGGTTTTGTTATTATGATACAGTCTATATCAGATGTCTGGGAATTGTTCCTAGATACGCACCTTCGCACGGAGGCGACGATGAACATGCGCTCACCTTGTCAGGTCGTCATGCCAATTTCAACAACACTGATCCAGCGTGGTTTTATCCCCGCTTTGGGTTGGCCCATGCCGTCCGACCCGTACGATCCAATTTCTCCAGAAAGATGGGTTGAAAAACAGGAACCATTCCTGTATAAGCTGGACGAAAGCTCTGGGGTTTTCGGGATCACAGACGAACGCGGTATCCTTTGGGTAGCCGACATTGGGTCACTCGAAAACACGCGAGTCATTACGGACGACATGCGTGGATTCCAGCAAGCTCCGTGGATGTACTTGCCACCGCCGCATCAAATTGCGGCAGTGCTTGGCAAGAAGAAGAGCAATTCAGTCGCCGCCTAAAAACGGCAAACGAAACCACCATCGCGACCTCGTCTGTTACGAGGGTTGCAACTCCTACCGTCATGTATCCCAAGTGGGGTGCATGACGGTTTTTCTTTTTAAAACTTACTACATAATAAATAAAAGACCCTAAATCTCTTCCTCTCTAAAGCGCTTCGCTAACTCGTTCGGAAAAGATTTGGGGTCTTTTATTTACCTTGTAGAACCAAATCATTTTAGCTACAATGTACACATGGAAACTTCTATCATAGAGTGGCAAGCATTTGAACATCATCATGAAGAAAAAAATTCTGATTGGTTTTGGGCAGTGGGTATTGTGGCTGTATCTCTAACGGCAACGGCTATAATTTTACACAATGTAGTTTTTGGAATTTTTATTCTTGTAGCAACCACCACACTCGCCATTCACGCCGCACGCGCTCCCCGCCTTCTTAATATGAGAATTGATGATTTAGGTATTACCCTCGGCGATGTTTTATATCCATATTCAGCTCTCGAATCATTTTGGGTAAATAAATTTGAGCACACACTTCTTATTGATTCAAAACGTTTTTTTATGCCACTCATTGTAATAGAACTTGGTACGGCAGACGCAACAGAAATACGAAACACGATAATTCAACATCTTGCAGAAAAAGAACACCATGAGCCACTCCTACAAAAACTCATGGAGTATTTGGGTTTTTAACTTTTTCGTGATACCCTGCTTGTGTTCCTATAGATAAAACGTGAACATATTTTTGCTCTCATAGTTCAATGGATAGAATGCGAGCTTGCGGAGCTTGCGATGTAGGTCCGATTCCTACTGAGAGCACTTTTTGGGGTGGTGGCTTAGGTTTTTGTATTATGATAGGATTTTAAACATATGAATAATATGGGGTATCAAAAAAAGTTGACGTTGGTGTATTTAGCAAAAAATTTAAGTATTATTTTGGGTCTTGTGCTCATTTGGAGAGGTGTGTGGCACGTTCTTGATTCTATCGATATTTGGTTTTTCGGAGGTTCACATTTTTTAACAGGACTTGGTGGAATAATTATAGGATTGGTAATTCTCTACGCCCCAGATCACGATCTAAAAGAAATCCAAAAACTATAACAAAAAATCCCACACAACAGTGTGGGATTTTTTGTGACAATCTATGCTATTTTCTTGATCATCGCAACCAAACGAGATTTTTTTCTTGAGGCGGTATTCTTTTTGATTAAACCTGTTTTTGCAGATTTATCTAAGGTTTTTTGAATTAAAATCATTTGTTTCTGCGCTTCTGTTTTGTTTTTTTCTAAAACAAGCTTGCGAAGTTTTTTAAGAGCACTCTGAAGAGAGTCTTTTTTGCGTGTATTAAAAACTCGCTTACGCGCAGAATTTCGAAGTGCCTTTTTTGCTGATGATGTAATTGGCATAAATGTATTTTGTATGTCAAAGCATCGTAGCAAATATCGCTCAAAAAGGCAAATTCTGTTATCATACAGCCATGATTTCTCAAATTCGAGGGGTGGTGTTATACAAAGATATACGTCATATTGTGGTAAATGTGGCTGGTGTGGGATATAAAGTAGCCACCACCCCGTCGATACTCGATAATGCGCGGGAAGGTAATAAAATTACTCTTTGGACTCATCTTGCTGTAAGAGAAAACGCCCTTGATTTATATGGTTTTGAGAGCAAAGAAGATCTCGATCTTTTTGAGATGCTAATTACTGTCTCTGGTATTGGACCAAAAACAGCTATCGGTGTACTTGCGGTGGTGCTTCCTGAAACTGTGCGTATGGCAATATCTTCAGGAGAAACCGCCTACCTTACAAAAGTTTCCGGTGTCGGTAAAAAAATAGCTGAAAAAATTGTGCGTGAACTTAGAGGAAAATTTGAGGGAATGGATGCAACCGGTGCCGGTGCAGAAAATTTTAAAAAAGATTCAGACGTAATAGAAGCACTTAAATCTCTTGGGTATTCACAAAATGAAGCGAGGGAAACTTTGCAAAAAGTTTCTAAAGAAATTAAAAATACTGGCGCACGAGTAAAAGAGGCATTAAAAATTTTGGGTTCAAAAATGTAATAAAAACCACAATGTTTTCATTTCTTAAAAAAATTATTCCTAAACCAATGTTTAATTTTTTTCAACCTGCATATCACATACTTCTTGCATACACAGGCACAATACTCAACGGCTTTCCTTCAAAAAAACTTATAGTAATAGGTGTTACGGGCACAAAAGGAAAATCTAGTACGACAGAACTTATCAACGCAATACTAGAAGAAGCGGGCAAAAAAACTGCGCTTTCAAATACTATTCGTTTTAAAATTGCCGAAAAAAGTCGTCCGAATATGTATAAAATGTCGATGCCGGGACGCTTTTTTATGCAAAATTTTTTACGGGAAGCAGTAAATGCTCAGTGTACTCATGCAGTAATAGAAATAACCTCTGAGGGTGCGAGACAATATCGTCATCACGGCATAGAACTTAATGCACTTATATTCAATAATCTTTCGCCAGAACATATTGAGTCACATGGTTCGTTTGAAAAATACCGTGACGCAAAAAGGTCTATCGCTTTAGCACTTACTCGTTCGCATAAAGAAACGTGGATGGTAGCAAATCTTGACGATAGCGAATCCACATTTTATCTTTCTTTACCAAAAATAAAACACACTGTTCCATTTTCAATTAATGACGCAAAACCGTATACGCTTGATAACAAAGAAAATCAACATTCTGTTACATTCACATTTCATGGTACAAAAATTTTCATGCCGCTCACGGGACTTTTTAATATATACAATGCTCTTGCTGCAGCAACAGTAACACACGCAATGGGAATTCCTGTTGAAACAATCGCCCGTGCACTTTCACATATTGCGCCAATCAAAGGGCGTGTTGAACGTGTCGAGATGGGACAAAATTTTGATGTTATTGTCGACTATGCACACACCGCAGACTCTCTTGAAAAGCTTTACCAAGCATTTCCTACTCAACGAAAAATATGTGTACTTGGTAATACCGGTGGTGGACGTGATACTTGGAAAAGACCAGAAATGGCACAAATCGCCGACTCATATTGTGATGAAATTATTCTTACCGACGAAGATCCTTACGATGATGATCCTTTAAGCATTGTGGAGGAAATGAAAAAGGCAATTGTTGAAAAACCCTGTGAAATCATTATGGATCGCAGACAAGCTATTGCAAAAGCTATTTCCAAAGCGCGCGCCGGTGACGCTATACTTATTACTGGAAAAGGAACTGATCCATATATCATGCGCGCAGGTGGAACAAAAGAACCGTGGAGTGATCGCGCAGTAGCAGAAGAGGAGTTGCGAAAGATGTTAGAAAAATAAAAACAGTGGTGTGTTAAGCGAACTCGCGCAGGCGCGACGGCGCCGAGCGGAGCAGCAATCGCAGCAGCGATTGACGCGTATCGCGAGACACACCACTGTTTTTATTTTTCTCTTCTCAACACATGTTTTGGTTTTTTGTCCTACTTCTGATAAAACTCCTTCAGCCCATCATAAGTTTGCTTTGCCATCGCGCGCAACTCCCCTTCTCGTCGCTCATCATTAAGTCGTGATTCAGCAATATACGCATACTCAATAAGTACCGCTGGAATACTCAAACTATTTTTTGCGCCGAGTGCGATCAAATCTTCACTTTCTATCACACCCACTTTTTCAATAAATAAATTACTTTCTGGTTGATATTCTGCAAGAGTTTTGTGAAGTACTTTTCCAAGCTCAATACTTTTCTGCGCATTTTGCAACGTGTGATCTGGTACATACACAGCGAAGCCAAAATATTTTCCTGCACTTGTACGTGGTCGACCAGGATAATCATTAAAATGTACGTGCAAGATGAGATCAAAATTTTTTTCTTGTGCCCACATATTGGTACCGTAAAGTACCTGAGCCACACCCTCAGTCACTTTGTTGTGTTTGATATCATCAACGTCGCCCGGCTCTTCTTTTTTAATAAATGTTTGCTTAAGCTCTGCACGATATTTATGTATTTTTTCTTCTTGTGTATCAAAGAAATCTGCAAGCTCCGGAATATATTTACCATCACGCTGAGTAATTGTGGGTTCAAAAAGAGGATCTGAAGAAAGAAGTTCAAAAAGATATTGCCCTAAAATTCTATTGAGGACAACCTCTTTAAGCGCTCCAAACTTCGCACCCCACACCACATTGTCATGTCCCACCACAATAAGAACTTTAATTTTTTCTTGTTGTGTTTGTTGTATTTTTGCGTCGAGCACTGGAGCATCAGCTTTGCCGGTGTATATCATAAAACCAAACAAAGAAAGAGCGATAATCAGAAAAATGGTACGTTTCATGGCAAAAAGTATAACATGCGGTAGGATATAATCCTCACTATGCCAGAACTACCAGAAGTACACACCACTGCCACAGGCTTGCAAAATGTCTTGCCCAATCTAAAAATTGTAGATGTTTGGACAGACTACAATAGTAGTTTTTATATTGGTAAAAAAAATATAAAAAATCCAACTTTTTTTAAAAGTTTTCGAAAAGCGGTGTGTGGTAAAAAAATCTTATCTGTTGGAAGACGTGGTAAAAACGTACTCATACATCTGGAAGGAAATCACACCATTTTAGTGCATATGAAAATGACCGGCCACCTACTTTTTGGACAGTATGAAAAAAATGAAAAAACTTGGATTGCTAAACACGCTGGGCCACTGCGCGACGACCCATTTAATGCACGAGTACATTTTGTAATTATTCTCTCAAACAAAAAACACGTTGCTCTTTCTGACACACGTAAATTTGCAAAGGTAACACTACTTTCCACCGACACGCTTGCGCAGTCTGTTGACCTTCGTGAACTTGGACCCGAACCTACCGACAAAAAATTTACATTTTCCATTTTCAAAAATCGTTTATACAAAAAACCTAAAGGAAAAATAAAGACAGTTCTTATGGACCAAACACTAATTTCTGGTATTGGTAATATTTACTCAGATGAAATATTGTGGTATAGTGGTGTTCATCCAGAAACATTCGTCAAGGCTATTCCCGACCAGGCTCTTAGGATAATGCATCGTTTTACTCAAAAAGTGCTCGCCAAAGGCATCGATTTCGGTGGCGACTCAATGTCTGATTATCGAAATATTCATGGAGAAATGGGAAAATTTCAAAATGAACACAACGTATATCGACGGAAAAACGAACTGTGTCGTAAGCGTGGTTGTACAGGCAAAATAGAGCGCAAAATAGTTGGCGGTCGAAGTGCACATTTCTGCGATACACATCAAAAAAAATATACAATATGAAAAACGGTGGACCATTTATACTCACAACAATTATTGCTATTGCAATAATCATGACACTCTATCAAGACGGTAAGCTCTTTACGTCTACAAAAAAAACTAACTCAAAAACATCCAGTTCACAAAGCACAAAAGGAGAAGTGTTGGGTGCACAAACAACAAATTTTGGCGCTGTCTCACCATATAAAAATTATGTAGGAATTATTGGAATAAAAAACCCCGGAACGTTTGCCGGATCAGAATACATAACAATCAAATCATCTTTTAGAGATCCGATTGTGTTTACGGGTTGGACTATTACAAGTGATACAACCGGAAATAAAGCAGTTATTGGTACTGCATCCCCTTTTCCTGAAATTTTACCAGTACAAACAATGATTTTAAAAAAGGGTGACAAAGTTATTCTTTCATCAGGAAAATCACCGATGAGTTTTTCTTTTCGAACAAATCTATGCACGGGTTATTATGAGGAAAAATATCTTTTTACACCCACTCTTCCGCTTCAGTGTCCACTTCCAGAAAATGAAGATTTTTTACCAAAAAAAGTAGAGGATAACGATGAGTGCATGGACTACCTTCATTCATTTTCTAGATGTGAACTTCCACCAAAAAAATTACCGAATTTGCCATCATACTGCAAAGCATATATTGAAAAAACAATGTCGTACGGAGCTTGTGTCGGACTGCATGTTGAAGATAAAGATTTTTATAAACCAGAGTGGCGTTTGTTTCTAAATAGTAAATTCCCGTATTGGTATAAAGAAAAAGACACACTTCGTCTTTGGGATGCTCAAGGCCGACTTGTAGATGTGTATAGTTACGATTTTTAAAACTAAAGATCTAGTATTCCAAAAAGTGTAACACCAACTGCAACAGAAACATTAAGCGATTCTTTTTTGCCCAACATTGGAATTTCGGCAATTGTGTCACACAGAGAGAGGAGCGCCGGCACGACACCGGAGACCTCGTTTCCATACAAAAACGCGGTCGCGCCGGCGCCATTATCTATTTTTACTTTTTTGTAATTTATTGCATGCGAACTTTGTTCCACGGCAATAATCTGAATTTTTTCTTTCTTAAGTCGCTTTAAAAGTGTTGTTGGATTTTTCACATATTCCCATTCCACAGAATTTTCTGCACCAAGAGCCACTTTTGCAAGATCTTTTCTGATACGACCAAAACGATCATGTGGTGTAGGTGTATATCCTGTAAGAAATATTTTTAAAACTCCTGCCGCATCAGCTGTGCGAAAAACAGAACCGACATTATGGATACTGCGAATATTGTGGAGAATTACATATACTGGCGTTTTATTTTTCACTGTTTTTTTCATGCTCACACCATACACTATTTTCATAATTTTCACAGGCTGATATACTACGTGCATGCTTAATCCATTTCCAGACCTATTTTTTCTCGGCGCCTTTTTGTCCCCTCTTTTGTTGCGCGTAATACTTGGTATTTTTTTAATAAACACATATCAGTTTGTATATAAAAAAACAGACAACAAAAAACAACGCGCAATTGCTGGGATTTTTGTAATTGTCGGAATAATGATAATTGTTGGATTTTACACACAAATAGCGTCGCTTGTTGTTATGGTATTAACGGTATTCATGTTGTGGCAAAAAATAACACACAAAGACACGCTCAGTGTCGACGAAAAATGGCTTGCGATTTTTACAATAATTATTGCTTGCTCTCTTCTTTTTTCTGGCGCTGGTGGTTTTGCAATGGATATTCCTCTGTAAGATATAGACTTTTAACCCAATTCTGGTATATTTTCTTGATATCCGCCTATAGCTCAGTTGGTAGAGCAGGTGCCTTTTAAGCACTTGGTCCCAGGTTCGAGTCCTGGTGGGCGGACTAGAAAAAAACTGCTTTTAGCAGTTTTTTAATTTACAAAACAAAAGCCGCCCGAGAGTCGTGCGACTTCTGCGGGCGGGACGTTTTTTGTTTTTTGATCATCGGATCGATTCAGTGGGAAAAAAGCGTGCTTCGCAATGCCACCGAATGACACATCGCAACCCTTTGCGGTTGAAAGCCCATCCCGCTGATTGCGTTCGTGACAGCTCTTTCAAGCTGTTGTAGCCAATCTGTTTGTTGCGACCAACCGCTCGTCTTGATCATGACCCCATTTGGAGCCAGATCTTGTTCAGGTGGTCCCTTCACAAAAAACCACAGATCGGCGGCGTTGATTCCGGTTGCCTCAACGACCGCCCTCACCACAGCATTCGTCAGTTCCTCGACGCGAAGAAACAATTCATGACTCACTTCGATCACCAAGCTAAGCATTCTAGACTCCCAAGATGTTAAATGAACCCCCGAACACAAAAACACGTCAAGCAAAGATGGTAACATGAGGTAGAAATAAGTCAACAATACGTAATTTCAAATTGTCCTATAACCCCAACACAAACTTCTCAAGCGCAATGTCCATGTCACATATTCCGCGGCGAGCGTTGTGGTAGATGTCGATGAAAGCACTGGACATAGAGCGTAGTTCGGCAGGAGAAAATTTTGCAGCAAACCCGCGCGACTTTTGATACACAAAGGGCTTCAGGCCCGCAGCTTCAGCACTCCCCGCTTCCGATGCCACGATCATACTTTTGAGTTGCCAAAATAAAATGCCGTGAATTTCTTCTGGCTGTGCACCCGAAGCAATTGCCTGCTGATAAAGCACCCACAACTTTTTTTTATCGCGCGTACCAAACGCATCGGTGAGAGAAAACATATTAAATGCTTGCGCGGCTGGCGCATTTTTTTTCTCTTCAAATTCCTGCGTTTTCTGTGCATGCTTTTCGATCTTCTTGAGCGTCGCGACGTCTATCTTACCTTCAATAAAAATAAAAACATTGTCAGACTCCGCAACTTTTTTTAGAGAGTCTACAATATATTCTTTTGCTTCCGTATTTTCAAACACGCGATCAAGTACCACAATATATTTGTTTGAAAAAAGTCCTTGTCCGCTGAGCAATTCTTCAAATTGTGCCGCGTTCCACTGCTCTGCTTCTATACGAAAAACGCTCGCATCCGGTTTTTTCTTTTGAAGCGTTTCGAGCAGCTCGTGAAGTTTGTTGCGAGCTTTTTTTGAATCTGTGCCGTAGAGAAAGTAGAGCATAAATATTGTGTAAAAATTATTTGATCTCTTCAGTCTCGCCCCAATTGTCCCCCAATTTACCATTTACTTTTAAAGGCACGCCACGCATTTGCGTAGGAGTAAGCACGCTTTGCATAATACGCTCAAGCTCCGGCAACACTTTTTTCACAGCATCTTCACGAATTTCAAACACAAGTTCATCGTGCACCTGAAGCAAGAGAAACACATCGTTCTCCAAACCTTCTTTTTTAATGTAGTCGTGAATGTGAATCATAGAAAGCTTGATCACATCCGCTGCTGTGCCTTGTATCGGAGCGTTGATAGCCATGCGCTCATTTGCCGCCACAATGTATGGAAGCTTAGATTTTATCTGCGGAAAATATCTACGACGACCGAAAAATGTTTCTGTGTAGCCGGTCTTTTTTGCGCTCGCTTTTACATTTTCTAAATACTGTGCGAGACCGGTGAATGTATTAAAATATTCGTCAAAAAAACGCTGCGCTTCTTCGCGGGAAACTTCAGAACCCTTTGCTACGCCTTCACTTAAATTTGCACGCAAAGCATTTACTCCCATACCATAAAGAATGCCGAAGTTGATAACTTTCGCCCTGCGGCGCATTTCCCTATCCACTTTTTCGCGCGGTACACCAAACACTTGCGACGCCACCGCTTCATGAATGTCTCCGCCGGATGTAAAAATTTCAATTAGTTTTTGATCGCCAGAAAGAAATGCTGCGATGCGAAGTTCGATTTGAGAATAGTCGAAGGTGACGAGTTTGAAACCTCGCTCGCTTACAAAAGCATTTCGGATGCGACGACCTTCTTCTGTTTTGATAGGAATATTTTGAAGGTTGGGATTGTTGGAAGACATACGGCCGGTGGTGGTGCCTGTTTGTTCAAAGGTGGTGTGTAGGCGTCCGTCTTCCGCAAGCATTGTGGGTAACGTGTCGATGTATGTAGAAACGAGTTTTTGAAGCATCCGATATGTGAGAATGTGTTTGATGATTGGATGAATATCAATCATTTTTTCAAGCTCACTTTCGCGCGTAGATTTTGCACCGCCCGCAGTTTTCTTTTGTCCTTTCACAGAGAGGCCGAGTTTATCGAAAAGAATCTCGCCCATTTGTTTTGGTGAGTTGATATTAAACTCCCCTCCCGCTTCTTTGTAAATATTTTTCTCAAGATCTTTGAGACGTGCATGATACTCCTGCGAAAGTGTTTTTAAATATTTCGTATCTACTTTTATCCCTCGAGTTTGCATTCCATCTATCACGGCAATGAGCGGCTCTTCAATTTCTTTAAATACTTTCAAAAGACCGCGTTTTTCAAGTTCGGAGAAAATCATTTTTTGTGCGACAACGAGTGAGTCGGTGTGTGCAAAGCGCAAAATATCTTCTGTTGTGGGATTTGAAATATTTGAATCAATAATCCACAGGGCAAGAGAAAGAAGCTTTTGTTCATGCGGCGGGAGCGCTACCGTGCCCGCGCTTACGCCCACGCCCTCTGCCGCTCCCGCCGCACCCAATCCACTCTCATTGTCCACACCAAGCAAACTGCTCTGCTTGAGAGGCTTTTTCCCAAGCAACACTTCTTCCACACGACCCATCATTGAACGAAAATCTAGTTCTGCAAAAAGAGCACTGAGTATCGCAATATGTGAGCCATTTTGCGAGAGCGATTCTTTCCATGTTTGTTCTGGCAAAGAAAAATCTATCGGTGCATCACGACGAATCGTTGCAAGTGTTTTTGAAAACATCGCCTCTTCTTTTCCTGCTCGCAACAAATCAATAATTCTCGGAGTAATTCCAGCTTCTTTAAATGACGCATCACCTTTAGCAAGCGCCTCATACATTTTTTCTATCGAGCCAAATGTTGTAATAAGTGTTGTCGCGGTTTTTTCTCCAATACCTTTGATGCCAATAATATTATCTGAGGGGTCTCCACGAAGTCCTTTAAAATCTGGCAAAAGTATTGGCGCAAAACCAAAACGCTCACACACCGCCTCTTCGTCATAAAGCACCGTGTCTTTAATTCCTTTTCGCAAAGTGTAAACTTGCACTTTTTTATCATCAACAAGCTGAAGCGTATCCATATCACCAGAAGCAATAATCACACTTACATTAACATCAACTTTTTTATCATCACCCACCGTTGCGTCCCCCTTTTTTAAATGTTCTGCAATAGTACCAAGCACATCATCTGCTTCAAAACCCGGACATGCATAGATAGGAATATTAAACGCTGTAAAAATATCTCGAGAACGTATAATCTGCGCAATAAGCGCATCGTCAATTTTCTTACGTGTACCTTTGTACGCTTCGTACACTTCGTGTCGATGTGTTTTTTCTGGAAGATCATAACACGCCACTACATAATCTGGAGAAAGTTCACCTGCGATTTTTAGAAGCATTGTGCACAAACCATAAAGCGCACCAGTGGGCTCACCTTTCGCAGATGAAAAATCAGGCAACGCATGATAAGCGCGATGAATTATTGCATGCACATCGAGTAGTACAACTTTTTTTTGTTCACCACTGATGCGGGTTTTCGTTTTTTCTTTTTGTATAGCAGAAGTCATGATAATTGAATATCGTAAGTATGAGTTGTGTCGTCAACGAAACCACAAGTGATGTGAATATGATTTTGTGGCATTTCTGATGCAACACGTTCTGGCCATTCAATACAAATAAGGTTTCGCGAATCTTTAAGAAGATCGTGCCAGCCAATATGCACAAGTTCTTTTGGATCATCCATACGATACGCATCAATGTGCACAAGGTGTGTAAATCTTTCCTGCATACTCGCATTAAGTTTATATATTTTTTCTAACACAAACGTAGGACTCACCACCTGAGATTCTACACCCAACGCTTTTGCTATACCTTGTATGAAAGCTGTTTTTCCTGCACCTAAATCTCCATAAAAACCAACAACAATAGCATTAGATAAAGAATTATTATCAGAAATTTGTTGGGGAATTTTGATAATTTTTTGTACAAAATCCGCCGCAACCACGTATGTTTCTGTCAGACTTGTGGTAGTAATCATGCGACTATAGTAGCACAGCTGGTCGCCTAAAACCCACACAAAACAATCTTTCATCAAGGGTGTAACCCCCCACCCAACACTCTCGAACGGGTTAGCGAAGCGCTTTAGTGAGAGAGTGTTGGGTGGGGGGTTACAACAAATTTTGTAAAAGAAAACGCGTCAGACCATAAAGATCTGACGCGTGCGCACCCCAAGAGAGATGCAAACGTCTAGCGGCAAGGGTGAAAGTGATCGTGTCCACCACCGAAACGAATGCCGACTGAAAGGCCAACATTCACCCGTGATTCACACGAACGCACATGCACCACCGGTGCGCAGTACGTCGGCTGGTGGTAGTACCGAAAGACCACGCGTGGCCGTTCGACACACACCACCTGCGGAGGCGGGGCATACTGTTGCACCACCACAACCTGCGTCTGCACAACGGGGGCTGGCGGAGGTGCGGGTGGTGGCACACTCATACCGTTGACATGCGTGAGCACACCGTTGGTGTACGTCATGACCGGCCCACCAGCGTACTCGGTACGCGTAATCGTCTCAGCCAACGCACCACATGACACAGCTGCAACCATCGCCGCAGCAACAATTCCAAAGAGCTTCATAACTTCCTTTCTGTTGGCTTTGCGGAAACAGCTGAAAAAATTTCTGCTGTTTAATCTTCCACAATACTAACATAAATTATATCGACAGTCAATATTTAAATTATTAAAAAAAATACGTATACACACAAGAAAAAACGCGCCAAACCTCGAAAGGTTAAGCGCGCGTTGTGATGATGTTGTGGTATACACTTCATCATTCACTTGTTGCAGTTGTTGCCATACACGTGCTTGTGGGGCTCGTTGAGCCCGAAGCTGTGATAAGCAACCCCGCGATTCTCCGTACCCCATTCCACGTATCGCCCCCGAACATATCCGGGGGACGAGTATCGGTTGATGTGGACGGGGGCGAACATTCCGCTCCCTCCCTCGACAACCGTCTTGTACTTGTGGACCGTGGTTGAACCGTCGGGGTTAACCACAGTCTCAATCGACGTGGTCCGTTGAGGACCACATCCGCCAAACGCTCCACCGAGGAGCATCGCGACGAAGGTGAGAACTGCGAGTTTGATAATGTTCGATCGAGTTGTCATGATGCCCTCCTTTGGGCGGAATTTCTGTATTTGAAGCAGGAAACATTCCTCACTTCATCCTTTTCTATTATAGCACAATGAAGAATAAAAGTCAATACTAGCTAATAAATACTACCTTAAAAGCAAAACCTTTCCACACCACACGTGTGTAACACTCACCGAAAATGTTAGTATAAATACACCATGGTTCAATTTAATGAAGAAAAACAAAACGAACGACTAGAAGAACTTAAGCGTCACGAAGCAGAAAATCTCACCGAAGTACTTTCAGAAAAATATGAACTCCCTTATCTTGATCTTGCGCTTGTGCCAGTAAACATAGACGCTCTTCGTGTTCTAAAAGAAGAAGATGCTATCGCCGCACAAATAGCAGTTTTTAATATTGTAGACAAAAAACTTCACGTTGGTGTACTTTCTCCAAGTACAGAACAAACAAAAAACGCTATCGCCGCACTCACAGAAAAAGGATACATCCCAATAATCTATCTTGTGTCACCAGAAAGTCTAAAAAAAGTGTGGGATCGTTACAAAGATCTTTCAATGTCAATGGAAACAAAAGGTGGAGCACTTGATCTTTCAAACGAAGGTATTATTGCCTTACTTGAAAAAGTAACAACGCTCGACGAACTTCAAAAACTTTTAGAGGAGGGTCTTGCAGAAAAAAAAGCATACCGTATTTCTCGCATTCTTGAAACAATTCTTGCTGGAGCACTGGCCCAAAAAGCCTCAGACATACACGTTGAGCCAGAAGAAGCATATGTGCGTTTGCGTTATCGTCTCGACGGTGTGCTTACCGATATTATTCGATTTGATACAGACACCTACAATCTCATTTTGTCTCGTATAAAACTGCTTTCAAACTTAAAACTAAATATAAAAGGAAAAGCACAAGATGGACGTTTTAGTATCAAACTCGAAGGAGATGAAATTGAAATTCGTACTTCCCTTTTACCGGGCGCATATAACGACTCAATTGTTTTGCGCGTGCTTAATCCAAAAGCAATTTCTGTTCCCCTAGAAGAGCTTGGTATTCATCCACGACTTCTTTCTGTATTACAAAATGAAATCAGCAAACCAAACGGTATGATTTTAAACACAGGTCCAACCGGCTCCGGAAAAACCACCACACTCTACGCATTTCTGAAAAAAATTCATTCATCAGATATTAAAATTATTACAATTGAAAATCCGATTGAATATCATTTGCCGGGAATTGTGCAAACACAAACCACCGAAGACTACACATTTCTCGAGGGCCTGCGTTCAGCGCTTCGCCAAGACCCAGACGTCATAATGGTGGGAGAAATTCGCGACAACGAAACCGCAGAAATAGCAGTAAACGCGGCGCTTACCGGACATTTGGTGTTTTCCACACTTCACACCAACAACGCAGCTGGAGCATTCCCTCGCCTCATCGATCTTGGTGTAAATCCAAAAGTGATTACATCAGCAATTAGTATCTGTATGGCTCAACGCTTAGTAAGAAAACTTTGCGTTGATTGCAAAGCGCAAAAAAAACTCGAGGGTAAAGAAAAAGAAATATTAGAAAAAATTATTGGAGGTATAGAAGACAAAACGTATCTTGATGGTATTGATTTGAGTATGATTTGGGAAGCAAAAGGATGCAATAAATGTAATTTTACTGGTTATCGTGGACGTATTGGTGTTTATGAGGCAATAAAAACAGATGAGGAAATAGAAAAAGTGGTGCAATACAATCCAAGTGAAAGAGAAATCAAAAAAGCAGCCGCTCCACAGCACCTTTTAGACATGCAACAAGATGGAATTATAAAAGTATTACAGGGAATCACTTCTATTGAAGAATTACAGCGTGTTGTAGATCTAGAAGAAGATAAATAATACAAAAAACACTCAAGCTCGAGTGTTTTTTGTATTAAGAAACAGATTTTTTGTTTTACAAGATTGCAGAAACTCTTTTCCTATGAATAATTAGACTAGTAGAGATGAATTGTTTTTAAAACAATCAAAGACATAAATCTCTAAGCAACACTTTTAATATTCGTACCAAAAGTTAAACATTTCACATAGGATAACCCCAGCAAACCACACAAGGTGGTAACCAGAATGTCCTCTGAAGAAATCTTACTAGGCCGTAAGGCCTCGTTGCTTAGAGATTTATATCTTGGATTGACAAAGGAGTACCCCATAAAGTGGGAGTCTCATATATTACCCAAGGCGAGAAAAAAATCAAGGACTGTCTGTCTTTGATCGTTTGACACCGCCATATTTCAAGTTCCCCATAAATGTATCATACATTGTCTAAAATGTCAAGTGAAATAATTAAATAAAAAAAATGGTCCTCGGTCTGCCTAAGCAAACGAGGACCATAGAGAACGATCAGGGATCTCGTGTATTGAATCACTTTCCTTTGGCACGAGGGAAAACCAAACGTGTTCCCTCAGACCATCGACCGCAATTGATGAGGTTGGCGCTGATATGAAGACCAGCTAGAGAACCATGTTGGTAGTAACTCACATAAACCTCCTGAAGAACACCACTTGTGTCCCTCATAAAACAAACGCGATTCTTGAACCTAAAATCATCGGATTGGGACGCCAGAAAGTGACAAAACTCCGCTGGAGTTATTGCGACCTTTGCTTCCCCACCCAACTCGCGAATCACCTCGCTCGCAACCACGTACCTTCCATGGTCGTATCGCTTCAAGCCGGTGCACTGAAACCTTCGTTTCAATGTTGGTGGTTTGACAACCACCATGGCATGATCCGCATTTGGGGTCTTCGTAAAAAATCGACTCATAAAAAAGGGGTCGATGGAAGCCACCATCGTCGAGGTCTGTTTTCCCTCTCTGATCGTAATGAAAGAGTCTCCTTTCAAAACAAAAGTGTCCACTGCTTCCACCTCTCCGATTTCCAATTCTGTCGCCGGGTTCATGAGTTTTTCAGACTTTGAACGTGCCATGTGACTTTTCCTTTCTGAAGTGCTGTTTGTTGGCTTAACCACATTGGTTTGCCACAACGGAAAATAGCTTATTTTCAAGCCATTTTCCGTTGTGGCAAACATCTCAACACACATTTAATTTCAAGGTATTTCTAACGTAGAGTATAGCATAATTTGATGTATTTGTCAATACATCATTAGCGTAATGCATAACAGCTGTCTAGCGTGGGGGTTTTTGTATATAATGATTTCATGAAGAAGCTATCATCAAAAACAGCAAAACCGCTCGATGACACCGGATTAATGGATACAGAAAAAGATGCCTCCTCTCTAGATCATACTCTCCGACCGTCAAAATGGCATGAATATATTGGACAGAAAAACATAAAAGATAATCTCCACATCCTTCTTACCGCAGCTCGTGAACGAAACCATCCACCGGAACATATTCTTTTTTACGGTCCACCTGGACTCGGCAAAACAACCCTCGCCCATCTCATTGCAAAAGAAACTGGTGCGCAAATAAAAATCACGTCTGGTCCTGCCATTGAAAAAGTGGGTGATCTTGCTTCAATTCTCACAAATCTTTCTGTTGGCGACATATTATTTATCGATGAAATTCATCGACTCAACAAAGCTATTGAAGAAGTGCTTTATCCAGCGATGGAATCCGGTGTACTCGACATTATTATCGGTAAAGGTCCTTCAGCACGCACCGTTCAGCTAGAACTTCCACTTTTCACACTTATTGCCGCAACCACTCGCGTAGCTCTCATTTCCTCTCCTCTTCGCTCACGTTTTTCTGGTGGTATTTTTAGACTTGAATATTACACCCAAAGTGAAATTGAAGAAATTATACAGCGTTCAGCAAAAATTCTTGGCATAGAAGCAGAAAAAACAGCGGTTACGGAGATCGCAAAACGAAGTCGTTTTACACCACGCACCGCCAATTATTTTTTGAAACGCTGTCGAGATTTTGCACAAGTCCACAAACGGTCACTTACAAAAGATATTGTTGATCAGGCTCTTGTGCTTCTTGGTATCGACCACGTAGGTCTTTCACCATCTGATCGCACGATTCTTCAAACAATTGCCGAAAAATTTAAAGGGGGTCCTGTGGGTTTAAATACTCTCGCCGCCTCTCTCTCCGAAGAGCAGGCTACGATAGAAGAATTTAATGAGCCATACCTTCTTCAGGTGGGTTTTCTAGAGCGCACACCGCGTGGTAGAGTGGTGACAGATGCTGGATATGAACACATTGGTGTATTACCAAAAGATGGAAAAACTAAAAAATTATTATAAAAAAATACCATGTCAGGACATAATAAATGGTCACAAATAAAAAGACAGAAAGAGAAAACTGACGGACAGAAAAGTAAAGTTTTTGCTAAATTTGCAAAACTCATTACTCAGGAAGCAAAAAAAAGTAATGGCAATATTAATTCACCAACACTAAAAACCATTATCGAACGCGCTCGTGCCGAAAACATGCCAAGTGAAAATATCGAACGCGCTATTAAAAAAGCAACAAGCCAAGCTGTAGATTTAGATCATGTTGTATATGAAAGTTATGGCCCGGGAGGTTGTGCGCTTGTTATTGAAGCCCTTACTGACAACCACAACAAAGCAACACAGGAAATAAAACACATTCTTTCAAATCATGGTTGTACACTCGCAGGTATAGGTTCGGCCACGTGGGCTTTTGAAAAAACAGCGGGTGTTTGGATTCCAAAAAACACCACACCGATTTCAGAAGAAGAAGCGAAAACACTTGATACATTGATTACCGAACTCGAAGACAACGACGAGGTGCAGGCTGTATATACAAATGCCGAGTAAACAAAAAAAATATTGTGTCATTTCAATAGATCCGGGTTATGAACGCACAGGTATTGCTGTTCTAGAAAAAAATTTACAATCAAAAGATTGTTTAATTTTTTCTGAATGTTTTAATACATCAGCAAAACTCAGTCACGACAAACGCCTCGCTCTTCTTGGTAAAGAAATTCGACGTGTTATAAACAAATATTCCCCCACCGACATGGCAATAGAACAGCTTTTTTTTAATTCAAACCAAACAACAGTAATAAAAGTAGCGGAGGCTCGCGGTGTAATAATTTATGAAGCGGCGCAAGCTGATCTTGAAATATATGAATACACTCCACTGGAAATAAAAGTGGCAGTAACTGGCTACGGAAGAAGCACAAAAGATCAGGTGACTCTTATGGTAAAAAAGCTTATAGAAATAAAACAGAAAAAAACAGTTGATGATGAATTCGACGCTATTGCGGTGGGGCTTACACACATAGCATCCAAACAATTTTTATCAAGATAAATTATATTTTCTAATTATTATCCACATATTCTAAAGAAAAAATTTGCAAAAAATTCGAGATTTGATACAAATAGGGGGTCCACGAGAAATAAATAGAAACAACGTGGGTTTTTATAAATAATTTTTTAAAATATGGAAGACGAAAAAGACCCTATGGAAG
Organism: uncultured Candidatus Saccharibacteria bacterium; assembly: GCA_964407105.1. Classification (GTDB taxonomy): domain Bacteria; phylum Patescibacteriota; class Minisyncoccia; order Phycocordibacterales; family CALRHW01; genus SICJ01. The sequence goes on along the minus strand of CAYOUG010000001.1, from coordinate 210,955 downwards.
TTGATGATGAGGAAGTGGAAGAAGAAGTCGATTTGGAAGAAGAGGAAGAAGAAGTGGGTGGTTTGGGAATTGATGAAGCAATATAAACAAACAAAAAAGGGCCTTTCGGCTCTTTTTTGTTTGTAACCCAAAAATTATGAAATAATTTTTATTTTAACGAAACGCAACTTCCCTATTTTTATTACAACATCTTTCCATACAGTAAAAGCCGGGTCTAAAATAATCGTTTTATCGTCCATTGTTTGCACTGCACCTTCTTTTACAAGTCGTCGCCAATCTGATTTTGATTTTACTACCCCAGCAACAAGTAGCGCATCTACCAAAGGTGTATTTGGTGCTAAAGACAGTTCCTGAATATCGTCAGGAATTGCACCTTTCTGAAATGTATTGATAAAATCTTCTTTTGCTTTTTGGGCTGAGGCCGAACCATGATAAATGGTTACAATTTGTGTGGCGAGCTTCATTTTTATATCGCGTGGATTTGCTCCAAATTCAAAACTTTTTTCTATCGCTCCAATTTCACCTTCTGGTACATCTGTACAAAGTAGAAAATATTGCGTAATAAGATTGTCGCGTATCGACATAATTTTTCCAAACATATTTTTGGCGTCATCAACAACATTAATTACATTACCCCAGCTTGTAGACATTTTTCTCCCATCAGTGCCCTCAAGCATTTTGGTAATGAGCACATCCTGCTCAGGCATGTTGTAGTGTTTTTGAATAGTTCTTCCAGCTTTAAGATTAAAAAGTTGGTCAAAACCACCTATTTCAACATCTGCTTTTACCATCACCGAATCATAACCCTGCATAAGTGGGTATAAAAACTCTCGCAAAGAAACCTCTTCTCCACGATCAAGACGCTCTTTAAAATTTCTACGATTCGACATCTGTTGTACAGAAAAACTTTCTGCCAAACTACTTATCTCCTGAAAAGTAAGTTTTGAAAGCCATTTACTGTTGTAATGAAACTCCACTCGAGAAAGATCGATAATTTTACCAACCTGTGCTTTATATTGATTTAGATTTTTTTTAATCTCAGCACTAGAAAGCATCGGACGTTTTGAAAGTTTGTCTGATGGGTCGCCTATTTGCGCGGTAAAATCACCAATAATAAAAACGATGGTGTGTCCAAGATTTTGAAACTCACGAAGTTTTCGAAGCACCACAGCACGACCGATATGAATATTCGAGCCAGTAGGATCAAAGCCGAGTTTTATTCTAAGGGGTTTGCCTGAAAAAAGCTTTTTTTCCAAACTTTCTTTTACAAAAATCTCTTCTACACCACGAGTAAGTAGCTCACGAATAGCGTCTTTGTCTGTATTAACTTTTCTAGCACCAAACAGTTTCATAATGACGTAAATGTATCATATTTGCGTTGTTTTTGGAATCCATATACTCTTGTGTCCGTTATGATAAAATAAACAAATGAAAAAGAAAACTCGTCTAATTAAAAATATTGTATTTTTAGGATCTGGCGCATTTATCATTTTCATCTCCATTTTTTTACTTTGGATTTCAACATTCAAACTACCCACCCTAGACTCTTTTCAAGAGCGTAAAGTTTCTCAATCAACAAAAATTTATGATCGCACAGGCGAAGTACTTCTTTATGATGTATATCAAAATATTCGTCGCACGGTGGTGCCTCTTGACCAAATTTCAGACCACATAAAACACGCTTCAATTGCAATTGAAGATAAAGAATTTTATACACATCATGGTGTAAAACCTTCTTCTTTTATTCGTGCAATATTTGCAAACCTAAAAACACTTCAATTTAGTCAGGGTGGATCAACCATTACACAACAAGTAGTAAAAAATTCCTTACTCACTGGTGAAAAAAGTATTTCACGAAAAATAAAAGAGTGGGTGCTTGCTATTAAACTTGAAAAAATTCTCACAAAAGACGAAATACTGGCAATGTATCTAAATGAAATTCCTTACGGCGGTAGTATTTATGGTGTCGAAGAAGCAAGTAGTGCGTTTTTTGGCAAAAAATCAAAAGATATAACCATAGCAGAAGCGGCATACCTCGCTTCCCTTCCAAAAGCTCCATCATACTATTCTCCATACAAAAATCGCACCGCCTTAGATGAAAGAAAAAATGTTGTCCTTGAAGAAATGAAAAATCAGGGTTATATAAACGAAACAGAATTTAATCAAGCAAAAAACGAAGTTGTTGTTTTTAAAACTCAAGAGGAGTCGGGAATAAAAGCACCGCATTTTGTGATGTTTGTAAAAGATTTACTTGAAAAACAATACGGGAAAGAGGTTTTAGAACAAGGTGGACTTAAAGTAATCACCACACTCGACTACAAACTTCAAGAAATGATAGAAAAAGAGGCAAAAGAGTATGCGCTTGCAAACGCAAAAACACACCAAGCTGAAAATATTGCGACTGTAGCAATCGACCCTAAAAATGGAGATGTCTTAGCAATGGTAGGCTCTAGAGACTACTTTGACACCACAATAGACGGTAATTTTAATATTGCACTAGCTAAAAGACAACCTGGATCTGCCTTCAAACCATTTGCATACGCAACAGCATTTACAAAAGGATTCACTCCAAGCACTGTGCTTTTTGATGTTAAAACTCAATTTTCAACAACCTGCAAACCAGATGATATGAAAAACGGTGACGGATGTTATGCGCCAATAAATTATACTGGTAATTTTCGCGGACCAATGACAATGCGCAACGCTCTTGCCCAATCGATAAACATTCCAGCCATAAAAACACTTTATCTTGCTGGTATGCGCGATACTCTTCGTTTTGCAAAAGATATGGGTATCAGCACTCTTGGAAACATAGATCAATACGGGCTCACTCTTGTGCTTGGAGGTGGTGAGGTGTCGCTTGTAGATATGACAAGCGCTTATGGTGTTTTTGCAAACAATGGGGTGCGTTATCCATATAAAACAATTCTTGAAATTACAGACAAAGACACTGGTGTTATCACAAAAACTGAACAAACCCCAACAAATGTATTAGACAAAAATGTAGCGTTACAAATTTCTAATATTCTTTCAGACGATGAAGCGCGTGCACCAATTTTTGGAGCACACTCATCTCTGTATATTCCAAATCGTGATGTGGCTGTAAAAACAGGTACTACCAATGACTACAAAGATGCTTGGATTGTTGGTTACACACCAAGTTTGGTTATTGGCGGGTGGGTTGGTAACAACAATAACACTCCGATGGACAAAAAGGTGGCTGGTTACATTATTGCTCCATATTGGAACAAAATAATGAGTAAAGCTCTTGAGAATTATCCGAATGAAAAATTTGAAGCGCCTTTTGTTGAGGATTTAAGTGATCAAAAACCAATTCTTCGTGACAAATGGCAGGGTGGCGAAACATATTCGATTGATACCGTATCTGGAAAACTCGCAACAGAATACACTCCACCAGAAACACAAAAAGAGGTGGTTACTGGTACTGTTCACTCTATTCTTTATTGGGTAGACAAAAATAATCCTCGCGGACCAATACCAAGCAACCCGGACGACGATCCTCAATTTAAAAACTGGGAGTATGGTGTTCGTAAATGGGTTGAAGAAAACAATATCAATGAATCAGACGTATCAAAACCAACAAAATATGACGATGTGCACACTCCAGAAAATATGCCGAACATTTCAATTGAAACTCCTCAAAAAAACAAAAAATATGATAGTGATAAAAAAATAAACACATCAATAGAATATTCCGGAGAATTCCCTATTCAAAAAATAGAATATTATATAAACGGAAACGTGGTTGGTGTAAACACAAAATCTCCTTTTACTATTTCTTTTGTTCCCAACGATCTTGATTTTATTAAAAACGGAAACAATGAGCTCAAAATAGTGGTGTACGACGAAGTGTTTAATAAAGATGAAGATTTTGTCGTATTTGAAATAAACAAGTAGCCTTAGCGAATATCGGTGACGTGGCGACCAGCCTGTTCTGTGAGTAGATCGAGTATTTTCTTCTTTTTTAAAAATATTGTATTTTTTGATGCTGGAGAAACACGAACATAAATCACATTACCTCGAACACTCACATCTTTTTTTTGTAACTTAATACCAAGCTCGTCTTTTACAATTTCAATAAATACATACGCGTGAGCACCTTGAGAAGAAAGTATTTTTTTGAATTTTTGTAAAAAAGAAGTGATATTTTCCATAAAATCTACCTATTCATAGGCATCACAAGATAAAGAAATGATTTATCTGAAACACCAAATATCACCATTGGTTTATTCATTCCTGTAAAATTTAAAGAAATACTTTCTGAATCAATGGATTGGAGACAATCAACAACATATTTATAATTAAAATTAATATCTATATCTTCACCTATAAAAACAGCATCAATACTATTTGTGTTTTCTCCAATATCTGAATTTTTTGTTTGAAGTTCAAATATCTTTTTAGACGGTAATGCTTTTATGTTTATCTGATTAAGTTTGTTTGAGAAAATATTTGCTGTCTTAAGAGAATTTACAAAATCTTGTTTTAACATTACCACTTCGGTAGTAAAATTTTTAGGGATAATTTGTTTGTAATCAGGAAAAACACCATCAATAACACGTGAAGTAAGGTATATGTATTCGTATGTAAAAGATATTTGGTTTTTTTCTACACAAATTTCCACTTCATTTGAAGTATTTTCAAGTACTCGAATTATTTCTGGAATGTTTTTAAAAGGAATAAGAAGATGATTAAATTCTTTTATTTTCTGGTTTTTTATTTTTTTCTCAGCAAGCCTAAATGAGTCAGTGGCAACAAAAACAAGACTATCATCATCACTGTAAATATAAACACTTGAGAGTTCAGATTTCATACTTGAAACTGAAGAGCTGTACCATACCGACTTTAAACCATTTATAAAATCTTGTGGATTAATTTTAAATAGTTTTTCATTTGAAACCATTGGTAATGTTGGAAAATCTTCTACTGACTGGGTTTTTATTTGTGTTGAATTTTTTTGAGAAAAAACAAATAAAGTATTATCTTTTGTTTCTAGTGTTACTGCTTTATCTGTATGTAAACTCGATAAAAACATACCTAATATACCAGCGGGTACAGCAACACTTCCCTCTTCTAATACTTTTACTGGCACAGTAATTTCTATACCTAAATCAAGATTTGTAGATCTAATACGAAGTGAGTTTTTTGTTGCTTCCAATAAAATACAATTAATAATTGGTAGTGAATGATTTTTACCTGCAATACGCTCAGCCTGCATTATATGTTTATTTAATTTTTCGATAAGACATTCTATTTTCATATATGTTGTATGTATATATTATATATAAATACTATTACTATTATACGGGATGTGGATATCTGGATAACTTTTTAAACCTCGATAATTAGCCGTATTTTTTTTATTTTCAATTATTGAACTGTGGATTGTTTTTAATAGGTTGTTCATAAAGTAGTTTTTGAAAAATAATTTGTTTTTTTATCCACACTTATTCATCCCTATCCACACTATATACACAAGGTTTTACACATCAAACAAACATTGATCTAATCTGATTTATCTCCTGCGCCAAGTCAGTATTTAATTTAAGGTCGTTTTTTATTTTTTCACACGAATGAATAACTGTAGTGTGGTCTCGCCCTCCCATTTTCTCCCCTATTGATGGGTAAGAGATATTAAAATCTTCTCGTAAAATATACATAGTAATTTGGCGTGGTTTTATTATTTCCTTTTTTCTTGTTTTTTCATAAATACTTTCTTCATTGATATTATAAAAATCAGCGATTATTTTTATTATTTCTTTTGGTGAAAGATTTTTCTTTGGTTTTGTGTTGTTTTTAAGAAGGTTTTTTACATCATTAAGAGTAACTTCTTTTTGTTTTAGTTGCATTTGCATCATTACCCCATTTAAAGCACCCTCAAGCTCTCTAATGTTTGTAGAAAGTGTTTGTGCAAGATAAGCAAGCACCTCTTTTGGTAGTTCTAGGTTGTGTTGTTTTAGTTTTGCAGTCAAAATAGCTGCGCGTGATTCTTCGTCTGGAGGAGGAATGTCTACTATCATACCAGCACCAAAGCGCGATTTAAGACGTTCCTCGAGTTGTGGAATATAGTTTGGATGTTTGTCTGAAGAAAAAATAATTTGCTTATTGTTGTCGTAGAGAAAATTAAACAAATGGAATAATTCTTCCTGAGTCCTCTCTTTATTTGAAAGAAATTGAATATCGTCCATTATAAGAACGTCATATTTTCTATATTTTTCTTTGAAATTGTTTACTTTTTGATTTTGAACTGAATTTATATAATCAACAGCAAATTTTTCTGATGTAAGGTAATGTATCTTACGTTCAGGATAAGTATGTTTCATGTGGTTACCTATTGCTTGTATAAGGTGGGTTTTTCCGTGTCCGGTGTTGCCGTAAACAAAAAGTGGATTATAAACAATTCCTGGTTTTTTAATAATCGCTTGCGCTGCTGCGTGAGCAAGTTCGTTGAATGGGCCGATAATAAAAGAATCAAAGGTGTATTTTGGATTCAAATTATCGTCTTTGTTGATATAAAATTCATTTAAAGGTAGTTCGTTTGTGCTTTCAGCTAAAGTGTTTAATCCTTTTATGTGATCAGGTTCTTTTTTCTTTATATCTCCCCTACTTACTATATAGTCAAGCGACCGAACGTTTTCTGATAGTCCGCGCAAAGCCTTTAATATATATGAGTGAAATTTTTTAAGAAGCCACTCCTTTACAAAATTATTTGGCACACTCAAATACACCACCCCATCTTCAAATTTATATATATAAGTATCTTTGAACCAAGTATTGAAATTTGCCTTAGAAACATTAATTTCTATATCCACAAGTACACTCTCCCAGATTTTTTTACTATCCATATCGAACTATTATATATGATAGGTAAACACTTCGTACTTGTATTTAAGGTACAAATATGTTGATACACTGTGCATATCTTGTGTATAACAAAAAAATAGACTTTTACTTGAATAAATATAATTTCTCCTATATACTCCTGTCATATGTCTTTTACATATAATCCTAAAAAACGAAAACGCGCTAAATCACACGGTTTTCTTAAGCGAAAACGAACGGCTGGTGGTAAAAAAACCGTCAATCGAAGACGAGCAAAAGGTCGAGCTAGACTCACGGTTTAAGGCCTGAGAGCATAATCTCCTTTTATATATGCTACCTAAACAAAAAAGGATCCCTAGAGATTCTTTTGGACGCATTCTTTCTTTGGGTTTATTGCAAAATTCCCCCCACTTCTTATTACGAACAATCTCGGCCTCCAAAGAGGGTTATGCCGCTCTTGTTTCAAAAAAGGTTGCACAGAGCGCTGTAGACAGAAACAGAGTGCGTAGACGTGTGTATGCGGTAATACGTGTGCTATTGCCACAAATAAAAAAAACATCACATACTGTTATTTCTGCAAAACAAGGAGCTAATAAAATAACCTTCGCTGTTTTACAGTCTGAAATAGAGGAACTTTTTCACAAAGCTCGTCTTATGTAGTGTGGTTTGAAAATGCTTCCACCGTAAGTTACAATAACCTGATGATATCAAATATATACCACACAATTGTTTACCAGCCTCTTTATAACGGACTTATTTTGTTGATTAATCTAATTCCTTGGGTGGATGCTGGAATTGCGGTAATTTTGTTTACAATCATAATCAAACTTATTCTATTCCCTCTTTCCAAAAAAGCCGTCACAACACAGATTCAGATGAAGCAAATAGAACCAGAGCTTCAAATAATTCGTGAACAGTTTAAGGATGATAAACAAGAACAAGCTCGAAAGACGATGCAACTTTACAAAGAAAGAGGTGTGCGGCCTTTTATGAGTATTTTGCTTATATTTATTCAATTACCAATAATTTTTGCCCTTTATAGAATATTTTGGCATTCAGGTTTACCAACAGTAAACAAAGAACTTTTATATGGTTTTGTGGGTATTCCCAATTATATTAATATGATGTTTTTGGGACTTATAGATATTTCTTCAAAAAGTATTGTGCTTGCTGTGCTTGTGGCTATTTCTACGTTTTTTCAAGCAAAATTAATGGCTCCAAAAACACAGCAAAAAACTGAGACACAGGGCAAAACCAATACAGATTCATTTAAACACGATCTTGCACGTAGTATGCGCGTACAAATGATCTATGTATTCCCGATTATCGCCGGATTCATCTCTTATGGAATATCCGCAGCAATCGCACTTTATTGGATTACGAGTAATTTATTTACTATCGGACAAGAATTGGTACTCAAAAGAAACATTAAGAAATAATAAACCTCAAAAATAAAATATAAAGCGGAGAAAATCTTTTTGTTTTATTTATTTAGTGCGAAACTCCACAAGGTTGAGTCAGCTTTGTTTGTAAACAGAATATAGTTTTCATTTGTATCCAAAGAAAGTTTTATAGCATCGAGTGTTCGTCCAGACACACTTTCAAGATCGACAAGCATATCTGTTTCGTTGGTTTCTGTGTTGATACGCCAGAGTTTGTCACTAAAAGAAACAAGACCCATATACCAAATATCAGGATATTCCCCTTTTGGTATAACTTTTGGCACCGCACAATACATTACGTTTACATTTTTTTTACTCCACACACATTTTTCTGGTAATGTTTGACCAAAAGAAAGAAGGGTTGATGTTCCTGTTTTTGTGTTAAGTAAATTTAGGGAAAAACTTCCTTTGAGATTATTTTTTGTGTAGAGCACGCTCGAAGTGTTTGTGTTTGTGAGAGTGGTTAGTCCTGGAATATTTGCTAATATTTTTTGTTGCGTGCCTGTGGTGGTGTTTACGAAATATAAATATCCTGATACCTGTGCACTTGGCGCTGTGGTGAGTGCTAGTGTGGTGGTGGTCGGCCACTGCGTGTTCCACTCACGAATTGGAGATTCAAACGCCACAGTCTTATTTGAACCATTAGGACTTGCAATGGTACCTAGAGCGCCAATCGAAAATTGATTTATGTAAAAAACCTTATCTTTTTTAGGAGAAACAACAAGGTCTTTGATGTTTGGAAAGAGAAATGTTGTTTGAAGGTCTGCAAACTCACTTTGCACCGTGCTTGTAGATGTTGTTGTGCTTATTGTGCCGTATACAGTTTCAATAAGATCACTATCGTCTCGTAAAAATCGCAAAAGCACACTATCTTTTGTTACAAAAGTAGCTTCTGTTACTTTTGGAATTGTGGTGTTGGTGATGCGTTCTATGGCCGTATTTTCTGTATTCGCTTCATATACGTTGCCTGTTGACTGTTCCACAAAACGCACAGCGGTGTTGTTGTTTATATTGAAAAACTGCCCACCAGATACAGGAGAAGAATATATTTGTCGTAATTGGGCCGGCGTTGTGTTTGGAGGGGTGTCTCCCGAAGAATTGTTTGTGGTGTTTGTTGGTGTTGTGGGCTCTTGTCCAAAAGGAAAAAAGTCTGACACGTTTATTCCCACATTGCTTGTGATTGAGTTAAGGCTTTCTGGTGATGTGAAATAAAGATAAGTAAATGCGCCTAAAGCGAGTAAGATAATAATAGCTATGACGATAATAATTTTTTTAAGCATGGTTTATTGTTCTGTACACTCTTGAGTACAAATTTCGTTGTGAATAATCCATGTTGGTTGGTCTGATTGATCAAAGTTTTCAGATGCTGTTTGACATTCTACGGGACCAGTATAAGGGTAACAGGCTACTTTTGGTGGTCCTGGTATGCCCTGTACATGATAGGTAACCATAAGTGAATATGGTGGGGGTGGAGGTGTTGGATTGCACTCAACATCACAACCAACAGATACGTTGGCATATGGTGGCGTTGGATATGATGCTTCTAGTTGTGTAAGTGATTGTGCACATGCTTGTGGTGATGGATATGTACTTTTACACTCGGTTGTTGGTGGTCCATATGTGTTTTGTACGTGATACGTTACTCTTGCTGTGTGTGGTATTGGGTTTGTTGGTGTTGAACTGGCCATTTGTGTATTTGGCCCACCAAGAACTGTATTTAAAAGATTTGGGTTGATGGAATAAAGAATAAGCCAAGCAACAATAGCGAGCAAAAGTCCACCAAGTGCTTGAGCGATTTTTTCTTTTCCAGCACTTTTACCATAGACCGCATCAGTAGACATATATTGTATTCCACCAATTACGATCATTACCACAGCAAGTACTCCAGCAATACCTATAAAAAATTGAAACATTGCAGGTAGGTATTTTGAAAGTTCTGTAGGTGTTTCGTTGCTACCGTTTGGTCCAATTGGAAGTGGAATAAGGGGTTTGTAATTTGTAAAACCTCCTGTGGTGCCACCAGATTCAAGCTCTGCAAAAGTCGTTTTTGTTAAAAAAGCACCATGTATACTTAAAATAGTTATCAAAATTATTATAAAACCAAGATATTTTTTTGCGTTTTTTATCATATATTTTAATCGGAAATATTTAGAGCTTCAAAATTAATATCTAAAGATTTGTTTGTAAATTGAATAATTTTTGCAAGGTGAGAAGTCATAAGAGATATATTTGCTTTGCCACCAGCAGAACCCTCAGGTCTTCGAAGTGTAAGTGTTGATGGATTTTCTTGATTTTCTATGACTTCCCCATTCATTTTCCATACATATGAAAGATTTGAGTCTAATTTTCCACTTATATCAAAAAAATAAGGTGCGGCGACAAGACTTATTTCTTTACTTGTGAGTGTAAAGATGTCTGGTAATGCATTGCGATACGTGATTCCGTAGAGTGGATGATTTTCGTAAAATATAATTCTTGGAAGATTTCCTTCAACCTCGATTTCTCTTTTCGCTTTAAGTAGTCCGTCGGCACTCGTAACCTCAAGATTAATTAATATTGGTTTTGCGAGTGTTCCACCGCTAGTAGAAAGGACCTGTTTTCCATAGCCAGATTCGTTGTTGAGTACGGAGTCGTCTCTTGTCCATTTATATATTAAATTTTTTGGATCTATTGTTTTTCCATTTGATCCAACAAACATAGGAAGTGCCACAAACTGTATTGAGCTTTGGTTGGTGTACACTGCTTTTCCTTTATAAAAAGGTGGTGTGTAGGTGTTGGTTTGCCAAGTTATAAAAAGATCTACTGGGCGTAGGGTTACACTTTTAGTTATTGTGTTTGTAGAAAAGGTTATTTTAGAGACACTTCCAAGTGGGCCGGTAGTAAACTCAAAATTTTTGTCGCCCACCGCTTTTTTTTGGATTTTATCATTTAGTGACCAAGTAATTTCTTTTGAATTTAGGTCTGATGTAAAACTTTCCACCCTGATTTTTACAAGTTCATTTGATCCAGGATTTTCTGGTGTAATAAAAAACTGCACGCTTTCTGCTGATGGATTGCCCAATTGAGCGGACGCACTTAGTGTGCATGCAAAAAACAAAACAAGTGTCACACATATTATTTTTATAGAAGAATGGAGCATATACAAAGAGTACTTCATAATTTTAGCACGATACACTATTTGTTCAATGGTGTGTTTTTAATAGCTTGTGTTGGATTTGGTATCGGCGATACTCCAGAAGAAATATTTACGTTTATACCTGTGGTTTTTGCAATCAATTCTTCAGCACGCATACTTCCAATAATAAGTATTACAGCAAGTGTCCATCCCGGAAGAGCATTTAATATTGGAATAAGTTCAAAAATAAAACCACCACCAAGACTAAGCGAGCGTTTTGGGCTTGCAAAATCTATTCCTTTTATTTTCATCCACAAATAGAATGTGAGCCACGCGAAAACAGAAAGCAGTGAGGTGGAAATAATTGCAAATATGTTTCCCACAAGCGGTATAAAGTGAAGCAAATCAAGAAGTGCTTGAATAATATCAAAAATCACAGCTACTGTGATCATTAGTCCGGCTGTTAGGGTGGTGAGTTTTGATTCCATAAAGTTTTTATTGTTGAGACTGTTCCAGATCGCGTTTTGCTTGTTGAATAGAAAGCACTTGAGATGGGTCGGATGTAATGATTTGATCTTCGGTATACGATGCAATAATTTTTATTGCGACGTGTTTTAGGCCAGCAAAGAAAATTCCCTCTCCTACCGAGCTTTCAAGGAGTAAATATTTTTCTTCGTCGGTGAGGTTGAATGTTTGTTGGAGCTTGTCTATAGATGTTGGAGATTGTTTGAGTAAAATTTGAATTGAGGAGTTGGTGATAATCGGCATTCCGTATGGAGACTTGAGGAAATCGTCAACGTCTTGGGTGATGGTGGCTAGGCCGAGGTAATATTTTCGGCCGCGTTTAGCGAGTGAGAGGAGAAACGAGGCCGTGTCTTCGGATTTCATCATCCACCACGCCTCGTCTATTACCAAGAGGCGTTTTTTAAGTTCTTTGCGAATTGCACTCCAAATATAGTGCATCACAATGTACATGGCGATAGGTTTGAGCTCGTCTTCCATGTCGCGCAACGAAAACACAATAAACTTTTTATTAATATCAATATTTGTAGGACGATTGATAAACCCAGCCCACGTACCTCTCGTGTATTTAGTAAGACGTTGCGCTAGTGATTCCCCACCCTCCATTCCCCCCAACACAAGCTCGAAATCAGACATTAGTGGTGGATCTATATTTGCAAAATTAGACTGGGCCGTGATGTCTTTTAATGCGTATGTTTCTGTAATTGCTCTGTCGATAATTGCGTCTTCTTCTGCACTAATACCACCAAGCATAAGCCTAAAAAGACCCACAAGATTGATAATATTACTTCTAAGCACGCTTTCTCCAGACTCACCCTCTCCTGGAAGGGGTAGATCAAATGGATTAATGTGGTGTTCGGAGTTGAGGGAAATTTTAAAGTATCTTCCACCAACAGCCTCAGCCATATATTCATATTCTCGTTCAGGGTCAATAACTATAACTTCGGTATCAAACATAAGGGTACGCAAAATTTCTAGCTTTGTTGCGTAAGATTTTCCAGAACCAGACTTTGCGAAAGTAATAGAGTTGTAATTTTCAAGTGAGAAACGATCAAAAAGTACAAGACTTGAATTGTGGCGATTGATACCATACAAAATTCCTTTATCAGACGTAAGATCAAAAGAAATAAAAGGAAAAAGACTTGAAAGCGGTGAAGAATTGAGCTTTGAATGCACCTCAAGAATGTCCGTACCAATAGGAAGCACGCTTTTATAGCCTTGTTCTTGTTGGAAAAGTGCGGGTTTTACGTAAACAAGCTTTGATTCAAGAATGGATCGTATTTCTGATTCGATTTTATCGAGTTCAGCATCACTTTCTGCATAAATGGAAATGTACAAACCAACATCAAAAAGTTTTTCTTGTGCTTGCTGTAAACTATCACGAAGATTTTCGAGATCTTGATATGCGGTATCAAGCATTGGGTCACGCACCATTCCCTTGTCTTCTCGTTCATGAATCTGACTTTGCACCTCAGCCACCTTTTTTTGAAATTGTCTCAAAACTTTCACTGTGTCTACTGGATGTATAAAAATAGAGACATCAAAAACACGGTCAAGATTAATAATTGGCGCAAACCAACTTTCACCAAGAAAACGCGGGTATGAAATAACAAAAAATGTTCGTACAATTTTATCTCCTAAATTTAGTTCTTTTGGAGCAATTTTTAGGGCGCTTGGTGCGATAATATCTTTTAATTCAAGTGTTTGCGCTTGATAAATTTCCTGAGGAAGCATTCCTACTGTTTCCTCTTTCTTTTTACCACCAAATATATTTTCTAAAAAGCTCATATTATTGAATGTGAATTGGTTTCTCTGCTTCGCCGGGATTGAAAATTTTGTAAAAAAGTTCGACGATTTCTTCTGTTCCAAGCTGTACTACACGTACTCCTGAGCGGACAAGCCCCTGCTCCACCACCGCCAAACGTTGTTCTAGCTGAGTGCGTCGTTCCTCGAATGCCTCTTGTGTATTAATTTTTATCTCTTCATCATTTTTTTTATTTTTAAATAAACCAGTGACGGGATTATTGCCACCCTTTTGAAGAATTGCAGGAGAATACGGCACGATTATGAAAAAATGTTTAGTCATAATATTGGTGTTGTCGGTAAAGTTTTTGATAAAACCAATATATTCTTCCACCTGAATTTTCATGAGATCGTTTACTTGCGCTTTCTTGCGTTCTTCAAGAAGATTAATGTATGGACGAATGTCTAGACGTCGTGATTGAATAAAAATTTGTACAGTGAAATCAAGAGAGTTTAAAAAATCTTGAAATTGAAACATGATGGCTGCACGCTCTTCTTCTGATTTAAGAGAAAAATTTACAGAAGATGCCATAAGTACAGCACGTAATGAGCCGTCTTTTAAAGTGACAATGCCATTTTGAATGTCATTAATCGGCACAAATTCTTGAGAAGCTCGTGCATTGGTTGCCATATTTAGAAATTATATCCTATATTCCTTTTATTTAAAATCAGAAGGAACCTTTTTGTTTATATTTTCTGTAACGTCAAGTGTCCAGGTGAGATCTTTTAGCTTACTTTCTGAAAGTTTTGGTAAAAAAGATGACGAAAATTCTTTTGGAGTAGACATTGCCGTTATTTTTTTGGGTTCATGTTTCCAAATATATAGTTTGCTTGTGACTGAATATTTAAAAAATGCTTCTACTACACGAATAAAAGGTTTATTGTTTACTTTGTAAAATGCTAAAGCAAGGCCGAAAGCGATTATCGGAAACATAAACATGAAAGAAATAATTTTGAACGGAATGATGTAGTACAAAATGACGCATGCTCCAGCGCTTCCAGCAAGATATATAAACTGCTTAAAAGTGAGTGCGCCAAAAATTTTATCTTCAACGTCAGTAAATTGTGGGACTTGAAATCTCATAATTTTATTCTAAAGGTTCACGGTATGGATCGGTACCTTTATAGCTTGGTGTGTTTGCATCTACATTTACACGCACCTCTTCGCGTGGCACTTTCATTATGCCACTAAGTTTTTTATCTATTATTGTTGGTTCGTATTCTGGGGTTGATGCGTGGGCGGTAATGAGAGCTGGAGATTCTATTTCTTTAAGTAAGGTTTCTTTGTTTAATGATGCAACGTCTTCTACAATACCTGTTTGCACGTTCCCCTCTTCCTTTTCTACATTCGCGCTAGCAGTAATTATACTGTCTTGTGTTTCTGGGGTGAGCGATTCTTTTTGCATGTGTACTCCTTGTACCGTTGCGATTGGGGGTGGAACGTTTTGATTTGTTGGTTTTTGCTGGTCTGTACCCAATGAATTCTGAGAATCTTGAGCATTTTCCAATTCGAGTGTTTTGCCAAGTTCCCTGAGAGATTCTTTTACATTGGCAAATATCTGTGCGCCAACCTCTTGAGCTAGTAAGCGTGCCTGTTCTTTTGGAATTGCAAGTTCATGCTCTAGATTTTGGGTAAAATCCATAAGATGAACAAGACCAAGAAGCACAAAAACAATCTCATTTTTTAGGTTAACAGTTTGATTTCCAAGAAGATTGTATTTTCTAGAAATTTGTTCGATTTTTGAATCAAATTCCGAGGACAGAATAAGTTTTTGAATGTTTTCAGGAAGTATACCCCACTGTTCTTGTATTATTTTTTTTATTTGAAAGTCATCCATTGTTTTTTATTTTTTTTCTCCCCCATCTTCCAATTCACCTGCATTTTTTAGAGATTCTTTAAGTTGATTTATTATATCCTTTTCTTTACCGCCACCTTGTGTTTTTTTGCGCAACTCTTTTACGACATCTTTTTTTGCTGTTAGACCCATTTCAAAATCTAGATATGTTGGACGAAGTTTACCAAGAGCACCGATAACTCTTGATGTTCCGGGGAACATTTTCTTACCAGCTTCTAGTGTTGGTCCCAAGGATTCGAGACTTTTAGCTTTTTCTTCGTATGCCTGATTTAACCAACGACCCTTTTCGCTTTTTGTAGCGACAAAGCCACCATCCATATTAGATTGAGTAGTTTTCTTTTCTTGTTCAAAACTACTAATTTCTTTTTGTGTGGTGTCTGACTCTTTTTTTAAATTTTCAATTTGTTTTTGTATTTCTTTTGTAACTCTTACCTTCTCTCTTCTTTCTGCAATTTCTGTATTGACACGATCAATTTCACTCTTAGGAATGGCTAGCCCGCCCGATGAAGCTCGACGCAACTGCCCTTCTCTTTCGGTTATTTCTCGTTCTAGTTTAGGTAGTTCTCTTTCTGGTCGTACTGCTTTTCCATTTGCGATAGCATCTTCGAGCTCTTCTCGTTTTGTCATAAGTTGTGCTTCGGTCTCAAACTTTTTTGTACCAGATTCATCAATTTTTTTGTTTAAATCGCCAATATAGTTTTTTCGTTGTTCTGGCAAACTTTTTTCAAATTTTTTCTCCACACCTTTCATTACACCCTCATTGTATTTTTTATCAAGATCTTTGTTTGCCTTATCTACTTTTTGTATTGAAGTATCAGAGCCAAATTTTGCATTGGTAATTGCGCCGGTTGTCATACTGCGAAAAATGTTACCTGTTCGTGTTTTTGCAAAATCTGAATCTGCAAATTTTCTATCAAGGGCAGCAAGACCCGTTCCTCGCAAAGCCCCCCTCCCTACCTTACCTTGTGCCCAACCACGGAGTTTTTGGCCACGCTTGATCATTTCACCTGATCCGTGTGCGCCAAATTTTTTAGCAATAATAAGACAGGCTATTATCATTACTATGATAATTATGTAATTCATAAGAACCTGTACCATAGCAAGATCTGGTGCCTTACCATCTTCTCCAGGGACAAATACTTTTGCAAAACCAGCATTTGGTATATTTAAGCCCTCTACAATGAGTAAGGTGGCATACATCATCGCTAAAAAGGCTGGTGCAAAAAGCGCTTGATCAAGTAAGGACTTCCACCAATCAGATGAATATTTATCTTTCGGTAATGCCATTGCAGCAAAAGCAAGCGGAGAAAGTATCATTAAAAATATCAAAATCACAAATCGGCCAATAAACATAATGTTGGCAGCAAAAAAGACGAAAGCGGTTACAAGAATAAATATGGAGCCCATTATTCCAGTGAGCGCTATTTCTGTGAGGGTTTTGTTTGATGATAAGGCACCACTATCAGACATTATTCCATCAATACTAAACATACCCACTATCCCCATTTTGTTCATAAAAGGTGTGGCAAGACCACCATTTTCTCCTATAGATGAGGTTATTCTATTGTAAAAACCAATAGTAACGATGTTTGATGCGTCGATAATTATTTTTGTGAAAAATAAGCTGAAATTTATAAGAAGCGCAATAATAACTATATTGACGACCATTTTTTTTGCATTGACGCCGCTTAAACCTAAAATGGTGCCGATGGCCGCATAAAGAAGTATAAAAATGAAAAACATGTTTGCGAGATCTCTGAATACTGTCCACGCAACATTTATAGCGCTAATAGAATTAATATTTTGTGACATGTTCAGAACGGTGTATTTCAATACTTCAGTAAGAAGTGATCCGGAAGCCCACAAAATCCAACTTGTGAGCATCATGGCAAATGCGCCAGCAAGGGCTAGGAGTCTATTAAAAACTCCAGTTACTGCAGCAAGAATTTCGGTTCCAAACCACCCCGGTGCTGGTGATGAAGGTGAAGTGACCTCTGCGAAAGTAACTAGAGGAATACATATGAAAAATGCCACAACAAGTGTTGCAAAGATGAAGCGTGTTTTTTTGTTTCTAAAAAATCGTTTCATATTATGAGTTGATCAAACCCTGTTGGATTTTGCTAAATAGCTGACCTACTAGCGCCGCTACAATTTCATCAAATTCATCGGCAAGCTCGAGCTGTGAAAGATCTGTACCTAGTGCGTCTTGTAACTGACCATTGATAACAGTTCCGGGTGTTTTTGTGGGGCCGTATTTTATACATTTTCCAGTCTGATCATAAATTTCACAGTCTCTGAAAGATAGAAAACCTTGACCCCAGTCAAGCTGAGCCACTTCTATACCAAGCGCACTTGCAAGACGGATATCAAGCTGACTTTGAGAAGAAAGATATGCACCTTGTGCGTTGTTTTGTGGATTTTGTGTCATGCTAAACCACGCATCCCATCCACCCTGAGTAAAATCTTTTTGAAAATTATCTATATTTTCTACTACATCTGTAAGTGTACAACCAATTTCATCACGAAAACGTGCTGAATAATTTAAATTGAGCGCGAGTCTTATTTTTAAAGAAAAAGGCGAACAGAGAAATGCGAGATCTGAACCCTCTATAAAACTTCCCGCTATTCTATCTGCAACACCAATAAAAAACTTTGCTGGATCGCTTACAAAAAGTGGTGATCCTTGAAAACCGCTGTTTATCCATTGTACAAGCGAGTTGGTCATGTTGCGGATGAGTGGCTTGAGGAATGTAGTCGCAATTGAATCAGCGCTCAGTGTACTTCCGGCAGCGACTTGCACTCCGGTAATTGGTATATTTTTATATTTTGCAACTCCTGTTTCTTTTGCAGCAAGATACGCTGTGTTCCAAGCGATATCGTCGGTGCTTGCCATTATAAATATCGTATTGGTTAGGAGTGGAGATCCTACAAGCTCAACAACAGGCACAGCAACTTGCGCCTTTACATGTAAAGGAATGAAAAAGCCGATAGACAGAGCGAGAGAGAAAACAGTAAAAAATAATTTTTTAGAATAAATTGATGACACAGTAATGTCTTTTGCCATTAATTATATACTATGCGTTAGTAGGTAGCCACTCTCGCCCTCCACATATTCTACACCCTGTGATGAAAAGTATTCTACTAATTGTGTAAGCGATGCACGAAGTTCTATCACCTGCCCACCATAGTACGTTACAGCACCCAAACCACGTGCAGTATCTTTATAATACGCGCGCATGTCTTCAATGAAAGCAAGAACGCCATTCATATTGTTTACAAAATTTAAATGAGCAGAAACTGCGCCTGCGGGCACCTTCATTGAAAGCAAATCTTTTATTGTGTTTTGATAACCCAAAATAATTGGATCAAGTTTTTCAAGATATTTCTCATCTTCTTTTTGAAGTGCGGTAAGTAGAATAGTGTATTCATTTTCAAGTTTTACATTTTTTGGCGTGTCTTTTACCATAATATCCCACACCTCGTTGCCGTATGTATAAATATTGTCCGAAGAATTTTCTACTTTGTTTGGAATATTTAATTCAGTAAATTTTTTCAAGCCCTCCACCAACGGTTGATTTGCAATAATGTTGTGTGCAATTTCTTGCGCTTGATCTGCAGTAATTTTTTTACCACTTTGTTTTAAAAGTGCGTACTGTGTAAATGCTGCTTGGGCGATTTTGTCTGTGAGGGTTAGGTTTTGTGGTGAGTCTGTTTGTGTGTTTATATCATTTACACCATCTGTTTTTGTAAGTTTTTGTGTCGCGGTATCAAATGATGGTGTTTTTTTTACATCTTCCCCATCGAGAATGCCATCTTGATCTGTATCTGGGTTCAGCGGGTCGGTTTTCCAGATTATTTCTTCCCAATCGTACAAACCGTCTTTGTCGCTGTCGATGTAAGCTGAACCCTTTACGCTTGAACTTACTAATTCTGGAGAAAGTGTGTTTGTGGTTACACTATTTATTTCTGTTTTATTATTTTTTTGTATTAAAACATAAATGGCACTTACTACCGCAACACATGTGATCGCAACGAGTATTATTTTAATGCTTGGTAATTTCATGATTTTAATGGAAATTTTCTTTAGTATATCAGATTGTGTGACCGAAATGTATTGATTGTGAAGGCGTATTTTTTGCCGTACAATGTCTGTATGTATCGATATTTTTGTATTTCTGTTTACACACTCATTTTTATTTTTTCTGTGTTTTCGTTTTTACCAAAAACATCTTTTGCTTATACTTTTGTTCGTAATTTATCTTTTGGAGATGTGGGCCCTGATGTTTTGGAGCTTCAAAAAACATTAAACACAAATGAAAAAACTGTTGTAGCGCAAAGCGGTTCGGGTTCTTTGGGTAATGAAACAATGTATTTTGGTCCAGCCACAAAACAGGCTGTAATTGCTTTTCAAAATGAACATGCAGATCAAATTTTAACCCCCCTTGGTTTGGGTGTTGGTACCGGTTTTGTTGGACCATCGACTCGCGCAGTGCTTAATTCACCCTCTTCAATAAGCACAAATGATGGTTTTCCAAAAACTGCACCAGCACAATCCGGAACAGCTTACGAAAATGTTTTGCCGGTTCAGGAATCTACACAACCAACACAACCCACACAAAGCTTAAATCAATTTGATTTATTTAGTTTGTTTACAGAAGCAGATAATTCAAAAGTTCAGCTTGCATTTATGTCTGCAAACAGTGGAGGTTATGGCAGTACCCTTTCTCTTACTGGTACGGGATTTTTGTCGACAGGCAATAGTATCCATTTTGGACCACATATTGTGAGCAACGTTTCTTCAGTAAATGCAAACAACATTGTTTTTACAATTCCACAAACAATTCCGGTTGGTATTTATGATATTGAGGTAAGTAATTCAAAAGGAAAAAGTGAAAGTAACTCATATTTTGTAGTTACGGCCAATAGCGGTTTTGTTCCAAAGATTATTTCTATCTCCCCTATCTCTGCGTCTATCGGTTCTCAAATTACTATTTTAGGTGAAAATTTTACACCAACAGGAAATAGTGTTCATACTTCTTTTGGTAATTTTTCAAATCTTTCTTCTTCTGATGGAAAAACCCTCACTTTTACTTTAGAAGCCCCATCGAACCTTCCAAATCTGGGTGATATTTTTAAAGATAATGGTGGTAATGGTGTGAGTGGATTAAAAATCTTTATTTATGTTGTTAACATCAATGGTGTGAGTGATAAAAATTCACCTGCTATACTTAACGTCATCTAATATGAAGAGAAAAATTTTAGCTTTTATGGTTTTCGTTTTGGTTATTTTGAGTAGTAGTATGTTTGTGTATAAAAAAGCGGAAGCTTTTTTGCCATTTGGTGGAATGATTACTTATGTGCGAGTATGCACGTGTCCTGGTGCGTTGTGGATTCAGGTTTCTCCTCCGGTTGGTGGTGCATTTTTGTTTTTTCCAGGATTATCTACACTTTTTGCGAATGGAAATATTTTTACTCCCGGAAATTGGGTTTTGGGGCTTCATTCTGGAGTACCAACATCTTGCGGTACGTGGGATGAGGGTGAATGTTTAGATCAGTGGCCAGCACAAGGTATTATGACAATAGTGGGTACGTCATAGAGTTTAAACAAAAAAATAAAATAAAAAACTTTTATATCTTTCGTAGGGGGTCTCGAGCGCGACGGTGCGAGAGCTTCAGGATTTTTTAAGCTTCAAAAAATCCGTACCCGAAGAAAGATATAAAAGTTTTTTGTTTTATTTTATTTGTGTTGTTACACACTTCCACTGATCAAGAGAAAGATCTTCTGGACGCGCCTTTAGAGAAAGGTTGCACGAAGCAAAAGTTGTAGAAATTTTTTCTTTTGAAAAATCGCTTTCAAGATTGCGCACCAAAAGTTTTCTTTTGTGTGCAAAGCCGGCTTTGATAATTTTGAAAAAAGTTTCTTCGGCGTGTGTGGTTGGTTGGATGCCAGATGTTTCTTTTGTATCTGTGTCCCGTTTGAAAAATGCTTTTGAAATATCTTTAATAAGTAAAATTGCGGAGTCTACGTTTGGGCGTGGTGAAAAAAACATTGCTTTGACGGTCTCTATATATTTAGGTGTGCCGTATGCTTTTACTGAAAGTGAGAGTAAGCTTTCTTTTTTGTCGGTTGCGGTGATGCGGCGCGCCACCTCTTTTTGGAGCATGAGCACCATGAGGCGTGGCTGGCGCGCCGTCTCCAAAAACATTCGAATGAGTGCACCTGTAATATAGTATGGAATATTTGCAACGAGTTTGTATGATTCTGCCGTTACATCGCTTGCGCCAGCATTTCGTGCTTGTGCAAAAATTTCCTCAATCGTCATTTCCATAATATCTCCATGAATAAGTGTAAGTTTTTTTGTCGCAATATCTGCGGCAAACATTTCTTGCAAAAAAGGCACAAGTTCATCGTCTTTTTCTATCGCTATGACGTGTCCCGCTTTTTCTAAAAGTCCGGCGGTAAGCGCCCCCTTTCCCGGCCCTATTTCAAGCACGGTATCAGTGGGCGCAATATTTGCAGATTCAACAATCACACGTAGTGCGTGTTTTGATTTTAAAAAATTTTGTCCGAGTGATTTTTTAGCTTTCATACTAGAAATCTATCTTAAAGAGTGGTTTTCGGCTAGGCATGTCTGCGGTAGTACCAGATTCTCTGTCGACCTGATCTTCTTCTACATCAAAAAGAAATTCTGAGGGGACGTTGACTTGTCTGGAGCCGAAAATAGTGCGCGTTTGTGCATACGAAAGAAAAAGTTTTTTACGTGCACGAGTGACAGCTACATAAAAAAGCCTACGCTCTTCTTCATTGTCTTCTGCTTTTCCGCCAGCTTCTCTACGTTGGTGTGGAAAAAGATTTTCTTCAAGTCCGGTGATAAACACATAATCAAATTCAAGACCCTTTGCGGCGTGTACTGTCATAAGTCTTATTGCGGGCTCTTTTTTTTCATCACCCTCTTCATCTGTTGCAAGCGCTACGTCAGTGAGAAGTCTGTCTATTCCCTCTTCTGCGCCGTATCCGTCATAAGAAAGTGCTAGTGTTACAAGTTCTTTTATATTTTCAAGCCGTTCGGTATCTTCTTCACTTTTACCTTTTTCTAACTCAGCTTCGATGCCGGAAATTTTGATTGTATATTTAATGAGTAAGGATGGTGTTAATTTTTTTGATTCTTCTTTTATGTGTGACAAAATATTTCGGAAATTGGTTACTTTTATTTGTGCTCCAGCAGATAGCTCGTTTTCTTTTTTCTCTAATACTTTGTCGATAGTTACTTTTCCAATTCCTCTCGCTGGTACGTTTATGATCCGTTTAATGTCTGAAACACTGTTTGGGTTTAGTGATGCACGAATATATGAAAGAGTATCTTTTATTTCTTTTCTTTCAAAAAAACGCACACCAATCATTTGGTAAGGTACTGAAAGTGACACGCAGGCTTCTTCTAGAATGCGCGATTGAAAGTTGGCACGATAAAGTACTGCAATTTCTTCTGGAGACACACCACTAGTAATGAGATCTCGAATTTTTCCCGCCACAGTATATGCTTCTTGGTTTTCATCATAATTATCAATAAGACCTATTTTTTCTCCTACTGGGTTGTTGGTAAAAAGATTTTTCTCAATGCGATATTTGTTTTTTATGATAACGTTGTTTGCAACACCCAAAATGGTTTTGCTTGATCGATAATTTTCTTCTAGACGAACAATTTTTACATCAGGATATTTTTTTTCAAAAGTGAGCATGTTTTGAATATTTGCTCCACGCCAGCTATAGATGTTTTGGTCTGTGTCTCCTACTACACAAATATTGCGATGTGTTGAAGAAATAATTTCTGCTATTCTGTCTTGTACTTTGTTCGTGTCTTGGTATTCATCAATATGGATATATTTCCATCGATTTTGACATACGGTGCGTACACTTTCAAATTTTTCTAAAAGCACCAAGGTTTTTAAAAGAAGATCATCAAAATCAAGGGCGCTCTCTTTTGAAAGAATTGTTTCGTAACGTTTCCAAATAGCAAGCACAACACTTTCAAAATACTGATTTGAAACTTTTTCTTGATAAACACTTACAGTCATTCCCTCTCCTTTTGCTCTAGAAATAGCCCCCATTACTTTTGCTGGATCAAATTGTTTTGGATCATAACCAGATTCAGTCATTGCTTCTTTAATAATTCTTTTACTATCATTTTTGTCGCAAATCGTGAAATATTTTGAAAGTCCAAGGTGATGACCGTGTTCTTTTAAAATAAACACGCCAAGTGAATGAAATGTGCTAACAAAAGGCATTCCAAAACGAGTGATTGTGTCGCGTGTTTCTTTATCGTTGGTTACAAAATGTAGAACACGATCTTTCATTTCTCTGGCCGCTTTGTTTGTAAAAGTAATTGCCAAAATTTCTTGTGGAGGCACACCTTTTTTAATGAGATGAAGAATTCGATGTGTAATCGTTTTTGTTTTTCCCGCCCCTGCCCCCGCTACAATGAGTAGTGGACCTTCTGTTGCGATCACCGCTTCTTTTTGTGCTGGATTTAGTGCGTCAAGATAATTTTTTTCCGTATTTTGTGACATTAGAAATAAACTATATCACAGAGCACAATATCCACAGAGGTGCGTGAAATGATTGACGAGAGATGTTCACTTTGTATAATAAAAAGATACCCAGAAAGATCGCCCGATATTATAATGTGGCTCAACAAAGCCACATTTACCGATTCAGGACGAAATTATCATTAATCTTAGGCTTATTTTAACTCAGTTCAATAAATCCACATCTTGCTGTGTTGGGGGCGCTGTGAAAAAAGCTAGATTTGGAGCCATAAAAACAGTTATTAGGGGTTTGTCGATGACAACGCTTTTTTTAGCTTTTTTCTCTTTTCTCAATGTTCCAGTAGCTCACGCTGGTTTTTTTAATGTTGTTTCAGCGATGTTTGGAGGGACAACAGAAGAATTTTCTGTCAATGATCACAATTCTCAGAACATTCCCCTGCTTCAAGCACCACTAAATATCAGTATGTCTGTGGGTGGTGGCGAGGTTACCATCGTGGATGAAAACGCTATTATGCCAGAACTTAATGCTGTTGGAAGTATTGGTGAAGACACAAGTCTTTCTGCTGGACAAATTAGTTTGTATGTTGTGCGAAAAGGCGATTCTCTTTCACAGATCGCTAAAATGTTTAATGTTTCTGTAAACACCATTCTTTGGGGTAACAATCTTTCTGGAGGAACAATTTCAGAGGGTCAAACCCTTGTTATTCTCCCTATTACTGGCGTACAACACATAGTAAAATCTGGAGATACCGTTGAGACTATTGCAAAAAAGTATAAAAGTAATGCAGAAGAAATTCGTCAATTTAATGACTTATCTATTGGCGCAAAACTTGCTGTGGGAGATGTTGTTATTGTACCGGACGGAGAATTGACTCCAGTTTCCACACAACCCTCTTCGAAAGACAGTGTTTATTCAAGAACCGTACCATCAAAATCTTTTGGTGCACCCAAAAATCCCCTCCCAATACGTGCTGTACCAGCAGGATATTATATTCGACCCGTTGTTGGTGGAACAAAAACACAAGGAATTCATGGATACAACGGAATTGATATTGGCGCTCCAATAGGTACACCACTTCTAGCTTCTGCTGGAGGCACCGTGATTATCAGTAAGAGTTCTGGATGGAATGGAGGTTATGGAATGTATGTTGTAATCGCTCATGATAATGGCACACAAACACTTTATGCGCACATGTCTAATATTATTGTTTCTGTGGGCACAAGAGTTGTTCAGGGTCAGGTTATTGGAAATGTTGGATCAAGCGGAAAATCTACTGGTCCACACGTACATTTTGAAATTAGAGGAGCAAAGAATCCATTTTAGAAAATATTTTTCGATCTATATTGCAAGGCTTCGAGCATGTCGGGTGTTTCTATATTTTCGTGGTTTGCGAGATCGGCAATGGTGCGCGCTACTTTCCAAACTCGATGATATGCGCGCGCAGAAAGATCAAGTTTTTTTGCTGATGTGTTTAAAAGCTGTTGTACGTCAGAAGATAGTGGCGTGATACTTATTAATTTCTCACTCCCGAGTTCTGCATTTGTTTTGATATTAATTTGATGTTTTTCGAATCTTTTTTTCTGTATTTTTCGCGCATTTTCAATTTTTTCTTTAATAATATTTGTGTTTTCTTGTGTGTTTTTTTCACCGAAGTTTTTATATTCAATTTTTTCTACATTTACCCACAAATCAATACGATCAATAATTGGTCCAGAAATTTTGCGACGATATGAATTTATATTTACAGCCGAGCATACACATTCTCGGCCTTTCACACCACGAAATCCACATGGGCACGGATTCATTGCAGCAATCAAAATAAAATCTGCAGGAAAAAGGGCTGAACCTTTTGCTCTGGAGATATTAATTTTTTTATTTTCAAGTGGTTGACGTAACGAATCTATAACTTGTCGATCGAATTCTGGAAATTCATCAAGAAATAAAACACCACGGTGTGCGAGAGTTATTTCTCCGGGTTTTGGAATTCCTCCTCCACCCACAAGTGCGCTATGAGAAGCACTGTGATGTGGCGCTCGAAAAGGTGGGTGTGTTATGAGTGTATTTTCGAGTTTACCAGCCACCGAATGTATAGAAGTAACTTCAAGAATTTCATCAAATGAAAGTGGTGGTAGAAGTTCGCAAAATGCGTTGGCCAACATTGTTTTGCCGGTACCAGGTGGTCCACTCATTGCAATACTGTGTCCTCCTGCCGCCGCAATTTCAAGTCCGCGCTTCGCTCCATCTTGTCCACGTATATCTGCAAATGTTTGAGAATTTATTTTTTGTGTATGTTGAATTTGTGTTTTGGGTTGCGGTGTTAATGTTGTTATTTTTTTCTCACACACATATTTAGGATCAAGGTGTGCGAGTAAATCAGAAAAAGAATTTACACCAAATACTGTGACGTTGTTTATAATCGCCGCTTCTTTTGCGTTTTCTTTCGGTACATAAATTTTTGTAAATCCACAACGTTCTGCTTCTTGCACAAGTGGTAAAACACCGCGCATCGAACGCAGTTCCCCGTCGAGTGAAAGTTCACCTAAAAATATTTTTTGCGCAGGATCAAAAGACACATCTCCAGATGCCAAAAGATAAGCGAGTGCTATAGGCAGATCAAAAACCGGCCCGTCCTTTTTTAAATCTGCTGGTGCAAGTGATATAACAACTTTTTGATTTTTTTGTTTGGGCGATGTGAGCCCTGAATTTTTAATAGCAGCGGAAACACGATCTTTGGATTCTTCTACAGCTTTGCTTGGCAAACCAACGATAGTAAATGAATGTAATCCGTTTGATATATCGACCTCTATATCTATGATGTGTGGTTGAAGTAATGAAACTTGTGCGCTGTGAATTTTTGAAAAACCCATATAACAGTGAAACTGTTGCTAATGTCTGTATTACATCAAAGCGGAGATAAAGTTTCCCTAAAGAAATGTTAAAGAAAACGATATCACTGTGGATAACGTGAGTGTGAAACAAAAAGAAAAAGTGGTGTTTAGGGGTACGGATTTTTTGAAGCTTAAAAAATCCTGAAGCTCTCGCGCCGTCGCGCTCGAGACCCCCCTAAACACCACTTTTTCTTTTTGTTTCAAAACACCAGCAACCTACTTCATGTGTTTCATGCACGTTGTTGCTCCTGGATTTGCCTCAAGTCTTTCGTGCTCTATTTGTCCACCGTCTATTTCACAAATACCATAAGTACCAGCTTCAATTTTTTTAAGTGCTACTACAATTTCGTTATATTGAATTTCTAGTTCTTTTAAAATTCCAGCGTTATCTTCATACTCTTCTATTCGATCAGCCATCTCATTTTCATCTGCTGAAGAAGTGTCATCTGTGCTTGGTGGTGATGCTTGCCAATCATGACTTGCTGGATCTTCTATACCAACCGTTTTAAGTTCAGCTTTCACTTTTGCTAATTCTGTTTCAAGTTTTTCTTTGAAATGTGTTGTATTTATTTCTGTCATATGTTCCATATCATAGCAGAATACATAACCCTCGCAACCCACACACAAATACGCTAGAGAAAAAATTATCGCACAAATTTTGCTGAAGAAAATCGATTTAGAATTTCTTTAAAAGTTTCTTCATTGTCAACAATAAAAAGCGTTTGTTCATCAATGAATGAGTAAATCATTACCACTTCACCCTGATTATTTTTTAATATGCGAGTATCTTTGTTTTGTATAATTTCATCTTCAAATACAAAAGGTGGTGTGCCAAAAGCGACAGAAGAATTTGTTTTGTTTGTGCGCACAAATATTCCAAAATCTTGATACATGTTTTTTTCCCACTCCAGCATTCCCTCAAAAGCTTTATCAAAAGTATCAACACTTATAATAAAAAACGGATGTTTATCATTGTTTGCATAAATTCCAGCAAACATTGTTGTGTTAAGTGCGCGTGTAAGTGAGGCTGGAATATTTGGTGCTGTTGCTCTAAAAAATGTTTCTGGGCTCGCCTCTTTTACATTATTAATAGTGCCCACCAAAAATTTTACATGAGTTAAAGAATTATCTTTTGTTGATTGTACTAAATCTGAAAATTGTTTTGCGAGTTGTGGTTGTGTTGAAATATCAAGTACAATGCCGTATTCCAAATCACTCGGAATAGATGTTATTAATTCTGGGTTTGTTGTATTCGTTGTGATGCTGTTTGGTTTGTTGATGAAAAATAAAACAAAAACTGACGCGCCAATAATGATGAGTATTATGCTGAGTATAGAAAAAATGGAATTGCGTGTCACCACTTCTGTTTTTTGAAGTAACTCTTTACGTTCTTCTTGTCGCTCTTTTTGTATTTGTTTTTTTTCTGGTTCAGGAAGTTTTTCTACTTTTTTTTGTTCGGCAATATTTATTTGTACTGTTGACACTTGATGTGCTCGTACCAAATCAGCAATGTCGCGTTCGTATGTGCGCAAAGGTTTTAGAATATCACTTTTTTGTACAGGTGTAGAAGCGTTGGTGGTTGTTTTTGTATCTATTGGTTTGAGTAAATCTGGTTCCATACGATATATTGTTTTTTCCATTATATATCAAAAACACACCTGATGTCTTGGGTGTGTTTTTGATATATTTTTTATTGGGTTTCTGTTGCGGATTCTTCAAACGTTTCGTTATACGTTTCGTCTTGTGTTGCGTCTCCTCTTCCCTGTCTTCGACGTGTGTCGTGTTGTATTGGTGTGCGTCCAAAATTCATTAAATATTTTCTTGGATTGTTGTCGAGATCAATAAAGTCGTCTGCCGCTTCAATAAGTTTTGCTGATGAAGATTTTCCAAACGCAACCGCTTCTACCTGGCACCCCTCGTTAATTTTTAAATATTCTACAAGTGGCACAAAGTCTCCGTCGCCCGATACGATAATAACTGTGTCGAGTTTTGGCGCAAGTGAAATTGCGTCTACAGCAAGGCCTACATCCCAGTCTGCTTTTTTTGCTCCACCAGCAAATATTTGAAGATTTTTTGTTTTTGTTTCAATTCCCACTTTTCCAAGAGCTTCAAAAAAGTTTTTTTCTTCTCCTGATTCTGTGGTAATCACATACGCTACTGCGCGGATGAGTGATCTGCCTGCCAATGCATCTTTTACTACTTGTCCAAAGTTGACGCGTGCTTTGTATAAATTTTTTGCACTATGATAAAGATTTTGAGTATCGATAAAAATTCCTACTCGTTGATTTTTGTGTTTTATAACTGTCATTTTTTTAAATGGTGTTTTATTTTTTTAAATATTTTAAAAGGTTTTAAGTTTTAAAATGTGCCGTTGTCGGCGAATGCTTATGAAATACGTATGAAAATAATTTTTCAAAGATCGGCGCGAAATATCGACCCGCGCTACTTTAGTATATCAAACAAAAAAGCACCTCGTGGTTGCTTTTTTGAAAACTGATTAGTTGACTTAGGCTTTTTTCTTGAGTTCAAGCTTTTTCATGATTGCATTGAAGCGTTTAGTGCTCTTTTTCTGCAAATATTTCATGTGCTTTTGGCGATCTGCCACCATTTGAAGAAGTCCACGTCGAGAATGAGTATCTTTGGTGTTTTTCTTTAAATGAGCCGCTAAATCCTCGATTCTTTTAGAAAGGAGGGCGATTTGAACTTCCGGTGAGCCCGTATCCACATCGTGGATTTTTGCCACCGCAATAACCTTTTGTTTCTTTGTTTTCGTAAGCATTGTGTGATGAGAATAGCATAAATGCCATATAAATGCAAGAAAACCCCCTAAAATATGTTGAGAAAAGCATCGCGCAGGCGCAACGGCGCCGAGCGTAGCAAAATCGCAGCAGCGATTTATGCGTGGTTTTCGAAACACATTTTAGGGGGTTTTTCTTACGATGTTCAAACGCCAGCCTCTATTTCTTAAAGTATTCAAATAACGCCAATATTCCCTTTAAGTTTCGCTCAAACTCAGTGTTTTGGTGGTCGGTGAGCTCTACAGAAATAGCGGGAATACCAATTTTTGCAAGCCAATCCCCCGCGTCACCAGAGATTGAATAATTTGTGAATGTTTTTTCGGCTTTGTATCCAGAAGTCGCTGAGTATGCTTTATACAGTGTGTCTGTTTCAGGCAAAATTTCCCCATCACAGAAAGAGGCATACACTGCACCAGCTTGACTATGCCAGAAAAGAACCATTGCTGGTTTTTCTGCAAGAGCAAAATCCACAAAAGCTTTTGCTTCTGGTTCAGAATGTGGCGCAGTACCCGCGCTTACTACTTTTGATTTCCACATGCTCGTTGATGCCCAATTGCAATCAAAATTGCGATTGAGGTCTACGTTGTGAGTGTTAAAACGTGCAGAGGAGAGAAGTTCTTCATTTTTTGATACGTCTGTTGCAACAAAATGTCCTTCTTTGTTCACAACCTTAAAAACCGCATCAGGATTTAGGGACGGAATGACGGTCACCTTAATTTTTTCTGGAATTATTGCGGGGTTTGCTTTTAAATAATCCATGAATTCATAAGCGAGCAAAACACTGTTCCACTCATAGCCACCATGAATACCGCCTACAAAAACGAGATTTTTTTGTCCGTTTCCGTAAGTATATGCAGAAATATTTCTTCCTTCCACCGACTTACCGATCACTTTTTCTATTGGATATGTAACAGAAACTTTTTCAACTGTCGGCTGAATTACTGTGGGTGTGTTTTTGCGGTTTAACGTTGTAACCGCACCAATACCTAATACAAATACAACACAAAGAAGTATAAGAATCTTCTTGATTGAAATTGATCCCATTACTTGCTATTTGTTAGAGAAATATTTTAACAATGCGTCGATACCCGCTTTGTTTTTTGTCCACTCAGTGTCTGTGTGATTTGTAAGAAGAACGCTGATTGCAGGAATGTTAATTTTTGCTAGCCAGTTGGTCATGTCGCCTGTTGTTTCGTAGAAATCGAAATCTTGGTATGCCTTGTATTCAGACGCATCAGAGTAAGCTTTTGTGAGTGCTTGTGTTTCTGTTGATACGCCATTGTGACAATTTGATGCAAATACTCCTCCGGCAGCACTATAGTATGCTACCACTGCTGCGGGTTTGTTTTTTTCTACATAATTTTTAAGAGCAAGTGTTTCTGGTTCTGAGAAAGCTTTGGTGCCACCGCTTACTGTTTTGTTTTGCCATTTACTAGAAGCTTGCCAATCACAATCAAAATTGCGGTTGAGATCAACGGTGTTTGCGTTAAAACGTCCAGCGGTTTGTAAACTTGTAGAAGATGGAACATCTTTTGCTGAAAAACGGGTTGAGGTACCAACTGTTTTAAAAAGACCGTCTGGATTTAATACTGGAACGACTGTTATTTTTGTGCCTTCTGGTATCGTGTTTGGATTTTTGGTTAAATAATCAACCATTTCGTATCCCAAGAGAGCTGTGTTCCATGCATATCCACCATGAATGCCTCCAATGAAAATAAGTTCTTTGTCTCCTTTACCAAAATTGTATGCAACGATGTCTCGTTTTTCTACTGATGTGCCAAGAACGAATGTTTCGCCGTTTGCAAGTTCTTTTACTTCAGTTGTGGTAGCTACGGGCGGTACAACTGTAACTGGTGTGTTTTGTTCTGTTACTAAATTTTGTTGATTTGAATTTTTTTGGCTAAAGAAATAAAAACCTAAACCCGCGATAATAATAATGACAAGCGTAATGATTGTTGTTTTCATATGTTTATATTCTAGCACAAGCATCCTCTTGTGAGTGCCTTTATTTCGTGTTGTGTCTAGGAGATCTATTGGTTATTACAAAGTATTAATAACACATCCGCAGGTATACACTTTTTCTACAAAGGGGTGTGGAGAACTGTATGATTCAAAAGATCGCCCCAAACAGAAATTGTTATTATTTGCTGTAACAATAGAATTACATTTTTGCTCGCAATTCTGTGGAGTTTTAAATTCATTAAAGTTTTTTGCTGTCCATGTTCGCGAATCAAAGATTTTTATAGTTGAGCATACTTCTGGTCTTGAATAAAATTCATGTCCTATTACCGCCGTATTGCCTCGCTTGTTTACTGCACAAGTGAATGGTAGGCATGTACCGCCAGCATTGCATAAAGGAAATGAAAACTCTTGTCTGGTGCTCGTGTAAAAATCAGTCGGATCAGATAACTTACCATCCATTACCTGAGAAAGAGTATTTTTTGAACACAACATAAGTTCAGTCATTTTGTACACCTGAGAATCACCAACACATTCTGGGCAATCAATATGCAGAGTTATTTCTCCAGCAATACCGTATCGAATAAACGATGCAATATTTGGTCCAATCATTGTCCCTGTAATAATTGCACACACCCCAATCATAATAAGTCCTGTAACAATAATTTTCTTTGGATGAATACTACCATGAAGTGCGTATACGATTGCTGCAATTATCGAAGCGGGAGTAATGATAAAAAGATATGGAAAAAAAGAATTTACACCGAAACTAATCAAAAACGAGATGGAGTGTATTAATGCTAAAAACCAATAAAACCACGCTCTCCCCCGGAGACGAAAAGCGTATGCAACTGAAATTATTGCCTGAATCAAAAACATAAGATATATGAAAACTATAGAGAAAGGTGACGGAGCATGATCGTATTCACGATAAAATAAGGTAAGCGTTTTTGAAATCCAACGTTGTATGACGTTGTCAAAAAAATCAGAAACAAAAATCACAAGTCCAAACATCGAAAGAAGAGCAATTGTACTTACAAGAAATGCAACGAGCCACATTGGCATACGTTTCCATGATCCTGATGTGATTTTGTGTATAAAAAGTCCTATACATCCAAGTGTTGTAAAAAAAGTGTACAGAATAAGTGTTGGGTATAATATATAAATTAAAAATAGAAGAGTACCCCAACCATTACCACGGATAACAGAGAAATGGCTTGACAATGAATATCCAATCAATGGAAGCAACACAAACACAACACCTTCAATGATACTGATAAAAAGCACAAATAATGAGAGATAAAAAGTTACAACCGAAAATGTCGGCATTAAATATGACGACATATTTTGTTTAAATACTGACCACTTCAATTTTCGAACGAGAAAGATAAGTTGTGCGCAGCTTAATACAAATAATATAAGAACGATCACCTCTTGAGAAATCATTAAAATATATTCTAGCATACTAATTGTTATTGGTGATACTATAAGTAGTGTCGCAAAATATTTTATGCCTCAAGAGAAAAATTTAAAAAAAAATGAAAAACCGGTCGAAAAAACTGAAAGTCAGCAAAAAAGCGAACTGACCGAACTTAAACGTCAATATCTCGAATATATAGAGATTGAAAAAGGTCGCAGTTTAAAAACGGTGCAAAATTATGAACACTATTTGGATCGTTTTTTCGAATTTTCAAAGGTGAAAAACCCATCTGATATCAACGACTCTGTCTTGCGTGAGTATCGCCTGTGGCTCAATCGTCAAAAATCCGGCAAAAAAGAAGCTGGTGTACAGGGCGGTGCAGACAGTCTTAAAAAACGCACTCAAAATTATTATCTTATTGCGTTACGTTCATTTTTAAAATATTTAGCTCGTCGAAGGGTTGTTTCTTTGCACCCAGACCAAATAGAGCTTGCAAAAGTAGCCGAACGTTCTATAGATCTCATTTCTCGTGATGAACTCGACCGCCTCATGTCTGCTCCAAAGGGAGAGGATGTAAAATCTCTACGTGATGCTGCTATCTTAGAGCTTCTTTTCTCTACAGGACTACGTGTTTCAGAGCTTTGTTCCCTCACACGCGATTTAGATTTAAAAAGTGAAGAGTTTTCTGTGCGCGGTAAGGGCGAAAAGGTGCGTGTGGTATTTCTTTCGGATAATGCCAAAAATTCTCTTAAAAAATATCTCGCAAAGAGGACGGATGTTGACGATGCACTTTTTGTACAATTTGGTAAAAACGTTGGAAACAAAGACGACACACGCCTTACTCCCCGCTCGGTGGAACGTTTGGTAAAATATTACGCTATAAAAGCTGGGATTACTAAAAAAGTGACGCCACACGTCATTCGTCACTCATTTGCGACGGATTTACTTCAAAATGGAGCCGATCTTCGTTCTGTGCAGATGCTTTTGGGTCATGCAAACATTGGTACGACACAGATTTATACTCATCTTACTGACAAACACCTCCGCGAAGTGCATAAAAAGTTTCATAATAAGAAATAAGTGCAAAATGCTTCTTGGTAGTCTACAATTAAGTGCATGAAATTCATTTCTTGGAATGTAAACGGCATACGTGCGCTTCATAAAAAAGGTCAATGGGATTGGCTTTTGACGCAAAAGGCCGACATTTTCTGTTTACAAGAGACAAAGGCAAATCCAGATCAGCTACCTGATGAAGTACGAAATCCAGCGGGATACCACTCATTTTTCGATTTTCCTAAGGAAAAAAAAGGATACAGTGGTGTCGCTATTTATTCAAAAGTGAAGCCAGAGAAAGTGGAATACGAAATGGGTGTAGATGTGCTCGACCGCGAAGGTCGTCTTGTGACTGTGTATTTTAAAGATTTTGTGTTTATCAACGTATACTTCCCCAACGGTGGTGGTGGGCCAGTACGTCTTGAGTATAAGCTTGAATTTTATAAAGAATTTCTAAAATACATCAATAAATTGCGCAAAAAAGGCCACAATATTATTTTTTGCGGAGATATAAATACTGCGCATACAGAAATAGATCTTGCTCGACCAAAGCAAAATGAAGAAAATACAGGATTTTTACCGATCGAACGTGCGTGGATTGATGACGTTGTAAAAAATGGATTTGTAGATGTTTTCAGATACTTTTATCCAGAAAAAAAAGATGCTTATACGTATTGGGACATGAAAACATCGGCGCGTGAACGCAATGTGGGCTGGCGTATAGATTATTTTTTTGTTTCTTCAGAAATTATTTCTGAGGTTCAATCAATGGATATCTTTGATCAAGTATACGGCTCAGATCATTGTCCAATTGTCCTTTATCTAAAAGAAAAATAAAAAACACTTGACAACTTTTTTATAAAAGACAAGTTATCCACACAAAATATTTGCATGTCTTTTATGTGATGATATACTCTAGAAGGAATCGGGGAGGAATCTGTGCTAATCATAAAAAATAAAAGACAAATCCCTCACGTTCTGTCTAGAATGGGTAGGCCACCCCGCGAAGGTCGCTTGGGTCACATGAGTTACATAGGACATATATATCTTCAACTTTTCTCCACATTTTGAGATATAGATCCTCTACTTGTTGTGATATTCTGAGCGGATTCTTCAAACCGCTTATGCTTTCACGAGGACTGCATCAGGCGGTTTTTTTATACTCTACTCTACGTGATATTTGTCTCGTATCTCTTTTAAATCTTTTTCATCCTCTTCTTCTTTTTTTTCTTTTCCCTTTTTACCTATTTCTTCGAGTTCTTTTTCTGAAAGTTTGGCTAGTTCATTAGCTTTTTTACCCAAGTATTCTTTTGTATTTAGTGTCGGATCTTCTAGTACTTCCTCCAAAAGAGCATGTAAAATATGTCCGATTTTGGGTCCGGCTGGTATTTTAGCAGCTTCCATTACACTTTTTCCATCTATAGCAAGCATGCCCACAGATACAGGATCGCGCATTACCTCTTCTATCATTGATTTATATTTTCGTAGACGATATGGATTTTCTTTTGGTCGTCCTGTGCCTATACGATCGCAAACTCGGACGTTCATGAGATCCCACACATTATCCTTTCCTACTTTTGCAACGAGTCGACGGACAGCAGAGAGTGTGATTTGTTCTGTATCAGAGAAAAACATGTGCCAACGTACGAGTTTCACAACTCTTTCTGTTAGATCTTTTGAAAAACGCAAATTTTGCATAATTTTTTCAGTCATTCT
The DNA here is from genome assembly GCA_964407105.1 of uncultured Candidatus Saccharibacteria bacterium. Classification (GTDB taxonomy): domain Bacteria; phylum Patescibacteriota; class Minisyncoccia; order Phycocordibacterales; family CALRHW01; genus SICJ01. The sequence continues at coordinate 174,995 of CAYOUG010000001.1, read as the reverse complement.
TGCTCCAACCACCTCATGACCATAAAAGGTCGGATCGTTTTTTGCTTTATCAAAGCGTCGAGTAGCTGGTTTTCCTACGTCGTGAAACAGTGCGGCAAGACGAATGTACAAAGGCCACTCTTTATCCGCGGAGTGTTGAAGCGTCTTCATTAGGTGTGTCCAAACATCAAAAGCATGAGCCTGATTTTGTTTAACACCAAGTCCCTCTTCGAGTTCTGGTACAATGTAACGTAAAATACCAAGCTTTTGAGCCATTTCTATCCCCCTTGCTGGTTGTGATGATATTATTATTTTTATAAATTCATCACGAATACGTTCTTTGGCAATTTTTTCTAATGTAGAAGCAAGTTTTTGAATTGCTTCATATGTGTTTTGTTCGATAGTAAAATCTAGTTCTGCAAAAAGACGCACCGCACGCATAATTCTCAAAGCATCTTCATTGAAGCGTTCTTTTGCATTTCCTACGGTACGAATTGTTTTAGACAAAATGTCTTTTAATCCTTCGTGCGGATCGACAATCTCCCCTTTTGAATTTAGTGCAATCGCGTTAATCGTGAAATCACGACGTTTTAAATCATCTGTGAGTGTTTTACTGAATGTTACGCTGTCTGGACGTCTGTGGTCCGTATAAGACGTTTCAAGCCTATATGGAGTGACCTCGATAACTTTTAATGATCCTTCTTCTGTTTCTTCGTTTACTACCCCAACCGTTCCATAAGTATTTTCGTAAAATGTTTTTGGAAAAAGAGCAATAATTTCTTCTGGTGTAGCATTTGTTGTGACGTCCCAATCTTTAGGAATAAGGCCTAAAATAAGGTCACGAACGCAACCTCCTACGAGAAATGCTTCAAATCCCCCACTCTCGAGAGTTTTTGTTACATGTGAAACCTCTTTTGGAATATCGAAGGCAAAAACCACTGAACCTTCGACGGCTTTGGAGTTTTTTTTCATAAAGAAATTGTATTATATCCTTTGATTTTTAGCCAATGTGGAGTATGATGGTTTTTGTTCTTGCTCTCGTGGTGAAATGGATATCACGTCGGTCTTCGGAACCGCTGTTGGGGGTTCGAATCCCTCCGAGAGCACAAGATTTGTTAACATGGGTAGATTATATTTTATCTTTTCTTTATAATTACATCATTGCGGGCATGGTTTAGTGGTAGAACACGTCCTTGCCAAGGACGAGACGGGAGTTCGATTCTCCCTGCCCGCACCATTTTTATAGACGGTGTTGGTGTGGTGGTTAAGCGACGTTTTTTTATTGAAATAATGTTTTGTCCTAGTTTTGTCCTAAATACGCGTGACGCTTTTTTCGATGTGACGTTTTAAGTCTTTTATTTTGTCTCAATTGATGGGTAAAAACCCTTAAAACTGTGGATAACTCTGGGGACATGTGTATAAAAGACAGGTATTTTTCTGTCTATTACAAACTGTCTTTCATTGAAATATGGCTTATATTAAGGATTTTTTATTAAATAACCTCAAAATATGTTTCACGTGAAACAATGTTAATCATGAAACGTGACAAAAGAGCAAAAATTACAAAAAAACCAGATATAGAAACAAAAAAGCCAGATCATTTAAAGGTTGGTGTCTTGGGAGAGGAAATCGCATGTAAGTTTCTTGTGAAACAAGGTTTTCAGGTTGTTGGGAGAAATTTTAGGCAAAAATGTGGAGAAATAGATATCATGGCTATAAAAAATCACACGAAAGATGGTCAAAATATCAAAACCCTACACTTTTTTGAAGTAAAAACTGTTTCACGTGAAAGAAAAAGGGTGGGGGACGATGAGCAAACAAAGAAAAACTCATATCGCGCAGAGGAAAACATACATTTTCGAAAACTCGAACGTTTCTCAAAAACAGTTCAGCTCTATCTTCTTAAGTTTCATGTTCCACATGAAACACCCCTTCAGATAGACGGAATTACAGTTGTTTTAGATTTTTCCACTAGGCGAGCGAAAGTGTCTGTTATAGAGAATATTAATGTATAATATTTTCATTATTTTTTGTTAGCGATTTTTAAATTCGTGTGCTAGTATAACCTACATTGGTTTTTAGCGATTTTGTTTTATAAAACGATTTTCGGGGCGTGGTGTAACGGCTAACATGCTTGTTTTGGGAACAAGTGACTCCGGGTTCGAATCCCGGCGCCCCGACCAATATTTTAACGGTATGAAGGTTTTTCTAAATTATTTAGGCCAATTAAGACTTTATTCTCTTGTGGATCTTGTGTGGCTTTTGCTTGCTACTCAAGCCACTTTTGCTCAAGGTTTGGGTGTTTTGTTTTTATGGATTGGTTTTTTGGCGCATTTGGAGTTGGGACACAAGCATTCTTATAGGACAAAATTACCAAAATATCTTGATTACGTATTGTTTTTGGCTGGTTTGCTTCTCTTTAAAAAAACAGAAGGAATTCTTTTTATTTTCTTGGCTTATCTTTATACAAAGAAAAAACATTCATATTGGGGTGTAGCTAGTCCTTTTCTTCGTGGAGCTCAAAATTTTGTGCTTTCAGCTGGAATTGTTGGTTATTTGAATCCGCTTTCTTTGTTTGCGTTTTCTCTTACATTAATTAGAAATTTTCTTGGAGATCTGCGGGATGTGAAAAAAGACGGGGAAGAGGGAATGAAAACTATTCCAGTGCTTTTGCATATGAAATGTCCGTGGAAATATATTCATCTTGCTGGTGTAATGGCTACAAGCGCAGTGTGGTGGTCTTTTACCGATGTTTCAGTAGTATTTCTTTTTCTTGTGTTTGCTGTACAGATAGGGACGTATAATTTAACTCCGAGATAACATATGAGCTCAGAAGTATTTAAAAAACGTAAAGAAGATTTTACATGCGAACACTGTAATGCGGAAAACGCCGGCAATGGTTTTACAAATCATTGCGCCACATGTTTGTGGAGCAAGCATGTGGACATTCATCCTGGCGACAGGGAAGCGGGTTGTGGGGGAATGATGAAGCCTGTGGGTGTGGAGGGAATAGTCGGGAAGTATGATTTGGTTTTTGTTTGTGAAAAATGTGGTGCGATCAAAAGAAACAAGGTTTCATCAAGAGATAATTTCGATGAGATTATTAAAATAGCGAAGACGAAAAAAGTCGACCAGTAAAAGATTGATTAGCATATACTTTTTTGCTAGTATAACCCTTGTTCGTTTGGAGATCGTTTGAAATACATAGTGCTCGGGCGCTCAAGCGGGATTGGTTAAATGGTATAATATCGGTTTTCCAAACCGAGGTTGGGAGTTCGATTCTCCCATCCCGCACAGAAATATTTCTCGCTGGTTGGTTTTGTTTACGCTATAATATATTTGTGAAGAAAATAACTTTTTATATTTTATTGAGTGGCCTTTTTTTTATTCCACTCGTAACACATGCAGCGTGGTGGAATTATATTAATGACAAAACACTAATTAGTTTTATAAAATCTTTGTTTTTGCGTAAAGAATTTGTGGCATACAAAAATGAGCTTAGCTGGGATGATTTAAATACAAAAAAACCTCAAAATGAAAATATTCCACTAGCAAATGCCGTTGCTTCTGCCAAAAATGTTGCCGCTACAGTTTCAAATCAAACTCAGGCTACCGCTGTAGCTATTCAACAAACAATGGTTGATGGTCCATTGGTGGATGTTTTTAATTCTCAGTACACATCAAATAATCTTTCTTTTGCAACCGTTCAGTCTGGTAGTGTTGTTGCAATAAAATCTACCTCTCAAGCACGATCAAACTGGGTTTCTTTTGCCGTAACAACCACAAAACCTTCCAATTATTTATATTTTGATTTGGATTTTACGAGTGACAGTGTTGCGCAGGGAATATTTACGGCATTTCTTGATGGAAAAGATTTGGGTTATATGGACGAACGTTTTTATGGAACAGAATCTAAAAAACAAATAATGGGGTTTGATATTGTTCAGCCGGGTACATATATTTTTACACTTCGTCTTGATCAGTCTGGTGATTTACCATCTTCTGTTGTTGTAAAAAATATTGGAACAGGATTTTTTAGTGAGTAGGGTGGGGTGGTTTTTTTAGAATAAAAAACCACCCCTATTACGGGGCGGGGATTGTGTTTTGCAATGACTTACAAAACACTAGTCTAAGTTTTGTGTTCGTCTCCTTTTCATTATTTCTTTAGTCCACCAATCTTTGTCGTGTGTTTCTTTTCCTGGTGGGCAGTGGTACGCTACTTGGCAATGTGGGTTGCTGCAGTGAAAGTGAATTACAACTTCAAAGCAGTTCATTCCACTTGATCCAAATGGTATTTGGTCAAGTGGCACGGTTTTTATTTGTTCGATTTCTGCAACAATAAATCCACCACAATTTGGAATAACACATTTCACGCCAGTGTCTTGAGTGTTTTTTGGCATTGCAAACACTCCTTTCTCTAGGATTATACTAATGATTTAAATAATAAAAGCAATTAAAAAACAATAAAAAAACAGCCTTCGAGCGGGTTAGCGAGGAGGCCGTTTTTTGTTGATTAGTATAAAGTAATAGAGTCTAAAAAAGAAAACAGCTTTCTACGGGTACGGAATTTTTGAAGCTTAAAAATTCCTGAAGCTCTCGCGCCGTCGCGCTCGAGACCCCCTACGAAAGCTGTTTTCTTTTTAGACTCGAAACACTATTTCACCGCGTCCTTGAGTGCTTTAGCTGCGCGAAACTTTGGAACTCGCATCGCAGGAACCTGAATAGATTCTCCTGTGCGAGGATTTCGAGCTTGTCGTGCGGCTCGTGTTTTTGTAGAAAAAATACCAAGACCAGCAATTGAAACCTCGTCTCCTTTTTTTAGTGTCGAAACGATAGAATCAATTATCATATCTACCAATTCTTCTGCTTGAGCTTTTGTTCCACCCAATTTTACATGCACTGCTTCTGCAATTGCTTGTTTGTTCATAGTGTTGCTATTGGCTTATTAATAATCGTTTTTTGATTACTCTGTCATTATATAATAAGGCTTTTTTAGCGCAAGCTACTATACACAGAGTTGTTTTTGTGTTTTTATCTAGCGAATTCTATGAAACGAGATTCGCGAATAATATTTACTTTAATTTCACCTGGATATTTTAAATCATTTTCGATTTTTAGAGCGATATCTCGGGCCATATTTTTTGCTTCAAGTTCTGTCACTTGTTGAGGAAAAACAAACACACGAATTTCTCTTCCGGCTTGAAGGGCATATGATTTTTCTACACCCTTAAAACCTGTTGCGATTGCTTCAAGATCACCAAGACGTTTGAGATAATTTTCTACTGTGTCACGTCGTGCACCCGGACGACCACCTGAAATAGCATCAGCTACCTGTACGATAATAGATTCGATTGTTTCATAAGGGTATTCTTCGTGATGTGCTTGCATTGCTTTAACGATTTCTTCACTAGCACCAAATTTTTGCAAAATTCTGCGTCCGATTTCTACATGAGAACCCGCTACTTCGTGATCGAGCGCTTTGCCGATGTCGTGAAGAAGTGCGCCGGCTTTTGCTACTGCCACATTTGCGCCAAGTTCTTCAGCAAGCATTCCTGCTATGTGCGTCATTTCTATAGAGTGCTGAAGCACATTTTGACCGTAACTTGTACGAAAATGTAGACGTCCAAGGATGGCGATGATGCGTGGATCTAGATTTAGTACCCCACACTCATATGCAGCCGCCTCACCCTGATCTTTTATAATTTTATTGATATCGTTTTTTGATTTCTCAACCATTTCTTCGATTTTTGCAGGCTGAATACGGCCGTCTGCAATGAGTGCTTCGAGTGCGACGCGCGCGACCTGTCGTCGCACAGGATCAAACGACGAGATGGTAATAGCCCCCGGCGTGTCGTCGACGATTATTTCTACGCCGGTCGCGCGCTCAAATGCCTTAATATTTCGACCCTCTTTTCCAATAATTTTTCCTTTTACTTCATCGCTTGGGATTTGTACTGTAGTAGTAAGCATTTCAGAAGACACCGACGTAGCAAGACGCTGAATAGAAGTAGCTAAAATATCTTTTGCTCGACGGTCGAGCTTTTCTGCACCGAGCATTTCAAGTTTTTGCATACGTACAAGTATGTCTTCCTCGTGTTTTTTTTCTACAATCGCAAAAACTTCTTCTTTTGCTGCTTCCACGCTTAAATTAGCTACTTTTTGTAGATTTTGTTCACGTTCCAAAAGTAATCCATCAGCGCGCTCTTTTATAGATTTTACTTCCTCAATTCGATTTTTTATATATTCTACTTCTGAATCGATATCTATTTGTCGTTTGTCTAGTAACTCTTCTTTTTTAATGATGCGATCCTCAGCTTTTTTCAGTTTTTCTTCTTTTTCTTTTACTTCAATACGGGCTTCTTTTAGGGTGTGTTCGGCTTTTTCCTCTGCCTCAGTAATTATTTTTTGTGCTTGTTCTCTGCTTTTAAGCTCCATTTGCTTGATATCAAGCTCCATGGAACCTTTTCTACCTAGAGAAATTATGAGACGTAAAAAATATCCGAACGCAACACCCAAAATTGTCATAAACCCCGCAAAGAGCAGAATTGTTTTGATTGACATATGTGTGCGAATACCGACGCTTTGTCTTCCTGCACGAATAGAAGTGCCTCGCTATAGCAGGCTTATCCGACTATGTTTTCTTGTGTAACGGAAAGAAGGGAAGTAGAGAAATAATGGCTAGAGTCATACGGTCAAGAAATTTAAAGCGACAATATCTAAATTAAAAAATTTCAAATAAAATGAACAATTTCATAGTATAAGAAAAAGGGCATTTTGTCGAGGTTTGTAAAAAGTATTGAAAAAAGCGACCATCTTTTGATGGTCGCTTTTTTCATATGATTTTTTAATCTTTACAACACCTTATCAATAATCCCGTACTTTTTTGCTTCAGAGGCATCCATAAAATAATCACGTTCTACATCTTTTTCTATTTGTGTAAGTGATTGACCTGTTGCGTCCGCAAGAATTTTATTAAGTTTTGCTCGGGTTTTAAGAATTTGTTTTGCGGTGATTTCAATATCTGTCGCTTGTCCTTGCACCCCACCCCACGGCTGATGAATCATCACCTCAGCGTTTGGAAGGAGAAGTCGTTTTCCTTTTGCTCCACCAGCAAGAAGAATTGCTGCGCCCGAAGCTGCAATACCAACACACACAGTAGAAACGTCTGGTTTTACATGATTCATTGTATCAAGCATTGCAAGAGTTGCTGTCACAGATCCTCCTGGAGAATTGATATACAAGGAAATATCCTTTTTTGGATCTTCTGATTCAAGAAAAAGAAGTTGGGCAATCACAATATTTGCCATGTAATCATCAATTGGACCACCAAGAAAAATGATGCGCTCTTTAAGTAGGCGAGAGTAGATATCATATGCTCGCTCGCCAAAATTTGTTTTTTCAATCACTGTTGGGATTAACATGTTTTTGTGGTTAATAATAAAGTTCAATAATAGTATATCAAAGAGGCGCGCGACGCAACGGGTATGTTGCGCGCTGAAACTATTGCTTTTTTCTCAGCCGTGTCTACACTAATGACATGCGATTACATAGATTTTTTATACATGAAACAATAGGAAGTCGTTCTACTCTTTCTATTACCAACCCCGACACACTGCATCAATGGAAAAAAGTTTTTCGTCTTGGTGCGGGCAACAAAGTGGTGCTTTTTGATGGATCAGGAAAAGAATATGAGTGCATCATTGAAATGCTGTCTAAAGAAAAAGCGGAGGTGACGGTGGATGGTGCAAAAGAAGTGCCAGCGCCACCGCGCGAAGTGTGGCTGTGTGTTGCGCTCATTAAAAAAGATAATTTTGAATGGGTCGCGCAAAAAGCTACCGAGCTTGGCGTGTCACACATTGTTCCAATACTCGCGGAGCGCTCAGAAAAAAAAGATTTAAATGTTGAACGTTTAGAAAAAATTGTAATTGAGGCAAGCGAACAGTCTGGAAGGGGAACGTTGCCTTACATACATAAGGCTTTGTCGCCTGAAGATGCTCTTACACTATGCGCAGAAACGCATGTTTTTGTTTTTGATCCGTCTGGTACTTCACTACAAGATACAGAGAAACACGGTAGTGGTAGCGTGAGTCTTTTTGTTGGCCCTGAGGGTGGGTGGAGTGATGCAGAACTTGCACTTTTTTCTACACGAAGCGCAGAGGTTCGCACGCTGGGTACATATATTTTACGGGCAGAGACGGCGGCTGTTGTGTCTAGTGCGCTCTTTTTGATGGCTTAACAAGGGTGTAATATGATGTACAAAGTACTTGACGTTATATATAAATAAAGGTATAATATTTCCATAACGTTCTTTGAGAAATTGCGAGATGGTCATAGCCAAAAGAGGCCGAAATGAATCGGCACCTACTGGCTATGACCATAATGGTCTGTGCTCCTTCCTCGGATTAGAGGAAAAAAGTCTTTGGGCGATTTAGCCCAGAAGGACAGACATGGAAAAGAATCCACTTGTTATTGTTAATGTTCTCCCAGAGATCATGAAGCTCAATGCTTTGTTGAAGAACATTATGAGGCAGACGGGCGCAGAAGATCCCAACGAAGCTATTCGGCTGGTGAACTCCAGCGAGTGGCGTATCACGAAGCCGGAGGTTAGGTGGCGTCGCAACGGTAACGTTGTCTATACTACTCTCACCTCGACTGGTATGACGAAAAATGATTGGGAGCGTCATCTGGGCATGGAGTTGAGGAATGGCATGAGGAGTCAGTGGTCTGAATCAGTGCGATCGTCCAAGTTTGAAGTGACGAGCGGTGTGGAGTACACTGTCGCCATCATAGATGGGCGTGGGCTTGCATCTAGCAGACAGCTTTTGACGACCGATATGGTCGTCGCCGATGCTTCGAGACGTTGTCTGCGGCCACTTCCTTTAGAAGCATGTTTCCTCCTTCGTGAAGCTTTCACGGACAACCAGGTTAGGGAGATGGGTCTTTGGAATCTGACCATGATGCACGAGGTGGAGGATCAAAATCAGATTCGGCTCGGAATTCGCCAGGCCGATCATTCTCCAACGGTCTCTGAAAGACGCTTTATAGATTCTGCAAAGACACTTGATGTTGTCTGGCCAGAGGATAATTGGAATCGAGCGGGTCACGGTTTGTACAGCTTCGCATTCCTTCTCTCGCGAGTCGATCCTGACTGAGTTCCGTGCTCTAGCTTCACTACAGCACTATCACTTGGTCTCAAGCCCCTAGCCGCGCACACGCGACTAGGGGCTTTTCATTTAGGTGATGCTCAGAAACGCATGTTTTTGTATTGCTTACTTTACTCCTTCCAAAAACTCTAGTACTTTTTCGTTTTGCATCATGTTTTCAATAAACATTCGTGCGCGAAAACGATCTGCATCTTTGTGATGAGACATAATGTGTTCAAGTTCTCTTGTAACTTCAGCTTCATCAAGTTCAATTTTTTCTTCACGTCCAATTTTTCCTAAAATGAGTTGGGTTTTTGCTCGTTTCATTGCATTTTCTCGCCATTCTTTTCGAATATCCGCTTCAGTTTTTTTGGCGTGTTCTAAGTATGTTTCGTATGTAAGGCCAGCTTTTGCAACATCATCTTTAAATTGCGCGATCATTTTCTGAAGTTCACTTTCTAGTAAAATTTCAGGAACAGAAATTTCTGTTTTTTCTACAAGTGCTTCAAGAATACTTAAACGTTTTTTTTCTTTTGCTTTATATTTTTTTTCAGCGAGCATGTTTTCGCGGATTTTTTCTGTAAGTTCAGCGAGAGTTTTAAATTCTGGAGCAACAGATTGTGCGAAAGTGTCATCTAGAGGAGGGAAGTCCTTTTCATCATGCTTGTGCTCTGTGTCGGCCAAATGATCGTCTGATGAATGGTTATGCTCAACACGACCTTCTTTTTCGTGTAATTTTGAATGTTGAAGTTGTTTTAAAATTTCGTCGACTTCTTTTTGTTCGACTTCTATCGCTTCTTCTTTTTCTTCAGCAATTTTCTTCGCAATTTTTTTATAATCAGGCAAAGTAAATTCTGGAAACACTGCCGTTTTAATTTTAAATCCAAGAGGATTACCTTTTGCTAGTTTGGTGATTGTTACGGATGGTTCTCCTAGAGCTTTAATGGAATTGTCGGATAAAATATTCCAATATTGCGAGTCGAGTGCGTCTTGCGCCGCGCCCTCAAGTAATTTGGCGTCGCTGTAGTGTTGAAGAACAACATTCTCTGGAGCATTGCCTTTTCGAAAACCCGGCACCTCTGCGTTGGCTAGAAGTTTTTTTAGGGCGTTTTTGTGATGTTCATCAAAATACTCTGCAAGAATTTCTCCCTCAATTTCTATTTCTGAGTTGTCGAGTTTAGAGATTTTTATGTTTGTATAATGCTTTTTTGTATCTTCCTTTTCCATATGTTTTTTAAATGAAATAGGTTTTTAGTGTAGGGGAAATGTGGCTATTTTGCAAGGTTTATAAAATAGAAAATACCGAAAATGTATATTGAAAAATGCATGCGTAAAAGCCTGCTGGTTTTTCTGCTCCGCTCGGCGCCGTCGTGCCTGTGCGAGTCATTTTTCAATATGCATTTTCGGTATTTTCTCTTTTCAACCAAACAAAAAACATGTCTTTCTACGGGTACGGATTTTTTGAAGCTTAAAAAATCCTGAAGCTCTCGCGCCGTCGCGCTCGAGACCCCCTACGAAAGACATGTTTTTTGTTTGATTTTCTTACCGCTCTTACCTTACTGTAACTCCTCTACACCAGCATCAATGTTTCCAAAATTGGTTGCATTGAGGTCGGCGTTAATTGAATTTAGATCGTCTGAAGAACTTTGTACTTCGAGTTGTTGTAGTTGTATATCTCCTTCTACAAATGTTTCGTTTTGTACTGGCTGTACTTGTGTATTTTGTGTTTGATCGTCTACACGCTTACCCCAGAAATATAAACTACCTATGATTATTATTGCGAGAATGATGATGAGACCAATCACTGGTCCAACAGCTGATTTTTTAGGTTCCTGCATCATCATGTTTGGATTTTGTATGTCCATTGTGTGTGGGTTGTTTTGTACAACCTTAAATTAATGTTTTATTAATTTGCTTCACTCGATGCTCCCGCTGAGGTATTTGTTTCTGTTTTGTTTATTCCTGGTTTAAGGTTTGAAATTGCGCTTACAAGATTTTTTCGAGCCGCTTCTAAATGTTCTTTTGCTCCCATTATTGCTCCGCGTACTTTTGCGATAGATTCTTTGTTAATTTCAGTAAAAGATGTAGGAATGTTTGCAATTTGTGTTCTTGCTAGTTCCAACTCTGTTTTTGCTTTATCAACAAAAGATCGTGATGTTGTTGTATCTACACCTTCAGCTTTTAATTTTTCAATTCGAGAATTCATACGCTCAATAAGTGTATTTATTCGTGTTGCCCCAAGAGTAAGTCGTTCTTTTATAGCGCTTACATATTGTCCAAGAGCTACACCGCGATTTGTTTTTTCTCGGGTGTCATCTGCGGTTATTACTCTCTGAACTTTTTTACCACCAACATTTGATGTTGAAAGCATATTTGAAGTACTTCGAATGCGAGCTTTTTCTGTTGCAGAAAAAGCCGGCTTACTTTTAGATGACCAAGATGCGAGAAGAATGTTTTGATCTGCTTTTCCAACTATACTATCTGAATTTAAATCAGCAGAACAAACATTATTTACTGGACATTTTCCCCAAGCACCAAGAAGAATTGAAAGATCTTCAGCTCCCACCTTTCCGTCTCCATTAAGATCTGAAGTCTTTTTTGTTACTCCTTGTGTGGTCTGAGGCACAACAGGCTTGTTTGTCCAAGCTTTTTGCACAAGATCCACATCCATCTGGTTTACTTCTTTGTCTCCATTTAAATCATAATCACAAGCTCCTTCTGGTGTGCATGGACCCCATCCACCAAGTACCAAACCGAGATCTTCTCCATTTGCCACCCCGTCTCCATTGACGTCACCGGCAACCGCAGCGAAAGCTTGAGGTGTGTGAGGTAATGCAAAGAATAGAACGGCGATAAACAGTGCTGTATGTATGTATTTTTTCATAATAAATTTGATTAATAGCAATATTCGTACGAGCTTTTAGGGCTCACTAGTAAGACGACCGACCTTGGTTACCATTACAGTATAGCACTAGGCTAAAAATATGGCGAAAAATATAAAAAAACAGGGGGGCAAAATATTTTGCCCCCCTGTTTTTTTATTTACCTGATTTTTGTTTGTATAGTTCTATTCCTCTAATAAATGCTTCTTGCGCTTTATCTTTTCCGTGAAAACCTAAAACTTTTACTTCTTTTTTTTGAATTTGTTTGTATGTTGAGTAAAAATGCTCGATTTCTTTTATGGTGTGTTTGTTGATTTCAGCGAGGTCTTTTACATCATTCCAACGAGGATCATCTACTGGTACACCGATAATTTTTGAATCAGAGTCGCCACTGTCTATTATTTCCATTAGAGCAACCGGTCGAATTCGTACAAGAATGCCTGGAACAAGAGGGTAGGTAGTAAGTACTATTACATCTACAGCGTCCCCATCATCCCAAAGTGTTTGTGGTACAAAGCCATAATCAAAAGGAAAGTCTTGAGAAGTGTGAAGTGTGCGATCAAGAGCAATCAAACCAGTTTCTTTGTCTATTTCATACTTATTTTTTGAGCCCTTGTTGATTTCAATTATTGTATTAATCGAATCTTTTTCTCCTGGTTTTATGTCGTGTAGAAGGTTCATTTTTATGTTTATTAATTTAATAAATCATTTTCTATTAACTTTTGATTACGCATTTATTTTTTCACCAGCTTCTCCTAGGGTATCTCCTTTTACAGACTGAATATCTATTTTCCAACCAGTGAGTTTTGCTGCGAGGCGCACGTTTTGGCCACCCTTACCGATAGCAAGAGATTGCTGATCTTCAGATACTTGAACAGTAGCCTTTTTTTCTAGCTCATCTATTTCAATAGAAAGTACTTTTGCGGGAGATAGAGCTTCTTCAACAAACTTTTTTGGATCGGCTGACCACTCTATAATATCAATTTTTTCACCACCAAGCTCGCTCATAACCGTGCTTACACGTACTCCTCGCTGACCCACCATAGAACCCACTGGATCAATATGGTCATCATTTGAACTCACAGCAATTTTTGTGCGAGCTCCAGCCTCACGAGCAACCGCTTTTACCACAACACTTCCAGCACTAATTTCCGGTGTTTCGATTTCAAAAAGTTTTTGAAGGAAAAGAGGATGTGATCGAGAAAGTCGCAAGAAAATACCACGAGGAGTTTCTTCTACTTTGTATAAATATGCGCGTACACGCTCTCCCTGAGCATAACGCTCACCAGGAATCTGATCTTCATAAGAAAGAATACCTGTTGCGCGACCCATATCTACAAAAATCGTGCCACGTTCCATGCGCTGTACGGTGCCGTTTACTATAGTACCTTCTTGTTTTCCGTATTCACCAAGCACAGCCGTTTTTTCAGCTTCTCGGATTTTTTGAATAATAACTTGTTTCGCTGTTTGAGATGCTATACGGCCATAATCTTCATGAGCCTCAAGAGGAAAGACCATTTCTTCTCCAAGTGCGATATCTTTTTTAATTTTTCTCGCATCAGCAATAAGAATGTGATGTTCTGGATTGAAAATATCTTTTTCTTCTTTTTCTGCACGTTCAAAATCTACTTCGCCGTCTGCGTCGGGAAGGATTATAGTGGTATCATCAACAACGATTTTCACTTGGAAAAACTCGGTTTTTCCAGAGTTGATATCAAATTTCGTACGCACTATTTGACCTTTTGCACCGTACTCTTTTTTGTATGCGGTAGCCAAGGCCATTTCTATCGCTTCGATTATTTTTTCTTTTGGAATACCTCGTTCCTCTTCAAGTTGATGAAGAACAGAATGAATTACTTTTAGATCTAACATAATAATTTTGATTAATTTTGTAGTTATTTAAGAAAACAAGTCCGCCCCGAGGCGAACTTGAATGCTTGTATAATATTCTTATTTCGGAGAAAAGTCAAGGTTTTTAATCTTACTTATTCTTTATATTGCCTGTTTTGGTAATGGGGGAGTAATAGGCTGAATTACGTTTGGTTTTGATGGTGGTGGGGTGGTTGCTTTACAACAAAAACAACTATTCCACTCAATCCATCCTTTATATGTGTCGCCGCCTTTGTCTGTGCAAGATATTTTTTCATCTATTGAGCCAACAACTTTGTAGGTTACTGGTGGGGGTGTTTGTGTACAAACAATAGAAATATTTGAAAGGGTTCGGTCATAACCACATTGTGGACAAGGGTCCGAGATATCACTCATTTGTTTACCTATATCCTCTAACACCTTACCCTCTGCTTCTTTGCATGAAACAGTGGAAGTTTTTGTTGATGTATAAGTGAAATGTCGTGTGTTTTGTACTTTACAACTACCAATCACCGGATTATTTGGTCGCATTTTAATCAGTATTTCAGGACCCGTTTTGAGTAATTCACAACCAGGTTCGGTGCATTTTGTGGCGAGCCATTCCTCTAACTGAATACGCTTATCGATTGCTTGTTTAAATAATGCTTTCAACGATTCTGGCCACGTTCCATCCCAATCCCATGCACCACCGTTTGTTATGGTAATTGGGCTTCCTGAGCCAGTATCGCATCCAGAATCTTTACAAACAACATCTCCAAACGTTCCTGGTGGCACCGGCGTAATGTCACCAGACGGATGTACTTGTTGCACCACAGACGCTTCCTTTATGACTGGTGCCGGTGTTCTATTATTTGAAAATATTGAAAGAAAACTACTAAGAATTGACGCGGGTTGTGTCGATGTCAAATAATTTACATTATTTGAACCGGTAATAAGAGAAGATACTACAATGAAACCAACACATACGAATAATAAATAGGTTGTTCTTTTAAATTGCATAATAGTCAATGTTAATAATTATATAAAATCTATGATATCACAATAAAAAGAAAAACCTGCGTCGTTACGCAGGCTTGTGAATAGTTTAAGGTGGTATTCAGCACAACAATCTTTGATTATTGAAATCTCAAGGCGTTAAATCAGATCTCTCTGTGATGATTGTTGGTGGTAATGGACCGTTTGGTGGAACATCCTTTTTTCTTGTTGCTGTGATTACCGAATATTTTGTTTCTTCGGTTAACCTGATTTTTATCCAAACAACTTTTTCTTCGACCCCCGTTGCTTTTTCGAGCTCTGTTGAGCAAACCTCATGAAGGTTTAAGGACTCTACATAGCCAACCTTTTTGCTTCCTGTTTTGATGTTTTGGCCGTTAGTTTCTACTAACACATCAAATGATTCCCATCCCTTCTGCAAAAAAAAGAATCCTTCCCAAGAATCACCCCAAACGGGATTGGTATATTTACAGAGAAACAAGACCCCCTCGCCACTTGCAGCTAACATCTTTTCTGGGCGTTTTTGTTTATTCCAAAGAAAACTGTGACTTGTAAGAATGTTGCCGGCCAACAGTGTACCCAACACAAAAACCAAACCAACCAAGATTTTATTGAGACGCATGTTTTCTCCTGGGTTTGTGATGAAACGAAGAACTGCCGAATTACTCATACAAATAGATACCAAAAACAGTAATTAGTCAATACTTTTACTGTTTGCATTTTTTAATCATTTTTTATTAATTTTTGTAACAAAAAAGCCCACGTTGTTACGCAGGCTTGTGAATAGTTTAAGGTGGTATTCAGCACCGTTCCATCACTTTCCGATGATGAGCTTTCTTCTTTCGCCGTCGGGTATTGGGTTGGAGTCCGGCACCGTCATCGATGTGGTGATCGATGGATTTCCATCGTCCTTAAAAACGATTTCAATCCAGGCTGGAGAGAAAGATTTCAGGGAAGCTTTAGAGAATTCGTCGAAACAGATCGTACTGATCTGTTCTGGGTTGGGAACATACCCACCCTCGATTCTTAAGACAATCTCGCTGAACTCTTTCCCTTCCTTGAACAGGTACGTTCCTTCGTACCGTGTTCCGTGGGTTTTGACCAATGTCAGAAACCCTCCCGCGTCGTTTCCGACGATTTTCTGTGCTGGGTGAGGCTTGTGGATATCGATGATCCACAGCGTTACGGAAAAAAATGTGACGGTAAAAATCACCGTCACAAACCAACACCACAGACCAATTTTTCTATTTCTCGAAAGCACGAGTATCTCCTAGAAAAGAGAAAAAAAGACAAAAGTGACGACAACGAACAAACTATCTACTATTACAATTATATACCAAAAACAGTAAAAAGTCAATACTTCGATATTTTAGCTGTTCTTATCCACTTTTTTGTGTATGTAAAAATGAGCACGAATTTTTCTTGTGTTATACTAAATTTACTAACAGTGCTTAACACGGCAGGTATTAATATTGATAATTAAATATGTTTAATATTTTAAAAAAAATTACTAGAAATCAACTCCATCTTTTTCTTTCGATTGTTTTAGCTTTTTCTTTAATTGGTTTTGCCGTTATTTTTTCTACCCCAAATGTTACGGCTCAAATAAAACTCGGATGTTATTATGGGGGATTTAACGGTGCTCTTTGTGGTTCTGACCTAGATTGTCAATCTGGTAATTGTGTTGGTGGAGACGGTACTTGTTCTCAAGGTCATTTTGGTACATGTCAGCCAATGCCGCCAGCTTGTATAGACCATGATTTTGAGTGTGATGATAATTTAGACTGTGATCCATTTGGAAGTACTGTGTGCACCATGGTAGATCCTGGTTTGGGGTGTCCAGCGTACGGTGTGTGTCTTGATATGAATTGTACAAACGAAGTTCCTGCTCCACCATACTTTCTAGAGGGTTATTTTATTGATGGTGACACCATAAATGTTACGATTCCTGCACCACCCAAAAATGGTTTTGGAGATCATCACAATTTGCGAGTTGTGCTTGCAACCCAAGATCTTGATAACGAAATAATACCAAATTATGCTCTTTTTGATGGTTATTTCCCACTCTCAAATGCCACAATAACAGGACCATTTAATATTTCTTTTGGTTCAGGAAGTCCTCAGCCTGTAAAGGTTGGTGTGAGAAACTATGATAATTGCCAGGGTATATATGGTCCTTGGCGTGAATTATCTCCCGTAAACCCACCAGAGACACCACCCGGAAATTTCTCTTGTTTTGGTGCTACTCCTGCCAACTCCGGACTTTGTACTAATGACGATGCTGGACTCACAGTAGATACAGCAAAAACACTTGTAGCATCATGTGGAGCGCCAAAATGTGAATATACTTGTAATTCTGGATATACATTTTCAAACGGCGCATGTATACCTGTATCGGTACCAGAAGTGGGCAACGTATACGGTTGGGCTTGGTCTTCTAATGTTGGCTGGATAAAAATGAATAGTTGTTCTGATGTGGCGCCACTCGATGGTTTACCAGACTTAGGAAGCTGTGAAACGACCTCTTATGGTGTGCGAATAAATAATACAAACAATAATAATAATGCAAATGTACCAGCCGGTGCTGGTACCATGACTGGTAGTGCGTGGAATGATCATCTTGGTTGGATTAAATTTGGTGGACTTTCTAATTTTCCAACAGGAAATGGTACTTTTAGTGGAAATGCAGAGTTGACCAGTCTTACTCCTACGAGTGGAACATTTAAGGGTTGGGGAAAAATTCTTACTGGTGATCTTACTCCAGGGTTTGATGGTTGGATCAGTCTTTCTGGTGCCAACAATCCTTCTGGTGCGGCATATATAGATGGTTCTAAGGGTGTGACTTACCACCCTCCAACAGCACGTTTGGTGGGTTGGGCGTGGGGAGGAGAAGTGCTCGGTTGGTTAAATTTTAGTGGCGAAAATCACACCGTGACATACGGAGCGCCTTCTACTACATTTGATTATCATCTCTCTGCAAATCCTTTAAATCTAACAATAGAAAAAGGTCAAAGTAATACCACCACAGTTACCAGAATACTTGATATGGGAGCTACAAAACCAGTAAAAATCACTGCCACAATTCTTAATCCAAATGGTTTCAGATTTATTCCAAGTGCTTCGATTTTGTCTAATGCTACTTGTAGCCCAAACTGCTCAAGTATTATTTCTGTTTCTGTACCAGCAAATGCGCAGTCAGCACTATACACCCTTCGTGTTACTGGTGCGCCAGATGATGTACAGGGTGACGTAGAAGAGGTTAACGTTGGTGTAACCGTGCCGTCTCCTGTCTATCCTCCTATTGTGGCTTCTTGTGTGCCAAGTGGGCAGGCACCGTATTTAGTAAACAAATTTGTTACGTGGACAGCTTCGATCACTTCTGGTGGTCTGGCACCATTTTCTTACACATGGGATGGTACAGATAATTTGGGAGAAGATGCATTTTCAGCATCTGTTACAAAAACATATTCAACAACAGGAAATAAAATAGCATCTGTAACCATTAGAGACAGTTCGGTACCACAACAAGTAAAGACGGTGGACTGTGCTCCTCAGGTTACGGTAGTGGTTCAACCCAACATTATTGAATTTTAATTAAAGAAATTATGGATTATACAAATAACAATTCTCTTACTCCTACACTAGCGCCACTAGATCATCACAAGATAAAGTGGATTCTTGTGTTTATTGCTTGTCTTATTATTATTATCGCTTTGGTGACGGTGTTTAAAAAGAAGCAGGATGTTGTAGATCAAAATGTCCCATCTTCAGAACAGCTTCTTTTGGAAAGCATGTCTGCAAAAGGTCCATCGGTAATTACTGATGAACAAAAGAAACAGCTTGAGAAAGAAATGACGGCAAAAGGTAAAAGTGTGTTGTCGCCAGAGCAAAGTGTGAAATTACAAGAGTCAATGAGTGCAAAATAATGTTACAATAAATTTATTACAAACATATCAATATCATGAACACATTTACAAAAAACCACATAATCAACAATCTAAAAATATTAATACTCGCGCTCATACTAAGCGCTGGCATTACCACTATTTCTGCGTGGACGAATCCACCAGGTTCACCTCCTGATTGTCCAACAGGAACTTCGGGTTGTGATGCACCACTTCATGTGGGCGGATCAGCTCAAACTAAACTCGGAGGTTTGATTGTTGGTTCAGGTGTCACGGCAACTGATATGGCTCTTTATGTTCCAACAGGCCGTATTGGTTTTGGTGTTTTAGCTCCAACAGAAAAAGTTCATGTGAGCGGCAATGTTAGAGCTTCAGGTTTTTGTATTGGAACAGATCCTTGTATTACTGGTTGGCCTACCGGAGGCAGTGGAGGAATGGGTGGATCTGGAACAGTAAATAGAATTGCAAAGTTTACGAATACAGCCACACTTGGTAATTCTATGCTTTATGAAGCCAATGGAAAGGTTATAGCAGAAGGACAGGTGCAAGGAACAGGTCTTTGTATGGCTCCTGGAGGAGTTGTTGATTGTCGTACTGTTTGGCCTTCTGGCGGTTTACAATTTGCAACAATGTCAAACTTTAGTGGTGTTCAGCCAGCTAGCCCAACCAATAGTATCGGTGGTACACCTTCTATTTTTTCTATAACATATATAGGTGTTTCATCTTCTGGTGGTGGTTCTGGGCATCAATATAGAGTAACAAACCTAACAAGTTCTCCTATAAAGATTTATGTTGATCTTTCTGTGTCTGGAATTCCAGTTGGTGCTGATGCTAGTGAAGGTACGTTTACACGAACCGGATACGCGCCAAAAGCTTATTCGAATGCATCGTTAGCTGGTGGTGCTTCCAGTACTTTTGACACAACCAATATACAACCGATACTTTCAGAATTAAACTCCTCAATTCAAGTCAACGGTTCAGCAATTTAATTAAATAAAAATTTTAAATAAAAAAATACGTATCCACACAGATACGTATTTTTTTTTGCTATACTAAATGTACGTACATTCTAAATTTATTTTATGCACATTGAAGAAAAACAATTTAAAGATTTTATAATCGACGCCGGACTTGTATCCAAAGCTGATTTAGCTGAAGCAGAAAAAGAATCTGAAAAAAATGAACAAAGTATTGGTGAAATTCTAGTAAGTAATGGAAAAATAAGTGAAGATGATTTACGTCGTATTCACGCACACATTTTAGGTATTCCTTTTGTTGATCTCAAAGGACAAAAACTTGACTTTGATGTACTTGCTCTTATTCCTGAGCCGATTGCTCGCAATCACAATGTTGTGAGTTTCAAAAAAACTTCTGCAGGCCTCGAGGTAGCCATGCTCGATATCGCCAATCTCACCACTATTGATTTTGTTAAAAAGAAAGTTGGGTTAAAAATTTTGCCACGTTTGACCGACAGCGAGTCAATGAAAAGTGCACTTTTGCAGTATCAAAAAAGTCTTAAAGCGGAATTTGGAGACATTATTCAAAAAGAGGCGACATCACTTAAAACTGTTGCTGAAGGAGATTTGGGCGAAGATATTTCTGAGGGCGATCTAAAAAAACTTGCAGAAGATATGCCGGTGGTGCGTATTGTGGACACTCTTTTAAAGCACGCCATTATTCAAAATGCATCTGATATCCATATCGAGCCACTTGAAAATCAGGTGGTGGTACGCTATCGAATAGACGGTATGCTTCATGATGCCATGACACTGCCTAAAAATATTGGTCCAAGTATTAGCGCGCGTATTAAGGTTCTTTCAAATCTTAAACTTGATGAAAAGCGTTTACCACAAGACGGACGTTTTAAAACTGATATGAATAGTGAAAAAGTGTCGTTTCGTGTTTCAACACTTCCAATTTATTATGGTGAAAAAATAGTGATGCGTTTACTTCGAGAATCTGCTTCCGGTTTTACTTTGGAAGTTCTTGGTTTTCATGGAGAAGCTTTAGAACAAATTCATAAAGCATCAAGTCTTACAACCGGTATGATTCTTACCACCGGTCCTACT
The DNA here is from genome assembly GCA_964407105.1 of uncultured Candidatus Saccharibacteria bacterium. Lineage (GTDB taxonomy): Bacteria > Patescibacteriota > Minisyncoccia > Phycocordibacterales > CALRHW01 > SICJ01. The sequence continues at coordinate 154,155 of CAYOUG010000001.1, read as the reverse complement.
GGTTCTGGAAAAACCACCACACTTTATACTCTTTTGGATATTTTAAATACACCAGACGTAAATATTTCTACTATTGAAGATCCTGTGGAGTATCAGATGGAACGTGTAAATCAAACACAAGTAAAATCTGAAATAGGTCTCACTTTTAGCAACGGTTTGCGAACACTCGTGCGTCAAGATCCAGACATCATTATGGTGGGTGAAATTCGTGACAATGAAACAGCGTCTCTCGCGGTGAATGCATCACTTACTGGACATTTGGTGCTCTCAACTCTTCATACAAATAGTGCAGCAGGTGCCATTCCTAGACTTATGGATATGAAGGTCGAACCGTTTTTGATTGTTTCAACAGTCAGTATCGTTATCGCTCAACGTCTCGTGCGAAAATTAACCGAAAAGAAAGAAAAATATTTTCTTTCTTCAGCTGAAATCGAAACTCTCAAAAAAACCATTGATCTTGATCGTGTGCTTAAGTTTTTGAAAGATGAAAAAATCGTTGAGGGCAAAGTAACGTGGGACAAAATTCCTCTTTATAGACCAAAAGCTGGAATGGATACAGATGAAGCTTTTTCTGGTCGTGTAGGAATTTATGAAGTATTTAAAATGTCACCCGCTATAAAAGAGCTTGTGATGCAAGGAAAAACAGACAAAGAAATAGAAAAGGTCGCCAAAGAAGAAGGTATGCTTACTATGATTGAAGACGGAATGTTTAAAGCGGTACAAGGTCACACAACAATAGAAGAAATTTTGCGTGTGGTATCAGAATAATGTGAAAAAAATATATGCCAATTTTTAATTTCAAAGCCACAAAATCAACAGGTGAAACATACGAGGGTGCACGTGAAGCTGCAAGTAAATCAGCGCTTTATCAGCAGATAAAGCTTGAGGGTGACACGGTTATTTTTGCGGAGGAAAAAGGAAACAAAAAAACTGGGTTTGGTAGTGGTTTTAGTTTTCGTAATTTATTTGGAAAAGTAAAAATGGTAGACAAGATTATGTTTGCCAAAAATCTTGGCACCATGATAGAGGCTGGTTTGCCTATGGCGCGAGCACTTTCTGTACTTGAACGACAATCAAAAAGTAAAAAACTTAAATCGGTCGTGTCTACAATTAACGCTGATATTGGAAAGGGAAGTGCGCTTAGTGAAGCTATGGCAAAACATCCAGATGTATTCTCTTCTCTTTTTGTTTCAATGGTTAAGTCTGGCGAGGAAAGTGGTGGTGTTACTGGAGCATTAAAAATAGTTGCTTCACAGCTCGAAAAAGCCCACTCTCTTACAAAGAAAATTCGTGGAGCACTTATTTATCCAATCATCATTATTTCTATTATGGTTGTGATTGGTGTACTCATGCTTATTTATCTTGTACCAACACTTACTGCTACATTTCGTGAGTTAAATGTTAATTTGCCAGTATCTACAAAGCTTGTCATCTTTTTCTCTGATTTTTTGAAAAATAATATTTTAGTGAGTTTGATTTTTATTGTTGTGGTGGGAATTGGTCTTAAAATATTTTTAAAAACCTCGCGTGGTAAAAGAACGTTTGACACTATCATTTTACATATTCCACTTATTTCTGGTATCGTAAAAAATGTAAACTCAGCACGTACCGCACGCACACTTTCTTCACTTCTCTCTTCTGGTGTTGATGTGCTTGTGGCTATGCGTATTACTCGTGATGTTATCCAAAATTCATATTATAAAAATGTGCTTCAGCAGGCGGAAAAAAATGTTGAAAAAGGCGATCCGATTTCAAATATTTTTTTAACAAACGAAAAACTTTATCCGGTTTTTGTGGGAGAAATGGTAAATATTGGTGAGGAAACAGGCAAATTGTCCGCAATGCTTTCAAATGTCGCCGAATTTTATGAAGATGAGGTTGAACAAAAAACAAAAGATATGTCGACTATTATTGAGCCGTTTTTGATGGTGATTATCGGAATAGCTGTTGGATTTTTTGCTATTTCTATGCTCGGCCCAATGTATTCACTTGCAGACGCAATTTAATTACACATGAATAAAAAAGGTCTTACATTGGTCGAAGTTGTAGTCGGTGTCGCACTCTTTTTACTTATTGCTATAAGTGTTTATGGTGGTTACTCTTCCATTTATGGTGTTGTGAGTGTCGCGCGTGTAAAAATTACCGCAGCAAATCTTATCAACGAACAATTTGAAATAATACGTAATCTTGAGTACGCAGATGTGGGTATTTTAAACTCTATTCCATCTGGATTACTTGATCATGAGCAAACACTTATAAGAGATGGAATTTCTTTTAATGTGATCACAACCGTTCGAAACGTTGATGATCCTTTTGACGGTACCATCGGTGGATCTCCAAACGATTTGTCTCCAGCAGATTACAAACTTGCTGAAGTAGAGGTAACCTGTGATACTTGTAAAAATTTTTCTGCAATGAAAGTAACTTCTCGTGTTGCACCAAAAAATCTTGAAACAGCTTCTACTAATGGAGCACTTTTTGTTCAAGTTCTTGATGCTAATGGAGAACCCGTGGAAGACGCTGATGTACATATTGAGAATAATCAACCAAATCCAGCGCTTGTAATAGATGATGTTTCAAACACATTGGGAATGCTTCAGATTGTAGATGTGCCACCAGGTGTAAATGCATATGAAATTGTAGTGACAAAAGATGGATACACAACAGATAAAACTTATACTCCGGGTGATCCAGCCAATCCAAATCCATTAAAGCCTGACGCCACAGTGGCAATTCAACAGGTAACACAAATTACTTTTGTGATAGACAAAGTAAGTACGATTAAGGTTTCTAGTATTACGCCTTCTTGTGGACCAGTGGGTTCGGTAGATTTTTCTCTAGAAGGCTCAAAACTTATTGGGATTAATCCAGATGTAAAAAAATATGTTGCCAATCACGTAACGAATGGTAGTGGTAAAAAAACAATTTCAGATATTGAGTGGGATTCATATTCTCTAGAACTTACCGATAGTGCATACGAATTTGTGGGTATGAATCCACAAAACCCATTTAATATAGTTGCAAACAGTACGCAGGATGTTGATTTAATTGTTGCACCAAAAAATCCTAAGAGTGCACTTGTATCAGTAAAAGATGCAAGTACTCAATTGCCATTGTCTGGCGCTAAAGCCAAACTTGAATATTCCGCTGGCTCTACAGAAGAACGTATTACTGGACAAGGTTTTTATACGCAAAGTGATTGGTCGGGTGGAAGTGGACAGGTTGAATTTGCAGACGATGAAACTAAATTTTTCTCTTCTGATGGAAATATTGATACCAACAACCCCGCCGGAGAACTTCGTTTACGTAATGTGTTTGGTGAATATGTAACAGATGGAATTCTTACAAGCTCTACTTTTGATACAGGCACTACAAGTAATTTCAATAATCTTGTGTGGGAACCAGTAAGTCAACAACCAGAAACGGGGTCAGACAACGTTCGTTTTCAGGTTGCCACAAACAACAGCACATCCAGCCCTTGGACATTTTTGGGACCAGACGGTACAGCAGGGTCATATTATACAACCTCTAATGCAAATATAAGTTCGGTACATAACGGTGATAGATATTTAAGATATAAATTACTTTTTAATACCGCAAGCACAACCTTAACACCAAATCTTGCACAAATTTCTTTTACATATACCTCTGAATGTATTCCTCCAGGGCAAGCTCTTTTTTCTGGTTTAAGTACCGGCCCATACACACTCACAATATCTAAAGAGGGTTATGAAACGGTTGAGGTAATAGCGCCGGTATTACTTGATTGGCAAAGTTATGAAATAACTTTGCTACCAGAATAAAATGCAAAATCTTTTTTACAAAAAAAGAGGAGGATTAACACTTGTAGAAGTGCTGGTTACAATAACCATTTTTTCTACAATTGCTATCGCACTTACCACATTTCAAAAAGATATATTTTCACTCAATACTTCTTTGCAGGGAAGTCTTAATGCGCAATTTCAGGCGGGTCGTGTACTTAAAACCATGATAAGTGAAATGCGTTCAATGTCACCATCTGGGGCTGGTGCATATCCTATTGCTCAAGCCGCGACAAGTACGATTACTTTTTATGGAGATATTGATAACGACGGACAAAAAGAAAAAGTGAGATATTATTTGGATAATCAAACCTTGAAGAGGGGTGTTATTGAGCCTACAGGGAGTCCTGTGGTATACACTGGCACCGAGCAAATAAAATCACTCATTCAATATGTGCGAAATGGAACCACCACTCCTGTTTTTGATTATTACAATTCATCATATAGTGGTACAACATCTCCACTTTCTTTACCCATCAATACTCTTTCTGTGCGTCTTGTAAAAGTTACGGTTATAATAGACACAGATACAAATCGTCCGCCAGGAGCTATTACATCTACATCTCAAGTATCACTTCGAAATCTTAAAGATAATTTATGATCACGCACCAAAACAAGACAAAAGGTTTTATTGTTATCCAAGCGCTTGTTTTTGCGTCTATCGCTGTTGTTATTATGGGTGGCTTAATAATGTGGGGTAGTACAAATATAAAATTATCGAGGCGGGCGGCGTACAGAGAACAGGCAATACAGATTGCTGAGGCGGGGATAGATTATTATCGATGGCACTTAGCGCATTCACCACAAGATTTTCAAGATGGTACGGGACAACCTGGGCCATATACACATAATTTTGCAGACAAAGACGGTGTTGATATTGGAAGTTTTGTTCTTACCATTACACCACCGCCGATTGGATCAACAATCGTAAAAATTTCATCTAAAGGTACCGTGCTTGCTGATCCGTCAATCTCACGCAAAGTAGAATCTCGTCTTGCTATTGCGTCTTTTGCAAAATTTGCTTTTGTTTCAAGTAGCGATATGCGTTTTGGTGCAGGTACTGAAGTTTTCGGTCCGATTCATTCAAACGGTGGAATTCGTTTTGATGGCTTAGCTCACAACATAGTCTCAAGTGCCCTTACAAGCTATGATGATCCTGATCATGATGAATCAGGCACAGACCCATTAGAATTTGCTGTCCATACGCACGTTAGCCCCACAGATCCACTGCCACCAGCTGCGGTACCAAGTCATTTTGATGTATTTGAAGCTGGAAGACAGTTTCCAGTACCAGCAGTAGATTTTGTGGGTATTGCTTCTGATTTAGCAGAAATTAAAACAGACGCACAGGCAAACGGTAAATATCTAGCACCGTCAGGAGCTCTTGGTTATCGTCTTTTATTTAATCCAATAAACGGTACTGATACTGTGTCGGTGTATAAAGTAAACACACTTCGTTCAGCGCCGAGCGGTTGTACAAATAGTCAAAATCAGACAGGGTGGGGCACGTGGAGTATTGGTACAACTGGTGGATCACAAACTCTTGTTGGTACATACAACGTTCCCGCAAACGGTCTTATTTTTGTGGAAGACCATGTGTGGGTGGAAGGCACTATTAGTAATACTCGTGTGACTGTAGCTTCAGGAAAGTTTCCTGACAATCCTTCTACCAGAACAAGTATAACGGTAAACAATGATTTAAATTACACAAATACCGACGGAACTGATGTTATTGCATTAATTGCCCAGAACAATATTAATATTGGATTATTTAGTGACGATAATCTTGATATAGACGCCGCACTTATGGCACAAAACGGTCGCGTGGGAAGATATTATTACAATACAAGTTGTACAAATAGTGGTACTTCGTGGTGGCATCGAAATTCGATCAATCTTTATGGAATGATTGGTACTTATGGACGTTATGGATTTACTTACACCGGAAGCAGTTTTAATTGCGGTGGTTCTATCGGTCAGATTGGAAGTGGATATTGTACTCGAAATATTAGTTATGATGCCAATTTGCTTTATGGTCCACCACCAAGTTTTCCTTTGACGTCCGATCAATATGAGATTTTGTCTTGGGAAGAGGTTGAATCATAAAAATCTTTAGTTTTTTGTTGTGGTAAAATAAACCTATGAAAAATGGAGCAAAACGAAAGAGATTGGTGGTGGGAAATTGGAAAATGAATCCGTCAACGTTAGAGGAGGCGAAGAAAATTTTTAGAGGTATTAAAAGAGTTTCTGTAAAAAATAGTGGGGTAGAAGTGGCGGTGTGTCCGCCGTATCCGTTTATACAAACACTTTCAAGGTCTGTTGAGCCTGTGCATATGGGTGCGCAAGATGTGTTTGAAGAAGAATCCGGCTCTTTTACTGGTCAAGTTAGTGCAAAAATGCTTCGTGCTGTAGGTTGTGAGTATGTCATTATTGGTCATTCGGAAAAGCGAGCGATGGGAGAAACAAATGAGGTGGTAGCAAGAAAAATTGAGTCGTCCTTAAAAGAAGGACTAAAAGTTATCGTGTGTGTTGGTGAAAAAGAACGCGATCAAAACGGAGAATATTTAACCTTTTTAAAAAATCAGATAACCGAATCACTTGCGAAAGTGAATAAAAAAACAATTAAACAAATCGTGGTTGCTTATGAGCCGGTGTGGGCGGTGGGTAAAAATTATAATAATGCAATGGCAGGAAAAGATGTGCAGGAGATCTCTATTTTCATTAAAAAAATCCTTGCTGATTCTTATGGTAAAGATGAATCTGCACAAACACTAATTTTATACGGTGGATCTGTGGCACCGATAAACGCAAGAGACATTGCTGAACAAGGACAAATAGATGGATTTCTTGTGGGGCGACAAAGCTTGGAAGCGGTAAATTTCGGAGAAATTATCAGTATTGTAGCAAAGGCATAGAGAAAATATTTATGAAATTACGATCAATAAAAGACGCGGGGGATATTCGCGGTAAAAAAATCTTACTTCGACTTGATTTAAATGTGCCCGTGCAAGACGGAGTTATTACTGATGATTTTCGTATTAGAAAGTCGATGCCAACCATAGAATGGTTACGTAATGCAGGAGCAAAAATTATTATTATCAGTCATTGTGAAGGAAAAGAGCTTACGTCTTTGAAAATTCCATTTGAATATTTAAAACGCACGTTGCCAATTTCTTTTGTTGAAAAATATGTAGATGATGCAACCGTTTCTGCTGTGAGTGCCCTTGCTGAAGGAGAAATGTTACTTCTCGAAAATCTTCGCCAGTATCCAGGAGAAAAAGAAAATGACCCTGAGTTTGCTCGATTGCTTGCTTCTCTTGCGGATATTTATGTGAATGAAGCTTTTTCTGTTTCTCATAGAAAACATGCTTCTGTTGTGGGTATTCCATCAATTATTCCTTCTTACGCCGGCTTACTTTTTGAAAATGAAGTAGAAAATTTATCAAAAACCTTTAATCCACCACATCCTTTCTTGTTTATTCTTGGCGGTGCAAAGTTTGATACAAAAATTCCTCTCATAACAAAATTTTTAGAAATTGCAGACACTGTTTTTGTGGGTGGTGCACTTGCTAACAATTTTTTTAAGGAAATGGGATATAACGTAGGCGCATCTGTTGTTTCAGATGGAAATTTTGAACTAAAAAAACTTTTGGAAAATAAAAAAATTATATTACCAATTGATGTGGTGGTAAAAAGGGGAGAGACAATAGAAGTAAAGTTGCCGACAAACGTAACAGACGACGATATGATTTTAGATGCTGGCCCTAGTGCTCTTGGGGCGCTTGGTGAAATTGTGGATTCTTCTAAATATGTTTTATGGAATGGTCCGCTGGGAAACTTTGAAATTGGTTTTAAGGGTGGAACACTTGAGCTTGCAAAAAAAATTGCAGAAAGCACCGCCGAGTCGGTGATCGGCGGCGCCGACACACTCTCTGCTATTGCCGAGCTTCATATTGAAGATAAATTTAGTTTCGTGTCTTCTGGAGGAGGGGCAATGTTGGATTTTCTCGCAAACGGTACGTTGCCAGGGATTGAAGTGTTGAAAAAGTAGAATGTTGGTGTGGATAGAGTACTTGGCGCAGAAGGAAAGCTGTGCGTCGCTACATACAGGCTTTTATTTTCTTAGCATTTTCTTCAAATGCTTTTTTGTCACCCTGAGCGGTTTCTGGTTGAGGAAACACCCAAATGTGTGCGTGAGACACTTCTTCTCCAACTATTTTTGAAAGGATCATTTCTGTTCCAAATGATTTTTGTTGCGCGAGAGCGATTTTTTTTGTTATTTCAAAATATTTTCCAACGTTCGGTACGTCCCACACCCAACGATAATGTTTTTTTGGGATTACAAGAGTGTGTCCGGGTGAGCGGGGATTGATATCTAAAAACGCTAAAAAATCATTATCTTCGTATATTTTGTGTGATGGCACATCACCACTTATTATTTTGCAAAAAATACAGTTTTCCATAAGTGACATTGTAACATTCTTGTGTGTTCGTGCGAATTTTTCCTTACAAAAAAATCTTTCGTGATAAAATGTATCGCATGAATAGTTATGTGGTTCGAGAACACACAGCATTACCAACACAAGACGATCTTGCGGTGTATCCGGAACTCATGCAGTCTCTTCTTAAATCGCGTGGTTTTACAACAAAAGAAACGGCGGAACAATTTTTAAATCCAGATTATGACCGCGACAATCATCATCCGTATCGTATGAAAGACATGGAGCGTGCGGTAGAGCGAGCATTGAAAGCAATAAAAAACAACGAAAAAATAATCATTTATAGCGATTATGACGCAGATGGTATTCCGGGAGCGGTGGTGCTTCATGATTTTTTTAAAAAAATCGCTTTTGAAAATTTTGAAAATTATATTCCACATCGTACCGAAGAGGGTTTTGGTTTAAATATTGAAGCCGTGGAAGAATTTGCGCGTGATGGAGCTAAACTTATTATCACGATTGACTGTGGAATTGCTGATGTTTTGCCTGTGCGTCGTGCAAATGATCTTGGTATCGATGTGATTATTACAGACCATCACGAAACCGGTCTTGAAATTCCACCGGCTTATGCGATTCTCAATCCAAAACAAGCAGATTGTCAGTATCCAGAAAAAATTCTTTGTGGTTCGGGGGTTATTTTTAAATTTGTGCAGGCGCTTGTGCACACGGCGCGTCAAAGAGAGATTGTGAAAGATATTACTTATGGTTGGGAAAAATGGCTTTTGGATATGGTGGGCCTTGCAACTCTTTCAGACATGGTGCCACTTGTGGGTGAAAACAGAGTTTTTGCGTATTATGGTTTGAAAGTGCTTCGTATTTCTCCACGCGTTGGACTTATGAAGCTTTTAAAAAAAGTAAAAACTAATCAGCGATATATTACCGAAGATGATATTGGTTTTATGATTTCTCCGCGCATCAACGCCGCTTCTAGAATGGGTGTACCACTTGATGCTTTTAAATTACTTTCAACAAAAGATGAGGTAGAAGCTGGAATGCTCAGTGAACATTTGCACGCTATAAACGACGAACGAAAGGGAATTGTGGCGTCAATGGTAAAAGAAATAAAAAAAACGATAGAGCATCGCATTAGTGGAGGAACGATGAAAAAAGTTATTGTGCTCGGCAATCCAGATTGGAAACCATCTCTTTTGGGACTTGTAGCAAATACATTAAAAGATGATTATGGTTGCAGTGTGTTTCTTTGGGGAAGAGAAGATGGTTCGGTGATAAAAGGTTCGTGTCGTTCCGACGGAACTCTGAGTGTGGTAGATATTATGCACGGCGCAAAAGATTCTTTTATTGCATACGGTGGTCACAAAATGTCCGGCGGTTTTTCTGTGTCTCACGAAAAAATTCACACACTTGAAGACGTGCTTGTGTCTGCACATTCTATTCTTGCGGAGAAGGGGCTGGGGATAGGCATAGAACCAGTGATGATAGACAAAAAACTTAGTCTTGATGATGTAAATTGGAATACATACAAAATTATTGAACAACTTGCGCCGTTTGGCGTGGGCAATCCGAAACCTCTTTTTATGTTTGAACGGATTGTGATTAAAGAATGTAAATTATTTGGTAAGGAAAAAAATCATTTAGAATTACGTTTTATCACAAGCGAAAGCAAACCGGTTTCAGCAATAGCTTTTTTTGCTTCAGCTCACACTCGTGAACAGCTTAAATCGGGTATGAGCATTAATCTTGTAGCGACACTTGAAAAATCTATGTTTAAAAATTATCCAGAATTACGATTAAGAATTGTTGATATTATTGTTTAAAAAAAGAAAAAATTATTAAATCTAAACACTCTATAATTTTTTGCTAATTTGTTTGAAGACCGTTTTTAGTTTTATGTATATAATTATCAAAATATGAAATCAGAGATAATAATTTTCAGTGACGGAGCATCGAAAGGTAATCCTGGGCCGGGTGGTTGGGGAGCGATTGTATCTTTGGGCGATACAATAGTTGAACTTGGTGGAAAAGAGACGCACACAACAAATAATAGAATGGAGCTTATGGGTGCAATAAAAGCACTAGAAATTGTCGTGGAAAATATGAACGGTGAGCCAGAATTATCAAAGTTACCAATTACACTTTACACTGATTCAAATTATGTAATAAACGGTATCACAAAATGGATTGCTGGATGGAAAAAGCGTCAATGGAAAACCCTACAAAAAGAAGATGTAATAAATAAGGATTTGTGGGAGAGACTCGATAATGCTGTTGAAAACATTAAGTTTTTTGATACAAAAATCTCTTGGAAGTATGTTGGTGGACATATTGGCATTGTGGGTAATGAAAGGGTCGATGAAATAGCTTCTAATTTTGCAGAAGGTCAAACTCAAAAACTTTTTTTAGGAAATCGTGCAGATTATAATTTTGATATCTCAAATATTTCTTTTAATACAGAACAAAAAAAAGAAAAAAGTACTTCAAAAAGTCGTTCTCGCTCTAAGGCTTATTCATATTTGAGTATGGTAAATGGAAAAATAGAAACACATAAAACATGGGAAGAATGTGAACGTCGCGTGAATGGTATTTCTGGTGCAAAATTTAAGAAGGCGTTAAATGAATCAGAGGAGAAAATCATTATTGCGCAGTGGAAAATGTAATTTTAGATTTATAAAAAAAGCGCCCACAACACCAAGGGGGTGTGAGGCGCTGGAGAGACGGGTGATCGAACGGATGAACAGTTAAGTTGGGCTGTTTTCCTCAGCCCATTTTTCTTCTGCTATTTGGTAATATCTATTGAAGGTTCCGTCCACAACCGCTGGAAAATTATCTACCAGAAAGCTGTGATCTTCTCTCATTTTTTTTCGGTTTTCTTCTAATGTTTCAGAGTCTCTTACTCCACTCTTTTCTTCATCGACCACATGTCGACCGATTCTTACGAGATGTGTGTCTACTGCTTGTCTGATCCACTCCTTGCTCGCGTATCCTGCGGTGCTAATTTCTAAAATCTCTGCTAGCCTGTCGCAGGCGTCAAAGAATTTAGTATCAGGGAATTTGCTTACGTCTTCGAATGGATCTGTTTTGTAGTGGAGGTTGCGTAAAAGCATTTTGAACACGAAAAGTCCAGAAAAACCAAACATGGCGTAAGGGATACAGATCAACCCCAATTCGAGCAGGCTGATGCTGGAGGTGCCAAAATCACCGTTGTGCCAAAAAATAGTAGAAGTTGTAATGTACTTGAAAACAAAGAAAGCCGTACAAAACAAGAAGATGATTGAGAAGAACGCCCCCTCATTTCTGTTCTTGTACCACATCTTCACCATTTTGTGACCATCTATTGGGCACCACAATCTCAAGAGTAGTGGTGACACCCTACCATCAAAGAACAGGCGTTCAAGTTTGGTCATTTAACCATTCCTTTTGCTCGAATTTTGTACAAAGGAGGTCAGTCTCCATCTCAAATGGATTTCAGGTCCACTCGAGATACTTCATGTACAGAAAGCTGTCGAGTCAGCGATTCTTTCTATAAAGTAATACAAAAAATAAAAAAGTCAATAAAATTACTTTATCTTTTTTTTATAAGTTCTTGAGATTTAATTTGTATATTTAATGTATGAATGGTTCGACATTGTACACAATAGTTGTTGGATTTTTATTTGGAATTATACTGGGTTCTTTTTATGTTTTTTCTCTTTTTCTTGCGATATGGTTTTTTGTGCTTTCTGCAATTTTTCTGCTTTTTATGTTTTATGTGACAAAAATAAAAAAGCACATTTTTGTTGTGCGGATATTTTTTCTTTTTGTATTATGTGTTTTTTCTATGAGTATCGGGACACTTCGTTATTCTTATACACACGAATTATTTAAAGAAAATGAATTTTTAAAGGCGCGTGTGGGTAGAGACGTAGAGTTTTTTGCACGTATTACAGAAGAACCAGATGTGCGAGAGTCCTCAATACGTCTTACTGTACTTCCGGTAGATGTTGAAACAAACAAACCGTCTGGAGATGAAAAAATTATTCTTATTACTTCTTTGTATCAAAATTTTTCTTATGGAGACATTGTTTCTGTCGTGGGTCCACTTGAAAAACCAGAAAATTTTAAAACAAACACCGGCCGAGAATTTGATTATGTTTCGTATTTGAAAAAAGACGATGTTGTTTATCAAATATTCCAACCACAAATAAATTTTGTATCTGGTGGACACGGAAATATTTTAAAAAGTTTTATGCTTCGTATAAAAAGTGCGTTTATGCAAAGTATTTCTCGTGTTATTAGAGAACCACACGCTTCGCTTGCGGGCGGTATTTTGCTTGGTACAAAACATTCACTTGGTAAAGATTTGCAAGACGATTTTAGAAAAGCTGGACTCATACACGTGGTGGTTTTGTCCGGATACAACGTTACGATTGTCGCAGATTTTATGATTCATCTTTTTTCTTTTTTGCCAAAAGTATGGGCGGGTGCTTTTGGTGCACTTGGTATTTTCTGTTTTGCAATACTTACCGGTGGGGGAGCAACTGTGGTGCGTGCATCTATTATGTCACTTCTTTTACTCATAGCCCGTCTTACTGGCCGTACTTATGATGTATTGCGTGCACTTGCTGTAGCTTCGTGCGCAATGGTTTTTTACAACCCACACATTTTACTTTCTGATCCGTCTTTTCAACTTTCGTGTATGGCTACTTTTGCACTGATTGCATTTGTACCAGCTATGGAACATCGTTTGTGGTGGTTGCCAAAAAAGTTTCAAATACGATCGTGTGTTGCTTCTACACTTTCTACCCAGCTTTTTTTGTTACCCATGCTTGTCTTTATGACCGGTATGGTTTCTTTTGTTTCTATTTTTACAAATCTTCTTGTGATTGCGATCATACCCATTGCAATGCTTATGAGTTTTATTTCTGGTTTATTTGGATTCGTATCGGTTTTTTTGGCAATTTTTCCAGCTTACATTGCTTATATTTTACTCGATTATATATTTAGTGTTGTTCGAATTTCTGTGAAAATACCTTTTGCTTACAGAGAGTTTGTGGTGTTTTCTGTATGGATTGTATTGGTGGTTTATATTGTTGTGTTGGGTTGGCTTTTGTATAACAAATGTTTAATTACAAACAACAAAAATGATGTTTGAAATATATCGCATAAATCAAAACCATGCATAGTAAAAAATCACATGCTTTTATTAATTCGCCTTAAGTATTATTTTTGTTGTCTGCGAGAGTTTCTACAAATCTTTTGCTTTTTTAAAATTTTCTTCAATCACGCTCCAATTTAGATTCGCAAAAAATGCTTCAACATATTTTTTCTTTTCAGAAGTAGGGAAATCGTAAACATATGCATGTTCCCACATATCAAGAGCAAGTATTGGTTGCAGTCCAGTGAGATGTCCAAGATGTTGTTCTTCAACCCAAGTATTTACGAATTGGCCGGTTTGATTGTCATAATAAAGAATTGCCCAGCCCACACCACGCGTGAGTGCGATAGATTTAAAAACCGAAAGCCACGCATCAAAACTTCCAAATTGAGAAGAAATTGCCATAGCAAATGCGTTATCGCTATTTAAAGTTTGTGAACCACCTTCAAAACTATGAAAATAATATTCATGGTTACGCATTCCATCAAATTCAAAACCGAGTCGACGCTGTAATTCACCTATAACAAATGTATTTTTTTCGCTATCAGTTCGCAATTCGTCGAGTTTTTGAAAAATCAGGTTAGTGTTTTTTACATAACCAGAATAAAGTTTTAGATGTTCTTCGATATTTTTCTTTGAAATACCCACGAGATCCCCGATATTAAATTGTTTTTCTGTGTATGGTTTCATATCTAACTAATATATCACAAATGTAATGTTAAAACGCGTTTTTACATATCCAAAAATTTCACTTTTAATAATTTTTATTATCGGATTGTTTTTTGTTTGGCGAGAAGTGCTAGATTTTAGGCCAAGCAATGAGCTTTTTGTCGCTTTTTTGGATATTGGTCAAGGAGATGCGATTTTCATTGAAACTCCAAATGGTAATCAAATTATTGTAGATGGTGGGCCAGATAATTCTATTTCTCAACATCTCGCAAAATTAATGCCTCTTTTTGATAACTCTATAGATATGATATTTGTGACAAATCCAGATAAAGATCATATAGCTGGATTTATTGATGTGTTAGAAAAATACGAAGTTGGTGCTGTTGTTGAGCCGGGCACAATGCCAGAAACAGCGGTTTACAAAGAATTAGAAAAAAAGATTGATGAAGAGGTAAAAGGGGTTGGTACAAAAAAGATTATTGCTCGACGGGGTATGGATTTTAAAATTGATAATGAGGTGCATCTCATTATTCTTTTTCCGGACCGTGATGTCTCTACGTTTTCTACAAACGATGGCTCGATAGTAGCGAAACTTGTTTATAAAAATACTTCAGTGATGCTTACGGGGGATACTACAGATGATATGGAGGGATATTTGGTTGAGCTTGATGAATTTTCACACAAAAAATTTAGCCAAGCTTTGTCCGGCATGTTTTTTCTTGATAGCGATATATTAAAGGTGGCACATCACGGCTCAAAAACATCAACAAGTGAAATCTTTATTAAAGCTGTATCTCCGGATGTTGCTGTTATTTCTGCGGGGGAAAATAATCGCTATGGACATCCTCACGAAGATGTACTTGGTCGGCTTTCAAAAAGTGATATCTCTACATTAGTTACTTTTAAAGAGGGGACGGTGATGTTTAAATCTAATGGAGAAATTTTTAGACGAATATTCTGATTATTTCATATTCACACCTACCCATTTTAAATGATTCTTTATCGTGTATACTCCTATATTAGAACATACTAAAATTCATCCACAAAAAGAAAGGAGGTGGAAAATGAGTATGAGTATTGGAGATCTGCGCTCGTGGCGCGAATTCCTGCGTTCAGTGTCTGATAATCAGACTGTGCCAAAAACAGCATCTTTGAATTCGGAACCAATTACCCTAAGAGATCTGTCTCCGGTTGTGGTACCGAGAATCAAAGAAGAGTTTGTTGTTAGGCGCAATTTCGTGCGGGGGCGGAATCTCTTCACGGGAGTCAAAATTGTAGACCGAGGCAAGCGTTTTGTTGCAAACTTTGGAGGGGTGGTAGAAGAACCAAGTCAGGCGAGTATTCTCGTTTGCTTTGTGTCCAAACCACTTCCTGAGACCAACGAACCCGTTGTTTTGGGAGAAAACCACCGCACCGGCCTTGCTCAGGTCTACTTTTTGATGAAAGCGCAAAGAAAGGGTAAGGCGGGTGTTCTCAGAACAAATGGTGATCTGAACATCTTTCCTGTGTTAAACCACGCAGGTGTGCTTTGCCCGGTTTTTGTGTTTTGGCGTCCGGGATGGTTTGGTGGTTGGAGTGTAAACTCCGGCACTTTCCATGATCCATTCTGGCGGTTTGGTCGGTATCAACTTTTCGTGGCTGTTGATGAAACCTCTTTCTCTCAACAGAGCACCTGATCCTCTTTCGCAACGGCGTTGGGGGATCTTTATTTTGTAAAACAAAAAACCCTTTCGGGCTTTTTGTTTTTTTAGGATTATTTTTTAAATAAGCCCTGCTTTTTTTAGAGTAGCAAACGCTCCGTTTTTATTTATAGTTTTGAGTGCTCTAGTAGAAACGCTTAAAATAATATGCTTTTTAAGTTCAGGCACATAAATCTTTTTTCTTTGTAGGTTTAAGTATTTTCGTGTTTTACCCGTTGGATTAAACTGGGTTGCACGAGTACGGTTGCTATAACCACCACCTACAATAGAACCTCTTTTTGTTATTGCGCAAATTTTTGCCATGTTAGTAAACTATTCGTATTGAATGTTCTGTATGCTATCATATGGTCTATATTTAGCAAGTATGGATACACTGTTTCAAATCATTCTTTTGATCATGTCTGTCGTGGTGCACGAGGTGTCGCATGGTTATGCTGCGTACATACTTGGTGATCCAACAGCAAAAAATGAAGGCAGACTGACACTTAATCCTTTAAAACACTTAGATATTTTTGGTTCTGTTATTCTTCCGATTCTTCTAGTAATCACAAAAGCTGGTTTTGTATTTGGTTGGGCAAAACCAGTGCCATATAACCCATACAATTTTCAGCGTGGTGGTAAGTGGGGAGAAGCTATAGTGGCTGGGGCTGGACCATTATCTAATATTGTTATTGCTGTTTTTTTCGGACTCATAATTCGTTTTGCTGTGCCCGCAGGACTTCTTTCTACAGATGTAATAACCATCTCCGCTTCGCTTGTGTTCATCAACATTTTACTTGCAGTGTTTAATCTTGTGCCAATCGCACCTCTCGATGGTTCAAAAATTTTATTTGCCATTCTGCCTTATCATATGCGCAAGGTTCGTAACTTTCTTGAGATGTATGGATTTTTTCTTGTGCTTATTTTCATTTTCTTTCTTTGGCCAGTACTTTCTCCGATTATCGGATTAATATTTTGGCTTATTACAGGTTTTAGCTTATAGCGCCTGCTTGCATTTTTTATGGTTACATATTAGAGTATGTCGTATCCTTTTTAAACGGTAAGCGGTTTATATATGTCAACGATAAATCAACTAGTAAAACGAAAAAGAAGCAAAACAAAACGAAAGTCAAAAGCTGTCGCTCTTTCTCGTGGTTTTAACGTTCTTAAAAATCGCCCAGTATATTTTGCCGCCCCTTTCAAGCGAGGTGTTTGTACAAAAGTAACCACAAAAACCCCTCGAAAACCTAATTCTGCTATTCGAAAAATCGCTCGTGTGCGTCTTTCAAATGGTATGGAAGTTACTGCATATATTCCAGGTATCGGTCACAATCTCCAAGAGCATTCAGTGGTCATGATTCGAGGTGGACGTGTAAAGGACGTTGGTCTTCGATACACTATTGTGCGTGGCGTGCTCGATGCTACTGGTGTAGACAAGCGAATGACAAGCCGAAGCGTGTACGGAGCTAAAAAACCTAAGAAATAATAATCAGACTGATCTATGAGACGAAAAGTAAAAAACAGAAATATCGTAGGACCAGATTTTGTATATGAATCTACAAAAATCGGCAAACTTATAAACTACGTGATGAACGATGGTAAAAAGCAAACCGCTCAAAAGGTTGTGTATGCTGCTATGGAACAATTAAAAGAAAAAGCAAAAGTAACTGATCCTATTGAGATTCTTGATATGGCACTTAAAAACACAAGTCCTCTTATGGAAGTGCGATCACGACGTGTTGGTGGAGCAAATTATCAGATTCCTCGAGAAGTTCGACCAGAACGACGTCTCGCACTTTCTATGAAATGGATTATCGAAGCCGCTCGAGCAAAAAAGGGCTCTCCTATGCACGTGCGACTTGCCGATGAAATTATCGCCGCAAGTAAAAACGAAGGTGAAGCTGTGAAGAAGAGAGAAAACACACACAAAATGGCCGAAGCAAACAAGGCTTTTGCTCACTTTGCGTGGTAAGTTGTTGGGTTTCCGAAAATTATTTCATCATAGCTTTTGTGGGGTACGGATTTTTTGAAGCTTAAAAAATCCTGAAGCTCTCGCGCCGTCGCGCTCGAGACCCCCCCTCAAAAGCTACGCTGAAATAATTTTCGGACACACTTACTCAATAATTTCTGACGAATTTCAATACTAAAAATTATTAATTAAACAATTATGAACCGCGACTACCCATTAGAAAAAACAAGAAATTTTGGAATTATTGCGCATATTGATGCTGGGAAAACAACCACATCAGAGCGCGTTTTGTATTACACAGGAATGAGTCACAAGATAGGTGAAGTGCATGAAGGAAATACTACCACTGACTGGATGGAGCAGGAACGAGAACGTGGTATCACCATTACCGCTGCGGCCATTACTTGTTTTTGGAATCCTACATATGCGCCAAAAGAAAAAAGCGCAATGTTTCGTTTTAATATTATTGATACTCCCGGACACATTGATTTTACTGCTGAAGTAAAGCGCTCTCTACGAGTACTCGACGGTGCGGTGGTGGTTTTCGACGGCGTGGCTGGAGTAGAACCTCAATCTGAAACAAATTGGCGATATGCTGATGATGGAAAAGTGCCTCGAGTATGTTTTATCAACAAACTCGATCGTATGGGTGCGAGTTTTGAACGATCATTTAAATCTATTGTCGACAGACTAAATCCAAACGCTGTACGTCTCCAAATTCCTATTGGTCTTGAAGAACATTTTGAAGGCGTTATCGATTTACTCAAAATGAAAGCATATTATTTTGAAGGAACGATGGGTATTGAAATTCGAGAAGCAGAAATTCCTGCAGAATATTTAGAAGAAGCAAAAAAACATCGAGCGACACTTATTGAAAAAATTGTTGAACAAGATGATGAGCTCATGTCTATGTATCTTGATGGTAAAGAGCCTGAAATGTCTGCATTAAAAGCAACACTTAGAAAAGCCACACTCGCGGTAAAACTTATTCCAGTGTTTGCTGGTTCTGCGTTGAAAAATAAAGGTGTTCAGCTTGTACTTGATGGTGTTGTAGAGTATCTTCCGTCTCCACTTGATATTCCTCCAGTAACCGGTCTTGATCCAAAAACAGGAGACACCATTACACGACACGCGTCAGATGATGAACCTTTTGCGGCGCTTGCTTTCAAGCTCCAAAACGATCCATTTGTTGGGCAGCTTACGTTTTTCCGCGTGTATTCAGGAACAATCGAAGCTGGAACCTATATTTATAACTCCACAACTGGCGAAAAAGAGCGACTCGGTCGTATTGTGCGACTTCAGGCCGACAAACGTGAAGAAGTAAAAAAAGTTTTTGCTGGAGAAATCGCGGCGGCGGTGGGTTTAAAAAGTGCCAGAACATCCCATACTCTTTGTGATGAAAATCAGCCGATTATTCTTGATCCAATTAAATTCGTTGAACCCGTTGTGTCTTTGCGTATCGAACCAAAAACAAAAGCAGACAGTGAAAAAATGGGAATGGCTCTCAAAAAACTTTCTGACGAAGATCCAACATTTAAAATTAGTTCAAACTCAGATACTGGCGAAACAATTATTTCAGGAATGGGAGAGCTTCACCTTGAAATTATGGTAGACCGAATGAAGCGAGAATTTACCGTGGAAGCAAACGTTGGCCAACCTCAAGTGTCTTATAAAGAAACAATCACAGGAACCGCAGAAGCAGAACACAAATACATCAAGCAATCTGGAGGAAAGGGTCAGTACGGTCACGTAAAATTGAATATCAAACCACTTGAAAAAATCGAAGAGGGAGCAAAAATTCCTAAAAACGTAAAACGATACGACGGATTTGAATTCGTGGATTCAATTAAGGGAGGGGTTATTCCTCAGGAGTTTATTCCTGCAGTAGAAAAAGGAGTAAAAGAAGCAATGGATCGTGGAATTGTGGCTGGATACAAAATGGTAAACGTATCTTGTGAGCTCACTTTCGGTTCTTATCACGACGTGGATTCATCTGAAATTGCTTATAAAATTGCTGCGTCTCAAGCGTTTCAAGAAGCTGCAAAGAAAGCTCGACCAGTTATTCTTGAGCCAATTATGAAACTTGAAGTGACCGTCCCTGAAAAATTCTTCGGAGACATTACAGGAAGTCTTTCATCAAAACGCGCAACAATAGAAGGTTTTGAAGATCGCCCAGGAGGCATAAAAGTAATTCGAGCGATGGTGCCTCTTTCTGAAATGTTTGGATTTACCACACAACTCCGCTCAATGACCGAAGGTCGCGGAAACGCTGGAATGGAATTTGATCACTACGATATTGTGCCTCCAAACGTGGAGAAGACGATTGTGGAGAGTCGAAAGTAGAAAACAAAAAACCGCCTCTGGCGGTTTTTTGTTTATAGATTTTGATTTTTAAACCCAATTTTTTCTCTAGGTTCTTCTTGTTCTGTTAAAATTTGCCGAATCGTTTTAAAGAGGATTTCAAATTTTCCATCATACTTTTTCTCAAGCTCCTCAATTTTCTCTCGGAGTTCTTTGTGGGTTGAAAGCATGCGCCTTAGCTGGGTGAATGTTCTTATTATTTGAATGTTTACCGCAATAGCGCGGTCGCTTTTTAGAACGCTTGAGAGCATTGCTATGCCTTGCTCGGTAAAGGCGAAGACAGGTTTTCGTCTACCGCCTGATTTTGATATCACAATTTGTGATATCAAAATTTTCTCCTCGTCTTTACTTAGGGGAAACATAAAATCAGAAGGAAATCTTTTCAGGTTTCTTTTAACGGCTTGATTAAGAGCTTGGGTTTTTATCTTGTAAAGTGCAGCCAAATCAAAATCGAGCATAACCTTTTCATTTCTAATCATATAAATTTTATTTTGTACATTTTCACTTAAAACAACTTCAATTGAATCTTGTGTATTATTGTTTTTCATCCCTAAATAGAATCATATATTTCCTAAAGTTTCCCTAAAGAAGTTATAAAGAAACCTCGTGATACCGGCGGTAATTCTATTTGACAAAATATACTTTTGTTATATTATGTTTTTGGCGGTAAAGCCGTGCTTTACCCGTTCTTTACTTATGAAGTGCTGTGCGCTTCTACAAAGTGGCTGTGCCACGAAGGAGATTTGGAATGATTTACCCAGAGTATTTTTTTTCACCAGAAATCGAGAAAATGTTCAATGAGATATACGAACTCGAACCTCTTTCTGGGACTGGTCTGGAGGGATATAGGGCAAGGCTACCATGGCTTGCTTTCTATCCCAACAAGATCCGCTCAATCAAGGTGCGACCGGCAACCTTGTCGGATATGTATGTGCGCCCTGCGGGTTTCCACGAGCTGGGTCATCACGCTGTACTTGGAGTACTGCTGGTGGGGAAGAGTGATGTGTGGCTTAATTCTGATCTTGAGATGGTTCGACCGCCAGTTTTCTGGAAGCCGTGGAGTCATATGACCAGGTGTAAAATGTCTCCGCGCAATACGGGGAGCATGCTTGAAGAGCTGAATCATCACCCGGTGCGTTATGTGGTGATGGTGTTGACCGGTTCCACCGCGAAGCGACTAGGGGGCGACAAACTGCTTGTTCTCAAGCCACCGCTCCCATCTTCGCAGTGGACATCTTGGACGGATTGGCTCCAAGCTTCGCAGAAGGCCGCGCGAGAAGAGTTGGACCGCTCACTGGACCAAGCTGACACATCCAAGTGACCAGCTCCACTTGTTTTCACTGCCCCAACAATTCTCGTCGGGGCTTTCTTTTTTAAATCTAAAACCCAATATTGGTATTCTTTTTTAGAGATTTTTGTAAATTGTCAAAAGAAAAAGCGACCAGAATTGATCGCTTCGATTGTGAAGAAAAAGACTTAGACTTTACGTGACACCCTATTTCACCTCAAAGAGTTAATCGTAGTAGGACTAGTAACGTAATAGCCACCACTCCCACACAACCTATTAAAGACAATGGACAGTCACTCATTGATAATATAATCAAAAGAACAAGCGAAACAACAAACAAAAACACATGAGCTCCTGTTAAGCCAAAATTCCACGAGATGAGCCCCATTACCGCAAAGAACACGTAAAAAAAGAACATGAAACCGCCGCGTGAAGTGGGCATTTGAATACCGTAGTCTTTTGTTTCAGCCATTATAGGTCTCCTTTAAGGTGGCGAAAAGACAGTAACCTCGCTCACACAATAGCATATTTTTAGTGACCATGTCAAGTCCAACAAATGATAATTGTTGTTCAAGCCGTGTCTGCTTGACTATTGCACATCGTTTGCTAATATGAGCACTATCGCTTTTTGCGCCGTTTTTGTTTTGTTGTCTTCAAAAAACATCATACAAAACGAAATAAAGCAGTAATTTATTTATAACCCCTCGACCACACTGTGTGTCGGGCTAACATTAAAAACATGACAGATTTTGATCGATCAAAACCCCATGTAAACGTAGGAACTATCGGCCACGTTGATCATGGAAAGACCACATTAACAGCAGCTATTCTTGCGGTTCTATCACGACAAGGCACAGGTTTTAGTGCAAAGGTTGTGGGTATCGACGGTATTGATAAAGCCCCTGAAGAAAAAGCTCGTGGTATTACCATTGCGCTTTCTCACAACGAATACGAAACACCAACTCGTCATTACGCTCACATCGACGCTCCGGGCCATGCCGACTATATTAAAAACATGATCACCGGTGCCGCTCAAATGGACGGTGCTATTCTTGTGGTGGCTGCTACAGACGGTGTTATGCCACAAACTCGCGAACATATTCTTTTGGCTCGACAGATTGGAGTACCAAAGGTTGTTGTTTTTCTAAACAAGTGTGACATGGTTCCTGATAAAGAACTCATTGACCTTGTGGAAGAAGAAGTGCGTGAACTCCTTACAAAAAATGAATATGATGGCGCAAACGCTCCTGTGATTCGTGGTTCTGGTCTAAAAGCACTTGAAGCAAAAGATAATAGTGATGAATGGGCACAAAAGATTCTTGAACTCGCAAACGTTCTTGATACATACATTCCAATTCCAGCTCGTGATCTTGAAAAGGCATTTCTTATGCCAGTTGAGGACATTTTCTCAATCGAAGGTCGTGGAACAGTGGTAACCGGACGTATCGAACGCGGTGTTATAAAAGTGGGTGAAGAGGTAGAAGTTGTTGGTCTAAAACCTATTGCAAAGACTGTTGTGACTGGTATCGAAATGTTCAACAAATCACTTTCTGAGGGTATGGCTGGAGACAATGCCGGAATTCTTGTTCGAGGTCTTAAAAAAGAAGATATTTCTCGAGGACAGGTTCTTGCAAAACCAGGATCAGTAACACCTCACACAGAGTTTGAATCAGAAGTTTACATTCTAAAGAAAGAAGAAGGTGGACGACACACTCCTTTCTTCTCAGGATACAAACCACAATTCTATATCCGAACAACAGACGTTACAGGAGATGTGACTCTAAAAGAGGGTGTTGAAATGGTTATGCCAGGAGACACAGTGACTTTCAAAGTAAAGCTTGTAGCACCAGTTGCTCTTGAAGAAAAACAAAGATTTGCTATTCGAGAAGGAGGTAAAACGGTGGGAGCGGGAGTTATCACAAAAATTATCGCTTAACTCTATTAAAGAAAGTAGTACATTAAAAAGGAACATGACCAAAGCAACCGTAACAAAAAAAGCACCAAAGAAAACTGGAGATACCATTCAAAAACTTCGTATTCGGGTGCAGGCGTACGAATACAAAGTACTCGATTTGTCGGTAAAACAAATTATTGATACAGCTATTCGATACGACGCAACGGTACTTGGACCAATTCCTCTTCCAACAGAAATAAAAAAGTATACAGTCAATCGCGCGGCGTTCGTATACAAAAATGCTCGAGAGCAGTTTGAGATGCGCATTCACAAACGTCTCATCGACATTTTAAATCCAAGCCCAAAGATTATTGAGTCTCTCACAAATCTAAGCTTGCCTTCAGGTGTAAATATTGACGTAAAGATAATGTAAGGCTAGTATGAGGCCTCTTGGGGTGGGTTAAACCCCCACCCACGAGGCCTCGTATTATATAAAAACAGCATGAAATTCATTCTCGGAAAAAAAGTAACAATGTCACAAGTCTTTGATGAACAAGGTCTTGTTGTTCCTGTAACCGTAGTCGAAGCCGGTCCTATAGTGGTGACACAAGTAAAAGACGGAGGAAAAGATGGATATAAAGCTGTGCAAGTAGGCTTTGGTGCTCGAAAGGAAAAAAATATTGCAAAAGCACAAAAAGGCCACTTTAAAACACTTGGTAATTTTATGTACACAAAAGAGTTCCGACTCGACAGTGAGGAGAGTGCTCTAAAAGTAGGCGACACTATCGATGCTAGTACTTTTGCAAAAGGGGACAATGTAGTAATCTCTTCTACATCAAAAGGAAAGGGTTTTCAGGGTGTGGTAAAAAGACACGGTTTCCGTGGAGGACCCCGAAGTCACGGTCAGAAACATTCAGAACGCGAACCAGGTTCTATTTCAGGAGGAAATAGAAATGGAGGACGTGTGCCAAAAAATATGCGTATGGCCGGCCGAATGGGAGGCGATCGTATTACTGTGCAAAACCTACAAATTGTAGATATCGACATGGCACACAACATGATTCTAGTGAAAGGTGCTATTCCGGGAAGAAGGGGCACGCTTGTAGAAGTCCGCACCGCATAAATATTTATTTTATTATGGAATCAAAAGTATACAACCAAAAAGGTGACAGCGTCGGAAACATAACACTTCCAGAAAATGTTTTTGGTTTACCTTGGAATTCTGATCTTGTGCATCAAGTTATTACATCTCTTACTTCTTCAGCTCGTTTTCCAATAGCGCACGTAAAAACCCGTGGTGAAGTACGTGGAGGAGGAAAAAAACCTTGGCAGCAAAAAGGAACCGGTCGCGCTCGACACGGCTCTTCTCGATCTCCAATATGGGTAGGTGGAGGTATCACTCATGGTCCTCGCAACGACAAAAATTTTGACCGAAAGGTAAATAAAAAGATGAAGACAAAAGCACTTTTCACTATTTTGTCTCGCAAATATAAAGACGGTGAAATACTTTTCATAGATTCTCTTTCTTTTGGTGTTCCAAAAACAAAAGATGCAAAAGTGGTGATAAACGCCCTTGCTTCTATCAAGGGTTTTGAGGCAATTTCAAAAAAGAAAACAAATGCTGCACTTCTTGCGTTTGCTACAAAAAATTCAGCTACTGAAAAAAGTTTTCGTAATTTTTCAAATATTGAGGTGAGCGAAACACGAAATATTAATCCACTTCACCTTGTGAACTCAAAGTTTGTAATATTTGCAGATCCAGAAGAATCTGTAAAAGCTTTGCTTCGTGGAGAAACAGCGGGGGTGGCGTCAGTCAAAAAGGTTGTTGCGAAAGAAAAAACAAAAAAGGTTGCAAAAAAGACCACAAAAACCAAAACTGTGAAAAAAGTTGTAAAAAAATAATATGACACACATACTTATACGACCTCGAATAACAGAGAAAGCAACAATGCAAACAGAAAAACATGCATATGTTTTTGAAATTCATAAAAACGCCAACAAACATGACGTTGCTAACGCTATTTTCGCGGATTACAAAGTTCGTCCAAAATTTGTGAATATCACCACAACTCCTGCAAAAAAAGTACTTGTTCGTGGTAAACGAGGTAAAACTGCTTCAATAAAAAAAGCGTACGTATATCTCAAAGAAGGAGATAAAATTGAGATTATATAATCACCAACATGAAAAGATATAAACCAACATCACCAAGTCGTCGACAACTCACAACCATTTCATACGGTGATTTTATAACCGTAAATGATCCAGAAAAAGCTCTCACAAAAGGTTTTCACAGACCAATGGGACGCAACAATCGTGGACGCATTACTACTCGACACAAAGGAGGTGGTCACAAACGTCTTTTCCGTGAAATAGATTTTAGATACGAAAAATTAGATATTCCATACACAGTTAAAACTGTTGAATATGATCCAAATCGATCTGGTTTTATTGGACTTGTGTTTTATCGAGACGGTGAAAAGCGTTACGTACTACTTCCAAAGGGAGTAAAAGTGGGCAACACACTCATCACTTCAGAAAAAGCTGAAATAAAACCCGGTAATCGTCTTACTTTGCGAAATATTACCGTAGGAACATTTGTATACAATATTGAAATCAAGCCTCGTGGCGGTGCTAAAATGGTACGATCTGCAGGAAGCTTTGCTGAAGTAGTGGCAAAAGACGGTGGATATGTAGATTTAAAAATGCCTTCTTCTGAGGTGAGAAAAGTAGAGGAAACAGCTTGGGCGAGCGTGGGTGAAGTGTCGAATGAAGAAAATCGTCTTGTTGTTGTAGGAAAAGCAGGACGAAGCCGATGGCTTGGTATTCGCCCTACAGTGCGTGGTACTGCCATGAACCCAGTAGATCATCCATACGGTGGAGGAGAAGGACGACAAGGACGTGGTACTCGACGTGCAAAGAGCCGATGGGGCAAGCCTACAGGAAAAGGCCAGAAGTCACGTACTCCAAAGAAGTACTCAAATCGCCTTATTGTGAGCCGTCGAAAGGTAGGTAAGCAGTAGTGTTAGAGGGTTGACTATTGTTAGCCGTTTGGCTATGATGGTCTCTACGCGTTCTGGTGCGCTGTTTTTATTTAAACTAGTCGAAAAACGACTAAAAAACTGTCTAAAAATGACACGATCACTTAAAAAAGGTCCATATGTTTATGAAAAGCTTCTCAAAAAAATTGAGGGCAAAAAACCGCTTGAAACCGGTGTTATAAAAACATGGGCAAGAGACAGTCAAATAGCTCCTGAAATGGTAGGTTTTATTTTCGGCGTTCACAACGGCCGAGAACACATAGAGGTTCTTGTAACCGAAGACATGGTAGGACACCGTCTCGGTGAATTTTCTCATACTCGAAAGTTTATTAAACACGGAGGAAAAATGCAGAAAGATCTTGAAATTAAAAAGAAGGAGGGTGAAATTGCTGCTGCTCAATCTGCAAAAACAACTGGCGATACCGCTAAGAAATAATATTTGCCATGAATACTGCTACCGCACAACTCAATAATTACCGACAATCACCAAGAAAGGTGCGACTCGTAGCAAATCTCATTCGAGGTAAAAGTGTAGATGCCGCTAAGGCCGCACTTGCTTTTGCAGACAAAAAAGCTGCACTTCCTATAGAAAAACTTCTCGATTCTGCAGTATCAAATGCAAAAAATTTAAATCTTGATATAGAAAATCTTGTAATAAAAAATATAAGTGTTAATGGTGGCGCAATACTTTATCGTCAAATGCCTATGGCACGAGGACGTGCTTTTCCTATTAGAAAACGTACAAGTTCTGTAGTTATCGTGCTTGGTGAAAAAATCGCTAAGACAGAAAAAGAAAAAATAGAGAAAGTTAAAAAAGCTGTTTCTGTAAAAACTACAAAAACAAAAACAATTAAAAAATAACATGTCACACAGAGTACACCCATATTCACATAGACTTGGCATCATAAAAGACTGGAAAAGTCGTTGGTTTGGTGTAAAAGGTCAATACAAAATTCTTTTAAAAGGGGATATCACTATTAGAGAATATCTAGAAAAGAAACTTCGTGGACAATATATAAGTAATATTGAAATAGAACGTGGTGCAAAAATTCTTCGAGTAATCATTGAAACATCAAGACCAGGAGCTATTATCGGTCGAAATGGAGAGGGAATGACAAAACTTCGCAACGATCTTATAGCTATGCTCTCAAAAAGAGACATGCTTGGAAAAGAAGAATTAAAAATAGATATAAAAGAAGTACGATATCCAGAAGCAAATGCTGCTATCGTGGGACAAATGGTGTCAGAGGGTCTTGAGAAAAGAATGCCATTTCGTCGCGTGATGAAACAGATGGTAGAAAAAATTATGGCCAATCGTGAAGTACTTGGTGTAAAACTTGAACTTTCAGGACGTCTTGGTGGTGCAGAAATGTCTCGAACAGAAAAGATGAAAAAAGGACGCGTTCCACTTCAAACACTTCGCGCAGACGTTGATTATTGTAAATATGAAGCATATTTGCCATACGGAAAAATCGGTATTAAGGTCTGGATTTATAAAGGAGATATTTTTAGTAAGGATCTCAAGAAAGCATAATTTAAATTACCACCATGTTAATGCCTAAAAAAGTTAAATATCGAAAGTGGCACACTTTCCGAGAAAACCCAAAAAAAATTGGTGTTGCAACTAGAGGCACAACTATTGCTTTTGGATCATTTGGACTTAAGGCACTTACATACGAGCGTGTCAGATCAAATCAAATCGAAGCTGCTCGAAAAACTCTTTCTCGTGCACTTGGTAAAAATGGTCGTATTTGGATACGTATTTTCCCAGACATGCCTTTTACCGCAAAGCCAGCTGAAGTAAAGCTTGGAAAAGGAAAAGGAGATCTTCAGGGTTATCAGGTACCTGTAAAACCAGGACGTGTTATTTTTGAGGTTGATGGAGTGGATGAAGCAATTGCTCGTGAAGCACTTCGAAAAGCTGGAACAAAACTTCCTCTTAAATCAAAAATAATTGCCCGAGGAATGGCATAAACGTTGACTTAAGTCATAAAAAAGATACTATACACAAATTGTTATGTCAGATCTAAAAAACACAAAAGAACAAGAATTGCAGAAAACACTCCAAGACAAGCGAGTGGCGCTTAAAAATTTTAGATTTGGTATTGCAGGAAGTAAGGTGCGAAACGTAAAAGAAGGACGTGAGCTCAAGCGAGAAATTGCTCGAATACTTACAGAGCTTCAATCACGAGTAAAATAATATGGAAAAAAAGATACAAAAAGCAAAACGAACCCTAAAGGGAATTGTGGTGTCAGACAAAATGAAAGACACTATAGTTGTTCGTGTTGAACGATATGTTAAGCATCCAAAGTATCAAAAATTTGTTCATATTCACAAAAAGTTTAAGGCACATGATGCTGGTAATACAAAAAAAATAGGGGAAGTGGTAACCATTGAGGAAACACGACCAATTTCAAAAGATAAGCATTTTAAAGTTTTATAAATTTTTATGATTCAGCCACGATCAATTATTAAAATAGCAGATAACTCCGGAGCGCAAATCGGACGAGTGTTCAAAGTGCTCGGTAGTTCAAAGAAAAGATATGCTTGTATTGGTGACACCATCATTCTTTCGGTTCAAAAAGCAGCTCCTCGAAAGACTATAAAAAAGAAAGACGTGCTTCGAGCGGTGGTGGTGCGACAAAAAGCAGCATTTCGTCGAAAAGACGGATCATATATTCGTTTTGATGAAAACGCAGTAGTGATTTTGGAAAAAGAAAAAGACGAGCCTGTTGCGGGTCGTATTTTCGGGCCAATTCCACGAGAACTCGGAGAGTTTGGTTTTCAAACAATCATTTCTAAGGCACCCGAAGTAGTATAAACATCATGAAAATTCGCAAAGATGACAATGTAATAGTGATTTCTGGAAAAGATAAAGGCAAAACTGGAAAGGTTGTGAAGTCTTTTCCTAAAGAAAACAAAGTAATTGTGGCCGGTGTGAATGTAAGAAAAACACACGAACGTGGACGCAAAAGCGGTCAGAAGGGTCAGATTGTAGATAAAACCATGCCAATTCACATTTCAAACGTGATGATTGTTGATCCAAAAACAAACAAACCATCTCGTGTCGGCATTAAAAAAGATGGTGCAAAAAAGATACGTATTTCTAAAAAAAGCGGAACAACACTCTAAAGATATAATACACACGTATGAAAACGATTAAAGAAAAAAATGACGGAGCATTCACGGCGCTCAAAGAATCACAAAAATATACAAACCCAATGCAAGCACCGCGTTTGGTAAAAGTGGTAATATCTGCTGGTGTCGGTTCTTTTAAAGACAAGAAAAAAATTGATCTAGTAGAAGATCGCCTCACAAAAATTACCGGTCAGAAAGCATCAAAGAAAGGAGCAAAAGTTTCTATTGCCGCTTTTAAGGTTCGTCAAGGTGATCCTGTGGGCCTTCAGGTTACTCTTCGAGGTAAACGCATGTACGATTTTATCGACAAACTTGTAAACATCGCGCTTCCTCGTACAAAAGACTTTCGTGGCATTTCTTCAAAAGCGATTGATGCAATGGGTAATTATACCCTTGGTATCAGAGAACATAGCATTTTCCCTGAAACGAGTGATGAAGAACTTAAAGACATCTTTGGTTTGGCGGTGACTGTTGTAACTACAGCAAAAAATGCCACCGAAGCAAAGGCGTTTTTAGATCACCTTGGCTTTCCGTTTAAAAAGGGGGAGGAGGCAGAAAAGAGTAAGGGTAAGGCAAAAAAGTAAGCTTTGACAATGGTATACCTTCCTGCTAGTATGAAGCGCAAGCTTTTTGAAGCTTTTTTTGTTTCAATAAATTAAGATAAAAACCAGAAATGGCAAAAACATCAGTAAAAGCAAGAGCATTAAAGAAACCAAAATTCTCGACCCGTATAGTTCGAAGATGTTTTCGATGCGGTCGAAAACGAGGATATATGCGAGACTTTGACCTTTGCCGAATCTGTTTTCGTGAGTTTGCTAATGAAGGAAAAATCCCAGGAGTAAAGAAATCTTCTTGGTAATAAAAAAATATGGACCAAATCGCTGACATGATCACACGTATAAAGAATGCTCAAGACGTAAAAAAAGAGTCTGTTATTTTTCCGTATTCAAAAATTAAATTTGAAATTGCAACACTTCTTGAAAAAGAAGGCTTTCTTAAATCTGTTTCAAAAAAGGGTAAAAAAATAACTAAGTTTATTGAAGCCGAGCTTGTCTATGAAGCAGACGGTTCTCCAAAAGTGCAAGGTGTTGCGCGTGTATCAAAACTTTCAAAGCGAGTTTATCAGAAAGCAAAAGATCTTCGATCAGTAAAATATGGAACTGGTTTGATGATTCTTACAACCCCAAAAGGAATTATGACAAACAGAGATGCGAAGAAAGAAAAGGTGGGCGGAGAATTACTTTTTAAGATTTGGTAATAAAATATGTCAAGAATTGGAAAAAAAATAATAGCAATTCCTGAAAAAACCGAAGTAACAGCTTCTGGCTCTTCTGTGACAGTGAAAGGATCTTTAGGTGAGATCTCTCGATCATTTGCATCTGGTGTTTCTTTTACAGTGGCAGATGGCAATATCACTGTTGTTCCTACAAAAAATAATACAAACCCAGCACTGTGGGGTACCGTTGCATCTCATGTTATGAATATGATTGCTGGTGTAAACAAAGCTTACGAAAAGAAACTTATTATTGAAGGTATTGGATATAAAGCCGAAGTAAAAGGAACAGACCTTGTGATGAGTTTGGGTTTTTCTCATTTAGTAAAAATGTCCATTCCAAACGGTCTTAAGGTAAGTACAGACAAAAATACTATTACTGTTTCTGGTATAGATAAAGAAAAAGTTGGTCAATTTGTGGCAGAGGTTCGATCTTGGAAAAAACCCGAACCATATAAAGGTAAGGGTATTAGATATTCAGATGAAATAGTGCGTCGAAAGCAGGGTAAGAAAGCTGCATAAAAATACAAACATGAGTATTAGCCAAAACAAAACAGAAAAAAGAATCCGAAGACACAAAAAAATCCGAAGTGTTATTTCTGGCACTGCAAACCGTCCTCGATTTTCAGTTTCAAAAACAAACACAGCAATTTATTTGCAACTCATTGATGACGAGTCTGGAAAAACACTTGTAGCGTCTTCTACTCGAGATACAAAAGGCAAGACCGGCATAGAGCGCGCCAGAGAGGCAGGAAAAGATATTGCAGAAAAAGCACTAAAGGCTGGATTAAAATCTGTCGTATTTGACCGTGGTGGATTTGTGTACACGGGAAAGATAAAGGCGGTAGCAGAAAGTGCCAGAGAAGCAGGTTTACAATTTTAATATATGGAAAAAGATACAACAACAATTGATACAGTAACAGAAACAACACAACCAGAAGTGATTGCTGTTTCTCCTGCTTTACAAAAACCTAGAGATGCACGAGTGCCGTTTGGTCGTGATTCTAGAGGTGGATTTCAAAAAAATCCTCGCAAACAAGGTCCAAGACGAGAACCTCGTGCAAAACCTGAGTTTGATCAGAAAATTATTAGCATTCGTCGCGTAACTCGTGTGGTAACAGGAGGTCGACGATTTGCATTTAGCGTGGCTCTTGTTGCTGGCAACCGAAAAGGTCTTGTGGGTGTGGGTATTGGAAAAGCAGGAGACACTTCTCTTGCTATAGACAAAGCGCTTCGAAACGCAAAAAAACACATGATTACCGTACGCCTCACAAAAGACATGTCTATTTCACACGATGTAGAATCTAAATATTGTGGTTCTCGTGTACTCATTATGCCGGCTCCAGGAAAGGGTATTATCGCAGGAAGCTCTGTTCGTCCTGTACTTGAGCTTGCTGGTATCAAAAACGCGGGAGCAAAAATTTTCTCACGAAGTAAAAATCAGCTTAACAATGCAAAGGCTGCTCTTGATGCACTTGGTAAATTAAAAGAGCGAAAGACAAGAGTAAAAGCATAATACAAAGACCATGCAGATTCACAATATAAAAAGAAAAACAAAAAATAAACGATCACAGTCTGTAGGTCGTGGTGGAAAGCGTGGCAAAACTTCAGGCCGTGGGACAAAAGGTCAGAAAGCGCGAGCTGGAGGAAAGCTTCGTCCAGAAGTACGAGATTTTATTAAACGACTTCCAAAACTTCGTGGTTATAGTGCAAAAAGTATTTATGCAAAATCTACAGCGATAAATGTCGGTATGTTTGAAAAGGCATTTTCAAATGGAGACAGCATAACCCCAAAAGTAATTGCAGAAAAAGGTCTTATAACTTCTCACAAAGGAGCAAAATTATTTGTTAAAATTCTTGGAGGAGGTGAACTTACCAAAAAACTTACTGTGTCTGGTTGTCTTGTCTCTGCATCAGCAAAAGCAAAAATAGAAAAAGCTGGTGGAACTGTAGCAAAATAATATGAAAACAATTTTTAATACACTTTCTACAATCTTTCAGGATCGAATCCTTCGAAAGAAAATTTTGTTTACACTCGGAGCGCTTATTGTGTTTCGGGCTTTTGCCGCTATTCCTATACCGGGCGTAGACGTAAGTCGTTTGCAGGCTCTTTTTTCTGGCAATGATTTTCTAAATCTTTTTAATATATTTTCTGGAGGTGGATTTTCAAATTTATCTATTGTGATGATTGGTGTAAGTCCATACATTACAGCGTCTATCATTATGCAGTTGCTTACCATTATGTCTCCTCGTCTTAAGGCGCTCTATCAGGAGGAGGGAGACGCTGGAAGAAAAAAGTTTAGTCAGTATTCTCGTATTGTCACTGTACCTATTGCCATCATTCAATCTTTTGGTTTCCTTGCACTTCTTAGATCAAGCGGAGTACTTGCAATAATGACTTGGCCAGAACAAATAGTAAACGTGGCTATCATTACGGGTGGAGCGATACTTCTTATGTGGATTGGTGAGCTTATTACAGAATATGGTATAGGCAACGGTCTTTCTCTTATTATTTTTGCTGGTATCGTAGCTGGATTGCCGAGAGGTATTGCACAACTTCAATTTGTGTTCGATGTAGCGCAAATTCCTGTTTATCTTCTATTTTTTGCGATTACACTTGTTGTTATCGGAGCTGTGGTAGTAATTACCGAAGCGGAACGACCAATTCCTATTACATATGCAAAACGTGTGCGTGGTAGCAAGGTGTATGGTGGTGTTTCCACATATCTTCCACTTCGACTCAATCAAGCTGGAGTAATTCCAATTATTTTTGCTCTATCTATTTTGCTTTTTCCTCAAATGATTTTTAGTTTCTTGAAAAATGTTGGTGGAGCAGGATTTAAAAATATCGCAGCATCAATTCTAAACGTTCTGAATAACGGATGGATTCACGCTGTTCTTTATTTCCTTCTTGTGTTTGTGTTTACATACTTTTACACCGCGGTTACTTTTGATCCAGATTCAATCTCAACCAACTTGCAAAAAGGCGGAGCGTTTATTCCTGGGGTACGTCCGGGTCAGCCAACATCAGAATACATCGCCCGTATCCTAACTCGTTTGACACTATTTGGAGCACTTTTCCTTGGAATTATTGCTGTGCTTCCTTTGATAATGAAAGCGGGTACAGGTATTACAGCTTTCTCTGTGGGCGGTACGGCGCTTCTTATCGTAGTGTCTGTGGTAATTGATTTAATCAAAAAAACCGACGCACAGCTTTCTATTCGTGAGTACTAAAAAATCGGCTACGGCCGGTTTTTTGTTTTTGGGTTATAATTAATTCATGAATCCTCAAACATTTATATTTATCGGGCGATCGGGTTGTGGAAAGGGAACACAGGCTGATTTGCTTATGACATATTTAAAAAATCAAGAATCATCAGCACGACCTATTTTTTATCTTGAGTCTGGAGCACGATTTAGAGATTTTATAAAAGGTTCATCATATTCAAGTACACTTTCTAAAAAAATATATGAAAACGATGAACGACAACCAGATTTTTTGGCCATTTGGATGTGGTCAAACTTGTTTATAGAACATATTAATGGCCAAGAGCATATCGTCGTAGACGGCACACCACGTTCTCTTCCTGAAGCTCTCACCTTAGACACCGCACTTGATTTTTATGGCCGAAAGGCTAATGTGATATATCTCAGCGTAAGTCGAGATTGGTCTTTAAAAAGACTCATTGCTCGTGGACGATCTGATGATGCGACACTTGAAAAGATCAATAAACGTCTCGATTGGTTTGATCGAGATGCGATGCCCGCAATAGATCATTTTAAAAATAATTCAAGATACAATCTAATAGAAGTAAGTGGGGAGAAAGACAAAGACCTTGTTCATGAAGAGATAATAAAAAAAATAACATTTTTTTAATTCAGATACGAAATGGCGGTTACTATTAAAACTCCAGAAGAAATAGAAATTCTTAAAGAAGGCGGTGCTCGCTTGGCTTTTATATTGAATACTCTTGCATCAATGGTAAAACCCGGCATTACCACAAAAGAACTAGATGATGTTGCGCGTAATCTTTCCTATGAAAATGGAGATCAGCCGTCTTTTTTAAATTATCAACCAGATGGTGCGAGTCGACCGTATCCAGCCAGCTTGTGTGTTTCTATAAACGATGAGGTTGTGCACGGCATTCCAAATGAACACCCAAGAGAGTTAAAAGAAGGAGATATTGTGGGTTTAGATATGGGAATTGTGCATAAAGGCCTTATTACAGATTCTGCCATTACTGTGCCTGTGGGAAAAATTGATGAAGAGGCACGTGAACTTTTACGTGTTACTAAAGAAGCTCTTTTTAAAGGTATTAATGTTGCACGAGGAGGAAATAAAATTGGAGACATTGGTTTTGCGATAGAAACATTTGTCAAACCATATGGATTTTCTCATGCTGAAGGTTTGGCTGGACACGGTGTGGGTTATCGTGTGCATGAAGATCCTTATGTGCCAAACACTGGAAAAAAGGGGACGGGTATTACATTAAAACCAGGTATGGTGATTGCTATAGAACCAATGTTAAATCTGGGTACAGGAAACATCAAACTTGATCAAGATGGTTACACTTTTCGCACACGTGACGGAAAACGTAGTGCGCATTTTGAACATACGATTGCCATTACAGAAGGTGAGCCTATCATTCTTACAAAATAATTTTTTATTGCTTGAAGTGAAAAAATTGGTATACTAACGAAATAAATAAAAAAATATGAATAAAAAACATCCCAAAAAGGAACGAACACTTGTTATTTTAAAACCAGACAGCATTCAGCGATCACTCATTGGAGAAATTGTGGGACGATATGAAAGAGTCGGTTTAAAACTTGTCGCTTTAAAAATGTGTGTTCCTACTGCAGAGCATATTGAACAACATTACACCCTAGATCCAGAATGGCGACGTATCACTGGTGAAAAGAGTATTAAGGCCGCAAAAGCACGAGGAGAAGCGCCAATGTCAGAAGACCCGCTTGAGATCACAAGACTTGTACTCGAACGTTTAAAGAAGTATATGACGAGCGGTCCTGTTGTGTGTATGGTTTGGGAGGGTGCGCACGCCGTGTCTATTGTGAGAAAAATTACAGGTGGTACCGAGCCTCTAAACACTGATGTTGGTACTATTCGTGGCGACTTTGTTCTTGATTCATATACAATGTCTGATACAGACAGTCGAGCTATTCGTAATTTAGTGCACGCCTCGGGAACCGTTGATGAAGCAGAAAAAGAAATCATTCATTGGTTTTCTCCAAAGGAAGTAATTGATTACCGAAATATACAAGAGGAAATTTTGTACGATGTAAATCTTGATGGTATTTTAGAATAAATACAATTTTTAAGTGACCAAATATAAGGCTTTTTTTCTTTCTCTTATTGCGTCTTGAAGTATTGTGTATCACAGTAGCCCAAAAAAGTTGAAAAAGAGTTTTGAAGGCATATAATTAACGTGGGGTTATTTGGGATATTATCTAGATTAAAGTAATATTCAGGGAGCTTTAGATTGTGTTGCGCTCTTGTAGTACAACATTCGGGCACCCACCTAGTTTTAACACTAGGGCAATATACCCAGGTAGCCCTGATTAAAATATCCGCGCAAGCGGATGTTTTAATTTGTAATGAAAGACGATATGATTATGTGAGCTTAAAGTGATCGGTATTTAAGAAGATATGATACTAAAAAAACCCTTTTTCCTATTTTTATTTATTTTCATTTTTGTAGTTGCGGTATTGCAGACAATCGCCATGCAACTTGATCTGTATTGGATTTTTGGTTGGTTTGATATTATGATGCATTTTTTGGGTGGTTTTTGGTTTGGGTTTGTGGCAGTATGGTTTTTCTTTTTTTCTGATTATGTGAAAGTGCCCAATAACTCAAAGTTTTCCTCAGTACTTTTTATTGCGCTTTTAAGTGCGCTTGGTATTGGGGTGGCTTGGGAAATTTTCGAATATTTTACAGGTATTACTTTCACAGTAAACAATTATGTTGCAGATACTATACTTGATATCATTATGGACGGTGTGGGTGGTTTTGTATCTGCGCTTTTTTTACATAAATACATTTTAGTACTTGGAAAAAAAGATATTCTTTCTCCAAAAGATCTTGATGCTGATGATAAATTTTATAAAACCCAAATATAATAAATGCAATCTTTAAAACTCACATTTTGTACTGGGGTAGGCACGGTGACTGGCGCCAATTTTTTATTGGAAAGTCCGCAGACAAAAATTTTGGTAGATTGTGGATTAATGCAGGGGAGTCAGTATGCAGAAGAAGAAAATAAAAAAGCATTTGATTACAATCCTGCCTCAATAGACATGCTTTTTGTAACGCATGCACATATCGACCATATCGGTCGTATTCCAAAGCTTGTTCGTGATGGTTTCAAGGGTATTATTTATTCAACACCAGAAACAAAAGAAATTGCTCATTTAATGCTCGAAGATGCAGTAAAGATACTTGAGCTTGAATCAAAAGAAAAAGGTAAAGAACCGCTTTATTTTGATACTCACGTGCGCGAAGCGTTTTCTTTGTGGCAGACAATTCCTTATCATCAAAAAAAAGCAGTATCGAATGATTTTGACGTGTATTTAAGTGACGCTGGCCATGTGCTCGGCTCTTCTATTATTAAACTGACATACAATGGCAAAAACATCGTTTTCTGTGGCGATTTGGGGCACTCACCAGCGATGCTTTTAAAGGATACGGAGTTTATTACAGATGCCGATTATTTAATTATTGACAGTGTATATGGCGATAGAAACCACGAAAGTATTCAAGATTCTGACGCAAAACTAGTGCAAGTAATTAAAGATACTATTTCTAGAAAAGGTGTACTTGTTATTCCGTCTTTTTCTTTGGAGCGTACACAAATTATGCTTTATAAGATAAACAATATGATAGAAGACGGTGTGGTGGGTTCTATACCCGTATATTTAGATTCTCCGTTGGCTATTAAAATTACCGAAATTTACAATCGTTTTGCTTCTCAAAATCAATTTAATGAAACCACTCAAAAAGATATTGCTGGCGGAGATCATATTTTTAATTTTCCCAAATTAAAAAATGTTATGAGGGGTCAAGATTCACGCGCTATTGTGCACACCGCAAACCCTAAAATAATTATTGCAGGTTCAGGAATGTCCAATGGTGGGCGAGTGGTACACCACGAAGCACATTATTTACCAGACAAAAATAACACCATTTTACTTATAGGTTATCAGGGGCTTGGTACGATGGGACGAAAACTTCAAGATGGTGTAAATCCACTTTTTATAAACGGTGAAAATGTGCCAGTGCGTGCACGTGTTGAAATGCTTTCTGGATATTCTGCACACAAAGACTCAGATCATCTCGTTGAGTTTGTTGAACACACAAGTAAAAGTGTGAAAAAAGTTTTTGTGGTACTCGGTGAGCCAAAAGCAGGACTTTTTTTGGTACAGCGTTTACGCGATTATTTGAATGTTAATGCAATGTATCCTGAGCGCGGAAAAGCTTATGATCTGCCTTGTTAGTTTTTTGTTTCCACTTATATTATTTGATAACAGACTTTATTTTTTGTGATGTGCTGAAAATTATGGAGTATAAATGAAAAAACACCGCCTATGAGGCCGGTGCTTTTGTGGTTGATGTTTGTATCTCAAGCTTTTTCTCTTCAATTTGAGTCCTGAAAAAGAAAATGATCGAGACGGCTATTGCCATGAAGATGATTGCGATGATTATTTCACGTGAGGTGTATGGTTTGTGATTGCAGTGATCTTTATTACAACACATCTTTTCTCTCCAAAATGTTCTGTTGGGGCCCCGCTCACATTATCTTTTATTTATTTATTAGTCAACGAAAAACGCATCGATCAATTGAATGACTGATGCGTTTTATCAATGTTTTTGACGGTGTTTTTCTGGTGGACTATTTCGAGATCTTATTTGGCACTGTTCACAATTCGTTCAAATGATTCTGGATTTTGTGCCGCGAGTGTTGCAAGAATTTTTCGATCTACAGCAATACCTTTCTTTTTGAGAGCGCCCATAAATTTACTGTATGAAAGTCCGTGAGTTTCAAGTGCTGCGTTTATGCGCACTGTCCAAAGTTTGCGGAAATCATTTTTTTTGTCTCGTCGATGTGCAAACGCATATGCTCCAGCGTGAGCGATAGCATCGTACGCCTCTCGTTCTTTGGTACTACGACCAAAACGGTATCCTTTTACTTGTTTTAAAACGTTTCGTCTTGTTTTTAGAGCGTTAACTCCTTTTTTTACTCTTGT
Source organism: uncultured Candidatus Saccharibacteria bacterium (assembly GCA_964407105.1). Lineage (GTDB taxonomy): Bacteria > Patescibacteriota > Minisyncoccia > Phycocordibacterales > CALRHW01 > SICJ01. The sequence goes on along the minus strand of CAYOUG010000001.1, from coordinate 115,169 downwards.
CATGTTTTTTAATTAAATATGATTTTCAGTTTTACTGTTATTGATTGACCATGTATCGGCTTTTTATCTTGTTGTTCATGATAAACACCGTAGATCGTTTTTTTGAAATTTGACTTCGACCGCTTTCTTTTGAATTGAAATGATTTTGACCCGTCTTACGAGCAATAATCTTGCCAGTTCGAGTGAGTTTTAATCTTTTTGTAAATGATTTGTTTGTTTTCATATTTTTTATGTTTTACACAGTTATTTTCTTTCTATGAGTGTTGTAAGTCCTTTTGGGCTTTTCTTTGGCGTATCGGCGATGTTGTATTCTATCGTGATAAGTTTAAGAACTCTATCCATTCGCTCCTTAAGAAAATTTAGATCCATGTACTTTGTTCTGCCTGGAAGAAATAGATCAATTTTTACTCTGTTTCCTTCGGCGAGCCACTCTGAAGCCTTTTTTGCTTTTAGCGCCAAGTCATGATCTCCTGTACCCACTTTTACTTGGATATTTTTTACCTCCACAACATGAGCTTTTGCTTTTGCAAGCTTAGCTTTTTTGTTGTCATCATATTGGTACTTGCCATAGTCCATGATCTTTGCGACCGGAGGAACGGCGTTTGGTGATATTTCGATCAGATCAAACCCAGCTTCTGTGGCCCTTTTCAAGGCTTCTTCTAGGGAAATAACCCCAAAATTTTCACCTTCAGGACCAATAACCCGAAGCTCAGGTGCTTTTATCTGATGATTTATTCTAACCTTGGTACTCAATATGTGTATAAAAATAACCTAATAACGTCAAGAAAATATAGCATTGTTTTGAAAATAGAGCAAGTGGTCTGAGACATATCAAATAAGGGTTTTTTGTGTTATACATATAGATGAAATTTGTTCCTCAGTTTCTTTTTTGCCCTTAAAAGGGGCAGGAGGTGTCTGATGGGCGGTAGTGATAGTGTTGAGCTTAACAAAATGCCAAAGCAAAGAGCTGAGAGTTGCGAGATGGCGTTTTGGGGACTATTGATTGCTAGGCGGGTTTTGGTGGCGCTAGCGTCAAGACGGGCCACCCCAGAAGAACTCAGACAGATCGCCGAAGGGAGTTCAGAAGAATTGAATCGGGCTCTATTTAAAGCGGCGGGGACTCTACTCGCTGCAACCACAGAGATCCAAGAGACTCCGTTGTTCGATGACTTGTCATGTCGCCAACCATCGGCAAACAACGCGCATGGTGGTGCGACACATGAAGACGGATCACATCTTGGTCGACCACATACCTGTGATTGTGAGAAACTCGGTTCCTGTCGTAATCTCGGCCGATCAAATACCTGTGACTGTGGTGGTCATTCACCACATAGTCCTTGCCGCAATCACGGCGAACCTCACAAAATCTAGGGTGCGGTGTAATTGAAAAAACACTCCGCATCACCCAAAGCCGTTCGCATGTTTGTGCGATCGGCTTTTTTATATTTTTATAAAAAACGTCTAAAAGGAAGAATTAAAAACTCTCGAAATTTCCATGAAAAAGGTCGTTTAATCCAATCATCAATATGTACCTCATTACATTTTTCTAAATCATTTTCAAAATGTTCTGTAAGTGTGTTTACAAAAATATTGTTTGTGGAAATAATATTTGCTTCGTGATTATAAGTGAAACTGAGATTATCAAAATTTAAACTTCCAAATGTACACCATCGTCCATCTACAATAGCTGTTTTTGTATGAATAAAATTTCCAGAATATTCATAAATACGTATACCGCTCGATAACAAATCAAAAAAGAAACTGTGGGAAGCACGATTTACTAGAATATTATCCGAAGTATGTGGAACAATGATGCGCACGTCGACACCACGTTTCGCTACAAATTTTAGTGCCCAAACAAGATGTGGGTTTGGCACGAAATATGGCGTTGTGAGTAATACAGATTTTTTTGCTCCACGAATAGTATTAATAAGTTGGCGATACAAAAAACGTCGGCGAGGGTAGGGGGCATTGGTGACAACATATTTACTTTTTGTCACAATTCTTGATTGTTTGATACGTTCAAAAATATTTTTTCGCGCAGAAAGTCTCCACATATCGTTGAATGTGTGTTGCATTTCTTGTGCACCCTCACCGTTCATTTGTACACAAGTATCTCGCCAAAAAGCCATATCTTCGCGAATACCAACGCCACCAATAATACCCACCATACCGTCTACCACGAGTATTTTTCTATGATCTCTAAAATACCAAGAAAAAAAGTTGCCAATACGCCACGGATCGATGATATTAAAAAAACGTATTTCAATGCCAAGAATCTGAAGTTCTTCCGGTACTATTGAATTATAAAAATAATAACTGCCCACGGTATCACACAACAATCTGATAGCCACACCCTCCTTTCTTTTTTTTATGAAAATTTCAAGAAAACGTTTGCCGATACTGTCATTGGTAAAAATATACTGTTCCATATCTATGGACACCGTAGCTTTTTCGCAAGCTTCAAGCATAGCTTCCCACGCAGTGTCTGATTGTGTAAAAAATTTTAGTACTTTTTCTTCCATGTATGTATATTAGTCTAGCAAAAAACCAGCCCACTGAGGAACTGGTTTTTTGAGAAAAAAGTTAGCAACACTTACATTTGTGATCTCCAAGTTTTGCAATGCCGGCGATACCAACAAGTATTGGCCAAATCGTATTTACTGTTTGCATATCGAAATATCCTAGATAACCAAGTAGAAATGTTGTTGCAAACAAAATCATCAATATTGGAATGATACTGTGGTGTATGCACTGACAACATTTTATACATGTTTTTCCTTCGGTGCATGTTGTACAGGTGTTGTTGTGTTCGTTGTTCATATGTATTCAAAATATCTTGTAATATATCGACCTGTATTTATATATTCTAGCACATATGTTGACGGTAAAAAATTTTTATTCTGCAGATATGTTATCCACATTGACTAGTGAACGATAGTTCACCTATACTGTATACATACAAAGGTCATAACAAATACTTATTTAAACCCACCATAATATGAGTAAAAACAAATTAGTGTATTCCATTCACGATGAGCTTAAAAGACTCAACGAACAAATAGATTTTAAGATTATAAAAGGTCAATCATATGCAAAAGAAGCACGTTTACACAGAAAGCTTCGTAGCCAGATTTCTCAGGTGCGTCGCAGTGCGTGGCTCGCTCGATCATTTGGTTTCGTATCATTTTTGTAAAGATTTAAAACATAATTAATGCAAGAGGAGTATTTCCAAAAAATTACAGCATTTTATAAAAAACATCGGCGTATGCCGAGCTATCAAGAGATCATGTCTCTTGTTGGTTTCAAATCTAAAAATGCTGTTTATAAGCTCATCAACAAACTTGTCGACGCAGGTGTTGTTGAAAAAGACGACCGTGGAAAAATTATTCCAAAGCATATGTTTGACCAAGTTCCTGTCCTTGGTTTGGTGGAAGCTGGTATTCCTTCTGTTGCAGAAGCAGAAGCACTCGATACATTGAGTCTCGATGAGTTACTTATTGAAGATCAAGGTAATACATATTTACTTGAAGTAAAGGGAGACTCAATGATAGAAGAGGGAATACGAGAAGGAGACATGGTGGTTGCGGAGAAACGTGAATATGCGCGCGACGGCGATATTGTCATTGCAGAAGTAGATGGTGGGTGGACAATGAAATTTTATCGTATTAAGGCTGGAAAAATATGGCTCGAACCCGCTAATAAAAATTATAAACCGATATATCCACGCGAAAGTTTTCGTATTGCGGCTGTAGTAAAAGGTGTGGTTAGAAAGTATTAAAAACACTCGTTGCTTTTTTGTACGTTGGAGTTATAGTAAGTCTACATGAAAATGTGTAAGAGAGTCTTTGTTTGTGTTTTCTTTGCCCTCTCCTTTGTTGCTGGGTTTCTATCATATTCTCATATTTATAGACCGGTTTCAGGAATTAGTGATGATTTCAATGAGACCCATGAATTAGACAATCAATATAAGTTTATAAACCCATTACTTCAGTGTGATCAGGGTGAGATGTTGCAACACAACACAAGTAATTTTAAGCCCGCTGTTCAAAATTATGTTGATTCCACAAAACAACAAGGAAAAGTTTCTGATATAGCTGTGTATTATCGAAATCTCAATAACGGTCCATGGTTTGGTATTGATGAGCGCGAAGAATTTTTGCCATCAAGCATGCTCAAGGTTCCATTACTTATTTCTTTTCTTCAGTTGGTAGAGGAGAGATCAAAATTTTCAGAAGAGACTATTGAGTTTTCTGGTTCTGATATTAAATACGACCTCAATTTTCCACCCAAAGAACGTATACAGGTTGGTTCACAATATACTTTGAGAGAGTTGGCAGAACGTATGATTATATATTCTGATAATGATGCAGCCCTTTTACTATCTAAAAAAATAGGCCCTGATCATACGATAGAAGTTTATAAGGATCTTGGTTTTCAGGTGAGAAATGATGATGTAGATTTTATGAGTGCAAAAGATTACAGTTCTTTTTTCAGAATTCTCTACAATGCATCTTATTTAGAAAAGCCATTTTCTGATGCCGCTCTGTCTTTACTTTCTCAAACTGACTTTAAAGATGGTTTGGTGCGAGGTGTACCATCTGATGTGTTGGTGGCTCACAAGTTTGGTGAGCATATTGTTGAGGGAGAAAATCTTAAACAACTTCACGACTGCGGTATTGTCTATTTTCCAAAAGATCCTTACTTGCTTTGTGTGATGACTCGGGGTAGCAGTTTTGATTCTCTTCTTGAAGTGATATCAGAAGTGTCACGTATTGTGTACACAGAAGTGGAAAAACAAAATAAGTAAACAAAAACCGCCCAGTAAGGACGGTTTTTGTATTTGATGTGGACTTAGTGAGTGAAAATTGGAACCAACTACATTCTTGGGTTTTCGAGTCGTCTGAAGCGATTTTAGGGGTTGTATAACTTAAGAAAACTTAATATTTCCTTGGGTGCAAATATATTTTGGATCACATGAAGGGAATTGAATAATATTGGACTTATTACAGTGTTTGGAGTTAAATTAGTGTATATATGAACCGAGGTGATTATAAAAAGGTTTTACCAATCTGGGTAACAGTGATTATTGTAATGGGAATGATAATATTGTTTCAGTATGTAGCGGTTGTTATACTCACCGTGATTTCTGAAAGAATTGAGATGGTTTCATCTAACTACTCGTTAATCGGATCAATTCTAAGTATATTGGCTATTTATTTTGCCGCAGTCTTGTATTCAAATAAATTTAAGGCTAAGAAAGGGGCCGCTTTGACTATCACGAGTATTGTTTTACTGATTTCTATCTATAATTTTATTATTCTTGGTCAACAATGGTATGTTCTTTTCGTAATATTTAATACGTTGATAGCTTACAAAATCTTCAAATCTTATTTGATTGAAGAAAGCAGTATTGCTGTGAAGATTTAATACAGAAGAACTTTCAACCAGGTGTCATTGACTAGTTATTGATTTATTGTATAGTGATATGGGTTTTTTCAAGCACCTTCAAATAGGAGAATTGTAATGAAAATGATTGTGATTGTCGTTATGTGGCTTTTTCTTTTGGCTACGAATGCTCAAGCTTCCATTGTCGTGGATAATTTCAATTCCTACGTCAGTGGACCAGTAGTGGGGCAGGGAGACTGGTTCGATCGGGCCAATGGTGAAACCTGGTTGGTTCAGGACGGCATCGGCATTGATGGGACTGAAGCCATCGGAAGCAGCAATCAATTTGCCGACAGTGTCATTACCAAGACTGGTGATGTTTCACTGGCAGATGGGAGTCAGTCGTTTTACGTTCGGACAGTGAACCACTCTGAATGGGGAGACTACAGCATCGGCGAGAATTTTCAGCTCGGTCTCTTTCAGGATTCGTGGGACGGTCCGTCGAGAGCGACTTTGGCGTTCATGAAAAGCGGTCAGGTCGCCTACATTGACCCTGTTCTGGATGTTTATGTTGGTTTCGATGACTATACCGACAACATCTGGAACCTCGTCACTATCGAGTGGCGTTCTCAAGACGCATCGGCTCGATACAGATTGAATGAAGGCTCCTGGACCAGTTGGATCGCTTTCTATGGGGGTCCATCGTTTACGGGTTTTGATACGATCGGTTTTGTAAATTTCAATATGGGGTCAGGTGAAGTCTGGATCGATTCAGTCGGTTCGACAGTTCCTGGTCCATCAGCACTCGGTTTGTTTGTTCTTGGAATGTTCACATATAGACGTCGTCGGTGAACACGGAGTTGACAAGTTGATGTGAATGAACCTCCGCACCTGTAGCGTAAGCTTAGGGTGCGGTTTTTTTATTGGTGGACTTTGTAATCACATTATGGGAATTGAATTAGGATAGGAAAGGGTGTAGTCTTCAAGTATATGAACCCAAACAGCCCTCGTCCTTGGTATAAGAAGAAACGCTACATATTAGCTTCTGTTGCAGCAGTTGCCGTGATGGGTATGGGTGGTCTTCAGGGTGACAACACAAATCAATATACTCAGGGGACACAAGTAGTAGCTCCTGCAAGTCAGTTCCAAGTCAATGCACAAAACACCGTTCAGAAAGTAGTACCAACTTCCCAAAAAACCCCCGAGCTATCAAATGATAATTACTACACCAATACTTACGGTAACTCGGTGCATTCTCCAACATATACACAAGATAATTCTATTCCAATAGGAGCTTCTGCTAGATGTCGAGACGACACTTACAGTTTTAGTCAATCTAGAAAAGGAACGTGTTCACATCATGGTGGAGTCGATAGTTGGTTATAATCATTATTCAATTCTTATTATATGAAAAAAATAATCTTTGTTATGTTATTACTGGTTACAATTCTAGTCCCACAAGTGGTCTCTGCCGCTTGGTGGAATCCTTTATCTTGGTTTGATAGCTGGAATTTCCACAAAAACGATACCGAGACTCATATACTAGAAAATAGAATACAAGAACTTGAAAAAAAACTTGAAAGTGAAAGTAAAACCACACAAGAAGTTGTGGCTCCAACAGTGAATGAATCACACGGAACAAGTATACCTACATCAAAAATTGTTCAGCCAATAAAACCAACGCCTACAATGCCAAAAGACTTTACTGCTCAATGTAATCTTTCAAAAAACGAAATGTTTAATGGAGATTCGGTAAAAGCGGAGATATACATACCATTCGATGATATTTCCAATTATGAAATTAAATGGGATAAAAAATATCTCACAAATCAAATTGATAACAATAAAGCGGTATTTTCTATACACGACGTTGGGCAAAAAAATATCTTAGTAAGTGTTGTTAGAAAAGTTGATGCTTACAATAAGGATATTGGTTGTCCTATTCTTGTAAAAAAAGAAGCAGAAAGTATTTCTGTTCCTGCGATAGAGGAAGATTGGTGTGCAGAATCAAAATCAAAAGCCGTGTCCATAGCTCAACAAAAAGAAGCGGCATTAACTGAACATAACGTCAAACTTTCACAGATTCAACAAAATTCTGGGGGGACGTTCGGTGGCGTATTAGAGACGGAAATCCAAAACGAAAATGATCGTTATCAAGGTGTGATGAATGCGCTGGATGCTCAGCTCACAACAACTAATTATCAAATTATTCAATACTGTGAGTAACATTTTTCCCTAATTGATTCTTATCAAACAATGAGGGGGGTATAGAGAAAATTCAGGAAGGAAAATTGGTTATAGTGCTATTGAGGCATAAAAAGCCCTACTTTCGATGTAATCAAACTGGCTGTAGCCAGAGAAATAAAAGTATTCATAGAGATGTAATGGAAAAGAAGTTTTTAGATATCTTATGGAGAATTAAACCAAGCAAGACGGTATTAAGTCTTACAAAGAAAATTGTTGAAGATGTTTGGCAAAGTAAAGAGAAAGGAATTGCCGCCAAGAAAAGACAAATTTTTGATGAGTTGGCGGAACTCGAAATCGAGCGTAACCGATTGCTAGGAAGGCTTACAAGAGCTGTGGATGATAACGTGGTGACTGTTTATGAGAAACGATTGAGTGAGATCGCAGAAAAAGAAATGGTTTTAAAAAGTTCTATCGTGTCTTTTGATTCACTCAAACCAAACATTGAAACCGCATTAGATATTGTTTTTGATTTTCTGAAGAACCCTTTAGATAAATGGAAAAAAGGTAATATTCACCAAAAAAGACTGGTTTTAAGGCTTGTATTTCAGGAACTGTTGGCATACAACAAAAATAGCGGGTTTGAAACCGCTATTCTGTCGCTACCCCTAAGAGTATTTACCCTCCCAGAGGCTCAAAATTCGTGTCTAGTGGAGATGGGCGGAATCGAACCGCCGTGCAGAACATGATCACATATGAGTCTACAACGTGTAGAAAGTTTCTTCGCCTAACGGCGATTTCGGAATGGGGCGTATGAAACAGACAAAACCGCCACACTCCTATTTTCAATTAATTTCAAATGTGTGTCGAAACACCACACATTCTATTTCGATGATATAACACCACAATGAGCCAATCGAACAACAGCTCACGTGACGTCGCTTAGGCTATTGCGTAAGCGAAAGTAAAATCCTTTGCTCCAAAATATGGAGAGACAACTGACTTTGCTTTTGTAACTAAGTTGTTTGCACTTAGAATTTTGAAAAGTTTTAAGAGGTATTCAAGCTCTACGTTGCACATATATGATTTGATATCCTGTCTAGGCCGATCATCCCCGTATGTAAATCAAATGTTTTTCAATGTTCGTCGTATCTCACGCTCAGTGTCACGTTTTTTAATCGTTTCACGTTTATCAAATTTCTTTTTTCCGCGTGCTATACCAAGCTCTATTTTTAGCTTGCGTTTGCTATTATACACTGAAATCGGTACTATTGTCAAACCATTCTTTTTTTCTGTTTCAGCGAGGGTTTCAAGCTCTTTTTTTGTTAGGAGAAGTCGACGATTGCGTAGCGGATCATAATCATCTGGAGTATTTTTGGGTTGAAATGGGGGAATGTGCATGCCGATAATATATGCTTCGCCACCACGCACAGTAACGTATGATCCTTCAAGTGCACCTTGTCCGGCGCGCAAGGATTTTACTTCAAAACCAAAAAGCTCCATACCGGCAGTGAATTTTTCGCTGATTTCATAATCAAATGAAGCTTTTTTGTTTCTGATTAAACTCATGATTGTACTATACCAAATTTAGCTTTTGTTTGATAATACCATTGCCAAAAATGCCTTTTTTTGTGATAATATCGCAAATCGTTCAAAAGGAGGTTTGTTTGTTGGTTTACTATTTGTTGGCACTTTTTTTCCTGTTTTTGTTGACGACAGTTCAGTTGTATCGAGCTGTCGATCAAATGTTTTTTCGTTTTCGTGCTCCACACCGTTTGTTTGTTAGAAGGACAAACAAAAAGAGCAGATCGCTCTTGTCCAAGTCATGGTTTGGAGCCTACCTCTAACCCCCGCCCATCACACAGGGCGGTTTTTTCTATTGCTAAATTCAAATATATTGTATAATCCACCCATGAAACTATTTAATTCAAAGGATAAAAAACGTGTACGATTTGTGCTTAAAAAAGCACCACAAAAAAAGAATGCATCGGCTCCCGAGGGTGGAGGACGAATTTTAAGACACATTCTTACCGCTTTTCTTATTTTTTTCTTGGTAATTGGTCTTTACGGATTACTTTCTGGACAAAAAAAAGATACAACCACAATTTCTCTCACCGAACTTTCAAAAGACATTAATGCTGGAAAGGTATCTGGTATTGTTGTAAAAAGCGGTTCTCTAGATATTACTTATGTGAGTGGCGAAGAAAAATTTTCTTCAAAAGAAGATGACGCTGCACTTTCTGAAACTCTCACCAACTATGGTGTTTCTCCAGAAAAACTCGCTGGAGTAAATATTGAAATAAAGAGTCAGAGTGGTTTTTGGTATTGGGCGTTTAATCTCGCGCCAATTATTTTGCCGATTTTGTTTATTCTTGGATTTTTGTGGTTTATGACAAGACAGGTAAAGGGTGCAGGTATGCAAGCTTTTACTTTTGGTCAATCAAAAGCGCGCATGATTTCTCCTGACGATAAAAAACAACGCGTAACATTTAAAGATGTGGCTGGTGTAAAAGAAGCAAAAGTAGAACTTGTTGAAATTGTGGATTTTTTGCGTAATCCAAAAAAGTTTTTGGATATTGGTGCGCGTATTCCAAAAGGTATTTTGCTCATGGGCGCTCCGGGTACCGGAAAGACACTCCTTGCGCGTGCTGTTGCAGGTGAAGCTGGTGTTGCGTTTTTCTCTATTTCGGGATCAGAGTTTGTGGAAATGTTTGTGGGTGTTGGAGCTTCGCGTGTACGAGATCTTTTTAAGGTAGCAAAACAAAATGCTCCAGCAATTATTTTTGTTGATGAAATAGATGCGGTGGGACGTGTGCGAGGGGTTGGTGCTGGTGGGGGAAATGATGAGCGAGAACAAACACTCAATCAAATACTTGTAGAAATGGACGGTTTTGAGCCCAACGAAAAAGTGATTGTAATGGCTGCTACAAACAGACCAGACGTGCTCGATCCCGCACTTTTGCGTCCAGGCCGTTTTGATCGTCGTGTTACTCTTGATTTTCCAGACAGAAAAGATCGTGAAGAAATTTTGGAAATTCATTCAAAAGAAAAACCTTTTGCTGAAGATGTGGATTTGTCTGTGATCGCAGAGCGTACGCCAGGATTTTCTGGAGCAGATTTATATTCACTTATGAACGAAGGTGCTATTTTGGCGGCGCGAGAAAATCGCACAACAGTATCGCAGTACGACCTTATTCGTTCTATTGAAAAAGTGATGCTTGGTCCTGAGCGTCGTAGTCATATTCTTTCTAAAAAAGAAAAAGAAATTACTGCGTATCATGAAGCGGGTCATGCCCTCGTTGCTTCAGTTCTTCCGTATGCTGATCCAGTACATAAAATTTCTATCATTTCTCGAGGACGTGCGGCTGGCTACACACTCAAATTACCGATTGAAGACAAAAAAATGCAATCGAAAAAAGAATTTCTTGATGATATTGCGGTGTCACTTGGTGGATATGTTGTAGAGAAAAATATTTTTGGTGATTTTACGACTGGTTCTTCAAACGACCTTCAGGTTTCAACGGCACTTGCTCGAGATATGGTGACTAAATATGGAATGTCTGAAACAGTTGGCCCCATTGCTCTTGAGGGTTCTGGTGGACGTCCACTTTTTGGTCGTGGCGTAGAAGATAAAGAATATTCAGAGCATGTGAGCGCAATGATTGATGCCGAAGTTTCAAAAATTATGAAAGAGGCGTATCAGAAGACCGAGGAAATTATTACAAAACATCGAAAACTTCTTGATATTATTGCAAAGCGACTTATTGAAGTCGAATCTATCGAACGTGCAGAATACGAGCAGATTATTGTTGCGAATGGAATTACACTAAAAAACAAACTGGATATAGAGCACTCAAGTTAAGTGGGTATTAATAAAAACAATAAAAAAGACCTTCCGAACGAGTTAGCGAAGCGCTTTAGTGAGGAAGGTCTTTTTTATTGTTTTTTAATGGTGCACGTGCCAGGACTCTCGGCTACCGCCGCGGGTACTTTTCGATCTCGAAAGCGAGTACGCTCTCTCGATAACGAAAAGCCTTTCTCGTCCTGTTCGCAAGTGCCATTGGGCACTTGCTCACGTGCACAATTCGCCCTGCTCATTGTGCACGTGCCAGGACTCGAACCTGGGACCAGTCGTGTATAAGACGACCGCTCTACCAACTGAGCTACACGTGCATTGCGGTTTTTGAATTACCGTAATTCCTTGATGATATCCTAATTGTAGTCCTTTTTCAATTAAATATATCTATAGTATAATCTACAAATATATAGTATGAAAAAAATAGTTATCTCTTTTCTGTGTATTTTGGTGCTTTTGGGAACACTTATTTTCTCCATTTCTTTTTCTCCTCGCACATCTTCTGCAACAACAGCCTCCGAACAAGCTCAAATCCAAGCCTTACTTGTGCTTATTACTCAACTTCAACAACAACTCTCTACTCTACTTAGTCAACAAGCCTCATGTCTTGTTCTGACCCAAAATTTGTATATAGGTCTTAATGATGCATCGACTGGTGGACAAGTGTCTAAATTACAAAAGTTTTTAAAAGCACAGGGAGATTATACATATCCTACAATCACCGGTTTTTTTGGTGCAGCCACACAAAGCGCATTACAAAAATTTCAAGCACGTGTAGGTTTAGTGTCTGGAGGTACTCCAGCTACCAATGGTTTTGGTGTAGCCGGTCCAGCAACACGTGCAAAAATACAATCTCTTTCTTGTGGTGGACCAACTACCCCCGCGCTTCCATTGGCACCAGCACTTCCAGTTCCACTTCCAGGTGGTGTTACTGGATCATGTAGTCCGTCTATTGCAACAATTATTCAGGGCCAATCTGTAACATGGACAGCAAGTGTAAGTGGTGGAATCGGTTCTTACACATATTTATGGAGCGGTACCAACAATCTTTCTGGTTCAGCTTCATCTGTTACTAAGATATATAATTCAGAAGGCAACAAAAATGCAACAGTAAAAATAAACGGTGTTTCAATTCCATGTTCAAGTGCTGTAACGGTAAATGAAAACCCGGCTCTAAATTACAATATTTCATGTTCTGCTTCTGCTACGCAAATATCAGTGGGCGGCTCTGTAACATACTCCACCACAGTAAGTGGAGGTACACCACCATATACTTACTCATGGGATGGAAGTGATGGACTTTCGGGTTCAGCTTCATCTGTTACTAAAACATATTCAACTAGTGGTCTTAAAAGTGCGTCAGTGACGATAAACAATATAGATGAAAAAGATTGTCCTGACGTACAGGTGGGATCATCTATAACAGGATCACTTTCGTGGCCACCTACGGACGTGGCTTCTAGAAAAATTTATGCGTATTCGTGGCCAGATATACCTCCTGGTCAATATACGAATGTGTTTACTTTCTATTGGGTTGGTGCTGGTGGAGGAAATGTTTCAAATCCGGTTGATGGTGCTATTACTAAAACCATCGATTTCATTGCAAACCAACCAGAAGGACATAAAGTTGTACGTTTTAGAAACGTAGAAGATTGGCTCTTTAGTTACAAAGACTTATCTACAAATACATGGAAAGATATGTGTTTGAATCCTACTACCGGTGAGCCACAAATAATGCATCTAGATCTTACTGGTACTTCAGCCGCAAATCTTCCTCATGTTCAACCCTCCCCAGGAGTTCCTGCTGGTATTGTTGATGCTCCAATGCCGTGTTTGTGGTGGGATGAAGGAAAAAACTTTACTCAAAATTGGTTAACGGCATTCTTTTTGGGTATAAAAAATGCCGGTAAAAAAATTGATGTTATTGTTAATGATGATGAGCCAGTTGCTGGACAGGGTGGATGGAATCTTGCTGGAATACAAACAAAGTGTGTTGCCGATAGAGCAAATTGCCCAGTAAGTTGGTGTGAAGCAATAGTGGCTGATCTACGTTTTCCACCAGAAGATTTTCCTTTTCCAAATGATTTTGTTCAAAAAGTTTGTACCTCTACAGGTCAAAATTTCAATGATTTTCTTGAGAATATTCGTGTTTATGATGATTGGCTATTTGATAGAATGGCTGGTTATATGGACGAAGCAATTTTTGATGTTGCTACAAATTATTTTCCAGATGTAAAAATGTCTTCGTACGGATTTCTTCATTGGAATGATAATTATAACGTTCCGTATGGTGGATCTTGGGATATATATAAAACAGGTAATGGTGCACACCCAGGTACACATCAAGGCCCGTTTGCTTATGGAGATTTAAATGCATCAGCGTCTCAAATGAATTCTGCTGGTTTGCCAAACTATACACCGAATGCTTTCAATTCTTTCCGTTTGTATGCAAATTGGGCAAAATCTGCCGCCTTATCTAACAGCGCACATCTTCATACTTGGGTTACTGATAAAGCGTACCCCGGAAGTCAGGTTGCTTCTTCTGATTTGTACCAAGAAATGCTTATGCATGTCGCACTTGCAAATAACGATCAATTTATTTATTGGACAGGAGATGGATCAAATGGAGCACCACTTTTAAATAGTGTTCTTACTGAAATAAATTTGATGCTTGGTTATGAAAATGTAGAAATGATAGATAATGATATTTCTGATTGGTATACAGATTATATGTACACCGGTGCTAATGTGGGCGACCACAACGTGTGGCGATTTACCCCAAAACTTTCTGGTGGTCAAACTCTTTCAAATATTATAGTAAATTCTGGAAGTTCAGATGGCACATCTTCAGTGGTTCTTTCTGCTGGAGGTGACACTATTACTTTCGAAAATGCAATAATTTATACTCCTGCTAACCCAGTTTCTCAACAAGGATTATGGATTATTCAGAATGCTAGCGCACCAAATCCAATTGTTGCTTATGCTCAAACAGATAGCTCGCATTTGTATGCGAATGCATGGACCGCAGTAAGTGGTGGTTTCCAAGCTTTTGTTGATTCTCTAATTAATAGTATTGGTTGGGTGGTAAACCTTGTTTCCTCTTTATTCTAGATTATTCGAAGTGAATTTTTTCTGACTGTAGAATTTTGTTTTTAAGAATAGGATAATTCAAAAGATTTCTATCTTTTTCAATTAAAAGCTGTGCTTCATGGCGTGCAGCTTCTACCATTTTAATATTTTTTATTGCTTCCATGGCGAGGTCGGAGATACCCCACTGTTTTTTGCCGTAAAGCTCACCGGCGCCACGTTGGACCAAATCAAACTCGGCAAGCTCGAAACCATTTTTTGCTGTTTTGAGTGCCCTTAGTCGTTCGAGAGTTTTTTCTGTTTTACTGTCAGCGAAAACGTAGCAGTATGCTTGATGATTGCTTCGTATAACGCGTCCACGAAGTTGATGAAGTTGGGCGAGACCAAAACGTTCAGCACCTTCGATAATAATAGTGGTCGCGTTTGGCACATTTACTCCAACCTCAATCACTGATGTAGCAACAAGAATATGTGTTTTGCCATTTTTGAAATCAAGCATGCTTCTATCTTTTTCTGTCGGTTTCATTTTGCTGTGAAGCACGCCGATTTCGTACTCGGGGAATACTACCGTTTTGAGTCGGCGTGCTTCTTCTGTCACTGATTTTGCGTTGATAGCAGTTTCTTTTTGGGGGTCAGGCTCGTAGATACGTGGGCAAATGACATAAGCTTGTCTGCCCGAGATAATTTCGGCTCGCACTTTTTCATACACTGCATCGCGATTATGTGGAAGGATGATTTCCGTGATTACTGGTTTTCGTCCGTGTGGCATCTGGTCGAGGAGCGTAAGATCAAGGTCGCCATACACCGTGAGGGCGAGCGTGCGCGGGATGGGCGTTGCGGTCATTGAAAGTAGGTGGGGTACAACATTATCCTTTCTGCGCAATGCTTTACGTTGCGCTGTACCAAAACGATGTTGTTCATCAATAATGATATACGCAAGATTTTTGAACTTAACGGTTTTTGAAATAAGCGAGTGTGTACCTACAAGAATCGGAATTGTACCTTCAGCAACCCATTTTAAAAGTTGAGTGCGAGAAATGTCTGTTGCTTTTGTTGGATTTATTTTTGAAGGAAATTTTTTACACCCACTTGAAGTAATAAGGCCAATATTTATACCGAGATAAGAAAAATATTGAATGAAAGATTCAAAATGTTGTTCAGCTAAAATTTCTGTAGGAACCATGTATGCGGTTTGTAGATTTCCGTATTCGTGATTTTGTGGTGGGGTAGTGGTTACAGCAAAGACTGTTGCTGCCGCAACAGCTGTTTTTCCTGAACCAACATCTCCCTCCAGAAGACGTGACATTGGATGAGGTTTTTTGAAATCCTCAAGGATACGTTCAACCGCTTGTTCTTGCGCCTCGGTGGCTTTAAAAGGAAAACGTTTAATAAATTTATCAACATCACCCTTATCATCTTTTATCGCAAAAGACTGCAATGTTTCATATTCTTTTCTCTCTTTAAATTTTTCTAGTTGAATGATAAAAATTTCTTCGAAAGCAAAACGTTTGCGCGCTGAAACGCTGTCTTCTTTTTTCTTTGGTGTATGAATCCAAATCAGAGCTGTTTTTAAAGAGGGAAGATTGTAGTGTTCCAAAATGTTTGTAGGAATAGGATCTTGTATTGTATCAAGTACACCCGATTTAAAAATTTTTTGTAGTGCATGATAAAACCAACGTGAAGTGACACCTTTACTTTCAGCATACACAGGATAGGCAAAACTATGATCTTCCTTTCCAAAAAGTGAATTACCAACTCCGGTTGGAAGTGTTGAGATGCTTTCAATTTCTGGATTTATAAAAGAAAGCACTTCTTTGCGCTCACTCACTTTTCCTTCTACTTTTACAAACGCACCATCTTGAATCATTTTTGCAATGTATGGTTGGTGAAACCAAACGGCTTTAATGGTACCGGTTTCGTCTTCTATGGTTGCTTCTGACATTGCTATTTTTTTATGGAAAGCTTTTTTGGTTTTCAGACCGCTTACTTTTCCGTAAATGGCCACCACATCATCTTTTTTTAAGCTTGAAATTTCTCGAGATTGAGCTACATCACCATAGCGAACTGGGAAATAGTATAAAAGATCTTCGACGGTGGTAATTCCAAGCTTTTTTAGGGCTTTATTTTGAAAGTCATTTAAACGAAGTTCTTCTTTTAAAGCTGAATTTTTATCCATTGTATATAGTATATCTAAAACAAAAAAAAGGTCTTCTACTGAGATATTGTATTTAAAAAAGTAAAGCCGGATCGCCTTGGTGCGATCCGGCCATTTGATTGCGTGAATGTTTCATTGGTCAGGCCGGAAAAAAGATAACAGTGGCCATAGCTCATCGAGTGAATTGATTACTGGAAATGTAGCATTTTTCAACCAGTCACTGTTGTTTCGTGTTCTCATTGCGACAAATCTACAGCCGATTTTGTGTGCTGTATCTAATCCAGCTGCTTGGTCGTCCACAAAAACAACCCTGTCGTGCATCATTTTTGTGGATTCCGGATTTAAGCCCTCTCGTTCGGCAACCAATCGAATGTTGTGAATTTTGCTAGCGGGTCTTCCAAACACCCCAAGAAAATACTTTTCAAGATCAAGTGCCCTTAGAGATATCTTCACCGCTTCTGTTGGGGTAGCTGTGTTGAGGTAAAGTCGAGTGTGTTTTGAAAGTTGCGCAAGAGCTTTTCGGGTGTTTTTAGGAATCGTCATCATTCTGATTCCTACTTGTGCACGATCTTCAAACGTCTTACACCGAGAAGTCACCTCATCTTCTAATTTCTCGTTGCACATTCGTAGCTCTTTCAGGATGAATCGCGCAATATCTTTACGATCTCCTCCACCCCTTATTCTTTCATGAGCCGTTACCAACGCATGCTTTAGGGGGTCTAGTTTGACATCACTGAAAACATCAAGCCAAGCATTTCTTTTGATTTCTTCCGAACCAATTCCAGTTTTTGGATCCAGTGTTACGACGTTATCAAAGTCTAGCATCAAGATTTGTTTTTCAGACATAGTTTGTGCTCCTGGCTGGGGGTTTGGGTTGAGGGTTGTTCCAATATATGTATATGGCAAAATTTGATGAAAGTAAAGAGTTTAATTGTACTCGGGTTTTTTTTCAGAATACCCCTCTTGATAATTTGCAAAACGTGCCAGTGCATATAAAGCACTAGAAAGTCGGTTTAGAAAAATAATGCTATTGTCATGAATAATTCGCTCTTTTGATTCGCGAAGCAATATCACTTGACGTTCCGCTTTTCTAGCAATAGTTCTTCCTATATCTAAATAAGCTCCAGTTTCTCCACCCCCCGGGACAATAAATGATTTGATAGGAGGCAATAATTCCTCTATTTTTTTGATAATTTTTTCAATATATAGAATGTGATTTTTTGTTGCATGCATTTTTGATCCTCCGAGTTCTGCTTGAATACAAAATAAATTATTCTGAAACCTCTCTAATATTTCTTCATAGGAAATATACTGAGTTTTCATCGCAATCACACTTTTTGATTTTTTTGATAGAACCTTTGAATATCCGAGCGAAGAATTTAGTTCGTCTAATGTTCCTAACGCCTCAAAAATAAAAGCGGATTTACTTACGCGTGTTCCTTGAGGACAATCAAATAGTTTTGTTGTCCCGCTGTCTCCTTTTCGAGTGTAAAGCATAAAATTATACTTCGCACAAACCACCAACACAAGCAAGTTCGCGTTTTACTTCTGTTTCATCATCTCTTTCGTAAGTAACAATTTTTGAAAAATCCAAATTACCGAGACGCAATTTCATCTCTTCATATTTTTCTTTGGTGATTGGTTCGTAAGGGGCTAGCTGGTACACATGATTTGATCGTGGAAGAAATGAAAGGCCTCCAACCAAATCCCAGTTTTCAAAAATCCAATGTGCAACTTTGAGCCACTCATCATCACCCACAGAAATTGTTACAGATGGATTATGTTCGGTGTAGTGTTTTTTTACTACTTTCCAATGTTCTAGTTGGGCAATTGCGTCAACATCGTCTTTGCATATTGCACCTTCCGGCGCTTTGACTGGAAATTCGAGTACGAATGTGGTTGCATTTTCGAGAGTTTGACCAACCTCTGGATAGTAGGGAACTCCTTGATCTTTTAACATTTTAAATAAAGCGTCGGTAGCTGCGATGCGAATGCGACGGATATAAAATGGTGAGTGACGAGGGTGCATTCCACTTGCACAATCAACGGTTTGAGAAACAGTTCCTGAGGGTTTGACACATGTTATACATGTTGATGCTCCAACACCAAAACGTTTTGCATATTTTTTATTAGTTTCAATCGCGGCCGCTTTCATTTTTTCAAGAATTTTTGGATCGCGTACTTTTTCTGAATCCCACTGGCCGGTAATGGAAACACCAAGTAATCGTTCTTTTTCACAATTTTTCTTCCATTCTTTTGAAAGATAAGGGAAATATGTAAGTGACGATTGATATGTTCCTAAAATTGTTGCCACACGAATTTTTCTGAGAAGTGTTTCTTCAGTATCTTCTGCTCGAGCTACCACCTCAGAAAGGTTGCAGAATTGTTTTGATTGTAAAACAATTTCACCACAAGGGTTTGTTCCCCACGATGGATACTGACCGTCTTTCCATTGTGCGAGTCTGCGCTTTGGGAGTGTTCCAGCAAGTCCTGCGCGATTAAATATTCCACGTTCACCGCTTCCGCTTTTTACAAGAGCCACCCATTCATCTAAGAATTCTGTTACTGTTGGTTTTGAAGTATACACAGCAGAATTATTTGCAAGCATACGTTGACCCTCTAGCATATAAAACTGGCCCTTTTT
This sequence comes from uncultured Candidatus Saccharibacteria bacterium, assembly GCA_964407105.1. Lineage (GTDB taxonomy): Bacteria > Patescibacteriota > Minisyncoccia > Phycocordibacterales > CALRHW01 > SICJ01. The sequence continues at coordinate 95,855 of CAYOUG010000001.1, read as the reverse complement.
AGAGTCACGAATCGTTTCGTCATCTAAATCTGAAAGAGAAATCATAGCACTTCTACGTACACCACCAGCCACCACGCATTCACCGATTTTACAAATAATGTCGTGCGCATCTAGATTTGAAAGATGTCTTCCTTGTCGACGGAAAATACGTTCACGAGAAAACTCAATGAGTGAGCGAAGTGGTTCTGGACCAGAACTTTTTCCTCCCATTGTCTTTAGACGAGAACCCGCCGGGCGAATAAGAGAATAATCAAAATCAACATCTTCACCACCAAACCAAGTTTTTAGACCAAAAGCGAAAGCATCAGCCCAACCTTCTTTACTATCTGGAATAACATAAGTGGGCAATTTTTTGCCAGTTTGTTTTTGAATTTGTGGAAGTGCTTGGATGTTCTCACTTTCTACAGACCAACCCACACCTGTTCCACACATTGATATGTACATAATTTCTGCAAAATCTTGAAAAGATCGTGGGGCGATAAATGAACAGTTGTATGCACACACATTTGTTCTTCGGGCGGCTTTTCCTGCAAATTGCAAAAGACGCATTGAAGGCATTGATTCTTGACTGAGAATTGTTTCGCGAATTTCTGCGTACTCACTTTCTGTAAGTTTGTTTCCTAAATTGTCCTGCATAAAAGTAATGTATCTATCAACAGTTTCAATCCATGTTTCGCGACGGCCCTCTTCTGGAATCCATTTTGCATAAGTTCGATAATAGACAAATTCAGCAAGTGGGTTTCTGAAATATTTTTTTCCTGCTGAAACAAGTTCTTTTATTTTTTCTGGTACAAAGCCAGCTTTTTGTCGCACAAGTGATCTTTCTTTTCTGTATAAAATATAAGCTTTCGCTGTTTGAAAAAATCCAGCGACAACGAGTTCGTTTTCCACAACATCTTGAATGGTTTCAACATGAGGAATAAACGCCTTCATCTTTTTTTCTTTTTTAATATCGAGAAGCACATCCAACACTTTTTGCATAACCTTTCCAGCATTTTCTTCATCACCCTCTCTTACAGATTGCATTGCACGAAAAATAGCACGCGTGATACGTTTTTCATCAAATGGAACTATCGTACCGTCGCGTTTTTGTATTTGCTGAAGTGAAGAATATTTTTTTCTGTTCAGGGTATTTTTCATGCTTGTGTTGGATTTAAAAAAATTATTATTAAGCGTTTTTTTCATATTTTTATGAAAAAAATATGAAAAAGTTATTAAAATTATCTAAAAAACATCTAAAGTTTGATACACAAGAACATTTTTGCACGGTGTCGTAACCGTCAAATTAGTATACAGAAAAATGCGCTACTCACGCAATAGTGGATAACTAATTTTGAACACAAAAAAACCAATTTTGTCACTAGTGCCGACCATTTTTTAATGAAATCCTTCGATAAAAAAACCGCAACCACTGGGTTTCATCAACTTTATCCTTTCAACCAAATCGTTACACGCTTTTTCTTGACCACACACATAAATGTCTGAATTATTGAAATCAAACATATCTATATGGTTTTGTACATAGCCTTTTAAGAGTTTTGGGTTTTCTAATTCACCAGAAACAACATACTTTATAGATACATTTTTAAATTTTTTCGCTAAATTATCAAAATATTCTCTGTACAATATTTCATCCTCACTTTTACTTCCCGTGACTATCGTAAGCTCTTTTGTTTTAGAAAAATGATCAGCAATTGATTTTACAACTCCAGCACCAATGCCGAATGCAAACAAATATATTTTTTCTTGCTTCATTTTGTCTACAGTGTTTAATCCAAGTGGTCCCATAATTTCGATTATTTCTCCAATCATATTTTTATTCCAAAAAAGAGGAGTCATGGTGCCGTTTGGACTTAGCCTTACTGCAATAGTAATACTTTTATTATCTGGTGAGGCAGACGAAATAGAATATGCTCTACGTATTTTTTCACCATTAATATTTATAAAGACATTTATGAAACTTCCTGCTAAAAAATCTATTGATTCAGATAAATCAATTTCGATTTCTTTTGCGGTTTTTGATAAATCAGTTATTTGAGATATTTTTCCTGTAATTTTTTTTATTTTCATACTGTTATTTGTGTTAATTTTTGTCGGTTTTTTATAAATGCTATTAATGTAATGGTGGTTACGAGAATCATTGCAATAAGTAGATCAATGTTCCCGTATGTCAAAAAAACATATAGCACACTTCCATAAAAATATATGTAAGAAAGTTTTTGGATTTTTTTCCACCAACCCCCAAGAATTCTTTTTGAGAAATTATTTGAAGTTACAATAAGTAAAATCGCAGAAAGATCTGCCGCATGTGCCAAGAGTGCGTAGTTTGTCATAGACCAATACTCTAATGTTCCAATATTTATAAAATAATTTATTGGATCAACAATCAATTTTGCGAGTATAAAAGAAACAATTATTGCTGCAGACATTACACCGGTACCTTTTCGCAGTATCACGAGCGGACGTATCCACTTGTTTTTTGCGAATATATCGGCAAGCGGTCTTATCATCATCACAAAAAACAAAAACCAGTGCGAAACTGTATAAAGTGTCTGGGTGGTTGTACTCGAAATATTGTTTTGATTAAACGCTAACACAAGCGGAAGAACCATTAATGTAATAATGGAAATTACAAGTAGAATTCCTTGCAGATTTTTTATTAATTGAAAGTATTTTTTCATTGTATATTTTTAATCACAGTTCCATCTGTTTTTATCACTATAAATGATAGATTTTGATGTCTAAATAACTTTAGGGCTTCTTTATAGTTCTTTGATAAAAACACTTTTGTATATGCTTCGGCAACAGCCCCATCTTTATGTATTATGCTTGCTGATATGATATTACTTTTTGGATTTTTTTTACCGGAAATATCTAAAATATGATGCATTTTTTTGCCAAACATAAACCACTTTCTTTTATATGTACCACTTGTGGCAAGACTTTGATTATGCAGGGTTACCACAACGTCTTCTTTGTTTAATATTGGGTTGTAAATATTAAATACAAATTTATTGCCGTCTTTATCTAATCCTTGTGTATGAATATCTCCACCAATATTAACAATCACACCCTCGATATTTTCGGAATAATTTTTTATTTTTTTTGCAATAATTTCCGCAAGATATCCTTTTAAAAATCCACCGAAATCAAGTTTTTGACCTCTGTTCAAGTGTATTTTAGATGTATGCGTATCCAAAAGTGTTGAATTAAAATCTATATCGTAATAATCCTCGTTTTCTAGATTTTTATTATTTTCTATATCATCAAAAGTTTTGTCGTATCCAAATCTGGCAATTTGTACAAGTGGATTGAATATTCCTTTAGTTTCAACAAAAAGATCGTAAGCTTTTAGTGTTGCTTTTAAAAATATTTCAGAGACAACCATCTTTTTTTTGTCATTTAATAAAGACAATTCGCTTGCCGGTAAAAATCTTGAAAACCTTTCTTCAAACGATTGAATGTTTTGTGTCGCCAAAGCGAACATTTTTTTGGCTAATTCTTCCGAATTACAAACAACCGAAACAAAATATTCAGTTCCCATGGCTTTACCGTTGTATTCAAATTCTTTTGTCATGGAAAACATCATAAATCAAGGAGATGAATAAAAGATGAATAGGTGTATTATATGGTTTATGAGAATACTGGTTGTCGAAGACAACGAAAAGCTGGCAAAATATATCAAGCAAATGCTTGAGGAAGAGGGTTACGCTGTCGATTCTTCCAACAACGGTGAAGCAGGGGAACGAATGGCTCGTTCTGGTAGTTACGATCTAATTTTTTTGGATATAATGTTGCCCAAAAAAGACGGAATTTCTGTGTGTAAAAGTTTGAGAAATGATGAAATAAATATGCCCATTATAATGATTACCGCAAAAGGGGAAGTTGATGACAAAATTGCTGGGTTGGACAGTGGAGCTGATGATTATTTAGTGAAACCATTCGACATGAAAGAATTGCTTGCTCGGGCTAGAGCACTTCTTCGTAGACCGCAAGAAAAAATAATCACCACACTAAAAGTTCAGGATATTGTTATTGATAATAGTAAACACAGCGTAACAAAAAATGGGGTATTACTGCCTTTAACTCTAAAAGAATATATTATTTTAGAATATTTAATGCTTAATTCTGATCAGGTTGTAACCAGAGAACAACTTCTTGAACACTGTTGGGATTTTGCATATAGTGCGTTTAGTAATATTACAGATGTATATATAAAACAATTAAGAAAAAAGTTAAAAGATACGAATGAAAAATATATTCAAACAATTCGTGGGGTGGGCTATTCATTTAAGTCAAAGTGAATTTAAAAAAGCCGTCATACTTTTGACTGTCTATTATACAGTCGGAGTTTTTGTGGTGTTAATTATTTTCAATTTGATGGTCTATGGTTTGTTTACAAATAGTCTGTATCTAAGTAGTGTTGAAAATTTAGAATATCCATCAACACAAACTGGTGAAGTTTTGGAGGAATTTAAAATTCAAGAAATACAAGACAGTTTGGCTAATACTCTCCTTTTTTCCGATGCATTAATATTAATTCTTACACTGATTGTGGCTTTTGTGTTGTCCAAACGCACACTTGCGCCACTTGAAGAGGCGTATAAAAAACAAAAGAGATTTATTGCTGATGCTGCCCACGAACTCCGCACTCCTTTGGCGGTTATGCAGGCCGGCTCAGAAGTTATTTTGAGAAGTGAAAGAGACGTTGTTGATTACACAAAATTTATAAGAGAATCTCTTGAAGAAGTAAAAAGACTTACAATGTTGTCCAACAATTTACTTTTTCTTGCTCGTAATAATAGTAAAAAAAATAGTTTATTCTCTAAAGTATCTTTTTCTGAGATATGTAAAAAACAAATAGAAATTATGCGTCCATATGGAGATACAAAAGATGTATCGATCAAAAATTTTATAGATGACGATTTAATTGTTTTGGGGAACGGTGATGATTTGATTCGTTTGCTTGTGAATTTGCTTAAAAATGCGATTGACTATAACAAAACTGGTGGATCGGTAACGGTGGTTCTTACAAAAAAAGATAACAAAATAATTTTGTCTATTGAAGATACTGGTATTGGTATAAAAAATGAAGATTTGCCTCATATTTTTGAAAGATTTTACAAAGCCGATGATTCTCGTGTGCAAAATATGTCTGGCACGGGTTTGGGTCTCGCGATTGTGAAAGAAATTGTAGATGAACATCACGGTCTGATTAAGGTAAAAAGCACCTTTCACAAAGGCACTATTTTTGAGGTTATTTTGCAGTCTGCATAGTAGCCATTTCATTCATCAAATTTTCATAATCGTTTTGTATAGTCATGCACATGTCTCAATATATTTGTTTGGATTGTGGGTGGATATATGACGAAGCAAAGGGATTTCCTGAAGGGGGAGTATTGCCTGGCACAAAATGGGAAGATCTCCCTGCGGATTTTAAATGTGGGGAATGTGATGTTAGAAAAAGTGACACACACATGTGGCAAAAAATAGATTAAAAATATGAAAAAAGATTTTAGAAATACAATAATAACTTTTGGATTGATAGCTCTCGTTTTTTTTGGAGGATCTTTTGCGTATCAAGAAAAGATTCAGCAAGAATATGCTTTGGTGATAAAGCAAGAAAATTTGCAATTTGAAAAGATAAAAAAGGAAAAATTAGCAAAACTAGAGCAGATTAAACTTCTTGAGCAGATTAAACAAAATGAGTTAGAAAAACAGCAAATTGCAAAACAAATTCAAGAAGAACAATTGGCGATGCAAAATTTTCAAAATCAAAATTCACTAAATCAAGCTGCTGCTGTTCAAGCCCAATTGAATTTAGCTAAACAGCAAGCTTTAGCGTTGGCACAACAACAACAGGCTTTGGCACAAGCGCAAGCAAATGCTCAGGCACAAGCAAATGCTCAGATTGCCGTCGTTAAGTCTAGTAGAAAATCAAAAGCAAGTTAATTTGAATTTCGAATTTTGGCGGAGGCTCTCGAGTTCGGACTTTTCACTGCATTACAGGGTAAGTCTTTTCGGACGAATTTTGTTATTTGTAATCGATGCATCTCGAGCACGCTACCTTCTATTACTCCCATTGTCTATCTTAATTATTTCAATCTTGGGATTTGAATTTACTAAATCAATAATTTGAAACGCCACGCTTAGCAGACCAGTAACAACAGTTACTATTGTTAAAAATAATAAGAGTTTGTTTGTTTTGTCAGTTTGGTCTTTGTATTGTGTTATAAAATCTTTTAGGCCTGCTGTCTGTGCGTTGTTTGTATCTAGTTGAATATCTCTAATTTTGTCTTTTGCTCTCTGATAATTATTCGATCTTAGATCTGCGGCATTTCTAATTCTCACTAAATCAGATTGAACAGTAATATTCTCAACATCTATTTCATTGTTCATTCTTATTTGTTTTTAAAAGCATTAGAGTCAGATTTTGCCATATTCAAAATAGTATCAAAATTAAAACGCCCATAGCCAAAAGTTTCTTCTTCAGCGTTTTTATCATTATTTTTATTGAAATAATTAACTAAATCTAATATGGAGTTGATTGTATTACCCATTAATTTAATAGGTTGTGTATATTTTTCTTCTGCATACTTTTTACCAAATTCGTTCTCTTTGTTTTCTAGACGAAATGCCTCGGCTATCAAATCAGCATGTTGATAAATTTTCTTCCACAAATACCCAATCACTGTTTCCCAACGAAAAAACTTTTTCTCAACCCATTTGAGGATAAACACAAAAACAATTATTAGTACTATATAACCCATATTTTAATTATATCGCTAAATCTATATTATCGCTCTATGTAAAATCAATTAAACACAACCCGCAGAAGCGTCTCGAGCTAGCTGTTAATGGCGGAGAGTGTGGGATTTGAACCCACGAGAGGCTTTTAGACCCCTACCTCGTTAGCAGTGAGGCGCTTTCGACCGCTCAGCCAACTCTCCAATACTTCGCTAATGTAACACATTTTTTCAGTGTGCGATAGTTAGTGAGTATACTTTTTTGGCGCCGGCGCGCGTTAGCGCGCCGGTTGCTTCTTTTAGTGTTGTGCCGGTGGTGCTTACATCATCAATTAAAATAATATTCCGACCAGAAATTATTTTGGGATTTTGAACACAAAAACATCCACTTAGATTTGTGAGCCTTTCTTTGCGATTTTTAAGTGAACTTTGTGGCACAGTATCGCGCACCTTTTTCAAAATTTCAAAATTTGTTTCAAAAATTGGATATTTATTATATTTAATTTCCGCTTTAATTATTGCGTTTATTAAAAGTTCATTTTGATTGTATCCGCGTTCTTTACGACGAGATTTTGTGATTGGAATTGGCACAAGAATGGGGGATGAAAAATCTTCACATAAAAACGCATCGCCAAATTCATCAATGAGCGCATTGTATAAAAGCTCTCCACACAATCTTGCAATATTTTTATTATTTTTGTATTTTAATTGCCAAACAAGTGTTTTTACAAGAGGGTTATGATATTGAAATAGTGCCCATATGTTTGTGTTATGCAAAGATGACTCAGGAAAAGTTTCTAGTGCATTTTCAATACTCATATTTTCAAGTATTTTTACATTTATTGTTTGTGGAAAAAGAATATTGATAATACTTTCAAAAATCTTTTTTAATATTTTTATGGTTGTCATGTTTTGTTGTGTGGTATACTTTGTTGTGTAACGTGTTATTGCTATATGGAAAATCCGTTTAAAAGTTTTTTTCAAAAGAAAAATGTAAGTGTGCTTGGTATTGATATCGGCACATCGGCCATTAAGGTGGTACAAATTCGCAAAAAGGGCGGTAAGGCGGTGCTTGAAACTTATGGCGCTTTGGCTCTCGGTCCTTATGCTGGTGTGTCGGTAGGTAAAGCTACAAATTTACCTATAGATAAAACAATTAACGCACTTACTGATATTCTTCGTGAAGCACACACCACCACAAAACGTGCTGGTGTGGCTATTCCGTTTAGCTCTAGTTTTATGACGACCATAGAATTACCCACAGAAAACGAACGCCAAATTGCTACCATGGTGCCACTTGAAGCACGAAAATATATTCCTGTGCCTATTACAGAAGTAAACCTTGACTGGTCAATTATTCCTAAAGATAAGTTAAATTCTGATCGTAATTCTGTGGATAACGAAGATGGTGGTTTGCCAAAAATAGAAAAAACAGAAGTTTTGGTGGTAGCGATTCACAACGACACTATCGCTGAATATCAAGATATTGTGCAAAAAGCAAACCTCGATGCAAACTTTTTTGAGATTGAAATTTTTAGTACGATGCGCTCGGTAGTAGAACAAAATTCTGATCCAGTAATGATTCTTGATATTGGTGCTGCCACCACAAAACTCTATATTATTGAGCGTGGGGGAGTGCGTTTGTCGCATACTATAAATAGAGGTTCGCAAGATATCACATCATCTATTGCCGCATCACTTGGAGTGAGTGTGGAGCAAGCAGAAATTATGAAACGCACAACGGGTTATGTTAAAAACTCTAGTGACAATAAAGATGTGTCTGGACTCGTCATGCTTACACTTGATTTTATTTTTGGGGAAACACAGCGTGTGATGTTTACTTACCAACAAAAACATTTAAAAAGTATAAAAAAAGTAATTCTTGTTGGTGGTGGTGCTGCGATGAAGGGGGTTTTAGATATTGCAAAAGAGACTTTTAAAACAGAGGTAGTACAAGGTGATCCATTTTCAAAACTAGAATCCCCAGCATTTCTTACAGAGGTTTTAAAAAATAACGGACCAGAATTTGCGGTGGCTGTGGGTATTGCACTTCGTCGTCTTTCAGAAAGTGAATAAGTCGCGTTGTGTTTGTGTGCTTCGTATCTTATAATTACTTATGTAATGGATCCTAAATTTCAATCATCGTTTATTCCACGTAGACCTGTGGTGCCTGGTGGCATGGCTACGGTTGTTCAAAAACAATCGATCAGCATTATTTCTATTGCGTCAATTATTATTTTTCTAATCGCACTTGGTTTATCTGCTGGTGTATTTTTCTATGAAAAAAAATTAGTACAAGCAAACGAAGAAAAAAAACAACAAATTCAAACAGAGATCTCGTCATTTGATCCAAAACTCATTGAGGAGCTTACTTTATTAAAAATAAAAATAGATACTGCTGATAAATTATTAAAAAACCACACCGCTCTTACAGAATTTTTCACTCTTCTCCAAAAAAATACCATTTCCACTGTTCAGTTTAACAATTTTGAATATACAAATGACACCGAGGGTGTTTTGGCTATTACAATGTCGGGCGAGTCTGTCGGATTTAATGATCTTGTGTTTCAGTCAGATACATTTTTAGCAAATCCATACATTAAAGATACGATTTTTTCAGATTTTAAACTTGACGATAAAGGAAAAGTTTCATTTACAGTAAAAGCTTTGCTTGATCCAACATTTATTGCATATAAAAAGACGGCGGACACTTTCGCTGTGACAGTTTCAGATAGTACATCCACCTCAACACCATTAACAAATACTTCTACGTCTACAACAGCTACAAGTACAGCAAGTACAACAACACCATGAACAAATTTTCTTCATTAATTTTAATAATAATTTCTTTGGCGGCTGGGTTTTTCTATGTAAAACCACAGTATGCAAAAATTCAGGCACACAAAACAGAGGGTGCTGAATACGATGCGCTTATTGCTCAAGCTCAAGAGCTTAAAGATCTCAGACTTCAACTTGAAGCAAAACAGAATTCATTTACTGAAGATGATTTGGCGCGTTTGAGTAAGCTTGTGCCAGAAAAAGTAGATACAGCTCGCCTTATTTTGGATGTAAGTGGCGTTGCTGCAAAATATGCAATTACACTCAATGATTTAAACACAAAAGAGGTTTCGTCGAAGAGTGTTTCGGCTGATGCAAAAAAAACCTATAAATCCACATCACTCTCATTTAATTTTCAAACTTCATACGAGGCCATGCTAGCTTTTGCAAAAGATTTGGAAAAAAGTTTGCGTATGGTAGATGTGGTAGATATCTCTGTGACTACTGATAAAACGATATCTCCATTTTTAAATTACCAAATCACTCTTCAAGCATACTGGCTTGACCTTGATAGTCTAAAAAAGACTGAAGAAAATAATTAATTTATATGATGGAATCAATAAAACAAAATAAAAATTCGATCATTCTTGTTGTAATACTTATTGTGGGTTATTTTCTATACACATTTGTTTTTAAAGCAGAAGATCCTCTTATAACTTCAGAAGTATCTTCTACGTCAGAAATTTTGGGTCAAGATTTGGTCAATGAACTTAGAAGTCTCAAGTCTTTACGTGATATAAATTCAGCTTTTTTTGCTGATCCAGCCTTTTTGGGCCTTTATGATATTGAAGTATCCATCACACCAAAACCGGTTGGACGACAAAATCCATTTTTACCTGTCGGACAATAGGATATAATGTATAAGTGTTTGGTGCGCTAATAAAATTACAGAATGAGTGTTATTGATATTTTGTTTGATAAAAAATTAATACAAAAAAAGGATATAGTCGCCCTTGAAAAAGAGGTTGATTCTTCTGGCTTACCGCTTGAAACCATACTTATAAAATATGGAATTTCTCTTGATGATATTCTTGACGCATCGTCTAAATATTATCAGGTGCCGGTGCGCAAACTTACACAAGAAGAAAAAATTCCAGGAGAAATTTTAGATTATATTCCAGAAGAGGCAGTTATTCATTATAAATTTGTACCACTTGCAGTAAAAAGCGGTGTACTTGAGGTGGGTATTTTGGATCCGGACAATCTAGAAGCACGAGACGCGCTCAATTTTATTTCTTCCAAAATAAATATGCCGTTTAAGCTTTTTATTATTTCTGAAAAAGATTTTAATGAAGTGCTTTCAATGTACCGTGGTCTTTCTGAAGAAGTAACAAAAGCACTTTCACAGCTAGACGGTGTATCAAATTCTAACGACGGAATGGTATCTATTGATACAGGTGATGGTGAAAGAGAAGATGTAAAAACAGACAAGAAAAAAGACGGTGAGCAAACTAGGATTGTAGAAGAGGCGCCGATTACAAAGATTGTAGCGACAATATTGCGCTATGCAACAGAAGGAGATGCATCTGATGTACACATTGAGCATCTAAAAGACACTATTCGTGTACGTTTTCGTGTTGATGGTGTTCTAAATACAAGTTTGGTGTTGCCAGCAAAAGTTCATTCTGCTGTTATTTCACGTATCAAAATTCTTTCTAATATGAAACTTGATGAAAAACGAAAACCACAAGACGGTCGTTTTTCTGCAAAAATAGAGGGAAGAAAAATAGATTTTCGTGTATCTACTTTTCCAACATATTATGGAGAGAAGATTGTGATGCGTATTCTTGATCATGAAAGAGGTGTTAAAAAACTCGACCAGCTTGGTATTAGCGAAAGAAATCTTAAAATTATAAAAAAAGCGATAGAAAGACCATACGGACTCATACTCATTTCTGGTCCTACTGGATCAGGAAAAACGACCACACTTTATTCTATGTTGGGTGAATTTGATAAGGACAAACGCAACGTGCTTAGTCTAGAAGATCCTATTGAATACAGTATTGACGGTGTAAACCAGTCTCAGATTCGCGCAGATATTGGCTATACTTTTGCAAACGGTTTGCGTACCACCCTTCGTCAGGATCCGGATATTATAATGGTGGGTGAAATTCGAGATGCGGAGACGGCACAGCTTGCGATCCAGGCCGCACTTACTGGACATTTAGTGCTCGCCACAATTCATACCAACAATGCTGTGGGTGTGGTGTCGCGTCTTGTGGATATGAAGGTTGACCCATACCTTATCGCTCCAACACTTGTGCTTGCTATGGCTCAACGCTTGGTGAGTGTACTTTGTTCTGATTCTGGAACGCCCGTACCTTATGACGACAGTTTAAAATTATTAATAGAAAATGAATTTAAAACTCTTCCAGATGAATTTAAAAAAGATGTAGACATTGGAAAAGAATTTTTCCGTGCAAGTCCTAGCCCTACGTGTCCAAATGGTACGCGTGGTCGTTTGGCTGTAATGGAAGTGTTTGAAATGGATAAAGACATAGAAACAATTTTACTTAAAAACGCCACAGAAGTTGAAATTCAAAAAGTTGCTCGATCAAAAGGTATGCTTTCGATGAAAGAAGATGCAATCATAAAAGCTTCACACCGCCAGATTCCTTTTGAAGAAGTGATAACGCTGTAGTATACTATAGAAGATACTTGATAATGAGTGTCGTATTATGACTGATACAAAATATAAAATTCTGATTTTAGATGACGATAAGTTTCTGCTTGGAATGTATGAGCTAAAGTTTAAGAATCACGGACACGAGGTGACAATATTTACAAGTTCTTCAGACACTCTTTCTAAACTCAAAGAAGGTTTTACTCCAGATATTTTGCTTTTAGATATTGTGCTTCCTGGTATGGATGGTTTACAGCTTCTTGAAACAATACGAAATGAAAACATTTGTCCAAACGCTATTGTGGTGATGCTGACAAATCAGGGCGGATCGGAAGAAATAGAAAAAGCAAAAAGTTTGAAAGTAGATGGATATTTAGTAAAAGCAGCACTAATTCCATCCGAGGTTGTAGAAGAAGTGTTAAAAATCGCACAAAAACGTAAAAAATAAATATTTATGGAATATAAAAAAGAACTCGACGATTTGGTAAAGATAGTTATGCAAGAAAACGGTTCGGATTTGCATCTCGGTGAAGGTCGCGTGCCAACCATTCGTGTGGCGGGTTCTCTTATTCCAATTCTTAAAAAAACAGTATCTACAAAAGCAGATATGAATGGTTTTTTCGACCAATTTTTGACATCAGAAAACAGAAAAAAATTTATTGAAGACAAACAACTAGATTTTGCATATAGTCACGAGCTTGGTTCTCGTTTTCGAGGAAATGCGTATGTTCAACAGGGAATGATTAGTATTGCTCTTCGTCTTATTCCGCAAAATATAAAAACAATTGAGGAATTAAATTTGCCTCCAATACTCGGTACTTTTGCTCATCGCCAGCAAGGATTTTTTCTTGTGGTGGGTCCAGCAGGACAGGGTAAGTCTACAACCCTCGCTGCTCTTGTGGAAATGATCAACACCGAGCGTCTCGAGCACATTGTTACAATTGAAGATCCTATCGAATATATTTTTAAACCCAAAAAATCTATTATCGATCAGCGAGAAATTCGTTTGGATGCTCCAGATTTTCATACCGCATTGTGGGCCGTTTTTAGACAAGACATAGACGTGGTGATGATCGGTGAAATGCGTCAGCCAATCACTATGGCCACAGCGGTGACTGCCGCAGAAACCGGTCATTTGGTATTTTCAACACTACACACCAACAGTGCATCACAAACCGTCGATCGTATTATTGATTCATTTCCTTCAGAGCAACAAAGCCAAATTCGTCTTCAGCTTGCAGGAAGTTTGGCGGGAATTTTTTCTCAACGACTCATTCCTCGCATTTCTGGTGGATTAATTCCTGCATATGAGCTTTTGGTCAACAACACCGCAGTGGCAAACGTTATTCGAGACAAAAGAACACACGAGATAAACACAATTATCGAAACAAGTTCATCTGAGGGAATGATTGATTTAAATCGTTCACTTGTTGATCTTGTGCGTGCCGGTGAAATCACAATAGAGAACGCTTATAAATACTCCAACAATCCTAAAACACTCGAGAAACTCTTGTAAAAATTTTATTACTCCATGCTTTTTAATTACAAAGCGATAGATACACAGGGTCAAACAAAAGAGGGTGTTATTGATGCGCCAAATACAGATGTTGCTATTAGTTCGCTTCAAGGGCGCGGACTCATTATTTCTTCTATCAAAGAACAGCAACAGCGATCACTGTTAGCTAAAATTCCTTTTTTCAATCGTGTATCAAATAAAGATATTGTGATCGTTTCTCGTCAAATGGCAACTCTTTTCGAGGCGCAAGTGTCTGCTCTTCGTATTTTTAAACTTCTTGCGGCACAGGTGGACAATGCAACTCTGCGAAAAAGTTTGGGTATTGTGGCAGATGATATTCAAGAGGGAAGTTCTATTTCAAAAGCACTAGAAAAACACCCACGTATTTTCAGTGAATTTTATGTCAACATGGTGCGTTCTGGAGAAGAGTCTGGCAAACTTGATCAAACCTTTTCATATCTCGCCGACTACCTCGACAGATCATATGAAGTAACATCAAAAGCAAAGCACGCACTCATTTACCCAGCGTTCGTTGTCATTACTTTTATAGGCGTGATGGTTTTGATGTTTGTTGTGATTATTCCAAAGATCGCACCAATTCTAGAAGAATCTGGTCAGGAGTTACCAATTTACACCAGAGTAGTACTCGGTTTTAGCGGATTTTTTGTTTCTTATGGATTTTATTTCTTTATTGCTCTTGTAATTGGTGGATTTTTCTTTAAGCGTTTTATTGATACAAAACATGGCAAACGTGCATTTGATGAATTTCGTTTGAGTGTGCCTTATGTGGGTGATTTATACAAAAAACTTTATCTTTCTCGTATTGCAGACAATATGAATACAATGGTGCTCAGTGGTATCTCAATGGTGAAAGCACTTGAAACCACATCTGCGGTGGTGGGCAACGATATCTACAAAGAAGTTTTGGACAGAAGTTTGGAAGCAGTAAAAGGAGGAAGCGCTCTTTCTTTGGCGTTTAGTCAGTTTTCTGAAATCCCAAGTATTATGACGCAAATGATAAAGGTGGGAGAGGAAACTGGTGAGCTCGGTAATATTTTAAAAACACTTGCAAAATTTTATCAGCGAGAAGTGGTGTCTGCGGTGGATACACTTGTTGATCTTATTGAGCCAGTAATGGTGGTAGCGCTCGGTCTTGGTGTGGGTATTCTTCTTGCATCTGTGCTTATGCCTATCTACAACTTGGCGAGTTCGTTTTAGGAAAGGATTATCCAATTTCTCTTGCAATTTGATTTGGTGGATGTAATAATATACAGGTCACCATGAAAATACTCCTGTCGAGGTACCGTCCTCGATGGGGGTTTTTCTTTATGAAATAGAGTTTCTTACTTCTGGCAAAAAGGTAAGCTGTGGTGTGTACTTTACAATGTTATCCACACAGACTTTGTTGAGACATTGTTTTTGCTATATAATACATACATACGTTTTTCGAAACGTTTCCCTCAAGGGAGAATCGGTCGACAACGCCTTTCCCGTGAGGGAGGCTACAAAAAAATTTATTAAAAATATTATTAATTTTTTAGCTTATATGTTTAAAAATACGAAAAAAGGTTTTACACTTATTGAATTGTTGGTGGTTATCGCAATCATTGGTATTCTTTCATCAGTGGTGTTGGCTTCTTTGAATACTGCTCGAAATAAAGGAAATGATGCAAAGGTGAAGTCTCAAGTATCTGGTGCTCGTACAGCTGCAGAACTTTATTATAGTAGTACAGGAGCCAATACATACGGCGCTGCTGTCGTGGGTACTGAAGGTGCCGGTGCTTCTGTTGGTACAGGCTGTGCCTCTGGTATGTTTGGAAATTCTCTTCTTACGCCCTATACACTTACAGCAAATTACCCAAGTACAGCGGGAGCCCTTGGAAAGTGTACGGCCACCGCGTCAGGTTATGCAATGACTGTAAGAATGAATGATGCAGGAACATTTTGGTGTATTGATAGTTCTGGTGCCTCAAAACAAACTGCTGCACTGCAAGCAGATAGCGCTATAGTTTGTCCATAATCTTAGTTTAATTGCTTTGTTTCAAAAACCGCCTTCGGGCGGTTTTTGTTTTGTGCGATATGTGGGGTATAATTATTGTACTTTTAAATAGATATAAATTTAGGTAAATAAATTAATAAAAAAATGAAAAAAGGTTTTACACTTATTGAATTGTTGGTGGTTATCGCAATCATTGGTATTCTTTCATCAGTGGTGTTGGTTTCGGTCAATGTCGCCAGGTCAAAAGCAAAAGACATCGCAATAAAAGCAAATCTTGCCGGATTAAGGTCGCAGTCAGAAATTGTTAAAGATACTTTAGGAAATTATGGATTAATTGATCCGCTTGGTCCGGCTGCTGGCGGTTATGACACTTGTGCAAATGCCGTAGGTGTAATTACAGATCCTACAGACTCAATCTTTTCTGATACCAATATGCAGACCTCTA
Organism: uncultured Candidatus Saccharibacteria bacterium; assembly: GCA_964407105.1. GTDB lineage: Bacteria > Patescibacteriota > Minisyncoccia > Phycocordibacterales > CALRHW01 > SICJ01. The sequence continues at coordinate 79,688 of CAYOUG010000001.1, read as the reverse complement.
TAGCTGCAGCGGGAGATGTTAGTTCCGCAACCGGACTTGCAGGAGCAAATTGTTATTCTTCTCCTAGAGCTTGGGCGGTGTCAGTTCCACTTTATGGTGATCCAACAGAGAGTTGGTGTATAGACAATCTTGGATCTTTGAAAAAGGTGTCGAATGCGGTTGACTTTGGTTTTGTTGACAATGGTACAGATTTTGAATGTGGGGTTGAAATTTAATTTTTGATAAGAATGTTGATACTTGTTTCTATTTTTATTTTTATTCTCGGTACTATTATTGGTAGTTTTTTAAACGTGGTGGTGTTGCGCCACAACACCGGTATGTCGGTGACGCGTGGTCGGTCACAGTGTTTTTCTTGTGGAAAAACACTTGTGTGGTTTGAGCTCGTACCACTTGCGAGTTTTTTTTGGCTTCGTGGTAAATGTCGTGGTTGCAAAAGTAAAATATCTTGGCAATATCCTGCGATAGAGTTTATTACTGGTGTACTTTTTTTACTCGCATATTTACACGAAGGTTTTTCTTTTTATCTTCCATCGTATTTTTTTATAATGAGCGTGCTTGTGGTGATTGCGGTTTATGATTTACGACACAAAATAATTCCAGACGATTTAGTGTTTCTTTTTGGTGGCGTTTCTTTCATTTTGGCCATTCATGGTTGGTTGTATGGTTCAGGTACCACACTTTTAGATGTGTTTGCTGGACTTTTACTCGCACTTCCTTTTGGCGCTCTTTGGCTTTTTTCAAAAGGGAAATGGATTGGGCTGGGTGATGCAAAACTTATGCTCGGAATTGGTTTTTTGCTTGGTTTTACTCATGGTGTGTCAGCGGTAGTGCTCGCTTTTTGGATTGGTGCATTGTGGAGTATCGGTTTGTTGTTGGTATCTCGCTCACACAAGCACCGTCGTCGTGTTACAATGAAAAGTGAGATCCCTTTTGGTCCCTTTCTGATAATCGCAACACTGCTCGTTTTCTTTTTTGGTTGGGACGTGATGGGTTTGTCTTCTATGTTTGGAATTTAAAATATGTACAAAAATAAAGGATTTACACTTATTGAACTTCTCGTGGTTGTTTCCATAATCGCGGTTATTTCAACCGTTATTATTTTTAATCACAAAAAATTTAACGATAATTTGGAGCTTACCAACCTTTCATATGAAGTAGCTCTTGCTTTAAGGCAGGCTCAGGTGTATGGCGTAAGTACAAAAGATTTTAATGATCCAACCGCAACTGAAGAAGAACGTTTTGGATTAGCGTATGGTGTGCATTTTGATATTAAATATCCCACCTCTTTTGTTTTTTTTGCAGACAGAGATGGGGATAAAAAATATACAGGAAGTAGTACAGATTGTGCCGACGGTAGTCCGGACGCATGTCTCGAGCTTTTTAATATAGGGAAGGGAAATAAAATTAAGGATTTGTGTGATATTCAATCTAATGGAAATTATGATTGTGGTCCCGGTAATTCTGTGATTAAAAATGAAGCCCACATCACTTTTATTCGTCCAGAACCAGACGCCACACTTCGTTTTACAAATAATGCTCACGAAGCTGTTTCAACCCCCAATACTATGGCTATTTGTTTAGTGTCTCCACAAGGTAAAATAAAAGAAATACGAGTGTATAAAACCGGACAGATTTCTATTTATGATGGTATTTGTAGTGAGTCATCGGGACACGATGATTAGTTTTTGTATGAAAATGTAGAGAAATGAAATATATATTTTACAACAAAAAAAATATTAAAAAAAACCAAGGATTTCTTTTGATAGAAATGTTGGTCGCCGTATTTATTTTTTCTATTGTAATGTTTATTAGTCTTGGGGCTGTGCTCACTCTTGTAGATGTGAATAGGAAAAATCAGAGCACTAAGTCGGTTATAAACAACCTTACGCTTGTTGTAAACGGTATGGTAAAAAATATTGCTGTGAGTACTGGATATTATTGTGGGATTGCACCAACTTCAGGGGGTGGTGCATATAATGGTACTGGAAAAGATTGTACAAATATAAACGACGCATTGGGTTCAATAACATTTACTTCAAACGAAGATTCCAATAATAACGGAGTACCTGACGTGTATAGGTATAAATTTGATGCAAATAATCCAGATGGAACCGGACGAATTTTGCGTTCTATAGATAGCAACGCTAATGCGTCTTATACTTCTATTACTGCGCCAGAAGTAAAAATAACAGGAATGTATTTTTTGGTGTTTAATACCGCTCCGCTTGTTGTAGATATATCAGATGGCACAACATTGGGAGATATAAAACAGCCATACGTCGTGTTACTTATTACAGGATATGCTGGTAAAAAACAAAACACAGAATCCTCCTTTACTATTCAAACCACTGTTTCCCAAAGAACACTTGATGTGAAATATCAGCCGTAATATATGAAATATTCTAATTATAAAAAAAACATAGGTGGATTTACGGTGGTGGAGGCTTTAGTGGCCATTGCTATTTTACTCTTATCTATTACTAGTGCATTTTCTGTAGCTCAGTCTAGTTTACAATCATCAAATTTTGCAAAAAATAGAACAACAGCATATTTTCTGGCTCAAGAGGGTATAGAGTCTATTCGTCATTTGCGTGATAATAATGGTCTTAAAATGTTGAAAGAAAATGCAAATCCTGGATCTATATCGTGGTTGGGTGGTTTTGCAGAACCCGGAGATAGAAATTCACCATGTGCTCTTGATGTAAACACGTGTTTGATAGCAGTGCTTGCTTTTATGAATGCAGTTAATTGCAACGGTGTATGTCCTAATTTTTGGCATTTAGGAAATGAATTTTTCCAATATAAAGGTGATGAGGAAGAGGGAGCAATCACCAGCTTTAACCGAAGTATTCAATTGTATTCAGTAAGTGATGAAAATGGTCCAAATGATAATGAAATTCAGGTGGTGGTAACGGTGACGTGGAATCAGGGAGCTATAGAAAAATCGGTTGTGGTATCAGAAAATTTGTATAATTGGCAGTCTCTTCAATCATTATAAAAATGAAAAATTACACCCAGTACAACAAAAGATTTAATGGAGGATTTGCATTACTTATGGCGGTTATTGTTACTGGTACACTTTTACTTATTGTATATGCACTTTCAAACATTTCTCTAAAAGAACTTATACTTACTCAGTCTGGCAAGGATTCGCAGATAGCTTTTTATGCGGCTGATGCGGGCGTTGAATGTGCTATGTTTTGGGATTTAAAAAACCCAGGTAGTGCTGGTGGAAACAGTGCGTTTGACCCAAGTATAGGTGGAAATGTTATTTTTTGTAATGGTAATACTATTAAATCTGATTTAGAAGTGCCGACGGTTCCAAATACTACCACTTCTGTGGTGGGTGGAGGTGGTACGCCCACTAGTACTTTTTATATAAATTTAACGCCAACCCTTGATGATGGAACTGGACCCTGTGCTATCGTACGTGTTGGTAAACATCAGATCGGTCCAGTGGGTGGTATTGGTAGCTATATTCGTACAGTTATTTTATCTCGTGGATATAATACTTGTGATACAGGAAATCCTCGTCGTTTTGAACGAGGACTTCGGGTGATTTATTAGGTGTTTGTGAAAAAAAAGGGGGGTAAAAGGCGCGGCGAGCTTTTTGCTCGCCGCGCCTTTTGTGTGGACAATTCGCTATAAGTAGGTACAATTTTTGCATGGCTATACATACTCCAAAGGAAGTAAAAGAACGTCTTTCTAAACTAAAAGAAACGATAGAGCATCACCGATATCTTTATCACGTTCTTGATCGTGAAGAGATTTCACCTGAAGCACTAGACTCGCTTAAAGATGAGCTTGTAAAAATAGAAGAAAAATATCCAGAACTTATTACACCAGATTCTCCATCACAGCGCGTAGCGGGTGAACCTCTTCCAGAATTTAAAAAAGTTTTACATAAAGTGCCACAGTGGTCTTTTTCTGACGCTTTTACAGAAGAAGACATTCGTGCTTTTGATGAACGTGTTCGCAGAATGTTAAAAACCGAAACGGGCACCGACATCGGACTTTCTTATGCTTGCGAACTTAAAATAGACGGATTAAAGATTGTGCTCACATACGAAGATGGTTTTTTGGTGAACGCCGCGACGCGTGGCGATGGAAAAGTGGGTGAAGATGTGACGGCCAATGTGAAAACTATACAATCGGTGCCGATGCGTTTAAAAAAAGATATTGATGTTGTTGTCGAGGGGGAAGTTTGGATGGGTAAAAATGGTCTCGCGCAATTAAATAAAGATCGTGCTCGGGGGGGTGAATCACTTTTTGCAAACCCACGAAACGCGGCGGCCGGATCGATTCGTCAGCTTGACCCACAAATCGCCGCTGGGCGCAAACTTCAGGTTTTTGTTTACGATCTTGCACAAACAGATGCTGTTGCACCAGAAACACAAATTGAAGAATTAAAACTACTTCAAGATCTTGGTTTTAAGGTAAATAATCATTTTAAACATTGCAAAACAATTGACGACACCATTTCTTTTTGGAAAGAGTGGCAAAAGGGAGCTGGTCGTGAAGATTATTTGCTTGATGGAATTGTGGTAAAGGTTAATGAGAAGAAATATCAAGATGTGTTGGGGTACACAGGCAAATCTCCACGTTTTGCGATCGCTTTTAAATTTCCAGCACAACAAGTAACTACTGTGGTGGAAGATATTGTGTTGCAAGTTGGGCGCACTGGTGTGATTACACCGGTTGCGATTTTGCGACCGGTTTCTGTGGCCGGTTCTACTGTGTCTCGTGCCACACTACACAATGAAGATGAAATAAAACGCCTCGATGTGCGTATTGGTGATACGGTTATTTTGCAAAAAGCCGGCGATGTGATTCCAGATATTGTGCGAGTGGTTTTGGATATGCGCACAGGAAAAGAAAAACCCTACATATTTCCTTTACGTGTCGCGGAATGTGGTGGTGATGGTCGTATAGAGCGTATTCCCGGACAGGTGGCTTATCGTTGTGTCGCAAAAGATTCTGCCACCCAACATCGTCGCAAGCTTTATCATTTTGTTTCAAAAAAAGCTTTTGATATAGATGGTATGGGTCCTAAAATTATTGATGCACTACTTGATTACAATATTATTTCTTCATTTGAAGATATTTTCACTTTAAAAAAAGGAGATCTTGTTGATTTGCCACGTTTTGCAGAAAAGTCCGTAGATAATTTACTTACTTCTATTGAAAAATCAAAAAAAGTGACGTTGGCACGTTTTATTATTTCTCTTTCAATTCCACAGGTGGGCGAAGAGACCGCGCACGATTTAGCAAAACATTTTTGGGTGTTTGAGAATTTTATGAAAGCGTCGTTTGAAGAATTGGAAGCGATTTATGGTGTTGGTCCTGTTGTGGCAAGATCTATTGTTGATTGGTTTTTGGAGACTAAAAATAAACATATTGTAAAACGTTTACTTTCACGCGTTGAAATATTTTCTGAAAATTTGCTGACAAAAAAAACAAAACAATCTGCTTTATTTACAAACAAAACTTTTGTGCTTACGGGTACACTTTCTTCTATGAGTAGGGATGAAGCGAAAGAAAAAATTCGTGCGGTCGGTGGCTCTGTGTCTGGTTCGGTATCAAATAAAACAGATTTTGTGGTAGCGGGAGAAAATCCGGGTTCTAAATTTACTGATGCACAAAGACTTGGTGTTGCGGTGCTTTCCGAAGAGGAATTTTTGTCAAAATTAAAGCAATAGAATTTCTAAAATAAAAATACAAAAGTGGGGTATTTTGGGCGTTTTTATTTTTAGTGACGCTATGCTATTCTACAACCAATGATTGAGATCAAAGATATAGAAAAACTCGCCGAGCTTGCTAGGCTTGAGATCCCTCAAGATGAAAAAGAATCATTTCGAAAAGACGTTGATTCTATTCTTCAATATGTAAGTCAAATACAAGAAGCTTTTGTATTGTCTACTGATGCAAAAATCACTCAAAATTTACCAGATGCAGATATTGTGCACAACGTAATGCGTGAAGACAACAACACTCACGAATCAGGTATTTTTACAGAAACACTTTTAAATGAAGTGCCGCAACGTGAGGGAAATTATGTGAAAGTAAAGAAAATTTTATAATATGAAAATCGACCTTTCTACTCTTACCATACAAAAAGCTCACGATGCGTTGATACGTAAAGATTTTTTTGTGAGTGAACTTTGTCAGGCATATTTGGATGTAGTAAATAATCGAAACAAAAGCATTAATGCATATCTTGAAATATATGATGATGTGATGGAGCAAGCAGAAAAAGCACAAGAGATGATAAACTCAGGCACGTCGACACTTCTTACTGGAATTCCTTTTTCCGTAAAAGACAATATTTTAATAAAAGGAAAACACGCAAGCGCCTCTTCAAAAATTCTTGAGGGGTATACTGCCACTTATAGCGCTACCGCTATCGATCGACTTGAAAAAGCTGGGGCTGTGTTTGTTGGTCGCGCAAATATGGACGAGTTTGCAATGGGAAGTTCTACTGAAACTTCTGCGTACGGAATTACTCGCAATCCACTTGATGAAACACGTGTGCCGGGGGGATCTTCTGGTGGTGCGGCCGCGGCTGTAGCAATGAATGGCGCTCTTGTGGCTCTTGGTTCTGATACAGCTGGCTCGGTGAGACAGCCAGCAAGTTTTTGTGGTGTTGTGGGACTTAAAACGACCTATGGCAGTGTTTCTCGTAGTGGTCTTATGGCAATGGGCTCTTCACTCGATCAGATCGGCCCAATCACAAAAACGGTTGCTGATGCTGAAATAATTTTTAATACAATACGTGGAGCAGATATTCTGGACAGCACCACTATTTCAAACGAGGTTTATGATTCTCTAAAAAATAGACCGCTTTTGGGTAACAAAAAACCAATTATCGGCGTACCACGACATCTTGTAGAAATAGAAGGTCTTGATGAAGCAGTAAAAACAAATTTTGAAGAATCAATAAAAAAACTTGAAACACTTGGTTATGAAATAAAAGATATTAAACTTCCACATGTTGGATATTCACTTCCAACATATTATATTCTTATGCCTGGCGAAGTTTCTTCAAATCTCGCACGTTTTGATGGTGTAAAGTTTGGTCTTCATAAAGAAGGAAATAATTTACTTGAAGATTATAAAAAAACACGCGGTGTTGGTTTTGGAAAAGAGGTGCGTCGTAGAATTTTGGTGGGCACCTACGTACTTTCAAGCGGATATTATGATGCGTATTACAACAAAGCACAGGCAACGCGAGCACTTATTACCAATGATTTTACAGAAGCATTCAAAATGGTGGATATAATAATTACTCCCACCACACCATCTCCAGCATTTAAAATTGGATCAAAAACAAAAGATCCTGTGCAAATGTATCTTGAGGATATTTTTACTGTGCCAGCAAATATTGCAAACATTCCAGCATTGTCTGTGCCGTCTGGCTTTGTGAATGTTGACGGTGTAAAACTTCCTCTTGGACTTCAGTTTATGTCACCACTTTGTTGTGAGAATATACTTTTTGCTGTGGGTAAAGATTTTTTGAGTGAGGCATAAGCGTAGTATACTTATGTTTGTATGGCAGACTTTAAAAAAGATAAGAAAAAAGAACCTGCGGCAGAATTAAAACCACTCGGTTCATCAAACCCTTGGGAGTTTTTGATTATAGCTGGCATTTTAATCATTCTTTTAAGCTACGCTGTCGCAAATTTTTCAAATTTTCTTGGTTCAAATTCTCTTACACGTTCGCTTCGTATTGATCAGTTATTAAATAATATTAAATTGTGGTGGCAAATTGCTTTGCCATATTTAAAAATTCTTTCTTTTTTACTATCTTCTCTTTTGGTGTACGCGATTATTTCAACATCATTTAAACTCTCTAAGCTTCAAAAAAGGGAGAGTGAAAAATATGCGCCAACTCCCGCACAGTTGGAGGCAAGCGAATCACAAACCAGTGAAATTGCTCCAAATCCTGCAGCAAAAAAATGGGAGCGCGTGGTAAAACATATTGAGTCTGTAAATCCAAACGATTGGAAAATTGCCATAATTGAAGCAGATGCGATTCTTGATGAAATGGTGGACAGTATGGGTTATCACGGAGAAACACTTGGTGAAAAATTGAAAGCTATAGAGCAGAGTGATTTTACGACCATAAACAACGCTTGGGAGGCACACAAAGTACGCAATTTGATCGCACACGAAGCATCTTTTCAGATGGACGAAAGGGAAGCACGAAGGGTGGTGGCGCTTTACCAAAGCGTTTTTGAGGAATTTAGGTATATATAATCCGCTTAGTTCTATTGTGTTTTTAAACTTTCATGATATGATGTTCTTCATAGCGGGGTGGAGAAGTAGTATCTCGGGAGGCTCATAACCTCCAGCCGCCGGTGCAATTCCGGCCTCCGCAACAAGATTTTATAAGCTGAATAAAAAAATGACCCCTAAGGTCGTTTTTTTATTATGTTTTTTACTGCGCAACTTAGTGAACGACTTAACTCCCTAAATCTTTCTTGAATCATATGCCCAGTGCAAAAGTGCTTGCCTTTGTCTGGGTCGACAAAAAATGTCTCCTGCCCGACAATTATTTTTAATTTGTGTTATGTGTCTGCGCATAGCGAGCCATCTTTTAATCTGACGCTCATCGTCATCTGTTCTGCGACCCATATAATATCGACAGTACCACTGCCACCAACCACGAGGATCTTGCGGATGAATCCAGCCCTTGGCTTGCCACACAGAGAGTGGTTGACTAGCGTTTACACCAAAAAAATTAAGTTCTTTGTGACGTTTTCCGTCGGGTGATAGTTTTGCTTTAGTAAACCAATTTTTTGGAAACTCCTTCGGTCTATCTGAAAAATATAATCCACCAAACACACCCAGCTCAAGCATTTCTTTTGGAGTTAAATCTGGTTTGAAACGTGGATCAAAAGTTTTTTTTGATTTTACTTTTCTATGCATTGAAGTTAGCTATAAGTAAGATAATATACTAATAAAAATAAATAACCCAATAAAATCTAAACTGATCATTATCTGTTCAGATAAGTAATTGTTAATTGCAAAAAAGTAGCAAATGTACCCCACAAAAGATATGGAATGTTGGCGTAAACCACCCAACGAAGTTCGGGTGAAGCGTGCCATAGGACGTAGAGCGCCCAGATGAGCGTGCCAAGAATAAGCAAGATATCAACAGAAGCCAGAAGATTATTTTTGAGCCCAAATTGAATTGGTGTGAATGCGAAATTAAAAATTAGATTGAGGACAAAAGGCAAAGCTACGATCCAAGCAAGTTTTCCTGTGAATGATTTGTAAAAAACTGCACAAAAAGAAACGGCGATGATTGCATATAGCACCGTCCATACTGGCCCAAAAATCCACGAAGGAGGAGCCCATGTTGGTTTGATAAGTTGTGAGTACCAATTGTATGTGTTCATTGGTTTATTCTAGCATTTTTTTAACTTATATAATTTGCGCGGATTAGTGGACGATGTTAGAACTGTTATTCAAAATACTTCTCTAATACATTATTTATTTTTGTAAACAAAGAAGCCCCACACAAGATGAAGTTTAGGACTTCTTTGTGCGGAGCTAGTACGCTTCAGCCATGAACATAGCGACAGTCGTGTGTTCAAAACACGAACCGTCACAAAGTTCCACATCATGAAGTGGCTGGCTTTCTGCAAATACCACTTCTTCAGCAGTATTGCAGAACGTCTTGATTGGCCAAGTGACATGATAATGACCATCACACCCCCTGATTTTCTCAAGCCGTGACTTCTCGCCTCTGTTCGCATCCACGAATGCAGTGACGGACGAGGCAAAACCACGAAACAGTGTCATCATGTTGTGACCTCCTGCTTCGAATATAGCATATTTAATTGTATAAGTCAAGCACATTAGGTAATGTGTGTACCTAAAACATTGGTTAGAACCAAAAACACCCCGCAAAAGAAGGACTTTTTAGATAAATTTTATTTGCGCGGCCGATGGGACTTGAACCCACAACCTCTCACGTGACAGGCGAGTGCTCTAACCAGTTGAGCTACGACCGCAATACGTTTTAATCTAACAGACAATGACTCGTATATCAATACACTAAATCATTATCTGAAATAGTGTCGAGGATGGGAGTCGAACCCATATCCTGTCGCTTATGAAACGACTGCTCCACCATTGAGCTACCTCGACATAATGCTTTAATAAGACCCAGTATTCTATACTGTATGCGTGATCCCTTCAAGATCTTAAGTCTTAGTACTCCATAATATGAATCATAGTTTGCATAGACTTTTCTTTGTGGGGTCTTTACATAATATGGTTTATTGAAGCTACTAAGTGGTAATTGTAGCAAAATATGCCAAAAAGTTAAGACCTTGTCGATACGTGGTCGATGGATTTCGTTTATTTGTATGGTGGGTCGTATGTCATTTTTATCAATTTTTAACACTTCTGTTAAAAAAATATACATACATTTAATCATGTTTGGGTCTGAATTCACAAAAATAAATCTGTTGCTGGTTTTACTTCCTTCTCCCCAATACAGCGCGGCAGCAATAAGTAAAAAATCTCGATTGGAAAGTGCCCCAACATCTTTTTCTGCAAGGTTATTATAAAAATTTACAATATCCAATTTTTTCTTTTTTTGTTTTTCTGTTCCCAGACTTCTGCCTTTATGACCAGCTTTTATAGTATTTTGTTTTAAAACATTTTTTTGTTCTTCTGTAAGTTTCATATCTTTACACCACAAGCTAACCGTTCCTTTTGAAATATCAAGTTTTTTAGCAATAGCATTAATACTCAGTCCTTTTTTCCTGAGTTCGATCGCTATGAGTTTTTTTTGGTATTTCGCCATTGGATATATATTACAAAACAACGGCTCAAGAAGTGCTAAAGTTTTCCTAAAGTATTCATCCCTAAAGATTGAAAAAAAAGTACCCTGTAGTATGATTCACAAATACTAATTAGTGCCGTTGTAGCTCAGTTGGTAGAGCACGTCATTGGTAATGACGAGGTCTCCGGTTCAATCCCGGACAACGGCTCCGCAACAAAAGTCAAAGTTTTTTCTTTTGCAATGCACGCTTTATGCATGGCACAGATGTTATTTTTTGTGTATCCTTAAAAAATATGTACGCCACCTTAGCTCAGTTGGTAGAGCACCACTTTCGTAAAGTGGGGGTCCGCAGTTCGATTCTGCGAGGTGGCTCAATATCCACTTGACATGTTTTTTTGTGGGTGTAGACTCGTATTCAGTTGGTTCACATGGAGCAATCTGTAGGCCTTAGAGCTCGAAGCGCTAAAAGGGTTAGACCCGGACGGCGACTTCCCAAGCAAGGCTCATAAAGAGGGCGCAAGATCCTCCGTGTTGATTGTCAGAGATGCGTGTGTCCGTAAAGTGCAACAACATGCCGTAGGCATGCTTGATAGTAACTCTGATCCCAAAGGGGGTTTTGGGGTAACAATTTGGCACCACGGCTAGGATGGATGTTCATGGGGACGTTTCCCATCCAATGACCTGAACAGACACAGCGTTTCTGACAATCCAGCCGGGCACCCACGAAGGTGCCCGGTTTTTCTTTTGTGTAATCTTTTTGTTACACTGTATCAATGCAGAAAGAAGAGATTGAGAAAAAAATTGCTGAAATTGAGGCGCGTATGCTAGCGCCTGATTTTTGGAACGACAAGGTTCTCGCGCAAAATATAATTAAAGAACTTCAGACTTTAAAAGATGAGCTTGGGGGGGTGGGAAAATACGACAAAGGTAACGCCATCATGACCATTTTTTCTGGTGCTGGAGGTGATGACGCCGAAGATTTTACGCACATTCTTCTTGAAATGTATTTGAAGTATATTCAAAATCACGATTGGAGTGTAAATTTTATACACAAACATGAAAATGATCACGGGGGTTATCGTAATGTGATGCTTGAAATAATAGGAAAAAATGTTTATGGAACATTAAAAAATGAATCTGGGGTTCATCGGCTCGTTCGCATTTCTCCTTTTAGTGCAAAAAAACTTCGACACACCTCTTTTTCAATGGTTGAAGTAATTCCAAAATTTGAAAAACTTGATGATTTGGATATTCCTGATGACGATATTCGTTTTGAGTTTTCACGTTCAAGTGGGCCGGGTGGACAAAATGTAAACAAAAGAGAGACGGCGGTGCGGGTGGTGCATATTCCTAGCGGTATTGCTGTACATGCAGATTCAGAGCGTTCTCAGGCACAAAATCGTGAACATGCAATGCAAATTTTGCGTGGGAAACTTTATAAAATGGTAGAAGATGATAGAAAAAGTAAGGAAAGTGGTATGTATGTAAGTAAAACAACTCAAAATGAATGGGGAAGTCAGATACGCTCGTATGTGATGCACCCTTACCAAATGGTAAAAGATCACCGTACAGAAGTAGAAGTGAGAGATATTGAAAAAGTATTGGGGGGTGAACTCGATGAATTTATTGAGGCTGAAAAGGGTCTATAAAAATCAAAAAAATCAAAAAAAGCAGAGAAATGTGTGTTTACGAAGACTCGCGCAGGCGCGACGGCGCCGAGCGGAGCAGCAAAGCCAGCAGGCTTTGACGCGTGCTGAGAAAACACACATTTCTCTGCTTTTTTTGAACAGTTTTTTCTAATTTCTTTTTGATGATATACTAAGCACGAAAGTAACAATTCATGATTTATTTCGACAAGGTTTCAAAAATATATTCAGACAACTCGATTGCTCTAGAGGGTATTACTTTTTCTATTGAACCCCAAGAGTTTGTTTCTATTGTCGGTCACTCTGGTGCCGGAAAGACCACTCTTTTAAAAATGCTTTTGGCTGAAGAAAAACCCACCGAAGGTAGGGTTTTTATTGAATCAACCGACATTCATTCTTTGCGTGCAAGAGAGATAAATAATTATCGCCGCCGAATAGGAGTGGTGTTTCAGGATTATAGGTTGTTGCCGGATAAAACGGTGTTTGAAAATATTTCGTTTGCGATGGAGGCGGCTGGTAGAGCTGAAGATGAAATTCAGGCCGACGTGCCACACGTTCTAAATTTAGTCGATCTTGGTAATAAAATTTGGAATTTTCCTCACGAACTATCTGGTGGAGAAAAACAGCGTGTAGCAATAGCTCGGGCGATAGTTAATCAGCCAGATATTATTATTGCAGATGAACCCACCGGCAATCTTGATCCGGTTAATACTTATGAAATAGTGCAAATTTTGAAAAAGATAAACGATCTTGGGACAATGGTAATTCTCACAACACACAACAAAGGAGTCATCGATTCACTTAGTCGTCGTGTTATAACGATGGAAAACGGACGTATTATTCGAGACGACAAAGAGGGTAGATATGTAATATAATAAGTCTCATGTTTAGGACCAATTTAAAACGCATCATTAAGTCTGGATTTTTTAGTTTTTTCCGCAACGGTTTCGTTTCACTTTCTTCGATACTTGTAATGATAGTGACACTTTCCGTCATTGGTTCGGTAGTTTTTTTTGGTGCAATTCTAAATAAGAGTCTTGAAGAAATTCGTAACAAGGTTGACGTAAATGTTTATTTTTTAACCACCGCACAAGAAGAAGATATTCTGGCTATAAAAAGTTCTATTGAAAAATTACCTGAGGTATCGACCGCAACATACGTGTCTCGTGAACAAGAGCTTGCAGATTTTCGTAAACGTCATGAAAACGATGCATTTACACTTCAGGCTTTAGATGAGCTCGGTCAAAATCCTCTTGGCGCTAAAATAAACATAAAAGCAAAAGAGCCACAGCAGTATGAGGGTATCGCTACGTTTTTGCAGGGAGAAAATATTCTTGCAAAAAATGGTGCACCCATTGTTGATAATGTAAATTATTTTAAAAACAAAGACTCGATTAACAAACTTACTCAAATTATTTCAGCCGCAAATCGTTTTGGTTTTGCGTTTACACTGATATTGGTTGTTATTTCTATTTTAATTACGTTTAACACAATTCGTTTGGTGATTTTTATTTCTCGAGAAGAAATTTCTGTGATGCGTCTTGTGGGGGCAAGCGCACTTTATATTCGTGGTCCATTTGTTGTGAGTGGTATTATGTATGGTGCTCTTGCTGGCATCATTACTCTCTGTATTTTTTATCCACTAACACTTTGGCTCGGAGGAGTGACCAAAGATTTTTTTGTTGGTTTAAATGTTTTTGATTATTACATTTCAAATTTCGGTCAGATTTTCTTGATTGTAATTGGTTCTGGTATTTTTATTGGTGCGGTTTCAAGTTATCTGGCAGTAAGGAGATACCTAAAAATTTAATATTTAATATCTTACGAAGATATGAAAACACAGAAAACACAAGTTACACAGAAAATCAGAAAATATATCTTCGTCACCGGAGGTGTTATGTCTGGGGTGGGCAAGGGTGTCGCGGCTTCTTCTATCGCTCTTATTTTAAAGGCGCGTGGTTTTTCTGTTACCGCTCTTAAAATTGATCCGTATATAAACATGGACGCCGGAACAATGAATCCCACAGAACACGGCGAAGTATTTGTTTTAAAAGATGGAGATGAGACGGATCAAGATATGGGTAATTATGAACGTTTTTTAAATATCGATCTTACTCGTATAAATTACATGACGACCGGTCGGGTATATCAGGAAGTGATACGTAAAGAACGTAATTTGGAATATAAAGGAAAGACGGTCGAGGTGGTGCCAGACGTGCCTTTTGAAGTGATACGTCGTATTGAGGTTGCTGCTGAAAATGCAAATGCTGATGTAACGGTGATAGAAATAGGAGGCACGATAGGTGAGTACCAAAATATTTTATTTTTGGAAGCGGCGCGAATGATGAAGGCAAAAAATTGGAATGATGTTGCTGTTGTAATGGTCTCTTATTTACCAATGCCTAGCAAGATTGGTGAAATGAAAACTAAACCAACGCAATACGCGGCGCGTTCCCTAAATAGCGTTGGAGTTCAAGCAGATATCATTATCGCTCGTAGTGAAGTTTCGCTTGATCAAAAACGAAAAGATAAAATTGCGCTTTTTTGTAATATTCATCCAGATCATGTTATTTCTGCACCAGACGTAGATAGTATTTATGATGTTCCTATCAATTTTGAACGTGATCACTTGAGCGATATTCTTTGTAAAACACTTTCACTTACACCAAAAAATAAAGTTGGCGATTTGAATGAATGGAAAAAATTTGTGGCTCACGTAAAAAATGGCAATGGTGAAGTGCATATTGCTATGGTTGGAAAATATTTTGATTCAGGTGAATTTTCTCTTTCTGATGCTTATCTTTCTGTTATTCACGCAATAAAATTTTCTGCATATTCTCTTGGTGTAAAACCTGTTATTCATTATTTAAGCGCAAAAGATTTTGAAATCGGAAAAACAAAATTAAACGTACTTAAAAAATATGACGGCGTTCTTGTGCCGGGTGGTTTTGGTTCTACTGGCGTTGAAGGGAAAATAAAAGTTATTGAGTACGTGCGCAAAGAAAAAATTCCTTTTTATGGTTTGTGTTACGGTATGCAACTTGCAGTTATAGAATACGCGCGCCATGTGGCGGGCCTTAAAGATGCTCATACCACCGAAGTAAATCCTAAAACACCACATCCCGTTATTTACATAATGCCTGAGCAAGAAAAACACATGAAAGATGGTGCATATGGTGCCACGATGCGACTCGGCGCGTGTGCGGCTGTTCTTACAAAAGGAACGATTGCTCAAGAAGCATATGGTTGCGAAGAAATTTCTGAGCGTCATAGACATCGTTTTGAGGTAAATCCGGCGTATGTTGAGCAACTCACTAATGCTGGCCTAGTTTTTTCTGGTGTATCACCAAGTCGTCAGCTTATGGAAATAGCTGAGCTTCCACGAAGTGTTCATCCATTTTTTGTTGGTGTACAGTTTCATCCAGAATTTCAAGCGCGTCCACTTGATCCGCATCCACTTTTCACTGCTTTTATACGAGCAGCACTTTTAAAGAAGAAGAAATAGTTTTTTGTGTAGACAATTATTATTTAATCTGATACAGTTTTTTTGGGTGTGTACAAAAGAAAGGAAACTGTATGACGACGAAGAAGACTCCGAATCCGAAGTCAGCAACACAGAAACCTGCAACAAAACCCCAACCAGTTTTTTGTGCGAGTTTGAGACCAGAGCATCCTCGCAACGTTGAAGCGGCTGAGGCGCGTGGATTGAGGTATGACCCAGAAAAACGTTCTTACGTTGATGACTTCGGACGGCTCGTTCTGAACGAGCGTGGTGCAACCATCCGATAACGAAACAAACGCGACACAATTTTTGTCGCAAAAAACCGACCCCCGAGGCCGGTTTTTGTTTGCTTGAAAAAAGGCTATTTTTAAAGTATCGTAAGGTTTATTGCCGATTCGTCTAATGGTAGGACGACCGCCTCTGGAGCGGTTAATTGGGGTTCGAGTCCCTGATCGGCAGCACGTAGCGAAGCGGAGTGCTGGCGATAGAAAGTGCCCCGCGGCACTTTCGTCAGGGACTCGAAAGGCTTTTCGTTGTCGAGTGTGCGTACTCGCATGCGAGACCGAAAAGCACCCGCGGCGGTAGCCGAGAGTCCCTGATCGGCAGCACCAATTTTGCAACTTTCTCTTATGATACTAAATTGACACATACCCCTTGGGGGGTATAGAATATTGGTATGAAAAAAATTATTCGTCGATTAAAACTTGTTGAGGGTCAGGTGCGCGGTCTTCAAAAAATGATTGAAAATAATACTTATTGTATTGATGTTATTACTCAAACGTCTGCTGTAAAACAAGCTCTTTCAAATGTAGAAGATCTGCTTCTTGAAAACCATTTGGGTAGTTGTGTTTTAAATCAGGTTACCAAAGGACAAACCGAGAAAGCAAAAGAAGAGATTCTTAAGGTCTATAAACTTAAGAGGAAATAAATCGACATATACATTTTTTATATGAATAATCAGACTTTAAAAATTGAGGGAATGCATTGCGCAAGTTGTTCGGCCATAATTTCTCAAACAGTTTTAGGATTAGATGGGGTGAAAAAAATAGATGTTAATTTTGCTACAGAAAAAGCGAGCATTAATTTTGATCCACAAAAAATTTCTGTTGAAAAAATGAATAAAGAAATTGAAAAGCTTGGATACAAATTTGTTGATCAACCAAAAGAGGACAAAAACAAAGAACTTTCCAAAATGAAAGTAAAGATGCAATTTGTTTTTCCCATTGCTCTTGTTGTGTTTGTTTTAATGCTTTGGGATATAGCAGCAAAAACATTTTCATTTATTCCAAGCCTTCCAATATCAATGATGCTTTTTAATATAGTTGGAATGATATTGGCCACAATAGTACTTTTTTGGATAGGACAGCCATTTTTGCGGGGGGTTAAAAGATTTGTTTTATATCGTGTTGCAAACATGGACACACTTATCGGCATAGGTACTCTCACCGCGTACGTATATAGCGTTGCGGTCGTCCTTTTACCCCAAATAAGAGAATCACTTGGTTTACCAGAATACACATATTTTGATGTAACAATAGTTGTGATAGGTTTTGTAACCCTTGGAAAATATCTTGAAGCACGGTCCAAACTTCGCACCGGCGAAGCTATTGAAAAATTATTGGGATTGCAAGCAAAGACGGCGCTTGTTTTTCGTGATGGAAAAGAAGTTGAGATTTCTATAAACGATGTTCATGAAGGAGATGCTGTAATTGTAAAACCGGGGGCAAAAATTCCTGTTGATGGCAAAATTATTGAAGGACATTCTTCTGTTGATGAATCTATGATTAGTGGAGAGCCGATTCCTGTCGATAAAAAAATTGGAGATTTTGTGGTGGGTGCCACAATAAATAAACAAGGTCACTTTACTTTTGGCGCCACAAAGATAGGTAAGGACACACTGCTTTCACAAATTATTCGTATGGTAGAAGAAGCTCAGGGTTCAAAAGCGCCTATTCAGGCTCTCGCCGATAAAATTTCTAGTATTTTTGTACCTGTTGTTTTAATAATTGCTCTGGTTACGTTTGTTTTGTGGATTGCGGTGGGAATTCCTACGATAGGATTTTCTATGGCGCTATCTTATGGTATTTTGTCGTGCGTAGGAATTTTGGTGATTGCTTGTCCGTGTGCGCTTGGTCTTGCCACACCAACAGCTATTATTGTGGGCGTTGGTAAGGGCGCTGAGTATGGCATCCTTATTAAAAACGCTGAAGCGTTAGAAAAATTAAGTAAGGTGGATACGATTGTGCTTGATAAAACAGGAACTATAACAAAAGGAAAACCAGAAGTTACAGACATTGTGGTTCTTGATTCTAAATGGAATGAAAATCAAATTTTACAACTTACTGCAAGTGTAGAAAAACTTTCTGAACACCCACTTGCTCAGGCTATTGTTTTAAAAGCCGATGAACAAAAACTTTCTCTTAGTAAAGCAGAAAATTTTTCTTCACTTGAGGGCGTGGGGGTGAAAGCAAATGTTGATGGTGCGTTGGTTTACGTGCATAAGCCAAATGAAAATGACAAAAAAGAAATTAAATTGACGGCCTTACAAGAACAAGGAAAAACGGTTGTGGTGGTAGAGGTTGATGATAAAAAAATAGGACTTGTTGCACTTTCTGATACTTTAAAAAATGAAGCAAAAGAGGCGATTGCCAAACTTCATAAAAGAGGTATTAAGGTTGTAATGCTTACTGGTGACAATCATTTAGCGGCGCAGTACATAGCAAAACAAGCAAACATCGACAACGTTATTTCTGAAGTAATGCCTGCTGAAAAAGCTAATAAAATTAAACAACTTCAAGATGAAGGGAAAAAAGTAGCGATGGCGGGAGACGGAATAAATGATGCGCCAGCTTTGGTGCAGGCTGATGTTGGAATAGCAATGGCTACGGGTACTGATATAGCAATTGAGTCAGCCGGCATTACTTTGCTTCATGGAGATATCAACAAACTTTCTCAAGCGTTTGATCTCTCGCGAGCAACGATGAGAACAGTAAAGCAAAATCTTTTTTGGGCATTTATTTATAACGTTATAGGTATTCCTGTTGCGGCTGGTGTACTTTATCCAATATGGGGCATAGTGCTCAATCCGATTTTTGCGGGACTTGCTATGGCGGGAAGCAGTGTATCAGTAGTTACAAATTCACTTCGATTAAAAACAAAAAAATTAAAATAATTTATGTCTAACCAAACGCAAAATTATAAATTTCATGTGCACGGTATGCATTGCAACGCGTGTGTGCTTGTGATGGAAAGTGCATTAAAAGATTTACCCCAAATCAGTCGGGTTGTTTCAAGTTTAAAAAACCACTCCCTTGAGGTGTGGGGAGATTTTGGAAATAAAACTCCAGAGGAAATTGCACAAGAGTTTACAGATTTATTAAAACCAAACGGCTATACGGTTTCTGTTGAAAAGCAACAGCACATAGCAAATTGGGGAGATTTTAAAATTGCTATTCCCGTCGCTTTACTTTTCGGTATATTTTTCGTGATACTTCAAAAAATTGGAATAATTAATTTTATTAATACCAGCAATGTTACTTACGGTACCGCTTTTGTGGTTGGTATTATTGCTTCTCTTTCTACTTGCATGGCTGTGGTTGGCGGTTTGGTACTTTCAATGTCGGCCACCTTTGCAAAAGAAGGAGATAAAATTAAACCGCAAATTATGTTTCATGTTGGGCGTATTGTATCCTTTTTTATTCTTGGTGGAATAATCGGTGCGATAGGTTCGGCATTTACTCTCAACTCTTCCTCGACATTTATTTTAAGTTTAATTATCGGTCTCGTGATGCTCATACTCGGTATTAATCTTCTTGATGTTTTTCCTTGGGCCAAAAAACTTCAACCGTCAATGCCGAAATTTATTGCAAAACATGCTCACGGTATTTCAAAATTTAATCATACTCTCACACCCATTTTGGTCGGTATCGCCACATTCTTTTTGCCATGCGGATTTACTCAGTCGATGCAACTTTACACACTTACAACTGGAAATTTTTGGAATGGTGGACTCACAATGCTTGCTTTTGCTTTAGGCACTTTTCCGGTTCTTGCTCTAGTAAGTTTTAGTTCGTTTAGTATAAAAAACAGTGCAAAGTCTGGAATATTCTTTAAATCAGCGGGACTTGTTGTAATTATGTTTGCGATTTTCAATCTTATAAATAGCCTGGTTGTATTGGGGGTCATTCCATCAATCTTTAATTTTTAATATAATAAGTCCACATGAAAACAACAGTAGTATTATCAATTTTAATTGCCGCACTTATTATTGGAGGAGCAATTATTGTTTCTAAAAAAAATAATGGTGTTGGTGCACAAACCACAGAAAACAATGTAAGTATTGTAGATGGAAAACAAATTATTGAAATCAGGGCTAGAGGTGGATATCTCCCAGAAAGAAGTATCGCAAAAGCGGGAATTCCAACAATATTAAGATTTTTTACAAACGGCACATTTGATTGTTCTGCGTCTGTGAGAATTGCTAATATGAATATAAGCAAAAATCTGCCACAGTCTGGTGCTACAGATATAGATGTTGGCGTGCAACCAGTCTCTACTCTTCAAGGTACTTGTGGAATGGGTATGTATCCATTTGAGGTTGATTTTAGTTCATAATTTTTTCATTTTTCGGTGTAGTATAATAAAGATGTGAAAAAAACCATCTTTATTCTTTTTTTTATAGTATTTTTGGTACTTGTTTTTGTTGCTGTTTTTTATATGCGTGAACGTGGCGATATTGTTTTAATTAGAGACTTTGCTACTTGTGTAGATAATGGATTTCCTGTGATGGAGTCTGATCCACGTCAATGTAAAACCCCAGACGGTAAAACATTTGTAGAAGAAAAAAAATCTAGTACTGAAGTCGAGATTGATAAAAATATAAATAAACCCAAGATTGGTATTGAGGACATGATTCGTGTTGTGTCACCCACATTAAACGCAATTATTTCAAGTCCATTTTCTATTTCTGGTGAAGCACGTGGGCAGTGGTTTTTTGAAGGATCCTTTCCTGCTAAATTACTTGACGCAAATGGTAAAGAAATAGCGGTGATTCCAATTACCGCGCAAGGTGAATGGATGACGACAGATTTTGTGCCGTTTTCAGGATCAATGATGTTTGGTAAGGTAAACACAAAAAAAGGTACCCTTGTTCTTCAAAAAGACAATCCGTCTGGTCTTATTGAAAATTCAGCCCAAATAGAAATTCCTATTATTTTTGATCCAGCACTTGTTTCTGATGGGGCCTCATCTGGAACTAAAGAATGTCGTCCCACTGGTTGTAGTGGTCAGCTTTGTGCTGATCAAGATTTAGTAAGTACTTGTGAATTTAAAAACGAATATGCGTGTTATTCGGCAGCAGAATGTAAGCTCCAAAATAATGGCGAATGCGGATGGACACAAACAGAAGCACTTTCTCTTTGCATTCAAAATTCTAAAAAGTAACAACAAATTGTGTTCGTGATATACTAGCCGTTATGAAAAAACAAGACACGTCGTGGGGAGGGGTGGCCTCTTGGTATGATGAACATCTTTCGAGAGACGATGATTCTTATCATCAAAAAGTGTTGTTACCAAACATGATTAGACTCATGGCAATCACTGCGCAAGACAAGGTTCTTGATCTTGCTTGTGGCACGGGTTTTTTTACTCGTGAATATGCAAAAAATACAGAGCATGTGATTGGTGTTGATGTGTCTTCAGAACTTATTGAAATTGCTCAAAAAAATTCTCCACCACATGTGCGGTATATAATATCTTCAGCAAATGATTTAAGTTCTATTGCAAGTGCATCAATTAATAAAATCTCTTTTGTTCTTGCAATTCAAAACATTGATGAAATAAAAGCAGTGCTTATGGAATGTAATCGTGTGCTCGTTTCTGGTGGCACAGTGCACATTGTGATGAACCATCCAGCATTTAGAATTCCAAAAGCATCTGCTTGGGGTTGGGATGATGCATCTTCTGTACAGTATCGTCGTATTGATAGTTATTTATCTCAGTCTCGAGTGTTTATTGACATGCATCCAGGAAAAAAAGAAAAAATCGAAACAATTTCTTTTCATCGTCCTTTACAATTTTATGTAAAAGCTTTTACATCTGCTGGTTTTGTTCTAACACGTCTTGAAGAGTGGATTTCTCACAAAAAAAGTGCATCGGGCGTAAGACAAAAAGAAGAAGACAGAATGCGAAAAGAGATTCCTCTATTTTTATACACAGAGATTAGAAAAAATTAAAATTTAAACAAAAATATACCCAGGGCTGTATGTCGCCCTGGGTGGAGAAGAGATGCAGAAGGAGTGGCCTATTTTTGGGTTAGCGGGAGAGGCGCACTCGATCCATCTACAATATTACTCCTTAATTTATCTTTTTGTAAAGAGTTATCAACATATTGCACAATATTTCAAAGTGTGTTATTTGGTGTCAGTGATAGAGAGAGCATATCTCATTCCTAAAAACATAAACACAGAAAGAATAGGAAAAATATAAGCATACAAATCATTTTCTAAACCAAAAACAGCAATAGATCCAGTTACAACGGCGGGGGCGGTAATGTATGCAAGTGGTCGTGCCATTCGAAACAAACTAATCAATCCGGGATTTTTTTCATTTACATGTTTAAAAAAATAACTTTCTGAAGTGATTTCTACAAAACTTGCGCCAACTCGAGTAAGAAATAATACAACAGCCCATACCAATATATGAGTACTTGAAATTAATGGAATATAAAATGTTGAAACAGCCATAATCACAAAGCCAACAAGCATGATTTCTTTTTCGCCGAATTTTTTGTCAGCCAGACGTCCTATTGGAAGTTCAAAAAGAAGAAATGGTAAAAGCATAACAGTAAAAATTACTCCGATTTCTTTCCAATCAAATCCAATATGTTGGTGAAGGAAAATTGGCACATAAATAACCATCCACGCGTAGAAAAATTGAAGCATAAAGTGTGCATACAACACACCCCGAACATCTTTATTTTTTCTAGCAATAAGATAAGTTGTTGTGATGCGTACACCATCTTTATATTTATAAGCCGCGTGTTTCAAATTTCTCTGTACAAGTAGAAACAGTGGCACAAGCAAAATAAGAGAAATAAAATAAACCTTTTTGAAATTACTATTTGCAATTAAAATGCCCGCAATAAGAGGTGAAAACACCAAAGTGAGATTTGAAAGTGTGAGATAGATGCCACGAATTGTGCCGGTGTGTGCTTCATTTTTTACAGTACCTTCAAGAAAAATATCGAGTCCAAAAAGTATCATTGAAATAACAGCTTGATGAAGAATAAATGCCATACTAATCGTCCATGCAGATGTACCCAAAGCCATACCCGTTATTGCTAGACCCTCAAAAATAATTGCCCACAAAGTAAATTTATAATTTCCGATACGTTCAAGAATGTGTGGAATATTTAAAAAAATAAAAAGATTTAAAATAGATCCAGCCACAAAAAGTAGAGCGAGCTGTGAAGCGTTTACATAGATACTTAAAAATGAAGAATGTATATAGAGGATTAGGAAGTAATGAAAAGAAAGAAGAAGGTTGGATAGATATATTATAGACAGCGCTTTTTGATGAATTTCTGGTTTTGAAAGAGAATTTACCATGAGGTAAGTATAGCAAAAATGGCTGTAAATATATGTGGATTGTAATGGCCATTGACACACATAAAAGAAAGTTATACGATTGAAGCAGATAGCTCTCTGTCATGTTGACAGTTCTAGATAGAGGTGCCGTTTTTTTCCTACTCTAAATTTTCAAGAAAGGTGGATTCCGTGAAAAGTCTAACGCTTGTTTGGACCGCGCTTCTGATGCTTGTCGCAACTACCGCCAGTATGGCATTGGTTGTGGCGACTGAAGAAACAGTTCCGAGCGAAGCGAAAGCTTCGATCGGAACCCCCGAAACGTCGGCAAAGCCAATTTCAATTCCGCTTCCAACCGTGGAGGAAATTGCAAAAAAGGTCGGGGAAGCCTATGCTTCTCTCGATTCACTGGCTTTTGAAGCCACGCTAGAGATCTCTTATGTACAAACCCCCCAGCTTGCTGAGGGACAGGTGCGAGAGATGCTCAATCCTCGTGTCGCGGTAGCAACCCTTCCTGGTGTTATCACATCTCATGTTTCAATAAGTGCGGATATGGGTAGAAAATCTTTCAGCACCAAAATGCGGAAGACTTCTGCTGATAAACCACAGCTCATCCTCAGTCTCAAGGACGGGGAGTGCACTGAAACAAACTGGTATGACACACCAGGGCAAGTTGGCTACTTCTCAGATTCATATCCAGCTCCAGATCCACATGGGTTTGGTGATGTGAATCTAAAAACACAGCCTTGTCTTACGGATGAAATTCCTGCGGCGGTGTGTGCTATTGGACAGTTCCATAACACATGGCTCGATAGGAGTTCTCAGGCCAAAGCTTTCATGGATACAATTGGTCGAACATCAGTTGTTACTCTAGAAACGCTTGACGGAAAGGAGGTTTACCACGTTGCTACTCAGGACGAAGGATCTGAGGGCAAGATGAGAGGCAGTGCGCGTCGGTCATGGACGGTCAGAAACGACCACATGTACATCGACACAAAAACGTTTTTGATTCTTCGGTGGGAAATTGAACGCACAAACGACGTACGATGGCCAGAGCCACCGTATACGCCGTGGCAAAATTACCTGTTCGACAGGTACAGCTACAAATACTCTCATCTCGTTCCAACACAAACCATGGAGGTGACCGCGCGAAAAACAGATTGAAACTACTGATTTAGAGAGGGGATTGCGTTTTTTTTCGGTCGGGAAAACTCCAAACAAAGGAGTGAGTAATGATCAGGAAAATGATGAGCCTTGTCGCCTTGCTTGTTGCAATGGCGATCCCCACCGTTCCAGCGTTTGCTGGAAACGGCTTTGATATCGCCAAGGCGATGACGGGAAAAACGGCTTCCTTTGAATTGCCGTTCGAGGATGTTTCCGTCGCTCATGTGAGCGGAAACATCACGGTTGTTGTCGGCGAACAAGAATTCGTCGTCACACAAACCGTTGTAGGAAACAAGTTTTCCTACACAGCTGTTCCCACTTCCAGCGGAATGGTTGTCTCGGTGTTTGGCACACTCGGAATCTTGCCAAACGGCGTGCAGGTGTTTGAGTACAACATCGACCTTGGCGACAACGTGATTGTCGCCGGAGCAATCGGTGGAGTCTCGATGCCTGCACCCGGAGGCACGGTCGTTGTGCTCATGCAACCATGTGATTGCCATGACGGTGTCACGTTCGGTTGCACAACGACAATGTGCACCAATGGCACAAAGTGCGACGCTCTCACAGCCAGCACTTGTTTCTGGGTTGGCGGCGGTCCACCACCTGGACCACCACCGACGCCAGCACCGAAGCCTAAGCCCAAGCCGCAGGCTGAGGACTGACGACTAGTCAACAAAACAGAGAGTTCTAGACGACGGTTGCGTCGTGTAGAACAAACGCCCCCCCGACTTCGGTCGCGGGGGCTTTTTTGTAATCTATTTTTGAGTATTCCTTTACATTCCAAGCACTACAGGAATAACAATAGGCTTTTTTGCGGTTTTCTGAAAGAGAAAACGAGTCACCACGTCGGTAATGTTTGCTTTTACGTAATCAAAGTTGATAGGGTTCATTCCAACCGTTGTGTCCTCGACACTTTTTTTAATAATATGTCGTGCGTCTTGAAGAAGATCTTGAGATTCACGTAAATACACAAATCCTCGAGAAATAATATCGGGAGATTTTCTGAGTTTTCCAGTTTTTAAATTAACACTTGCGATAATGACAAACATTCCATCTTCGGCAAGCATTTTTCGGTCGCGTATTACCACTTCTTGCATATCACCGATAGAAAATCCATCCACCATCATCATTCCGCTTGGAGCTGATTCTTTTAGACGAACAAGTTTTGTTCCTTCTTCTTGAATTTCGATAATAGAACCGTTGTCAGGAATGATGATGTGATCTTCTGGCATTCCAAGAGCTTCGATAGTTTGTGCATGTAGACGAAGCATGTAGTGATTGCCGTGAATTGGCATGAAAAATTTTGGATTGATTTTTTTGAACATCCACTCTAATTCTGCTCTGTTGCCGTGACCGGTGGAATGAATATACACATCTGATGTACGATAGTGAATTATTTTTGCACCTTGTCTAGCAATATTATCTTTTAGTTTTTGTACTGTGCGTTCGTTACCTGGAATGATTGAAGATGAAAGCAAAACCGTATCACGTTTGTTGATGCGGAAATTTTTGTGAGTTTTGTTTGCCATACGCATAAGTGCGGCAAACTCTTCACCTTGAGCACCAGTGGCAAGTATTACGATTTTGTCTGGCGGATATTTTTCCACGTCCTCAATAGGGATCATGGTTTCTTTTTTAACATTGAGCATTTTAGCAAGTCTTGCTACTTCAATGTTGGTTTTCATGCTTCGGCCTTCTACCGCCACTTTTTTGCCATACATTTCTGCAATCTCGATAATTTTAATGATACGTTCAAGTTGGGAAGCAAAAGTACCAATAATTATTCTCCCTTTTATATTTTTTATGATTTCTTCAAGGTTTTTATGTACGAGTTTTTCGGGAGTAGACCAGCCTGGGTTTTCAACGTTTGTTGAATCGTTCATAAAAAGAAGTACCTTTTCTTTTTCAAATTTTTTGTACTCGTTTTGTTCAGCGTCTGTAGGAACGCCGTCGTCATGGTCGAGTTTTGGATCACCTGCGTTTACGATAGAGCCGTAAGGAGTTTCAATGATTACTCCCATTGAATCTGGAATGGTGTGAGTAACTGCAAAAAAGCGTACAGGTAAATTACCGATGCGAATATGATCGTCTTTTTCCACAACACGAATATCTAGCGGTGGCAGATGAGCAAATTCTTCTTGTCGCTTTCTGATCATAATCGATGTCAGTTCTCGGGTGTACATTGGCGGATTACCTATTCTAGGCATGATGTATGGAATTCCACCGATATGGTCGAGATGTCCGTGAGTGATAACCACGGCTTTAATTTTGTGTTTATTGTCTTCTAAGTATTTTGAATTTGGCAAAATGTAGTCTACACCCGGTGTGTTTTCTTCACTGAAACCAAAACCCATATCAAGAACGATAATATCGTCCTTGTATTCAATTGCTGTCATGTTTTTTCCAACTTCTTCTACTCCTCCAAGTGGAATAATACGCACACTCTCACCGATTGGTGGAATGGTGTCTTCTTGTTTTTTTGCTACACGAAGAGGGGAGCTGTCGCGTCGCATACCGCCCATACGTCGATGTCCACCACCACGTCCCATACCAGAAGAGTTTGGTCGGCGAGTTCCTCGGCTGTTGTTTCTTTGTGCTTCACCAGCTGGGTTTTGTGGTGAATTTTCTTTTGTTGGCCCGACTGTTTGTATCGGACCTTTTTCTATAGCGCTGTTTGATGTTTGCGCTTCAAATGCATCTTTCATAATATATTTTTGTTTTTTTAATTAATTTTATTTTACAAATATTTTCCATACTTTATTCGTTTGTACATACCATTCGTCAATATTCATAAATCGTTCTGATGGTGCTGTAATATTTCCGAGAGTAAGATTTTTAATTTTTGTTGGCACAAGATAAATAAAATCTGGCGAGTATGTAAATATTGCTGGTATATCTTCGGCAACAAGTGATTCAAACGCAAGATATTTTTCTTTTTTTATTGTTGCATCGGTTGTAGATCGCATCTCTTCTAAAAGTTTGTCTGCTTTGCTATTTACATACATTGAAATATTTAAACCAGGATCGTTGCGTTGAGATGAATGCCAAAAAGGAAAAAGATCAAGGTCGCGACCAGTGACTTCTCCAAAAAGTAACGCATCATATTTACGTGGACGAATAATATCTTGGTTTAGATTACTTGTTTCAAATACTTTTATATTCACATCTGCGCCAATTTTTTTCCATTCTTCTTGCATTATTAGTGCGGTTTGTTTTAGCTCTGGAGCATTACCTGTGGCTATAGAAAAAGAAAGAGGTGTTATATCGTTTTTTATCTTTTTTTCCATCACTCCAGTTTTTTCATTTAGTGTCCAACCATTTTTTGTAAGCAGAGCAATTGCTGAATCTATACCAGAAAATGTTGATGTCGCTTTTGCGGATTTATCAAGTAAAACAGGACCATTTAATACGCTACCGTATCCACGAAGAACTTCTCGTACAATACGTTCTTTATCAAGTGACATATTTAATGCCGTTCTTACTTCTTTATTTACAAAAACTGGAGCTTGGTTTTGATTAAAAAACAAACCAAACACGCGAGGAAGCGGTGATGTGGCTACCACCGTACCCTTTTTAAGAATATTATCGATACGTTGTGGTGGAACGCCGTTGATACTTTCTACATAACCACCAGTGTATGCTTCGATGAGATCGTCTTCATTGGTATAAAAACGCAGGGTCAGATGTTCTATATAAGTTTCGCCGAGTGTGTATTTATCAAAAGGGGTAAGCTCGTATAGTATTGGAAGTCCCCCAGAATTTCTTTTTACTTTTTTAAGTTTGTACGGACCAGAACCTATTGGTTCGGTGTTAAAAAGACTAGCTGAAAATTGATCAGCATCTAAATTTTTCCAAATATGTTCTGGTAAAATTCCGAGTGTAAGATTTTCTATGAACGGAGAATATGGTTGTTTGAGAATAAATTTTATCTGCTTTTCATTAATTTTTTCTACCATAACATCAACCCAATTTAAACGACGTGGACTTTTTAAACTACTATCCTGTGCTCGTTTTACTGTAAACACAATATCGTCTGCGGTGATTGGTTCACCATCATGAAAATGCACATCATCTTTTAATGTGACGGTGTATTCAAGTCCATTTTCTGAAATACTGTATTCTTTGCTTAAATCGTTTATGAGAACGCCCCCCGAGGTTGCTTTTAAAAGACCAGAATAAATGAGTGAAGAAAGATCTTTGTCTGCATCAGAGACAGCAAGAAGTGGGTTTATAAATCTTGGAGAACCCACAATGCCTTCTACAAGAGAACCTCCTTTGCTTGGCACATCAACAAGAAAATATTTATTTATACCCCAGATAATAAGTAGGCCGCTTATAACAAACACAACAAAAAACAAGAAAAAAATTATTTTTTCTGTAAAAGAGAATGTTTTTATTGCTAATGCAATTTTTTTTGGAATAGGAGCGTCTGCCCGATTATGAGATATCATATGAATATAAGGTCAAATAAAATAACCAGAAATTTAATATATTGAGTGTTGTGTTTTATCGTACAAAGAGTGAAAAGAATGTCGAGGTAACAAAAAGTAGAGCAACAATAATTGTTCCTATGAATAAGGTCTTTTCTAGGCCTCGTTTTGTGTGAAATCCAGAGCTAAAGCCGTCGCCACCACCAAAAGCACCACCAAGGCCAGCTTCTGATCTCTGCAAGAGAATCAGGGCGATTAGAACTATAGACAACACAACCTGTGTATACGGTAATATAGAAGCGACAATACTCATTCCAAGTATTATACAAACCATGAGAAATATTGCAAATCTGATTGGCTGGAGCGGTGTGAAATATGCTTTCTCGCTAAAGCGCTTTGCTAACTCGCTCAAAAGCATATTTCATACCGCTCCAGTAACACAACATGTTTAAAAGTATTTATTACATTGCGCCCCCCCACGATAACAAACAGATTTTATCTCTAAATATTGACTCCAAATCGTCTTCAGATAATATTGTATTTACCCTAATTAATAATTACCCTAAAGATATATCTATGGCTATAAAAAAGAAACAGAAAATTTTGAAAAAGAGTGTGAAAAAAGCCCCCGCACGACCAGCAGCTCGACCTGTTACAAAGCCTGTTGCACCATCTTTCAAACACCCCATCATGCCACTTGGCGACCGTGTGCTTGTGCGGCCTTTTAGTGCGGAAGAAATAGCGAAGCCAAATAGTTTCGGTATTATCATTCCTGAAACAGTGCAAAAAGAAAAACCTGAGCAAGGGGAGGTGGTGGCCGTGGGTCCAGGACATTATAACGACGGCAAACTTATACCAGTAAAGGTTAAGGTTGGTGATATTGTACTTTTTTCAAAATACGGTTTTGATGACGTTACACTCGATAGCAAAGAATTTTATATTTTAAAAGAAGAAAGTATTTTGGCGATTATTAATAAATAACTGACGCGGATGTCGCGAAAAAAACGACCGGAAAAAATCGGCGCGAAATAAACCACATAAATTATGGCAAAACAAATAATCTACAACGAAGAAGCACGGAAAGCACTGAAGCGAGGAGTGGATAAGGTGGCTGATGCAGTGAAAATCACTTTGGGTCCACGTGGAAGAAATGTTGTACTTGAAAAAAGTTATGGTGGTCCAACTATCACAAATGACGGTGTATCTATCGCAAAAGATATTACACTCAAAGATAAGTTTGAAAATATGGGAGCGGAAATTGTGAAAGAGGTGGCGACAAAAACCAATGATATTGCTGGTGATGGTACCACTACATCTGTGGTACTTCTTCAGGCCATTGTAAGTGAAGGTATGAAATACACCACAATGGGTGTAAATGCTATGGCTGTAAAAAACGGAATTGAAAAAGCTACCGAGCAGGTGGTGAAGGTGCTTAAAGAAATTGCAAAGCCGATTAAAACAAAAGATGAAATTCGTCAGGTAGCAACGATTTCTGCAGAATCAGAGGAAATTGGCACAATAATTGCAGATACTATAGATAAGGTAGGAAAAGATGGTGTTGTGACCGTAGAAGAATCACAAACGTTCGGCGTGGATTCTGAAGTGGTTGAAGGTCTTGAATTTGATAAAGGCTACGTATCTCCATACATGGTGACAAACGCCGAGCGCATGGAAGCTGAATACAAAGATGTGCCAGTATTTATCACCGACCGAAAAATTTCTTCTATTAAAGACATTCTTCCTCTTCTTGAAAAAATCGCACAATCTGGGAAAAAGGAGCTTGTCATTATTGCAGAAGATGTAGATGGCGAAGCCCTTACGACATTTTTGGTAAACAAACTTCGTGGAGGATTTAATATTCTTGCAGTAAAAGCGCCTGGTTATGGAGATAGAAAAAAAGAAATGCTTGCGGATATCGCGGCGACAGTGGGTGCACAAGTTGTTTCAGAAGATCTCGGAATTAAACTTGAAAATGCTGACGCAAGTATGCTTGGTCGCGCAGTAAAAATTATTGCGACAAAAGATAATACAGTAATTGTGGGTGGAAAAGGAAAAAAGGGAGAAATAGATGCTCGTATTGCACAGCTCAAAAAACAAAAAGAAACTACGACTTCAAAATTTGATAAAGAAAAAATAGAGGAACGAATTGCAAAGCTTACTGGTGGTGTGGCAGTGATTCGTGTGGGTGCAGCGACAGAGACAGAAATGAAATATTTGAAGCTAAAGATAGAAGATGCGGTGAATGCTACAAAGGCGGCAATAGAAGAAGGTGTGGTGGCTGGTGGAGGAAGTGCTTTTGTTCAAGCAGTTCGAAAAATCAACGCTTTATCAAAAACCATAGACAAAAAAGGTGTTGAAAAAATGAACGAATGGAGCGCTGAAGAAAAAATCGGATTTAATATTGTACTCAAAGCACTTGAATCACCACTTCGACAAATTGTAATAAACGCCGGCAAAGAAGACGGATCTGTAATTGTTGATCGCATTATGAAGTCGGATAAAGAAAATGCGGGATACAACGCGCTTCTTGAGGTTGATTCAAACGACATGATCAAAGACGGAATTCTTGACCCAGTAAAAGTAACACGAAGTGCTCTTCAAAATGCAACTTCAGCGGCCGCTATTTTACTTACAACAGAAGTGGCTATTGCAGAAGAACCAAAAGAAGAAAAAACCACTCCAGATATGGGTGCGGGAATGGGTGGTGGAATGTATTAAATCGTTTACACTTACCCAGTAAAATTGTGGTATAATGTGTTCCTAATTATTTAATCATAAAAATATGTACATTTTACTCATTATTGTCGCAGTTGTTGTTCTTTGGTTCATTTTCTCTTACAACAGTTTTGTGCGACTTATCAATCGTGCAAAGGAAGCGTGGTCAGATATTGAGGTACAACTCAAGCGTCGCTACGATCTCATTCCAAATCTTGTTGAGACGGTCAAGGGTTATGCAACTCACGAAAGTTCTGCGTTTGAAAATGTTACAAAAGCTCGTGCAAACGCAATGGGCGCAGGGAATATAGAAGAAAAAGGAAAGGCGGAAAATATGCTCACAGGTGCACTTAAAAGTATTTTTGCAATTTCAGAAGCGTATCCAGATCTAAAAGCAAACCAAAATTTTCTTGAGCTTCAGCGTGAGCTTTCAGATACAGAAAACAAAATTCAAGCAGCGCGACGTTTTTACAATACAAACGTGCGTGATCTCAACACCGGCATAGAATCATTTCCTGGAAATATTATTGCTGGAATGTTTAAATTCTCAAAAATGGAATTTTTTGATCTCCCAGACGATGCGGTGGCGCAAGAGCCTGTGGCGGTGAAGTTTTAGTTGATAAAAATTCGTTTTAATAGTATGTTCTCCGGGTACGGATTTTTTGAAGCTTAAAAAATCCTGAAGCTCTCGCGCCGTCGCGCTCGAGACCCCCTCCGAACATACTATTAAAACGAATTTCACAACCTTATGAACATCTACAAACACCAAAGCGAAAATATTTTTAAGACGTGGCTTTTTATGGCAAGTTTTTTTGTGTTGATTATTGCTCTTGGTTATGTTTTTTCTGTCGCTTACAACAATTCTGCAATTTTAGTATTCGCAGTAATTTTTAGTGTGATTATGAATATTGGTGCGTATTGGTGGTCAGACAAACTCGTACTTTCGCTTCACAAAGCACATCCAGCAACACGTGAGTCGCACCGAGACTTGTGGAATGTCGTAGAAAATTTGGCGATTACTGCTGGTTTGCCGATGCCAAAGCTTTATATTATTGAAGATCAATCACCCAATGCTTTTGCAACTGGACGCAATAAAGAACATGCGGTGGTGGCAGTGACCACCGGCCTTCTTACAATTTTAAATCGCACCGAGCTAGAGGGTGTCATTGCTCATGAACTTTCACACATAGGCAATCGCGACATGCTTCTTTCTACTTTGATTGTGGTTTTGGCTGGAGTTGTTTCTCTTGCGTCAGATTTCTTTTTGCGATCACTTATGTTTGGTGGACGAAATAGAAACAATAATTCTGGTGGCGGAATTTTTGTAATTATTGGAGTTGTGCTTGCGATACTTGCGCCAATTGTTGCACTTATTATTCGTCTTGCCATATCGCGCAAAAGAGAATTTCTTGCTGACGCGTCTGGCGCCTTACTCACACGTTATCCAGAAGGACTCGCATCAGCGCTTGAAAAAATTTCACGTACATCACAAGCCATTCCTCTTACTCATGCACACAATGCCACAGCTCATCTTTTTATCATGAATCCTTTCGGTGCTCTCTCAAAAGGTGGATTCTCAAAACTTTTTATGACACATCCACCAGTAGCAGAACGTATTGAAATTTTGCGTGGGATGAAGGATAGTAGATAAATGAGCGGCGCGCTGTAAGACGCGCCGTGTGTGGAAAAATTGAGGAAGATTCGCATAGTGGTCTAGTGCGCCGCCTTGGAAAGGCGGTATGGGGGAAACTCCATCAAGGGTTCAAATCCCTTATCTTCCGCCAAAATGAAACAAAAAATCCGTTGCGGATGGGTGAGCGATGACGCACTTTACCAAAAGTATCACGACACAGAATGGGGCGTTCCTTTGCACAATGATCAAAAACTTTTTGAAGCTATTTTGCTTGATGGATTTCAAGCTGGACTTTCTTGGTTTACTATTTTAAAAAAACGAGAGAATTTTCGTAAAGCTTTCAGCAATTTTAATGCGCGGAAGATTGCACGGTATGATGAAAAGAAAATCGCGACATTGATGCAAGATGCGGGCATTATTCGAAATCAGCTTAAAATTCGTGCGACCATAACAAATGCAAAAGAATTTTTGCGTGTACAAAAAGAATTCGGCTCTTTCGATGCATATATTTGGCAGTTTGTGGGAGGGAAACCAAAAGTGAATGCGTGGAAGACACACAAAGATTTGCCAGCACGAAGTGCAGAGTCTGATGCGATGAGTAAAGATATGAAAGCGCGCGGTTTTAAATTTGTCGGCTCTACTATTTGTTATGCGTTTATGCAAGCGACAGGAATGGTAAATGATCACACAACACAATGTTTTAGATATAAAATAAAACCCCTCACGCCTGTGGTCAGACGTGAGAGGGAGGAACGGAGGTGAGGAGAGGTGAATATGGAAAACACCACCGAGTTTGTGCACAGCTCAAACAGCTCTTCGGTGATCCGCGCTGGTCACAGGAGAGATGGTGTCTGAGAGGATCCCTTTCTGCGGTTTGGGTTGTGTAAAACTCGTACACTCTATTCCTATATTTCATACTATACTCATTTGTGGTGGCGTCAATGAGTCTATCCACCTTATTAAATAATTGACTTTTGTCTGCCTGTCGTTAAAATTTATTTATGGCAATAAAATTATATGTTGGTGGTATCTCATATGGTGTTAATGAAAATGGTTTAAAAGATGCATTTGCAAAGGCCGGCACAGTGGTGTCAGCTTCTATTATTATTGATAGAGAAACAAATCGATCTCGCGGTTTTGGTTTTGTGGAAATGTCTACTCCAGAAGAAGCTAAAAAGGCGATAGAAATGTGGCACGGAAAACCACTCGACGGTCGCAATCTTATCGTAAATGAAGCTCGTCCAATGGAAGATCGACCTCCACGGAGAGTTTGAGAGTTTGCTATACTTGTTGTTATGAAAAGCAAAATACTTCTAATTATTTTTTGCATTGTTCTTTGTGCGCTTGGTTTAATGTTTTTTTTACCGAAATATTTAGCTAGAGCGCCAGTTACTTTTGATCAAAATACGATTTCTGAAATAAAAAATACAAAAACTCTAAAAATTATTTCTTCTAACAGCACATCAATATTTTTTAATATAGACGTTGCCGATACACCACAAAAACGCGCTCAAGGACTTTCGGGAAAAACCTCACTTGATGCACAAAGCGGTCTACTTTTTATACTAAACGCACCAGAATATGCGGGTATTTGGATGAAAGACATGCTTTTTCCAATAGATATTATTTGGATTGGTGAAAATATGAAAATCGTGGGAATAGAAAAAAACGCTACACCAGAATCTTTTCCGAAAATTTTTACACCAACAGAAAAATCATTATACGTACTTGAAATAAACGCTGGATCGGCACAAAAAAACAATATAAAAGTAGATGATACTGTTGTGATATAGTAAATTTGGCGTTCCTTGTTGTTTTTTTCTTACTACTCTACCTTTTGGAGGTCAATCATGAGTAGATCTGGACTTCATGCTGGGCCTGGAAAGGCAGAAAAAGCCCTAACTCACTTTTTTGTTTGGGCACCATTTCTGGTGGCCATCTGGGGTGTTTTTTACTGGTGGAATCGGGGAATTGACGCGACATCTCTTTCCTTGTTCATCGTGTTTGTCTTTGTGAGTGGTTTTGGTGTGACTGCCGGTTTTCACCGATTGTTTACACACGCTTCTTACAAGACTTACAGATGGACTCAGATAACACTTGCGATTTGTGGATCAATGTCTGGACAAAATTCATTTTTTCGATGGGTCGCAGATCATAGTGTTCACCACCAGTACTCAGACCAGATCGGAGATCCGCATTCACCACATCTACACGGTGATGGATGGAATGGTTTTTGGCTTGGTTTTTACCACGCCCATATGGGATGGTTTTCGCAACCCCGTCATTCAAAAGAAGATCAGTACACAAAACACCTGTCTCGTGACCCAGCGCTTGTTTTTGTAAATAAGTATTTTGTTCTGTGGTTTGTGCTGGGTCTTTTGTTGCCGGGCTTGATCGGCGGACTCATCTCTTGGTCTTGGAAGGGGGCGTTGTTTGGATTTTTGTGGGGAGGAATGATTCGGCTTTTCATCGTCTATCACATTACGTGGAGTATCAACTCAATTTGTCACATTTGGGGCATAAGGAGATTTGATACTGATGATCATAGTGTAAACAACCCCATTCTTGCCATCATTGGTTTTGGTGAGGGTAATCACAACAATCATCACGCGATCCAAAACTCTGCGCGTCACGGAATTTCGTGGTGGGAAATCGACCCCACGTGGTATCTCATCTGGACTCTCGCACAACTCAGACTTGTTTGGGACGTGAAAGTTCCCAGATTTGATTCTGAAGGCAAGCCTCACATTGAAACCATCTTCAAAAGAAAGGAAAAAATCGTAGCAACACAATAGTGGTTGGTGATGATCGAAAGATTTTTTGCCACCACAAAAGACAGCTTTTTCAAAGGAGCTGTCTTTTTCTATAACTTTTTAAGAGTAGTGGTATACTATAATCACTTACAGATTAAAAGAATTAGACAATGAAAAAAATAAAAGTTGCAATAAATGGTGCAGGACGAATAGGGCGAGCGTTTATAAAAGTGGCGCGTGAACATAAAGAAATTCAAATCGTTGCAATAAATGATCTTGGAAATATCGACAATATTGCATATTTACTTAAATACGATACTGCATATGGTGTGAGTCCGTTTGATGTAGAAGTATCTTCAGATAAGAAAAAAATAATTGTTGACGGTGATGAAATTGCATATTTTAGCGAAAAAGATCCGGCTTCGCTTCCATGGAAAGCACTTGATATTGACGTTGTGGTAGAGTCTACTGGTTTTTTTGTGGAATTTGAAAAGGCACGTGTGCACATTTCTGCTGGTGCAAAACGGGTGGTGATTACCGCACCAGCAAAAGATGAAGCAACAGCTGATACAGGAACGATACTAATGGGTATCAACGAAGAAAAATTTGAAACATGTGTTATTTCTTCAAACGCTTCGTGTACGACCAATTCCGCAAGTCCGCTTATTGCTATTTTGCATGAAACTATTGGTATTGAAAAAGCAGTTCTAAATACTGTGCACGCTTACACAGCAAGTCAGTCTATTGTAGACGGTCCAAGTAAAAAAGATTTCCGTGAAGGTCGCGCTGCGGCGCAAAATATTGTTCCTTCCACCACCGGTGCGGCTATCGCTGTTACAAAAGCATTCCCAGAGCTTGTGGGGAAATTTGATGGTATCTCAATGCGTGTACCGGTAGTGGTTGGTTCTATTGCTGACATTACATTTATCGCAAAGCGAGATACAAGCGTGGAAGAGATAAACGGACTTCTAAAAAAAGCATCACAACAAAACAGATGGAGAAATATTTTTTCAGTGACAGAAGAACAGTTGGTATCTTCAGACATTAAAGGAAGTAAATATGCATCTATCGCCGATCTTTCTTTTACTCGCGTGGTAGGTGGCAATCTTGTAAAAGTTCTTGCATGGTACGACAACGAAATGGGGTATACGCACACCCTTGTGGATCATGTGATGAAAACCGGTGCGGCGATTTAAAAAAACAATAAATTTTAAAACAAAAACCCTCGCAGACCACGGGGGGTTTTGCGGGGGTGATGGTGATCGAGCTTTTTGGTGTGCTCGGTTTGTTAGCTTTGCTTTTGGACAACCTGTGGCGCTTGGATCCAGACGATTTTTCCTTCCTCTGATTCTAGGATCCAGATTTTGTCGTTGCTGATCACTTCGGGCACCACACCCTTTGTGATCCATGGCTGGATAATCTTCTTAGCTTTGATGAGCTTGACGGCAATTTGCATGCAAAGATGCGGGTTGTCGTTTTGCCAGCGGTGTTGTTGATGCCACAGAAGTGCCGCTTTCCACGCTTCGTTTGTGGAAATACGAGTGCTTGTGTAGATTTTCACTACATCTTCAGGTGATTCTTCATCTCGTGCAATGGCAGCCACACAACGAGAGAAGCTCAATCCGATAATTTTTCCCATTGAAATACTCCTTTCGTTGAGAGTGTTGGGGAACAAGAGACTTAAAACACTGTATTGATAATTTATTATTGTGTCAAGTATTTTTTCTGTGTCGTGTCGCGTGGTACAATATATGCATGGAAAAAATTTTAATTGCAGCCGATCACGCCGGTTTTGAACTTAAAGCAGAACTCATGCCATTTTTGCGTGATTTAGGATATGAAGTAAAAGATTTTGGCGCACTTGAATTTAATGCTGATGACGATTATCCAGATTTTATTATTCCACTTGCGCGTGAAGTTTCAAAAAGTGAAGGAAAGCAAAAGGGAATTATTATTGGCGGTTCTGGTCAGGGTGAAGCCATAACAGCAAACCGTTTACCACACGTGCGGGCGGTTGTTTTTAACGGTCAATACAAACCAGAAAATGATCGTGTGATACCTCATGAAATAATTGTTTCTCGAGAACACAATGACGCAAACATTCTTTCACTCGGTGCACGTTTTCTTTCTGAAAAAGATGCAAAAGATGCGGTGGAAATATGGCTTGCTACACCATTTACTGGCGATGAACGTCACACTCGTCGACTCAAAAAAATAGATGAAATCAAAAATTGAAATAATTCCAGCAATAATGCCAACGAGTTTTGAAGACCTTGAGGAAAAAATTTCTCTTGTGGCTCAGCTTGTACCGCTTATTCAAATAGATGTAATGGATGGACGTCTTACGCCAAAACGCACTTGGCCATATTTGGGCGCCGATTTTGACAGAAATTTTGTACGTATTTTAAGTGAAGATGAAGGTTTTCCATTTTGGAATGATGTAGATTTTGAGGTTGACCTTATGATTCGTGAACCAGAAAAAGTGTGGCGTGATTGGGTTAAAGCTGGAGCAAAGCGTCTGATTTTTCACATGGAATCTGTTATTGAACCAAAAACATTTCTTGATGTGATACGAAAAAGTGCTGTTGCAAAAGAGTCACCACTTTACACTGAGATTGGTTTTGCGCTCGGCATGAATGCGTCAGTTGAGTCTGTGTATCCTTTTGTTGAAGATATCGATTTTGTTCAACTTATGGGAATTGCAGACATAGGCATACAGGGAAGCGATTTTGATGAACGTGTTTTTGAAAAAATTACAGATTTGCATACAAAGTATCCAGATCTTATACTTAGTGTTGATGGTGGTGTCAGTTTGGATGTGGCGCCGAAACTAATTGAAGCGGGTGTAAAGAGACTTGTTGTTGGATCTGCAATTTTTGCACAAGAAGATGTGCCAAGTGCTGTATCTGCTTTTGAACATTTGTTTGCCTAAATTTAATGCGTAAAACATTTACTGAAGAAAAAATTCAAGAGCTTGAGCTAAAAGCAAACGAAATTCGTCGTTCTATTATTTCAATGCTTCTTGAGGCTGGCTCAGGACACACTGCTGGCCCCCTTGGTATGGCAGATATTTTTACAGCTTTATATTTTCATATTCTCAAACACAATCCACGTAATCCAAAGTGGGCAGAACGTGATCGTGTCGTACTTTCAAACGGACATATTTGTCCAGTACTTTATGCTTCCATGGCACATTCCGGATATTTTCCGGTGGGAGAGCTCATGACTTTGCGAAAGTTTGGTTCGCGTTTGCAAGGACATCCGCATCGTGAATTTTTACCAATGCTTGAAAATAGTTCTGGTCCACTTGGTTCTGGTCTTTCGCAGGCGGTGGGTATGGCACTTGCAGACAGAATGGATCGGGGAATTTCAAATGATAGATATATTTATTGTCTTATGAGTGATGGCGAACTCAACGAGGGTCAGGTGTGGGAGGCGGCAATGCTTGCCGGTAAACATAAACTTCGAAACATTATTGGTATTCTTGATCGTAACAATATCCAGATTGATGGTTTTACTGAAGACGTGATGCCACTTGAACCTTTAGCAGAAAAATGGCGAACATGGAATTGGAATGTGCTTGAAATAGATGGACACAATTTTGAAGAAATTATTTATGCAGTACAGCGCGCAAAAGCAACTTTTGAAAAGCCAACAATAATTATTGCTCATACAATTCCAGGTAAGGGTGTGCATGGTTTTGAGCGAAAATACGAATGGCATGGTAAGCCGCCAAACAAAGAAGAGGCGGCAATGGCAATTAAAGAGTTGCGCACCCTAGAGGGAAAAATTAAAAGCGAACATGAATAATAATTTACATTTAAACCCAAAAGTATTTGACGCAGATGTCGAACAAGTGCCGATACGAAAAGGGTATGGTGAGGGTTTGCTTACTGCGGGTATTACTGATGAACGAGTAGTGGCACTTTGCGCTGATCTTACAGAATCAACACAAACACATCTTTTTGCGCAAAAGTTTCCGGAGCGTTTTATTGAAATGGGGGTGGCCGAGCAAAATCTTGCGTCGGTAGCATCCGGCATGGCGGCGATGGGAAAAATTCCTTTTATTACTTCCTATGCAATGTTTTCTCCCGGAAGAAATTGGGAGCAAATTCGCACGACAATTTGCTATAACGATCGACCTGTAAAAATCGCTGGATCACACGCGGGTATTTCTGTTGGACCAGACGGCGGCACACATCAAGCGATAGAAGACTTGGCGATTACACGTGTGATACCAAATCTGGTAGTGCTTTCTCCGTGCGATCATATAGAAGCAAAAAAGGCGACACTTGCCGCAGCTCAAACAAACACCCCCGTATATATTCGTTTGATTCGAGATAAAACTCCAGTGATAACCACCATCGATACTCCATTTGAAATTGGAAAAGCGCAGATATTTTTTGCTCCAGAAAATGGATTTGCTCAGGTTGGAATTGTGGCTACGGGCGCGCTTGTGCACAAGGCATTAATGGTTGCAAAAAATTTCACCGAAAAAGGTGTTGGTGTGAAAGTTTTAAATTTATCGACGATAAAACCTCTCGATGAAAAAGCGCTCATCGATCTTGCGCAAGAAACTGGCGCAATTGTAACAGTCGAAGAGCATCAAATAGCGGGAGGAATGGGAAGCGCTGTGACAGAATGTCTTGCTCAACACAAACCTGTACCGATTGAATTTGTTGGAGTAAAAGATAAATTTGGTCAGTCAGGAACGCCAGCAGAACTTATTGAACACTATGGTATGGGAGAAAAAGCAATCACTGAGGCGGTTGATAAGGTTTTGAAAAGAAAATAAAAAACCCCGATTATTCTCGAGGTTTTTTATTTGTGTGTATTAAATTTTTCTTGGCTTGTAGTCTGCTGGAGCTTTTGCAAGAAAATCTAAGAGTGCTTGTTGAGAAAGTAAACCCTTTTGAGCGCCCACATATTGCACCACAGACATAGAATTAATAGGTCCCCACATAAGAGCCGTTTCTAAATTTTTTCCAAGTGCAAGTGCAGAAGTGACGGTCGAAGAAAAAGCATCACCAGCGCCAGTGCGTTCGTATGGAGGTTTAGTGTCTGGATATGGAGGCATAAACCATGTATCCGTTCCGTCAAAAGCATATGAACCCTTTGGTCCGTCTGTAATGCAAACAATTTTTGGTCCGCTTTCACGCATTTTTTTAAGCAAATCTTTAATTTCTATTTGTTCACCCTCAGAAATTCCTAAAATTCTTTTTGCTTCTTCTACGTTGCAGAAAAATATTTCAGTGTGTTGATAAATTTCTTTTAATTTTTCATAACCAAGTTTCATTTGAAATGTGCCGGGTTGAAAAGCGAGTTTGACTGAGGGATTTTTTTTAAGATATTGAGCAATCTGCATGTGATATTCAAAAGAATTTGATGCAAGCGAACTTAAATACAACCATTTTGGTGCTCGTGCTGAAGGAAATGAATATGGATATTCTTGATGTTTTACTAAAATAGTGCGCTCATCTTCAAACCACAATACGTAGTGATAGTTTGTTTGCATTCCACGATGCATCGTGACGTATTTTGTTGAGACGCCATTTCTTTTGAACTCTTTTAAACAATCCACACCATTAGCATCTTTTCCTAAGTTGGTTATGATTCCGGTATTCAATCCGAGTCGAGCTGCAGATACTGCGGCGTTTGCACTATTTCCCACAGCTTTTACCACCTCTACAAATTCGTAAGGAATTTTATCTGCAAATTTTACACAAAGTTTACAATGTTCGCGGTTTACATCACAGTGCACGTCCGCGTCTTCAAGTCTAATAAATGCATCGGTAACAGTGTCACCAATAGCTAAAAAATCTAATTGTTTGAACATGAGAAAATTGTAGCATAAAAAGTGAATGTGGGAGGAATAGAAGAATGGTTACTCAGATATATTGACATTTTTTAAAAAAAGTTTATAATAATTAATGGAATTGTTCGGACATAGTGGCTCTATTGTGGAACCATACGTCCCTTCAGATGCCTGTAAGTAGCGGGCAAACTCTTTTTAGGGGAAACGCCATGAGTAATGGTATGACGAAAGAAGATATGGATCAAATCGCTGAAGCGGCTGTGATTTCACGGCTTTGGAAGCTTCAGACGACAGTCAACAAGCTTGTCTTGGACGGCAAGCGTGACCCTGAGAAGATCGTAAACATCTTTCAGGGTATCGTTAGCGGATCGTCTGAACAAGAACCGTCTAACACCTTCATCCGCGTCGACCGTTCCATTCGTCCCGTTTACCCAAACTGGGTAACGGAGGTACTCCATCCAGAATTGGAGTCTGTCGGTCCAACCGAGTACGACCTTACACGGGTTAAGCTCTGGCTCCACAACGACCAGAAGGATGGCTGCACTACGACTGGCGACGTCATCTACGACCATCTTGGTCAGAATGGCACGCTCAAGACATGTCTTGGTCTCCACGACG
The DNA here is from genome assembly GCA_964407105.1 of uncultured Candidatus Saccharibacteria bacterium. GTDB lineage: Bacteria > Patescibacteriota > Minisyncoccia > Phycocordibacterales > CALRHW01 > SICJ01. The sequence continues at coordinate 37,031 of CAYOUG010000001.1, read as the reverse complement.
CACTTGCCATCGCCAAGCTGGTGGACATCAAGACCTTCCGGAAACGGTTCGGGAAAAAGGTCGTCTTCTGCTGGAAGAGCGTCGTACGCGATCGCTACGGCCGTCGCTGCGTCCCGTATTTTTACGGCTACGGCGACCAGGTGGTGGTGCCTTGGGACAGGCTCGACAGCGTCTGGGACGGCCGCAGCCTCGCAGCTCGCTTCGAAAGTTAGTACTCAGGACTTCGGTCACCTTGGGTCTTCTTGAACCCTTGACCTTAGTCCTTCGCGACAATGTTGTCGCAACGTATTCCAAAACGTAAACAATGGAAGCTCTGTACATCGCGTGCAGGGCTTTTTCTTTTATGTGGAAATAGTCTACACATTGGTGTGTTACTATATATCCATGAAAACATTACGAGAAACGGTCGCGGAGGCGATGCAAAAAGGTGTGGCGGTGGGACATTTTAATATTTCAAATCTTGAGGCGTTGTGGGGGATTTTTAATGCAGCAAAAAAGCTAAATGTGCCGGTGATTATCGGTGTGTCAGAAGGTGAGCGAGAGTTTGTGGGTGTGCGTCAGGCGGTAGCGCTTGTGAAAAGTATTCGTGAAGAGCACAATTTTCCAATTTTTCTAAACGCCGATCACACATATTCATTTGAAAAAGTGAAAGAGGCTATAGACGCTGGTTTTGATTCTGTTATTTTCGATGGCGCAAAAGTTTCTTTTGAAGAAAATGTCATGATGGCAAAAAAATGTGTTGAATATGCTAGGTCAGGTGGTCGTGATGTAGTGATAGAAGGAGAGCTCGGATATATTGGTCAGTCATCAAAAATTTTAGATGAAATTCCAGAGGGTGCGGCACAAGGAGAAGACATGCTTACCAGTTCGGACGAAGCAAAAATGTTTGTAGAGGAAACGGGTGTGGATATGCTTGCTCCTGCTGTGGGCAATATTCACGGCATGCTTCGTGGTGGAAGTGATCCAAAATTAAATATTGAACGCATCAAAAAAATTTCACAAGCAACCGGTGTACCACTTGTGCTTCATGGTGGATCAGGCAACAGTAGCGATGATTTTCAAAATGGTATTGATGCTGGTGTAGGAATTGTACATATAAACACAGAGCTTCGTGTGGCATACCGTGATGCGCTAAAGCTTTTTTTACAAGAAAATCCTGATGAGGTGGCACCATATAAAATTTTAAAACCAGCACTTCTTGCTGTAGAAAAAGTGGCAGAAGAAAAATTAAAAATATTCAATAAATTAAATTAACAAATCAAACATGGCTCTAAAAGAAGAAATTCAAGCTTTGATTGAGGGGGAGTGTGTTGATGATGCTAAAACGCTCGAACAATATAGTCATGATGCGAGCTTGCTTGAGGTGAAGCCGTGTTTGGTGGTTTTTCCAAAGCACGCAAAAGATATTGTGGCACTTACAAAATATGTAGCAGAACATAAATCAGAAAACCAAAATCTTTCTATTACTGTGCGTGCCGCGGGAAGCTGTATGTCTGGTGGGCCGATTAATGAATCTATTATTGCCGACGTTTCAAAACACATGCAAGGAATTGTTGGTTTTGAAGGTCAGTCTGTGCGCGTTCTTCCCGGCACTTTTTATCGGGACTTTGAACCAGAAACATTAAAACGAAACTTAATTTTGCCATGTTTTACTGCTTCAAAAAATCTGTGCGCGATAGGTGGAATGATAGGCAACAACGCTGCTGGAGAAAAAACACTTCGTTATGGAAAGATGGAAAATTTTGTAGAAGAACTCAAAGTTGTTTTTGTAGACGGAAAAGAATATACAGTAAAACCTCTTTCGTGTTCAGAATTAGATTTGAAAATGTCACAAGGTGATTTTGAGGGCAATCTTTACAAAAACATTTTTGAGTTGATTACAAAAAATGAAGCAGAAATTAAATCTGCAAAACCACAAGTCTCTAAAAATTCTGCTGGATACTATTTGTGGAATGTTTGGGATGGTAATACTTTTGATCTCACTAGACTTATCGTGGGTTCTCAAGGCACGCTCGGTATTGTAACTGAAGCAAAACTTCGTTTGATACCAGTAGAAAAATATTCAAAACTTTTTGTCATATTTTTGCGTGATCTTACCAATCTTGGAGATTTGGTAAAAGAAGCGCTTGAACTCAATCCAGAATCCGTAGAATCTTACGACGATAGTACGATGAAACTCGCCATTCGTTTTTTGCCAGAAATGCTTAAAACCATGAAGACTGGTAGTTTTTTCAAACTTATTTTTAGTTTTATTCCTGAAGTTTTTATGATGATTACCGGTGGTATTCCAAAATTAATTTTACTCGTAGAGTTTAGTGGCAACAATGAGCAGGAAATTGATGCACAAATGAAAAAACTTGCAGATAAAATTAAGCATTTTAAATTTACAATGCGAGCCACAAAAACTGTGTCTGAAGCAGAGAAATATTGGACGATTCGGCGCGAAAGCTTTAGTCTTCTTCGCAAGCACGTACATGGTATGCGCACCGCTCCGTTTATAGACGACGTAGTGGTACAGCCACAATATTTACCAGAATTTCTTCCAAAGATGCGTAAAATTCTTGATGATTATAAACTTATCTATACTATAGCTGGTCATGCGGGTAATGGTAATTTTCACATTATTCCACTCATGGATATGAAACAACAAAAAAACCACGACCTAATTCCTGTTGTTTCAGACAAGATTTTTGATTTGGTGGCGTCTTATAAGGGTTCAATTTCAGGTGAACACAATGACGGTATCATTAGGACACCTTATTTAAATAAAATGTACAGTCAAAAAATAATTGATCTCTTTAAACAGACCAAAAATATTTTTGATTCAAACAATATCTTTAATCCCAGAAAAAAGGTGGACGCAACTGTTGAATATATGAAGGCCCACATTGCACATAAGTAATTATTTAAACAAATTATGAAAAAAATATACATTACGCGACATATTCCTGGCCCATGTTTAACAATGCTCACAGAGCGTGGTTTTTATTTTAAAATAAATCAAAAATCTAGACCCCTTACAAAAAAAGAACTCAAAAAGGAACTCAAGAAAGATCAGTATGATATTTTATTATCTCTTCTTACAGATACTGTGGACGCAGAAGTGCTTGATGCCGCGCCGTCTTTGCGACTCGTTGCCAACTTCGCTGTTGGTTTTAACAACATAGACGTCGCAGAATGTTTTAAACGTGGCGTGATTGTTACAAACACTCCAGGTAAGCCACAAACAACATCCGAAACCGTAGCAGAACACACGTTTGCTCTTATTTTTGCGCTAGCAGAACGTATTGTAGAAGCAGACACTTTTGTTCGAAAGGGTAAATTTAAGGGTTGGGATCCAGAACTTTTTATTGGTTTTCAACTTACTCGTAAAACTATCGGAATTATTGGTGGTGGCGGAATAGGAGAAAGAGTAGCTTATCATGCGAGAAATGGTTTTGATATGAATGTTATTTATTACGACGTAAAACCAAACGAAGCAATCGAAACAAAATCACAAGGAAAGCGGATGGAAACAATAGAAGCACTGCTTTCACAAGCAGATATCGTGAGTCTTCATGTGCCACTTTTAGATTCAACCAAACATCTCATAAATGAAGAACGTTTAAAACTTATGAAGCCAACCGCTTTTCTTATCAACACCGCACGAGGTCCGGTGGTGGACGAAGGGGCTTTAGTATCAGCCCTTAAAAATGGCACGATCGCTGGTGCTGGTTTGGATGTATTTGAATTTGAACCAAGACTTGCTGATGGTCTTACAAAACTTTCAAATGTAGTACTTACACCACATATTGCTTCAGCAACAACAGAAGCTCGCAACGAAATGTCTCAAACAGTTGCCCAAAACATTATTGATTTTTCTTTGGGTAAAATACCACCAAATGAAGTAAAGGCCTCTTAACTATTGATTTTTTGCTCGTCATATATATAATGGTGAAATGCTTAGTTTAAACGTAGAAACACGGGACACTTCCGTAAATCTTGCTGATCTTAGAAAAAAGGGCACCGTGCCCGCTGTTTTTTATGGTAAAAAAGAGAAATCTACACCTATCGCTATTAAACTTTCCGATTTTTTGAAGGTGTGGAAAAAGGCAGGAGAATCTTCTGTGGTTGTTTTAAAACAAACAAATGGGGAAGAGCTCGAAGCCCTTATTCATGACGTAGATCTTGATCCGGTTACAGAAACACCACGACACGCAGACTTCTATGTGTTTGAAAAAGGTCACAAAATTGAAGTTGATATCCCTATTGAATTTATTGGTGTTGCACCGGCAATAAAAGATTTGGGCGGTACTTTAGTAAAAGTACTACGAGAACTCAAGGTGGAAGCTATGCCAAAAGATTTACCTCGAGAAATTGTTGTAGATATTTCTTCTCTTGCTACTTTTGAAAATCAGATTATTGCAAAAGACATAAAACTTCCTGAAGGTGTTAATCTTGTTAGTGGTTTTGATGAGGTAGTGGCACTTGTGGCTGAGGCTAAAGAAGAAGTGGAAGAGGTTTCAGCTCCTGTTGATTTGTCTGCTATTGAAGTAGAAAAGAAAGGAAAGAAAGAGGAAGAGACTGTAGAAGCTCCAGCAGAAGAGAAATAATTGTTATATTCGTTCGTCTAATATTGTGTGAGAAATAGCGTGTTTTTTTGTATGCGACCCATCTTTTTATCATACATAGCCATTACACTTTCCATTTTTGTGGGTGTTAATATCTATCATCCCACACCTAAATTTGTATTTGCAGATATCCAGTCTGATACAGAACAAATAATTGCCGCTCGTGAAGCACAACTAAAAGCAGAACTCGAACAAACAGAAAAAGAAATTGCGCAGTGGCGCGGTATTTTGCAAGGAAAACAACAAGAATCAGCTTCTCTAGAGCGTGACGCTGCTATTTTAAATGCAAAAATTCAAGAAGCAAAGCTTGTAATAAAAGCTAGAAATTTAGCCATTGAACGTCTCGGTAAAGATATTGGCCAAAAAGAAAAAACAATTGATGATTTATCAGAAAAAATAAAACGTAGCAAAGAATCACTCTCACAAATTGTACGTAAAACAAACGAAATCGATTCCTATTCAATAGTAGAAATGGTGTTATCAAACGAAGACATGTCTGGTTTTTTTGCTGATCTAGATTCTTTCGATGTCATAAAAGCGTCAATGCAAGATTTATTTGAAAAAATACGCACTACACAAAATCTTACAGAAAAAGAAAAAGAAGATCTTGCGTTAAAACAAAATCAGGAAAAAGATACAAAAGCAGTTGTGGAAGCAGAGAAGAAAAAAGTAGAAGCAAACGAAGCTGAAAAAAAGAGATTACTTGGCATTAGTAAAACGCAAGAAAAAACATATGGCCAAGTGTTGAAAGAGCGGGAATTGAAAGCAGCCCAGATTCGTTCGGCACTTTTTGCACTTCGAGATACTGCCGCTATTTCATTTGGAGACGCACTCACATATGCAAATGAAGTATCTAAAAAAACTGGTGTCCGCCCAGCATTTCTTTTGGCTATTCTGACACAAGAAACAAATCTTGGAAAAAATATTGGAACATGCAATCGTCCTCAGGATCCTCCGTCAAAACATTGGCAACAAATAATGCCCGGCCCCACAGATATCGCTAAAAAACTTTCAAAACGTGATGATGAAAGTGCGTATTTACGTATTACAAACGCTCTTGGTTTAGATCCAGAATCTATGCCACTTTCATGTCCTTGGGGTTCTGGTTGGGGTGGCGCTATGGGCCCCGCACAATTTATTCCAACCACATGGGAGAGTTATCAAACAAAAATTGCCACAGCACTTGGAAAGAACATAGCAAATCCATGGTTACCGCGAGATGCTTTTATGGCCTCGGGGATTTATCTAGGTGAACTTGGTGCGGGTGTAGCTACGTATACCTCGGAGCGTACCGCGGCTTTGAAATATTACGCTGGTGGAGCGTGGAGTAATCCAGCAAATGCTTTTTATGGCAATCAGGTGATGGCAAAGGCAGAAATGATTCAAACCACGATGATTGACCCTTTAGAGAATTTGTAAAAGTAATCACGAGCCAAGTGGTGTTTTTTGCGAGCTTTTTCTTGCAAAAAAACACCTTTATTGATATAGTTGTGCCCATGAAAAAAGAGTTACATCCTATGTATTTTCCAAAGGCAAGCGTGACGTGTGCATGTGGAAATAAATTTAATATTGGATCTACCAAAGAGAAAATCACGGTGGAAATTTGTAGCGCATGTCATCCATTTTATACAGGTAATGAAAAGGTTCTTGATGCTGCAGGACGTGTAGAAAAGTTTAAAAATCGACGTTCAAAATCAGAGGCTCTTCCTAAGAAAGCTAAAAAGGTTTCGGATTCAAAAGAGAAGAAAGAAGAGTAATGGCAAAAGAAAAAGGACTTCCTCGCTAAAGCGCTACGCTAACCCGCTCGGAAGTCCTTTTTCTTTTAGCCCTATTCTTGACCATTTTCTGTGTACAGATTAAATTTCTGCTACACTAAATCTGTTAAACTAAACACCATGGACCTTCAAAAATATAAAGACAATGTAAAAACAAGTTATTTGGCTGATCATTATCAGTCTCTTTTGCGTGAAGAGGAAAATGTGAAAGCAATGTTGGCTCAAGACTCTTCTGTGGCGGAACTTGCAAATGAAGAACTAAAAAATTTGGAAAATCAAAAAGTTGCATTGATTGCGCAAATGGATGAAATACTTAAAGTTGATGAAGTAGAAGATGAATTTCCAAACGAAATTGTACTTGAAATACGTGCTGGAGCAGGTGGAGATGAAGCGGCACTTTTTGCTGAAGAGCTTGCGGAAATGTATGAAAAATATTCAATAAAACGTGGGTGGGGTTTTAGAAAATTAGATGAATCAAGAAGTCCTGTGGGTGGATACAAAGATGCGTCTTTTGAAATTCGTGGTCAAGATGTATATAAAGATTTACGTTTTGAAACTGGTGTGCATCGTATTCAACGTGTACCAGCTACAGAGAAAATGGGTCGTGTGCATACATCTACAGCGTCCGTGGCTATTATGCCAATGCGTAAAAAAGTTCATATTGAAATAAACCCAGCTGATTTAGAAATAGAATTTTCTCGTTCGGGTGGTGCTGGAGGACAAAACGTGAACAAGGTGGAAACTGCGGTTCGTATTATTCACAAACCATCTGGTATAGATGTGCGTTCTACTGCCGAACGAAGTCAGTTAAAAAATCGTGAAAAAGCGATGGGTATTTTAGCGGCAAAACTTGAAATGTTGGCAGAAGAAGAGGCGGTTAAAACACTTTCTAAAGAACGAATAGGACAAATAGGAACAGCTGATCGTTCAGAAAAAATTCGTACCTACAACATTTTACAAGACCGTATCACCGATCATCGCGTAAAACAATCTTGGCACAATATCAATCAGATTTTTCTTGGAAACTTGGATCAAATTATTGAGGCGTGTAAAAAATACAGTGAGGGAGGTGTTGTTGGAAACGCAGAAGACGACGAAGATTAAGATATGGCTAGACCATTGCGCTTATAAGCATAATTTGATAGACTCTTTTCTACCTATGGAAGCACAGAAAACACCCAAAAATGCAATAGAAAACCTTTTTAAAGCAGGCGCTCATTTTGCTTACACAAAGTCACGCCGACACCCTTCTGCAAAGCCTTTTATTTTTGGAGTAAAAAACAAAGTAGAGATTTTTGATCTTGAAAAAACACAAGAAAAAATCGAGGAAGCGAAAAAATTTATCGAATCAATAGCATCTGCTGGCGGTATGATACTTTTTGTTGGTGGAAAAAGTGAAGCAAAAGAAGCTGTTTTAAACACAGCGCAATCTCTTGGTCAGCCTTATGTAGCTGGTAGATGGATTGGTGGTACTCTTACAAACTTTCCTGAAATTAGAAAACGAGTATCAAAACTTGAAGATCTTACAGCAAAAAAAGAAAAAGGAGAACTTGCAAAATATACAAAAAAGGAACGTCTTTTAATAGATCGCGACATTATAAATCTTCAAGAAAGTTTCTCAGGACTGATTCCAATGAAAGAATTTCCTAAGGCTCTTTTTGTGGTAGACTCAAAAAGAGAGCATATTGCTATTGCGGAAGCAAAGAAAAACAATATAAAAATTGTTAGCCTCTCTGGATCAGATTGTGATTTTGCTGATGTAGATTATGTGATTCCTGCAAACGATTCATCAATTCATACAATAAACTATGTAGTAGGAGAAATCGCTTCTGCATTCAAGGCTGGTAAAAACGCAAAAAAAGATTAAATAAGTGTTTTTTTACATAATATATATATGGACATTACGACCAATCAAATTAAAGAATTGCGAGATAAAACAGGTGTGTCTGTGATGCAGTGCAAAAAAGCTTTAGAAGAAGCTGGTGGGGATATGAACAAGGCTTTAATGGTTCTTCAAAAAAATAGCAAAGCAACTGCGCTTAAAAAAACAGATCGAACACTTCGTTCTGGTGTGGTGCGTGCGTACGTTCACTCTACGGGTTCTGTTGGAGCTCTGGTTGAATTACTTTGCGAGACTGATTTCGTTGCAAAAAACGAAGATTTTAAAACGCTTGCTTATGATATCGCAATGCATATAGTTGCTAGCGACCCACAATATCTCTCGCAGGATTCAGTTCCAGAAGAAATGCGAAAAGCGGCAGAAGAAATGTTTACTAAAGATATAGAAGGTAAGCCAGAAGATCTAAAGCAAAAAATTCTTGAAGGAAAGCTCAATTCTTATTTCGGAGAACGATCACTTCTTGATCAGGCGTTTATTAAAAATCCAGATCTTACTATAAGACAGCTCGTTGAAGGTGCAATACAGAAGTTTGGTGAGAAGACTGAAATAGCCCGATTTTCTCGGTTTTCTGTTCTTCAAAAGTAACCAAAAACTATGCTTTTTTCAATTTTTGTTGTATCGTGTGTGGTGTGCGTACTTATGATATTTGTACGACTTGTTGAGATTAAACGCCAAAAAGTCTTTCGTTTTACAGATATTGTTAATACGTACGATGCTTTGTGTGAGGAGAAATTTGATGAGTTTAAACAATGTTCTCAAAAGAAAAAACAGGATCTTTCTTTTTTCATTACACACCACGTACCGTTTCATTTATGGAACACAGCTCACGATATGACACGCGGACTTCGTGAACGTTATGCAAAAATAGAGCGAACGATTCGTGGACGAAACATGATAAAACAAACTGGTGAAGCATCAGATTTTATCAAGAAGATTTCTGAAGATAAAAATAAATAAAAAACGCCACCCTAGCTCAGTTGGTAGAGCAATTGTTTTGTAAACAATAGGTCGTCGGTTCGAATCCGACGGGTGGCTCAGGAATTTGTGAGAAGGTTTTAAAACTATATGGCTGAAGCGTATCATATTCATAAACCTCTTCATATCGGAAGAGCAACAGAACTCAGTGGATCTGACAGAGTATTGTATAGATTGCTTGAAATGATACCGGGAGCACTTGCTTGGGGAACTCTTTTGGGTGCTGTGATTTTGTCTTATTTTAATCCAATTTTGGCAGCTATTTTTATTATAGCTTTTGATTTTTATTGGTTACTTAAGACCGTTTATCTTTCTATTTATTTACGTCACAACTGGCGACGCATGCGTTACAATATGAAGTTAGATTGGCATGTGCCACTAAAAAATATTTCATATGATCACGTAATACATCTTGTAATACTGCCATATTTTAAAGAGCCGATTGATGTTGTTGAAAAAAGTATTCAAGCATTACTCAGCACAGATTATGATAAGAAAAAAATTGCTGTTGTACTCGCCTCTGAATTTGCAGATGGAGAACGTGCACAAGAAATTAATGCGTTGATGTATAAAAAATATGCAGAAAAGTTTGGATATTTTTTGGCCACAACCCACCCAAAGGGTGTGTTGGGTGAAATGCCGGGCAAGGGTTCAAATATAGCGTATGCTGCAGAACAGGTACGCAAAGAGCTTCTTGATGTGCACAATATTCCATATGAAAATGTGGTGGTGTCTGCTTTTGATATTGATACGGTGGTATATCCGCAATATTTTCTTTGTATTACTTGGCATTTTTTGACTGCAGAAAATCCATTTCGTGTTTCGTTTCAACCCGTTCCTTTGTATAACAACAATATTTGGGAAGCCCCGGCACTTTCTCGTGTGGTAGCGGCTTCAGGTACTTTTTGGCAAATGATTCAACAAGAGCGTCCAGAAAAACTTGCTACTTTTTCTTCTCATGCTGTGAGCTTTAAGACACTTTATGAAATAGGGTATTGGCAAAAAAATATGGTTTCAGAAGATTCTCGAATTTTTTGGAATGCATTTCTTGCTTACGATGGAAATTATACAGTAATGCCGATATCTTATCCGGTTTCGATGGATGCAAATCTTGCACCAACTTTTTGGCAGACGATTAAAAACATTTACAAACAACAACGTCGTTGGGGTTGGGGGGTAGAAAATGTACCTTATATTTTGTTTGGTATGATAAAAAATCCACACATTCCTTTTTGGAAAAAAATCCGTGTATCTTTTGTACAATTAGAGGGTTTTTGGTCGCTCTCAACAAATCCAATTCTTATCTTTTTGCTCGGATGGTTACCACTATGGCTTGGTGATGGATTTTTTCACACTACAGTGTTGTCTTACAATTTACCAATCATTACTCGTGATCTTATGATTTTAGCTATGGCTGGGCTTGTGATGTCTGCTGTTATATCTATTAGTTTTTTACCACCAGCACCATTAAACATACGTCGTCATCAAAAACTTTTTATGGTTCTGCAGTGGGTTTTTGTACCAATCACTATTACCATTTTTGGATCTATTCCGGGTTTGGAAGCACAAACACGATTACTTTTTGGTAAATATATGGGTTTTTGGGTTACACCTAAACATCGAGCCGGACAATAATTGCTGTGATATAGTATTGCTATGAAACCGATGGTTCCCAAAAAACGTGCTTTCTATTTTTTTTCTTTCACTGCTATTTTTATAATAGTTATTCCATTTATTGTATTTTATTCTCTCGGTTATCGTTTTACAAAAGATTATGAGATTACTGAACGTGGTGGTCTTTATGTTTTTGTGACTGAAAATAACGCTGAAATATATATAAATGATGAACTGAAAAATGTTTCAAGCACATTTAATAGAGAAATGTTTTTACAAAATCTTAAGCCACAATCATATTTGGTGTTGGTGTCAAATGATATTTTTTGGCCATGGGCAAAATATGTGGATGTAAAAGAAGGAGAAGTGTCGCCGGTTTACCCACTTCTTGTACCAAAGCGAATAGATATGCTTGAGGTTATTACTGCCACATCTTCTCATGCAAGCTCTACTCGCGTAACAAAAGCAGAATATGATCGATTGGCTCTAATTTTTAAGTATCAACAAACAGCTTCGGTGGCCACTTCTAGTGTTTCTACTACAACCCCAAATATTTATGCAATCACCAAAAAGAAAATGAAGGTGTGGTTTGATGATACGCAAATTTATGCTCAGTGGAGGGGGGATGAAAGTCGTTTACCGACATATTTTTGTATAAATGGTTTGTGTGAAATGACTCGAACTATATTTAACGGTGCAAATAATATTCGTCATATAGATTTTTATCCGGGTAGAGATGATGTTGTGATAATTGCTGTTTCGGAAGGAATTTTTGCTTTAGAATTAGACACCAGAAAATATCAAAATTTTTATACTTTATATAAAGGAGAAAAACCAGACTTCCGTATATTTGACGGAAGAGTATATGTGCAAGACAAGGGCACAATATATCAACTGATGGACTTGTAATGTAAATGATATGGATATAGAAAATACACAAAAAAATAAAATGACACGCGGACATCTGCATCCATTAAGTATTGTTACAAAAGATATTATTTCTATTTTTGCAGATATGGGTTTTTCTGTTGCTGACGGTCCGGAGATTGAAAATGAACATTATAATTTCGATACATTAAATATTCCAAGCCATCATCCTGCGCGAGACATGTGGGATACATTTTGGCTTAAACCACAAAATACTCGTGAGCTTTTGCGTACCCATACTTCTCCTGTACAGGTGCGTCATATGGAAAAAAACAAGCCACCAATTCGCATTATTGCCCCAGGAAAGGTGTTTCGTCATGAAGCCACAGATGCTACGCATGAAGCCCAATTTTATCAAATAGAGGGGCTTATGGTGGATACAGACGTATCGCTCGCACACTTGAAATGGGTTCTTGAGACCTTTTTTCGAAAACTTTTTAGTACTACGGTTTCTGTACGTTTTCGCCCAAGTTTTTTCCCTTTTGTTGAGCCGGGTGTAGAAATAGATATGTCTTGTTTTAAGTGTGATGGAAAGGGTTGTTCTGTTTGTAAAAACACTGGATGGATAGAAATAATGGGCGCAGGAATGGTACATCCAAAAGTTTTAAAAGATGTGGGTATTGATTCAGAAAAATATCGAGGTTTTGCTTTTGGTGGCGGTGTAGATAGATTGTTGATGCTCAAATACGGAGTAGATGATGTTCGTTTACTTTATAATGGAGATCTTCGGGTAACAAATCAATTTTGAAATATTAATATGTTTAAATCGGGCATTTACAAACACTATAAAGGAAAAATGTATCGTGCACATTTTGTGGCTAAACATTCTGAAACCATGGAAGATATGGTGGTTTATGAACCGCAATATGAATCAGATGTTAAGTTTTGGGTGAGACCGCTTAGTATGTTTTTAGAAGAGGTGGATATTGATGGCAAAAAGATGCCGAGATTTCAATTTATAAAAGAATTATGAAAATTTCATACAACTGGCTACAAACATATTTTGATGAAAAACTGCCTGCGCCGCGCGAACTCGCAGAACTTTTCACTATGTATGCTTTTGAGGTGGAGTCGGTAGATGAAGTTTTGCCTGCCATCGACGGCGCGCGGCGCATTCATAGCGATTTTGTTTTTGATATAAAAATATTACCAAATCGCGCACATGATTGTCTTTCACATCGCGGTATTGCAAGAGAAATCGGAACTCTTCTCGGACGAAAATTAAAGGTGACACCACGAAAGGAGAGCGCTGATTTTAAAAGTGAAGCGCTGACCGTGGACATTGCTGACAAAAATCTTTGTACTCGATACAGCTCAGCTATTATTCGTGGTGTGTCTGTAAAAGAATCGCCAGCGTGGCTTGTAGAAAAAATTGAAGCTATTGGTCAAAAATCAATTAACAATATTGTTGATGCAACAAATTATGTAATGTTTGCGCTTGGTCAACCACTCCACGCATTTGATCTTGCAAAATTGATTGAAAAAAATAATTCTTATGCAATTTTAGTCCGCAATTCAAAAGAAGGTGAAAAAATGGACGCTCTTGATGGAAAAACTTATGAACTTCCTCAGGACACACTAGTTATTACCGACAAAAATTGCAAAGACAATAAAATTCTTGGAATTGCTGGTATAAAGGGTGGCACCGTTGCTTCTATTGATGAAAACACCACAAACATTCTTCTTGAATCTGCAAATTTTGATTCTATAAAAATTCGCACCACCTCAAAATTTCTTGGCTTACGCACTGATGCTTCTGTGCGTTTTGAAAACGGTATTACTCCAGAAATTACTGTGGAAGCACTTCAAGATGTGTGTGAACTCATTGTGAATATTGCGGAAGGATCTATTGAAGCACTTGTAGATGTGCGAGTTGATCAAAAACCCCAACACACCATCAAATTTACTTTTAAAGATATAGAAAACGTACTTGGTTTCGCAATTACTCACAAAAAAATTATTCAAATTTTAAAACATCTAGGCTGTGTGTTAGAAATGTTAGACGACACACTTTTAGTAACGGTGCCTTACGAACGTTTAGATCTTGTTATAAAAGAGGATCTGATTGAAGAGGTGGGGCGCGTGTATGGATTTTTCAATGTGCCACCGCTTGAACCAAAAGATACTATCGGTGCTTTCGCGAATGTAACACCAAATAAAACCGTTGTTTATACCGATGTTATCCGTTCAATTCTTATAGAGAATGGTTTTTCAGAAGTTTATACGTATTCATTTAGAAATTCTGGCGAGCGAGAATTACAAAATCCAATCGCATCAGATAAAAAGTTTTTGCGAGAAAATCTTGCCGAAGGTTTGTTGCAAAGTTTGGATCTAAATTTGTATAATGCTCCGCTTCTCAAACTGTATGACTTTGTAAAAATTTTTGAAATAGGAAAAGTATTTACGTCAAAAGGAGAAAATCTTTCTTTGGGTATTTCAATTGCTTCTGTTAAAAAAATAAAAAACGCTGACGCAACTATTTTGAAAATGCTAGAAGATATTTCTCATACTATAGCAGAACAGATCGGATTTAAAGGAAAAATAAAAGCTAACAAATCCACCAACACACTCGAATTTGATCTTGATGAAATTGTTGAATTATTACCAGAAAAAAATATTGATAATACTCATTTTGTAAATCAACAAATAAAATACAAAAAGATTTCACAGTATCCTTTTGCGTTGAGAGATATCGCTGTATTTGTACCAAATGAAGTGGGAGCAGATTTTGTGGAAGATCTTATCTCTCGTGAAGCGGGGAAGCTTTTGACATCAATTTCACTTTTTGATGTTTTTAATAAAAATTTTGAAGACGGTACAAAGAAAACTTCTTTTGCTTATAATTTAGTTTTTCAATCTGATGAGCGCACACTTGATGACCAAGAAATAAACGAAGTAATGAAAAAGGTGACAAATATATTGAATGCACAATCTGGTTGGCGAGTGAGATAGAAAAATAAATTAGATTTTTGGGTGAAGAAAAATAAACAAAAAGAAAGGGCCCGCATTTTACTGCGAGCCCGAAACATCTTTTGGTCTCATAAACTACTCATGAGACTTCTTTTCCTTCCGATTCACTTGGTGTGAACCGGACCGTTGCTCAGGTACTCCTCGGACGATCCGTAGGTGGTACCATCAACAGCGACGATCAGTGAAGTCTTCATTGGGATTCCTCTTGCTAGGTTCCCCTTAACGCTGGTTCTGTACTCAACTAGAGCACGGTCTGTTCCAGCATCATCTGTATCTATTATATCATACCTAATATATTTGTCAAGTACTTTCCATTGTATTTAGACCACAAAAAAGGTGCTTTGTGATGTGTACAATTCATTGTTTTTTGACCTTTTTTTTGATACAATATTGCTATAAAACAGTAGATTTTAAGCCTTATTTTATCCGCCACAAAGCGGATTACTGTTTACACAATTTAAACCAATGGCAAAAGAAGAAAAAAAAGGAGGATATACCGCAGAAGCAATCTCGGTGCTCGAGGGTTTGGAACCAGTACGAAAACGTCCGGGTATGTACATTGGTACTACCGGTCCAGATGGTTTCCATCACCTCGTTACTGAAATTTTTGATAACTCCCGCGACGAAGCGATGGGTGACTTTGCCGATAATATTGAAATTGTTCTTTTGCCAAATAATCGCGTACGTGTAACAGACAACGGCCGAGGTATTCCTGTTGATATTCATAAACAAACAAAAGTTTCTGCACTTGAAACAATTATGACAACACTTCACGCTGGAGGAAAATTTGGTGGTGAAGGATACAAGGTGTCGGGAGGTCTTCATGGTGTGGGTGCTTCTGTAGTAAACGCACTTTCTGTTTATGTAAAAGCAGAGATTCATAAAGACGGTGGTTATTATGTTCAGGAGTATAGTCGAGGAAAAAGAAAAGCAGTGGTAAAGCGTGTGAGTGCCACAAAACACAGCGGAACAATAATTTCCTTTGAACCAGATGAAGAAATTTTTGGTAAACAAACTTTCGATTTCAATCGTATTGTGGGACACATGCGTCAGCAAGCATATCTTGTAAAAGGTCTTCGTATTTCTGTTATTGACGCAAGAAATTATACAAAAGAAATTCCTGGAGAAATATTTTATTTCAGTGAGCTTGGGGTAGATGCACCGTCACAAACTTTTTATTTTGAAGGAGGTATTCTTTCTATGGTAAAGTTTTACAATCAAACCCTTAAGCCAATTCACAAAAATATTTTTTATGTTGAAAAGCCAACAAATGAATATGAGTCGGTGGAAGTTTCTTTGCAGTATGTAGATGATATTTCAAGCAGAATTTTGGCTTTCGCAAACAATATTTATAACTCAGAAGGTGGAACACATATTACTGGTTTTAAAACCGCTCTCACTCGTACACTTAATGCCTATGCACGCAAAAATAATATGGTTAAGGAAAACGAGGATAATTTTACTGGAGAAGATGCTCTTGAAGGTCTGACCGCTGTGGTGTCTATCAAACTTCGAGAAATTCAATTTGAAGGTCAAACAAAAGCAAAACTCGGTACAGTAGAAGCTCGTGGCGCGGTGGAAACTATTTTTAGTGAATCATTCAATTATTTTCTAGAAGAAAATCCTGAAGATGCACGTGCAATGATCAATAAGGTTGTGCTTGCGCTCAAAGCTCGCAAGGCTGCAAAAGCAGCAAAAGACAGTGTGCTTCGAAAGGGCGCACTTGAAGGCATGACACTTCCCGGAAAACTTGCAGATTGTCAGACGAAAGACGCAAGTGAGTCGGAGCTTTTTATTGTAGAGGGAGATTCTGCGGGCGGTACAGCAAAATCTGGTCGCGATAGACGCACACAAGCGGTGCTACCACTTCGAGGAAAAATTTTAAATATTGAGCGTGCGCGTCTTGATCGTATGCTTGAATCAGAGCAAATTAAAAATTTGGTGGTCGCGCTCGGTACGGCTATTGGCGACACTTTTGATATTACCAAGCTCCGCTATCACAAAATTATTCTTGCAACCGATGCCGACGTGGACGGTGCGCATATTCGTACACTTATTTTGACACTTTTATATCGTTTTTTCCGACCGCTTATTGACGGGGGATTTGTATATATTGCTCAGCCACCACTCTATAAAATTAAAAAAGGGAAGGAGGTAATGTATGCCTACACTGATGCTGAAAAGATCGAAAAAATTGGAAAAGATGTTTCCGCAGAAGAAATAATGGAAGATTCTCAAGGTGACAGTGGAGATTTTGAAGAAGAGGGTGGTGGAGAAGCGGGTAACGAAAATACTACTTCTGAAACAAAAGGAAAAGTGCCTCGAAAAAATAAAATTTCTATTCAGCGTTACAAAGGTCTTGGAGAAATGAACTCAGAAGAACTTTGGGAGACCACTATGGATCCGGGCAATCGTATTTTAAAACAAGTAGCCGTTGAAGATGGTGTGGCCGCTGACAAAGTTTTTGATATTCTCATGGGTACTGATGTGCCGTCTCGAAAATCTTTTATTCAGTCGAATGCAAAGAAAGCGACGATTGATATCTAGTAAAGCTATAAAATAAGTGTTTGAAAACCACGCATAAATCGCTGCTGCGATTTTGCTACGCTCGGCCCGTCGGCCTGCGCGATGCTTTTCAAACACTTATTTTACAGCTTTACTTAAGGTCAATTTTGGCTTAGAATTCGTGGTATTGCGTAGGTGGCGGAGCGGTCAATCGCAACAGACTGTAAATCTGTCGCCCATTGGGCTACGAAGGTTCGAATCCTTCCCTACGCACCAGATGAAAAAAGATCTCGAGAGAAAAGGTTTGCGCACATGGATTGAAATAGATACCAAGGCACTTGAACATAATTATTTAACACTTAAAAAAAATCTTTCAAAAAACTGCAAAATAATGTCGGTGGTGAAGTCTAATGCTTATGGGCACGGCTTTGTGGGTGTTGCAAAAGAGATGGAAAAAAGTGGCGTCGATTGGATTGGCGTTGATTCTATTATGGAAGCCCTTGCGCTTCGTGAAGAAGGTGTAACAAAGCCAATACTTGTGCTTGGATATACACTTCCAGAAATGCTTCCACGCGCAGCGGATCTTGATATTAGCATTACCGTTTCCACATTTGAATTACTTGGAGTTATTGCTTCGATTAATTTTTCAAAAAAACTAAAAATTCATATAAAGGTAGACACCGGCATGCACAGACAGGGTTTTCAGGAATTTCAAATACAAGAGGTGATTGATATGCTCAAAGTGCTTGAAAATAAAGTTTTGGTGGAAGGTCTTTTTACGCATTTTGCGGCAGCAAAAGATCCGTCTGTTCCAGAAAAAACTCTTGCTCAGGTGGTTTCTTTTGGTGTGTGGGTAAGTGCTTTTGATCAAGCTGGTTTTAAAACGATAAAACACACATCAGCAAGTGGTGGAACACTTATTTTTCCTCAAGCTCATTTTGATATGGTGCGTATCGGTATTGCTCTTTATGGCATTTGGCCATCAAAAGAAACAAAAATGTTTTCTTCACAAAAAGTAGAATTAAAACCAATTTTGTCTTGGCGAACAATTATTGGTGAAGTAAAAAAGGTGCCAAAGGGGGATTCGGTGGGTTATGATTTTACAGAAACTTTTTCGCGCGATAGTACTATTGCTATTTGTCCGATCGGATATTGGCATGGGTATGCGCGCGCGCTTTCGAGCGTGGGATGTGTCCTTGTGCGTGGAGCACGCGCGCGAGTCCTCGGTCGTGTTTCTATGGATATGATTATCATCGACACTACTGATATTCCTGATGTTTCTGTGGGTGATGAAGTAACGCTTATCGGAACCGACGGTGGGGAAATTATACGAGCCGAAGAGCTCGCTGATTTGGCCCACAATTCACCCTATGAGTTTGTGACTCGCCTTAATCCCCTCATTAAGCGTATTTATCTTTAGAGAAGTGCCCAAGATAGCATAAGGTTAGCTCTTAGGCATAATATTGCTTTTTTTAGGGCTTTTTTGTATAGTAGTGCCTATGTCACAAGATCGATTAATCAAACTTGTTTGTAAAACTTGCAAACGAGCAAACTACCAAACTGGTAAAAACAAGAAGCTTGTTGAGCGAAAAATAGAGCTCAAAAAGTATTGTTCTTGGTGTAAGAAACGCACTCCTCATAAAGAAGCAAAGAAGTAATAAAAACGCAAAAAACGCTTCCTCTCTAAAGCGCTTCGCTAACTCGTTCGGAAGCGTTTTTTGCTTTTAAAAACCAGTTTTTTCTGCTACCATAACCACATTGGGCCTATAGTTTCAATGGTAAAACATCGCTCTCCAAAAGCGCAGTTCTCCGTTCGAGTCGGAGTGGGCCCGCAAAAAAGAATGAAAGAAATTATTGGCATTGCTGCTGCTGTACTAACTTTTGTGGCATATATCCCGTACTATCGTGATATTTTAAATGGTAAAACTCGCCCACATATTTATAGTTGGTCATTGTGGGGACTACTCACGATCTTACTTGTTGCCCTACAAATCAAGGGAGGTGCTGGACCCGCTGTGTTGGTGACAATATCTGCCGGACTTTTGTGTATCGGGGTCGTTATTTTAAGTTTTAAAAATGGTAAGAAAGATATAACAAGATCTGATACGGTAGTGGCAGTTTTATCTCTCGTTGCAATATTTTTTTGGCTCATCGTTGACCAGCCTGTGATCTCTATGATTTTAGTTATTCTCGCTGATATGTTTGCTTTTATTCCAACAGTTCGCAAATCATATTATGAGCCATATTCAGAAACACTTTCGCTCTATGTAACCAATGCTTTAAGATTTTGTTTGGCACTGTTTGCTGTGGAGTATTACACATTTCTTTCTTCTTCTTGGATTGTAGCTTGGATATGTGGAAACATCCTACTTTCAGCGATACTTATTGTTCGACGTAAATAAGTTTTAAGATAGGTTTATTTTTTATTTATTTCAAAAAATTTCGCACCACTTTTTTAATCGTAACCTTCTTTGAAAGAGGAAACCACGCAATGCGTGTATCCTTTTTAAACCACGTCATTTGGCGTTTTGCGTAGTGCCAGATTTCTTGTTCAAGTGTTTTAAGCATTTCTGCGCGTGAGATTTTTTTCTGTAAAAACAAGGCAAGGTATTTGTATTCCAAACCAAGCTCATTCATGCGTGTGTATGAAAGTCCGCGGGCGTGAAGTTTTTTTGCTTCGGTCAGCATGCCTTTTTTCATGCGTGCAAAAAGGCGTTCGTGAATGCGTGCTCGCAATTTTTTCTCATCTGTCATAATTCCAATTTGCAAAACATCATACAGTGGCCGCGATTTTACAGCGGGTACTTTTCCAAGAGCTGTTGCGATTTCAATTGCACGAATGAGGCGTGGTCTGTTGAACGCATCAATTCCCCGAGCACGTTTCAAATCGAGTTTTTTGAGAGTTTCAAAAAGTTTCTCAGTGCTTTGTTTCTCAAGTTTTACGCGAAGTTTTTTGTTGGGTGGAACTTCGGGTAGAGTAATGTTGTCTACTATTGATTGGATATAAAAGCCGGTACCGCCACAGAGAATGGGGATTGCGCCGCGCGCATGCATTGCGGCGATAGCCGCATGCGCGCGGCGCTGAAAATCTGCCACAGTAAATCTGCATTTTTTGGGACTACAAACATCAAGGAGATGGTGGGGTATTCCCATCATCTCCTTGTGTGATATTTTTCCTGTGCCAATATCAAGGCCTGTATATATCTGTCGTGAGTCCGCAGAAATAATTTCTGCATTAATTTCGTCTTTTTTTAGATCACGAGCTATCTCAACAGCAAGTGAACTTTTTCCAGAAGCTGTTGGTCCAAGTATTACAATAAGTTTTTTTTGAGCATTCATAAGCTCACATTACCAGTCACAACCACAATGACAATGACAGTCATCACCAAAACTATTTCCATCTAAATTACTGTTACCATCAAGGTTGCTATTTCCGTTTAGATTACTGTTTCCATTTAAGTTGCTATTGCCACCAAGATTACTTGTGCCGTTTAAATTGTTGTTACTAGAAAGATTACTATTCCCATTTAAATTACTTGAACCATTAAGATTGTTGTTGCCCTTTAAGTTGCTATTTCCTTTTAGATTACTATTTCCATCTAAATTACTATTACCATCAAGGTTGCTATTTCCGTCCAAGTTACTTGTACCATCTAAATTGCTGTTGCCATTTAAATTATTTCCATTGTTTGAATTATTAGCACCAAGAACCTCTCCACTTTGTGGACAATCTGAATCTTCGAAGTCTATAAATCCATCTGGCTCATTGTCTATACCATCGTAACATTTAGGACAATCTGGGTCGGCGGGTACGCCGGGCACAGTAAGACCGTCATCAATCATTCCGTCGCCATCGTTATCAATTCCATCACGACACAGAGCATAAAATTCACCCGGATATGGCGAATTAGCCGGAAATTCCGAGAGGGAAATACGTGGAATTGCCACGATGGCTATCAAGATTATTAACATGAAAAATTTCATACCATTCATATGTAAAAGTATTGTATTACATAAATATGTAAATGTCAATAGGTTTGTGGGTGTTTTTCAAAAAACTAAAAACCAAGATTAAAAACTGTGCCGCGGGAGAGAATCGAACTCTCATGGATTGCTCCGCACGATTTTGAGTCGTGTGCGTCTACCAATTCCGCCACCACGGCATGCACTGAGTCTACTAGATTTTAGGCATAAATCAATGTTAAAATAAAACCACCATGTCACAGTATTACAACGATTCAGTTTTCTGGGTGGATGTAGATAAAATAAAACCAAATCCGTTTCAACCACGGCGCGAATTTGATCAGGCGCAACTCCAAAGTCTCGCTGATTCTATTCGCCAATACGGTGTACTTCAGGCGCTTGTCGTTACTCGTAAAGAGGTTCCAAAAGAAGACGGTGGACTTGCGGTGGAATATGAAATTATTGCCGGTGAACGTCGTTTGCGTGCATCAAAGCTTGCTGGTCTTACACAGGTGCCGGTGCTAATTAAAACTGGTGATGACAGCGACCTTATGAAGCTTGAGCTCGCGATTATAGAAAATATTCAACGCGAAGACTTGAATCCTGTTGATCGTGCGCGAGCGTTTGAGCGACTTGCTATTGAATTTAAATTTAAGCACAACGAAATTGCTGCGAAGGTTGGTAAAAGTCGTGAGTATGTAAGTAACACGCTCCGTATTCTTTCTTTGCCATCGGAAATTCTTGATGCACTCGGTGCAGGAAAAATTTCTGAAGGTCATACGCGTCCGCTCATGATGCTTGTTGATAGACCAGAAGAACAAAATACTCTTTTTAAAGAAATTGTTTACAAAAAACTTACAGTACGCGAAGCTGAAGCAATTTCTCGAAAAATTGCTTTTGATAAAGTGCGTAAGAAAGAGCTCATGCATGACCCGGAGCTTGTGGAACTTGAAGAAAAACTTTCTGAAACGCTTGGCACCCGCGTGTCTATTGAACGAAAAGAAAATGGGGGAAAGCTTTCTATTGATTTCTTTTCAAACGATGACTTACGCACGATTTTAGATATGCTTGAATCGCAAAAATCTCGCGGTGCTACAGCGATGCTTGATAAACATATTGAGACACTTGGGAAAAATACATCCACACCTTTATCTATAAATGCAGATGAGGTAATGGGGCAAAATGTAGTATCGCAAGAAACCTCAACGCCAGAACCAATTCTCACATCAGATCTTGCTGACGATCGCTCAAAAACAGAAAAGCAGGAGAGTGAGGAGGAGCTGTATTCAATCAAAAATTTTAGTGTGTAGATTTGTAAAACAATAACACTGTGTCGAGAAAAGCATCGCGCAGGCCGACGGGCCGAGCGTAGCAAAAAGCCAGCAGGCTTTTATGCGTGGTTTTCGAGACACAGTGTTATTGTTTTAATGAATTGAGAAATAAAAGAACAGACGGATATGTTCTGTGCTTTTATTTCCCCAACTTATGCGGATTATGATTTGGACACAGTTTATCTGAACATCGCTCGGGAATTGTTTTCGTACCTTCCATCATTAGCGCAGGACACGGGCCGTTTTCGCGCATGTAGCCACAAATATTTCCTGTCGGTTTTGCTTTTATGGCGTGCTTACATTTTGGATAATTGCTACAACTATAAAAAAGTCCAAAACGTCCTCTGCGTTCAGTCATCATTCCATCTTTACAGATAGGACATGTTACACCAGTAGAATTTTGTTTTTCAAGCTCGGCGTCTTTTTTAATAAACTTACATTTTGGATAATTGTTGCATGCGATAAAACGTCCAAACTTTCCGTCGCGTTCTATGAGTTTACCTGTACTACATTCAGGACACATTTCGCCTGTTTCTTTTGGACCCTCAAGTTCTTTTCCTTCTATTGTGCGAGCACCAGTACATTCAGGAAATTTTTCACAACTCATAAACCTTCCACTCTTACTGAGTTTGATAATCATGTCGCTTTTGCATACAGGACATTTAAATTCTGCTGGAGCTTTTCCGAGGTCTGTGGCTTTTGCGAGCTTTTCTTTTTCTTTAACTTCTTTTGCTAATGGTTTGTAATAGGCGCTTAAAATTTTCTCATATTCAGCTTTTCCTTCTGCAATATCATCGAGCTTATCTTCCATTTCAGCAGTAAATGAATCACTGATATATTTCATAAAATTGTCTTCGAGAAACGAGCTCACAACATCGCCAATGTCTGTGGGTACGAGTGCTTTGTTTTGTTTGAGGACGTATCCACGATCGACAATTGTTTTAATGATATTTGCGTAAGTAGATGGGCGACCGATACCGCGCTTTTCTAACTCTTTTACAAGACCCGCTTCAGAATAACGTGTTGGTGGTTGAGTTTCTTTTTCTTCCGTTTTTATTTCAATAAGTTTTAATGCTTCACCGATACTCATTTTTGGGAGTTCTACATCTTCTTGTCGAGCGGCGGGATCAGCGGCATACCACCCATCAAAAAGAATACGAGAACCATTGACGTGAAAATCGGGGATTGCCTCTGTTTTAGCGCCCGCAACACCATCTGCTATACCAATGTTTGTGGTCACGCGTGTACGCAACGTATTTGCATCAGACATTTGAGAAGCCACTGCTCGACGCCAAATAAGTCGATAAAGTTTTTTTTGTTCATCGGTTGTTCCAGCATTTTCACTACCAAAATGTGTTGGTCGTACGGCTTCGTGTGCTTCCTGTGCATTTTTACTTTTTGTTTTATATGCACGCACTGAGAGATAATTTTTTCCAAACTTTTTTTCTATAACCCCAGAAATTTGTTCGATAGCAAGTGAGCTAAGGGTTGTACTGTCTGTGCGCATGTATGAAATATGTCCAGCTTCATAAAGTTTTTGCGCAATCCCCATCGTTTTTGATGGAGCAAAACCAAGTCGTGAACTTGCGGCTTGTTGAAGTGTGGACGTGGTAAACGGTGCACGTGGTGAACGTTTTACTTCTGTTTCTTTAATATCTGTAATTTTCCATTCACCAGCTTTTCCCGCAGAGAGAATTTTTTCTACAACAGAAAAATCTGTTGGCTCGTCCGCGCATGTGTATGTGAGTTTATTTTTTGCAGTGTTTTCAAGATCTGCGGTGATTGTCCAAAATTTATTAGAAATGAACGCGCGGATTTCTCGTTCTCTTTCCATTAGAATACGAAGAGCTGGCGACTGTACGCGTCCAGCAGAAAGACCGTAGCGTACTTTTTTCCAGATGATGCCGGAAAGATCGTAACCCACAAGACGATCGAGCACACGTCGTGCTTCTTGAGCTTGTTTTAAATTGTCGTCTATATCGCGCGGATGTTGAATTGCTTCTGTTACTGCATCTTTGGTGATTTCGTGAAAAACGACACGTTGTGGATTTTTAATCCCCGTGGCTTGCGCAATATGCCAAGCTATAGCCTCACCTTCTCGATCAGGGTCGGTAGCAAGATAAATTTCATCTGCTTTTTTTACGAGCGCTTTTATTTCTGACACAACATTCTCTTTACCTTTTGAAATTTCATAGTGAGGAATAAAACCACCTTCGATGTCGATTGCTTTTTTATTATTTTTTGGTAAATCACGAATATGACCTACTGATGCTTTCACAGTAAATTTACCATCCAAATATTTTGAAATAGTTTTTGCTTTTGCTGGCGACTCGACAATAAGTAATTTCATGTGACTCAATTAATACTATAGATAATTTTTTTTTGCAAATTTACACTATAAATATTTCTCCCATTTTTTCAACAATAAGATCTTTAATTTCCATCATCATGAGTAATGCTGTAATTTCTGAAACTGGTTTTTCAAGAGATTTTGTGAGAAGTCTAATGAGTTCGTCGCGCGTATGAGATGTGTCGGCGAGAATGCTGAGCGTGGCGCGTTCGTCGGGTGTGCAAAGTGTAAGAGTTTTTTGATAAAGCGCTTGTATTTGTTCCGGTGTTTTTTCTTTTTTATTTTCATCTTCAACACTGAAACCAAGCGCTTCTAAAATATCATCACTTTTTCTCACGGGTGTAGCGCCCAGTCTTAGAAGCATGTGTGGCCCATCAGATTTTTTTGAAAAAATAGAGCCGGGGACTGTGAAAACGTCTCTATTGTATTCTGTTGCGTATTTTGATGTGATGAGTGTGCCAGATTTAAGCTCGGCTTCTATAACAAGCACAGCATGAGACATCCCCGCCATAATTCTGTTGCGTTTTGGAAAACTATACGGCGTGGCGCGATAGGAGGGTTCTTCTTCAGAAATGATTACTCCACCAGAATCAAGAATTTTTTCTGCTAATTGCCAGTTTGCTCGCGGATACAGCACATGGGAATTTAAACCAGAACCCGGTACAGCAATAGTGGTAAGTTTGGCATCGAGTGCAGAGCGGTGAGCGATTGAATCAATACCAAGCGCAAGACCAGATACTATTATTATGTTTTGTCCTCGTAAGCCAGATATGAGTGTTTTACACACTTCTTCTCCATAATTTGTATATGCTCGTGAACCCACCACACAAAGATATTTGGTTTCTGGGTCGTTTGGTAGAACACCTCTTATATAGAGTGTTTGTGGCGGATCATTGATATGTTTTAGTAGTGGTGGAAAGTCTGATTTCGGTAGAATTTTAATGGGGTATTGTTTGTCGTATTTCATGTTTTTGTGGGTATTTAAAAATTCAACCATTTCTGATATGATTTTTTCCTAAAGAAATGTTAAAGTCTCATTTAGTTACACTCGCCAAGAGCTATAAAAGCCGTATAATTAAACATCATGCTTGATATTAAATTTATTAGAGAAAACAAAGACCTTATTAAAGAAGCCGCTCGCAAAAAGCACCTTTCATTTGATGTAGATGAATTGCTTGTACATGATGATAAACGTCGAGAACTTATTGTTTCTATAGAATCAAAACGTGCACAACAAAATGAGTATAATGAAAAAATAACGAAAGCTGATCCAGATGAGCGTGCAAAGTTTATTGAAGAAATGAAAGAAGTGAAAACGGCACTCTCTACCCAAGAAGATGAATTGAAAGAAGTAATGAAACATTGGCAAATGGCAATGGTGCAGGTGCCAAACGTGCCAGATATTTCTGTGCCAGAAGGTGAAAGTGACGCAGACAATAGAGAGGTACGCACTTGGGGAGAGATTCCAAAATTTGATTTTGTTCCAAAAACCCATATTGAATTAATGGAAAATTTGAACATGGTTGATCTTGATCGTGGTTCAAAGGTTGCTGGTTTTCGTGGATATTTTTTGAAAGGCGATGGAGCTCTGCTTAGTTTTGCACTTTGGCAATTTGTTATGGAACATTTTGTAACCAAAAATGGATTTACACCCATGATTGTTCCGTCACTTGTAAAACGTGAGACACTTTTGGGTACAGGATACCTTCCTCAAGGTGAAGAAGATTTGTATAAAACTCAGGACGGAGAATATCTTGCGGGTACAGCTGAGGTGGCGACGATGGCTCATTTTATGGACGAAGTAATAGACAGAACGCAATTTCCATTAAAAATGCTTGCATTTTCTCCATGTTTTCGTCGTGAAGCTGGAAGTCATGGAAAAGATGTAAAGGGTCTTTATCGTGTACATGAATTTTTTAAATTTGAGCAGGTTGTACTTTGCGAAGCAAATCATGAAACTTCAGTGGCATTCCATGAAGAACTTACAAAAAATGCAGAAGAACTTCTTCAGGCGCTCGGTCTCCCATATCACGTTGTTGTGAATTGTGGTGGTGATCTTGGTTTGGGTCAGGTAAAAAAATATGATATCGAAACATGGCGCGCAGGACAAAAAGCTTACGGTGAAACTCATTCATCTTCATATTTTCACGATTTTCAAACCCGTCGTTTAAATATTCGTTATAAAGATTTTGATGGAAAACTCAAATTTGCACATTCTCTCAACAATACAGCGCTTGCATCTCCACGCATTCTTATTTCTATTATTGAAAATAATCAGCAATCAGACGGATCTATTATTATTCCAGAAGTTCTTCATAAATATATGAACAAAGGAGTTATTAAGAAAGCATAAACGTGCTTAAGCACCACTCTACATTAAGATCACCACAACTCGCAAAAAAACGCAGAAAACAAGTGTGGTTTAAATTTTCTTTCGGAGTCGTGGTGTTTTTGGTTATTTTAGCAACACCAATTATTCTTTCACAGCTCTCTTTTTTTTCTATTCGTGACATTCTGTTGGAGGGCAACAACGAAGTGTTGGGTGATGAAATGGTTGCTTACACCAAAGAACATATTTCTGGCAATTATTTTAAACTTTTTTCAAAAAGTAATATTTTTTTATATTCAAAAAAAGCAATTGAAAACGGACTATTAAAAGATTTTTCTCGATTAGAAACAGCATCAATTTCTTTTGTAAATCTACACTCGATAAATATTAAAGTATCTTTGCGAGAGCCTTTTGCTGTGTGGTGTAAGAGTACAAACAGTGAAGAAACGCACAAAATTACTCCTACGAATGATTGTTATTTTATAGACAAGGGTGGTTTTATTTTTTCTTCAGCACCAAATTTTTCTGGTGATGTATATATTAAATATTATGGACGTGTTTTTTCAGAAAAACCAATCGGTGAATATTTTTACAAAGATAAAGAATTATTTAATCGGATTCATGCATTTATTCTTGAAATTCAAAAACTTGGTTTTTCTTTAGAGGGTGTGTTTGTTTACGATGATGGAGATGTGGAGCTTCATACTAAGCGTGGAGGTGTTATTTATATTACTACTAGAGATGATCTTTCTGTGGTTTTTTCAAATCTCGCATCTATTTTAAACGATAAAACAACCTCTTCAGATCCGCGAAAATTTATTGATAATTTTAAATATATTGATCTTCGTTTTGGTAAAAAAATATTTCTTAAGTTTTAATGTTGATGACCTATCAACGCCTGTTTTTTTTATTTCAATCGTATTACAATTGAATAAGATTTTTATCAATTAAAAACCAATTATGAATATTTTTGAAAAGTATCCCAACCTAAAGGTGTTTTGTGTTGCCATTCTTCTTGTTGTGTCTGTTGTGGCGTTTTTTATGACGTCTACACAAACTATCCGTGATTTAGTTACAAATTGGAGTCGGTCAAATGGATTCGCTACAATATATCAGGCTAATTGTACTTTGATGCAGGTGGTTAATAATTGGGGTGTTGCTCTACCAACCACTCCTGGTAATTGTGACGGAAACAATATTATAGACGCAATAGACTTAGCGCTTTCACTTGCAAATCCACCAGCTGATCAGTCTGGTGGAAATACACAACCCCCACAACAGTCAGGTAATGATGCACTTTTTTTGACCCCCGGTTCTGGATTTTCTGGTCCTACTGCGCAACCCGCCCCTGTTGGTAATGCTTCTGCTTCAGGATACACAGCAAAAGCAATTGCACGTTTTACTACTGTTCCTTTTCAAATGATAAACAGTGGTGAAGAAATTCGGGTTGGCGTTGTTGCATTTCATGCAAACGGAATACAAAAAGTTTCTTTTAGCGCCAACGGTGGTGCGTGGATTGATTCTACAGAGATGCAAAAAAATCCAGCAACAAATGTGGCTGAATATTGGGTAAAACTTAAAGCTGCAGATTTTCCTGATGGAAAAGTTGAGGTTCGAGCTATTGCGTGGCCTAAAACATCTGGTGTACCACTTGTACTCGCTGGAAATTATCAAGAAACGATCAATAAAGTTCCATATTTCAATGGTGTTTATTCTTTAATACTTTGGACAAATGGTGCGGGCTCACTTACTCGTACTCCTAAATATATTTCTGCGCAAGGTAACGACACCACTGGAGATGGTACATTACAAAATCCATTTCTTACTCTCTCAAAAGCAACAGAAAAAATCCAACTTCAATATGGTTCAGTAGATGGTGCTGTTATTTATGCACTTCCCGGTACGTATTCTTTTAATATGAAATGGGGAACGACGTTTGCAAAAGCAAATGATCGTTTTGTTACTATTACCACTGCGCCTGGAGTAAATCAAAATCAAGTGATTATTACAGAAGCACGACCAAAAACTGCTCGTATTCATTTAAAAAATGTAACACTTGAGACAAATTCTGTGGGCAATTTTTACACAGGTTATGGTGGCGCTGATCCCAGAACGATCTTGTGGCTTGATAAAGTAAAAATTAATTCATTGGGCGGTCGCTATGTTTCTCCAAGCGCAGATCTTGTGGGAACTGCGTCGTATTATGTTACCGATTCTGATTTTTCTGATATGCCAAATGGTCCAACGAGCGCTATTTTGGTAATGAATACAGAAGTAACAAAGCTAAAGTCAGACATGGTGACCGGTACACAAACCGTTGTAAACGTTACGGGTTCAGATATTGATGCGGCAAACACAGGCGCACATCCAGACGTTTATCAAATATACAAACCTGGTCCGGAAGATGGTACTGGTAATGGCCAGATGGACAACTATATTTTGTACGGTCTTAACGTAAAAGATTTTACAGCGCAAGGAATTTTTGTTGCCGCCCTTGCCCCAAATGAAATTATAAAAAACACAGCATTTGTTAATGTTTCTCTTGATGCAAATTCATCAAACTTTACATCTCAAATAAATAAAACAACGGATAATGTGTTGTTTGTTAATAACACAATAAAACAAACACTTTTTCTTCGCGCCGTACCAGGTCCTAACACAAATTATATCGGCAATCTTTTTAGCGCTGTAACACTTGATCTTACAAAAGTTACTCCAACGCAAATGTTGACAGCAAATTGGAATCACAACCATTTTGTTTCTGCCCCTCCTTCTTATGGTACATATGTATTTGGAAATGATTACACTACAGGTGCTCCACCAGTAACAAATTGGAGTGGGGGAGATTTTGAACCACTTGAAAATAGTATTCTTACAAACAGAGTACCTTCAATTTTTTCAATTCATGACGTATTCAATGAGATACGACATACCGTTGCGTCTCTTGGGGCGGTGGAAGGTAAATCAACACCATGTGTTGTTCCAAACATTACTTCAAGTAATTCTTCTAGCGGATCTGTTTCATCTTCGTTCTCTCATACTATTAGTAGTTCTGGAAGTTCAGCAACATATTCAGTATCAGGTGTTCTTCCTGCGGGACTTTCGTTTTCAGATAATAAAATTACAGGAACACCGACACTGGCTGGTACATTTCCAATAAACATTACTGCAACGAATGGCTGTGGCACTGACACTGATCCACACACCATTACTATTGCTCCAGCTCTTCCTTCAGCTCCAACAGTATCTTTTTCAGGTTCACCGTCTTCTGTTACAACCGGAAATACTGCCACACTAACATGGTCTTCAACAAATGCTACAGAATGTGTTGCTTCAAATGGTTGGTCTGGAACAAAATCAACATCCGGTTCTGAAGTAACTCAACCTCTTTCACAAACAACAACATTTGTTATTACTTGTACTGGTGGAGGAGGAAGTAAAGAGAAATCAAAAACAATTACAGTAACAACCCCAGATCAACCAGGAAATCCAGGTGGGGGAGGTTCTGGTGGGTCTTCTGATCCGGTTGCATTTTATGAACTCAACGGTGATGTAAATGATAGTGCAGGAAATAATAATGGTACAATTGTCGGCTCTCCAACGTTTGATTCTGGTCACAGTGGACAAGCGATAAAACTTAGTGGTGTTGGTCAATATGTAAAGGCGGCGTCCACTATCACCGGTTATCCATTTACACTCGCTGGTTGGGCAAATGGTAATGGTACGGTGGTGTCTCTTATAGATTCAGATTATATCGGTTCATATTATGCATTAAGAATTATTAGTGGAGTACCCCACATGCTTGCTCGATATAATGCAGGAGCGGAGGGAGATATCGCAGGACCAGCACTTTCTGCTGGTTGGCATCATCTTGTGGGAGTATTTACATCTGCGACAGATAGAAAATTTTATGTAGATGGCGTACTTGTTGGTACACAAAATACGAGTAAGTTGTGGACTCCTGGTGTAGACGGAATAGTAATCGGTGTAATAAAAATAGTAAGTCCATTTGGATATTTTTCAGGACTTATAGATGATGTTCGTGTATACAATACTGCTCTTGGTGCTGGAGATGTTAGTACGATGTTTGGACTCTAGTTTTTGTAGAATGTGTGTGTTGTGGTAATGTAGTCATACATGAAGAATGTATGGCAAAAACTAAAAGAAGCAAAAGGCGGGAAACCGCTTTTTGTACTTGCACCAATGGCCGATGTAACCGACGCGGCGTTTCGTCGACTTATTGCAAAATACGGCAAGCCCGATGCGATGTGGACAGAATTTGTTTCTGCGGATGGTCTTTTTATGGGCGGGAAGGAAGCATTGATGCACGACTTGATTTTCACTAAAGCAGAACGACCAATTATTGCGCAGTTTTTTACTTCACGTCCCGAAATAATGAAAAAAGCAGCCGAACTTGCACGTGAACTTGGTTTTGATGGTATAGATATAAATATGGGATGCCCAGATAAAAGTATTGAACGTCAGAATGCTGGTGCCGCACTTATGAAAAATCCCAAACTCGCACGTCAAATAATTCGTTCTGCAAAAGAGGGCGCTGGTGATTTGCCGGTTTCTGTAAAAACGCGTATTGG
Source organism: uncultured Candidatus Saccharibacteria bacterium (assembly GCA_964407105.1). Taxonomy (GTDB): domain Bacteria; phylum Patescibacteriota; class Minisyncoccia; order Phycocordibacterales; family CALRHW01; genus SICJ01. The sequence goes on along the minus strand of CAYOUG010000001.1, from coordinate 5,190 downwards.
ATTTAATAAAAATGAATTAAACACTTGGCTCCCAGAACTTCTTGCAGAAAATCCAGCGTTGATTACTGTGCATGCTCGTACCAGAAAAGAAATGTCAAAAGTACCGGCGCATTGGGAAGAGGTGAAGCATGCGGTAGAAATTCGTAATGCTATTGCTAGTGGTATGCCGGGTCACGATACACTTATTTTTGGAAATGGAGATGCTTTGGATATTGAGGATGCGGGAAAAAAAGCAAAAGAAAGCGGAGCTGATGGGGTAATGCTTGGCCGTGCAATTTTTGGTAACCCCTGGCTTTTTGCTCCAGAATTAAGACCAAAAAAAATTACAGATAAACTAAATGTGATGGTGGAGCATACTCGTCTTTTTGAAAAACTTTTTGGTGGCATCAAAAATTTTGCAACAATGAAGAAACATTACAAAGCTTATGTAAATGGTTGGGAAGGCGCAAAGGAACTTCGGGTACAACTTATGAATACAGAAAATGCTGATCAGGTTTCGGTATTGGTAGAAAAATATATAAAAACACACCGTTAAAAACTGTGCACAACTATTATTGACACTACTTCTTTGTGAGAATACGATAAAAGAGAAGCTGGTTCTTGTGAATTTTCGTATGCCGGTATGCGGTTTTTTGAGATTCGCGTAGGATCTCATGTGTGTTTGTTCAAAAGATACACATACAAGTAACCAGTACCACAAGCAAACGCAGAGAATAGGAGAAAAAACGCAAAGAATGTGTAATCTCTCTCCTTCCCTCCTGAACTCCTGAGGAACCCCCTCCACGCACGGACGCAAAGGCGTCCGGACCCTCCACACTTTGTGAGTGAGCAAGTGTGGAGGGTCTTTTATTTGTCTAATAATGGCTTTATAAAGCCATCTTTTTTTATTTTTGAATTATTATTTTGCATAATTACAATAAATCGCTTGACAGATTTTTTATACTGTGCTAAGCTCTTTTCCGTGAGAGTCTGATGGCGATGGCCAATAATTCCTCCGTTTGGGGGTAGAAGGTGTCATCAGGCTCAAACAAAAGTGCTCTTTGTAGTTTTGATAGGTTCTCTTCGCCCAAATACACTGGCTTCGTTGCCAGTGGGGCTCGTCGAAAGAAGGAGGAAACCCGTATGAATGTTTTTAGTGGTTGGACGTGGATCAACAATAATCGCCTCGACATCAACGGCTGTGACATCGTCGACTTCTTCGCCGGCGCGTGAACCACGCTCGGTGACCTCTCATCTTTCGGTAAATGTGATGAGGGTCGTCCGACTGGAGTGTTCACACTCTCCGCGCACGGGCGCGTAGAGAAAGTCTGAATCTGAATCGGTTCATATGTTCGGTGGCTACCGACAAAAAAGGCCACCACCCCCGCCGCCGGCGCTGTCTACCAAGACGCCCGGCGGTATTTTTTTGTCTAAAAACTTCTCACACCACACAACATATATAAAAACATATATTTTTAGCTACACCACTTTTTCTGTTATACTGATTTACATGAAAAAAGATTCCAGTCATTCTCGCGAGGATGGGACGCACACACAACACGACGTTGCGCTGTATCGAAAATATCGTCCACAAAAATTTTCTGATGTTATCGGTCAAGATCATATTGTTTCGGTGCTTCAAAATTCTATTAAACAAAACAATATTTCGCATGCTTATCTTTTTGCTGGTTCAAGGGGCACGGGTAAAACAAGTGTCGCCCGTATTTTTTCTCGTGAAATAGGTACAAGTGCAAATGATTTATATGAAATAGATGCCGCCTCAAATCGCGGAATAGATGACATTCGTGAAATTCGTGAGTCTGTAAATACTTTGCCTTTTGAATCTAAGTACAAGGTATACATTGTTGACGAAGTGCACATGCTTACAAAAGAAGCGTTTAATGCACTTCTTAAAACACTAGAAGAACCACCAGCTCATGTTGTTTTTATTCTTGCTACTACAGAGATGGAAAAACTTCCTGAAACTGTGGTTTCTCGTTGTCAGTCGTTTATTTTTAAAAAGCCCGGACAACAAATATTAAAAAAAATGGTTATGGATCTTGCAAAAGAAGAAGGCGTTGCACTCGACGTTTCATCTGCAGATCTTGTGGCAATTTTGGGCGACGGGTCTTTTCGCGACACTATTGGTATTTTGCAAAAAGTTCTTAGTTCGTCGGGTGATTTACGGGGGGCTGGTAATAAAATCACCCTTGCTGATGTAGAAAGTATCACCGGTGCGCCACGTGGTGGAATTGTGAATGATATTTTGGAAGCTATCGGACGAAAAGATATAGAAAAAGCATTGCTTGCTGTAAAAAGTGCTGTAGAACACAATGTTGATATGAATGTGTTTATGAAATTGCTTTTAGAGAAATTGCGTTTCTTAATGCTTTTGCGTGTAGCTCCAGTAATGGAAAAATATATTGAAGGTCAGGTATCAGCTGAAGATTTTGCTTGGCTTAAAAATCTTTCCACGCAAGCCGATTTAAATATTTCTTCCGGGGTTCTTTTGGAAATGCTCTCTGTTTATGAGCGTACGGGTAGGGCGTACATTTCACATTTACCACTAGAGCTTGCGCTTGTGAATATGTGTTCAGTTGAATAATCTTTCCATTTGAAGTATTGTGAACGGTATTGCGGGTTCGTCTAATGGTAGGACAGCAGCCTTTGGAGCTGTTTATTGGGGTTCGAGTCCCTGACCCGCAGCAAATACGTTTTAGGGTAAAATTGTTAAAAAAGAATGTATATAAAATCAAAAAAGACCCCACTGTTAATCTTAGGGATAATCTCTCTTGTGTTCTCGAGAGTAATTTTTTTGTTTGTGAATGATCCTGAGGGTCCGAATTTACTTATAGTTATTGGACTTGCGATGGTTATATATTTTCTGTTTTTAATAGTGTATTTTGGTTTTAAATTCATACTACAGTGATAGCTATTCTTTGTCATTAGGTATATAGTTATATCAGTAGCGACTCAACATTAAAGGATACAGAATTATTAATTATTAAATAAGATACATTATATGTTTACTACAATCGCAATTGTTTTAGTGGTTTTATGGGCTCTTGGTTTTTTCGGCGGTTTTGCTTTAGGTGGATTTATTCACGTGCTTTTGGTGATAGCGATTATTATGGTTTTACTTCGAGTTATTAAAGGAGAAAATCCGTTGAAGTAGGGAGGTGTATATTTATAGTTAGTATTTATACAAAAATGTGGTACTCTCTATATCTATGTCTAAATCGGGGGGTCGCGAAGACACTGTACTTCGTTTTGAGGGGGTAAGTTTTGATTTCGGGCACAACAAACCAATTTTACAAGAAGTGGATTGTTCGGTGCGTCGAGGATCGAAAATTACAGTGATGGGTCAAAATGGTGCAGGAAAAAGCACGCTTTTTGAACTTATAACTCACACACTTAAGCCAGAGTCTGGTGAGATTTTTATAACCAAGGGGATGACGATAGCGACAGCGCATCAAGTAATTCCTCGTGAAGAGCTTGAACTCACAGTACTCGCATTTTTTGAAAAAGCGTTTAACGATGCAGTAAAAGCTGGCTTGAGAAAAGATGTGGGGAAAATTTATGATATTGATCCAAAGATAGATGCAGTGCTTGAGGTGGTCAATTTGCACGCTCCGCACGACAGAATAATTAAGTCATTTTCGGGCGGTCAGCAGGCCCGACTTCTTTTGGCCGCAGCACTTATTCAAGATCCAGATATTTTGCTTCTTGATGAACCGACAAATAATTTAGACAAAGCGGGGATTGAGCACCTCACAAATTTTTTGATTGATTACAAAAAAACAGTAATCGTCATTTCTCATGATGCAGAATTTCTCAACGCGTTTACCGATGGCGTTATTTATCTCAATATATTTACAAAAAAACTTGAGCAGTATGTGGGCAATTATTTTGATGTTGTCGCAGAAATTACTGCGCGAGTAGAAAAAGAAAATCGAAAAAATGCACAGCTTGCAAAAGAAATTCAAGAAAACAAAGACAAAGCAAACTTTTTTGCAAATAAGGGAGGACAGATGCGACTTGTTGCACGTCGCATGCGTGAAAAAGCTGAGGAACTTGAAGAGGAAAAAATAGATATTCGTCGTGAGGACAAAATGATTCGTTCATTTCGCATACAATCTCAGCCGGAAATTACAGGAAATATTTTAACAATCACAGAGTTTAAAACAATTAATCCAAAAACACACAAGCCAGTAAAACGAAAAACAAATGTTGTTTTGCGACGCAACCAGCACCTACTTTTAAGGGGGCCAAACGGGATAGGAAAAACAACACTTCTTGAGACTCTTGCATCGAACACCGCAGAAAACTCCATTATTTTACCAGGTATTCGTGTTGGGTATTATCGGCAGGATTTTTCCACTCTCAATTTTAATGACACTGTTTATGATTGTTTGCTTGCGGTAATGGAAAAACATATTGAGCAAGAAATGCGTTCGGTTGCTGCTGGTTTTTTAATAACAGGTGACATGATTCACACACGCATTGGCGATCTTTCTGAGGGGCAAAAAGGGCTCGTGGCTTTTGCTCGGCTCGTGCTTCAAAAACCGGGGTTGCTTATTCTAGATGAGCCGACCAATCACATAAACTTCCGTCATCTTCCTATTATTGCCGAAGCGCTCGATAAATATGAAGGCGCCATGATACTTGTAAGTCACGTACCAGATTTTGTGAAGCAGATCAGGATTGACGATGTGCTGGATTTGGAGAAATAGCAGCTCCAAATTTTACTTGACTCTTTATATATAGTATGTTATTATCTGTATCAGATAGGTTTTTAGTGTCTTGATTAATTGACCGTATCTTCTAGAGTATTTTGTGCTTTTGAAGATGCGGTCAATTACAGAATCGCAGAACACAGGAGAATTGTCATGCCAGTAGATATTGAAATTAGCAGACGGGTGTCTGCCGAAGCTACTGATCCTCGATTTGTCCAGAATCTGGTCAGTAGGCTGATGGTTGAAGACCAAGCGGTGGCGGGCTTCATGCTTGCCTATAAAGAGACGCATGGCGGCGAGTGGGGTTGTATTGAACCAGCTGCCGTGGTTTACCGGTTGCTCGAGCTTGCTAACGAAAAGCAGGCGAAGACCGTGTGAACTTCTAGAAGAACGGAATACCTCGATAGAAAATCCGCACAGAACGCACGACCCACAAGGTACGGCGTTTTCTTTATCTAAAATTTATAAAAACTTT